>NZ_JBHRZI010000007.1:0-121548 GCF_042649515.1 Lentzea rhizosphaerae | reverse complement strand
GGTCGTCTGCTACCCGGCGAGCCCGGACGACGACACCAGGCCGATCACGACGCTGCCGACCGTCGTGTCGCTGCAACGGTCAGGTGATCGGTGGGCCGTGACCGGCACCCGTGCCGACGTCATCCAGGTCGACGCGCCGAAGAGCGGTGACGTCCTGCGCTCACCGGTGTCCGTCACCGGCCGGGCGCACGTGTTCGAGGGCACCGTCACCGTGCGCGTGCTCACCGACAAGAACAGGACCGAAATCGGCCGCGGGTTCGTCACCGGTGGCGGCGACGCGCTGCGACCCTTCGCCGGACAGATCACCTTCGCCCAGCCGAACGGCGGCAACGGCTGGATCCTGTTCCAGGAGGAGTCCGCGGCGAACGGCGATGTCGTTCTCACGACCGCCGTGCCGGTGACGTTCGCAGGTGCGGCGCAACCGTCGGCGACCGTGCAGAGCTGACGGTCACACCGGTTCGAAGGCGCGGGGATCGGCGCAGTACTCCCGCGCCGCCGCCGCGAACCGCACCGCCTGTGACCCGTCGACGTAGCGGTGGTCGAAGGTCGCCGTGACACCCAGCACCGGCCGGGCCACCACTTCGCCGTCGACGACCACCGGCCGCTGCTCCACCGCGCCCACCAGCACCAGGACCGGCATCCGGTAGTACGCGGCCAGCGGCGAGAACGCCCGCCGCACACCCCACATCCCCACCGAGGTCACCATGGCCCCGCCGAAGGCCTGGCGCGGCATGCCGAGCGCTTTCAGGTCGAGGTTGAGCGCCGTGGTGAGCCACGCCCCGCACCTCATCGCAGGGCGCAACAGCCAGATCGGCAGGCGTCCGAGCAACGCCTTGCTCCTGCCGAACTCCGGATCGGCGCCCGAGGCGATTGCGGCGTGCCTGCGGGTGAGCTCGTCGGCGACGTCGACCGCGGACTTGTGCTCGACGTCGGTGATCTTCACGCCGCTGAGCTCCTTGCCGTTCTCCACCGAGGTGATGAAGAAGACGTCGGCGGTCTCGCGCTCGTACTCCCGCCCGAACGCCACGCGCACCCGCAGTTCGGGTACCTGCACGAGTCCGTGGGCCACCGCGCGCCCGATGAGATGCGTGATCGTCACACGCGTACCACTCGTCTCACGGACGTGGTCGACGTAGGCGAGCAACGCGGTCGCGTCGAGGTCCAGCTCGCCGTAGAACTGGGGGTCCGACGGAGGACGCCAGGCCGCCCAGGCGAGTTTGCGCCAGGTGGGAATGGTCCGTGAGTTCACGTGCGCCTCCTCAGTCCGAAAAGGACGATCACGGGCAGGGTGAACAGCAGCGGCACCACCACGGCGAGCGGACGCTGCAACCACCAGATCAGGTCGGGAGCGCGGTCGTCCGAGATCTGACCGCCGAGCAGGAGGAACCCGGACACCCTCGCGAGTGCCATCCCCGTGCTGTGGAAGAGGAACAGCGGCAGTGCGATCGAGTTGACCACCGCCACCACCCGCCGCGCGACCGTGCCGTCCAGGACGCGTTCGACGAGTGGACGGGTCACCACCGCGAAACCGATCTGGAACGCCAGCAACGCCACGATCACGAACGTCGGCGGGCCGATGTTGGACAGCCGGTCGCCGGGCACCCCCACCATCGATCCCGGGTACAGGCCGGAGAACACCAGCCCGGCGAGACCGAACAGGCCGCAGAAGAACAACGCCCATCCCGTGCGCCGGGTCAGCCGGTGGTGGAAGAAGCCGGCCTGGTGGGCGAGCCACCACACGACGAGCATGTTCACCCAGCCGATCCACGGCAGGTCGTAACGGAACCGCAGCACGTCGACGACCATCGCGATCCCGCCGAGCCAGACGGGCACCAGCACGTCGAACCGGCGGTGCAGCCACGAGCTCACCGGCACGAGCGCGATGAGCACGACGTAGACCCCGAGGAACCACAGCGGGCTCACGACCAGCAGCACCACACCGCGGATCCAGGAGAGCCCGAAGATCGCCCAGGACACCGCGCCGAGCACCACCCAGGTGAGCACGAGCCCCAACGCTGGAACGAGCAGGTGGCGGACGTGACGCCACACGTAGTGGCCGACACCTTGCGTGCGGTCACGGGCCCACGAGCTGCTGTGCACGCAGCCGCCGACGTAGAAGAACATCGGCAGGACCTGGAGCAACCAGGTGAGAATCCACACTCCGGACCAGAAACCGAGCGGACTGGTGGGTACCGGACCCGTCGGTGTCCAGCGCAGAATCGTGAAAGCCCAGTGCCACAGGACGACCACGACGAGGCTCGTCGCCCGCAGCCAGTCCAGGTACTCGTCGCGCGGGCGCATACTGGAGTCATCATGAGTCGTCGCGTCGCGGCGCTGACCGCCGCTGTCCTGTTGCTCGTCCTGGCCACCACTCTCGCGAACCGCGTCCTGCCCGGATGGGCCTATCCGCTGTGCGGCCTCGTGACGGCGGGTGCGCTCGTCGGGCTGGCCCGCTGGTCGGGTCTGCGTGCCGCGGCGATCGGGCTGGATCGCGCGCACCTGCGCCGGGCCGGCCTCTTCGGCCTGGCCGGCCTCGGCGTGATCGCGCTCGGCTTCGGCATCGCTCTCGTGGTCCCGGCACTGAGGTCGTTCTTCCACGACGGCCGCATGCCCGACCTCGCGGTGAGCTCCGTGCTGTGGGTGGCGCTGGTCCGCATCCCGCTGGGCACCGTGCTGCTGGAGGAGATCGCGTTCCGCGGCGTGCTGCCCGCGCTGCTCGGCGGTGGCGACCGCTGGCGCTGGGGGCCGGTGCTCGGGGCGTCGGCGCTCTTCGGGCTGTGGCACGTGCTTCCCTCACTGGCGTTGACGCACAACGCCGCGGTGAGCGCGGTGTTCGGCAGTGCGTCGTTGGTCCTCGTCTCGTCGGTCGCCGTGCTGGCCGCGTCGGTCGCCGGTGTCGTGCTGCTGTGGTGGCGGCACACCGGCCGTGGTGTGCTCGCTCCCGCACTGGTGCATCTCGCGACGAACTCCGGCGGCGTGCTCGTCGCCTGGTACGTCCTGTCCTCAGCGTGATCGAGCCCTGCCCGCGAAGGCAGGGCCGAAGGGCTCGCGAGCGGCGGGACGCAGGGCCGTGGGCGGCGGAACCCGTTGGTGCTGCACTGGAGGAATGGACCAGCTCAGCCCGTTGGACGCTGCCTTCCTCGAGGTCGAGGACGCCGATCCGCACGCCTCGCTGGCCATCGCCTCGGTGGCGGTGGTCGAGGGACCGGTGCCGAGCCACGCCGAGTTCCTCGCGCTGATGCGGGCGAAGCTGCCGGTGCTGCCCCGTGCCCGGCAGAAGCTCGTGCGCACGCCGTTGGACCTGAGCACACCGGCTTGGCAGGACGATCCTTCGTTCGACCTCACCTACCACGTGCGCCGCACCGCCTTGCCCGCACCGGGTGGCGACGCGGAGCTGTGCGCCCTGGTCGCCCGGATCATGGGGCAGCGGCTCGACCGCGACCGGCCGCTGTGGGAGTACTGGGTCGTGGAGGGGCTCGCCGAGGGGCGGTGGGCCGTCCTGGCCAAGGTGCACCACTGCATGGCGGACGGCGTGAGCGGCACGATGATGTACGACGTCATGTACGGCGACGCGCCCGCACCGGAGCCTCCCGGCGAAGGTCCGTCCACGAGCCTGTTTTCTTTGCTGTCCACCGTCGTTCGCGCACCGCTGGCGCTGGCCGGCGGTGTGTTGTCGCTGGCGCTGTCGTTGTTGCCGGTGCGTCCGTCGTCGCTCTTCGGGCAGATCGGCTCGCCCCGCCTCTACCGGGTGGTCCGAGCCTCGTTGCCGGAGGTGAAGGAGATCGCCCGCACGTTCGGGGTGACGGTGAACGACGTCGTGCTGGCCGCGGTGACGCAGGCGTACCGCGCACTTCTGCTGGAACGCGGCGAACGGCCGTCCCCGCACAGCATCCGGACGATGGTGCCGGTGTCGGTCCGCGGTGATCGGCGGCTGGACAACCAGATCAGTCTCCGGCTCGCGTTCCTGCCGGTCGACGCCGGGACCGCGGTGGAGGCGCTTTCGCTGGTGCACGAGCGCTTCGCCGACGCCAAGCGGGGACACCAGGCCGAGACCGGGAACGCTCTCGTCCAGCTCGCGAGGCACGAGCCGTTCGCACCGCTCGCGTGGAGCGTCCGGCTCGGGGCCATGATGCCCCAGCGCAGCATCGTCACCGTGACCACGAACGTGCCGGGGCCGCGCAAGCCGTTGCGAGTGCTGGGCCGGCGGATCGTGGAGATCCTGCCGTACGTTCCGATCGCCATTCGGATCAGGACCGGCATCGCGGTGCTGTCCTACACCGACAGGGTGGCGATCGGCATCACCGCCGATCGCGCCAGCACCTCCGACGTGGACGTGCTGGCCGATGCGCTGCACAAGGCGTTCGCTGAACTGCTCACCGCGTCACGGCACGACGCAGCGTCCACGCACCAAGGCTGAACAGCACGGCCGCGAACCCCACCAGCACGGCCAGGTGCGGTGCGACGGTGAACAGGTCCCCGCCGCGCCTGGTGAGCGCGGAGAAACCGTCGTTGGCCCAGCCGTGCGGCGTCGCGAACGCCACCTTCCGCAGCACGGGGCTGAAGAACTCGAGCGGCACCATGCACCCGCCGAACGCGGCGAGGCTCAGCCCCAGCAGGATGCCGGCACCCGTCGTCTGCTGCTGAGTGCGGCAGACCGCCCCGAGCAGCAGCCCGGCGCCGCCCGAGACGAGCGCGAAGGCGCACAGCAGTGCGGCAGCGCCGAACGGGTCACCCCAGCGCACGCCGAACAGCAACGCCGACCCGACGAGCACGATCAGACCTTGCAGCAGGGCGATCGCGACCCTGCCCAGTGCCTCGCCGGCCACGATCACCCGTGCGGACGTCGGGGTGGCGAGCATCCGGCGGGTGACGCCGAGCCGGCGGGTCTCCACGAGGAAGGCGGCTGTGGTGAGCGAGTTGAGGAAGGTGAACACGATCAGCTGGTTCGCCGCACCGAGGTCGAACCCGGAGTAGCCCTCCGGGAACAGCGCCCGGCCGGCGGTGCTCACCCGCAACTCGACCGGTGACACCTGCACAGAGTCCACAACGGACAGAGCGGTGGTGCGGTCCAGCCCGGTGTGCGCGGAGACGAACTCGCCCGCCGCGATCCGGTTGGCCTCACGGGTCAGCGAGGTCGTCACGAGCATCCGGAGCTGCTGCCCCGTCCGGTCGGCGCGGACGAGGAGACGAGGGGTGTCGTCGCCCGTCCGCACGAGTCCGGCGCTGATCTCGCCGTGCTCCACCGCGGTGCGCAGGGCAGGCTCGTCCGGGAAGTCCCGCACCTGCACCGCGGATTCGGCACTCAGTGCGCCGGCGCCACCCACCACACCGACCACCGGTGTCGTCGCACCACCGAACGCCGCGCCGATGATGAACACCAGCATCAGCGGCAGCGCCACGAGGAAGAACAACCCGGTGCGGTCGCGCAGCGCGCGGTGCACGTTCATCCAGCCGATCGAGAGGACCTTCACGGTCGCACCACCTTCCGGAACAACAGCAGCGCGATCGCCCCCGTCACCGCCGCGAACGCGGTCATGGCCGCCACCGACGGGACCACCGCGGCGACACCTCCGCCCGCGAGATCCGCGAGCCCTCGCATGAACCACCGGTGCGGCGCCACCAGGCTGAGCTTTTCCAGCACTCCACCTGCCTGCGTCACCGGGAAGAACGCGCCGCCGAGCGCACCGAGCACGATCGCGACGATCGCCTGCCAGCCGCCGGCCTGTTCCGACGTCTTCGCGATGGCGGCCACCACCGCCATCGCACCGGTCGCGGCCAGCACACCGGACAGGACCAGCGCGGCGACGCCGACGGGATGGCCCCACCGCGCGCCCATCAGCAGGGAGCTCGCCACCACGAGGACCGTCATGCTCACCACGCCGACGACCACGCTGGTCAGCAGCTTGCCGGTGAGGATCGACGAGCGGCGCACGGGTGCGGCCAGCAGCCGCGCGAGCGTGCCGTTGCGGCGTTCGTCGAGCAGCCCGGTCACTCCCGGCTGCACCGCGAAGAACAGGAAGAACACCGCCATGCCCGCCGCGTACTGGGTCTTCGCGTCGAGCTGCCTGCGGCCGGTGGTGTCCTCGTCGACCACGGCTTGCGGGAGCGCGGCGGCCGCGGCGGCGGCGAGCTCGGCCGGCGGCGTCGACACTCCTGAGTGGACGGTCGCGGCCACGGCGGTGCGGACCGCGCCGAGCCGGTCGGTGTAGGCCTGGGCCAGCGACCGCGCGACGTCGGTGCCGGTCGGTGCGTCGACGTCGCCGACGACCTCGATCCGCGCGGCGCGTCCTGCCTGGACGTCCTCGGTCAGTCCGGCGGGCAGCAGGAACGCGGCGGTGGCCGTGCCGTCGTCCACCAGCGTTCTGGCCTCCTGCTCGGACGCAACGGTGCGCAGTTCGATCGCACCGGAGGCCGCCGCCTTCCGCAGCACGTCGTCGGTGAACGCACGGGCGACCACACCGCGGTCGGCGTCCGCGACGGCGTAGGTGAAGAGCTGGCTGTCGCCGCTGATGTTGCCGAGGATCAACGTGAAGACGCCGGCGAGCCCGAGCGGGAGGACGATCGCGAGCACGTAGGCGGTGCGGTCACGT
Organism: Lentzea rhizosphaerae; assembly: GCF_042649515.1. Lineage (NCBI taxonomy): Bacteria > Bacillati > Actinomycetota > Actinomycetes > Pseudonocardiales > Pseudonocardiaceae > Lentzea > Lentzea rhizosphaerae. The sequence goes on along the minus strand of NZ_JBHRZI010000007.1, from coordinate 114,958 downwards.
GCCCGCTCGCGCAGGTCGCGTGCCGCGATCAGCAGTGCGTGACGCATGGCTCACTCCCGCAACGCTTTGCCGGTCAGGTGCAGGAACACGGTCTCCAGGTTCGGTTCGGTCACCTCGACCGACCGCACCACGACACCGTTGGTGGAGATCGCCGCGAGGACAGCGGGCAGGCATTCCCGCGCGTCGTCGACGACGAGCTCGAGTCCTTGCCCGTGCGGCGCCACACCGCGCACGTTCGCGACCGTTCCGAGCACGGCGGTGGCGTGCGTGAGATCTCCGTCGAGCAGCAGCGAGATGCGGTCGCGTTCGCCGAGCCGCTCGACCAGTTCACGGCGGGTGCCCTCGGCGATCAGGCGGCCCGAGTCGATGACGCCGACCCGGTCGCACAACCGCTCGGCTTCCTCCATGTAGTGCGTGGTGTAGAGGATCGCCATGCCCTGGGCGGCCAGTTCGCGGACGTTCTCGATGATCTGGTTGCGGCTCTGCGGATCGACCCCGGCCGTGGGTTCGTCGAGCACCAGCAACCGAGGCTCGTGCAGCAGCCCGATCGCCACGTTGAGCCGGCGCTTCATCCCTCCGGAGTACTCGCCGGCGAGATCACCGGCACGCTCGGTCAGACCGACCACGTCGAGGACGTGATCGACCCGTTCGCGGCCGGCGCCGTAGAGGTTCGCGAAGAACCGCAGGTTCTCCCGGCCGGTGAGGTCCGGGTACAGAGCGAGCTCCTGCGGCACGTAACCGACCAGGCGTTTGGCGGCGATGGCGTGCGTCGACATCGCGATGCCGTCGACGAACACCTCGCCCGCGTCGCGTTCGAGCACGCCGGTGATCATCGAAATCGTGGTCGTCTTGCCCGCCCCGTTGGGGCCGAGCAGCCCGTAGGTCTCGCCTTCCGCGATCGTGAACGACACGTCGTCCACGGCCACGACGTCATCGAACCGGCGTCTCAGGCCGGAGCATGAGAGGACCGTCATGGTGCGCTCCTTCCAGCGGGACGGCGACCACCGGGCAACGGGCGTGCCTCAGGCAGAAGCTGGTGACGGCGCTCATGACCAGCACTCCGGCCCTGGTGTAGCCGTGGTCGCCGACCACCAGGAGATCAGCGTCCTGCGAGAGCGCGACGAGCGTGGGACCGGGCTGGCCGAACGGCACGTCCTGGTCGATCCGGACACCGTCCGCCGTCATGCCGAGTGCGTCGACCGCGGCCGCGAGCTCGTTCCGGTGCGTGTCGGCGAACGGGCTGGACGACTGGCTCAGCTGGCAGACGGACAAAGCGAGCACGGACGCGTTGGTGCGCTTGGCTTCCTGAACGGCCCAGACGAGTGCGGCCTTCGCGGCAGGCGACCCGTCGACACCGACGACGATCCGGGAAGGTGAGTTCATGAGTTGCTCCTCGGGTGGGGTGCCGGCTCAGCGTGCCCGCGCGGGCCGCTTGTCGCGCAGGGTCTTTCGTCCCTGGTGCCGACTGCGAACGAATCGTCCACTGAGGACGAACGGGATTCTCGGACTATGCCGTCGCGGACGCCTTGCGCCGCCGCCTCGACACGTGCCGGTGCCCGCCGAAGACGGTGTGCAGCAGCCCGATCCCGGCGACGAAGCCGAAGTCGTACCAGTTACCGTTGTTGCGCACCTCGTAGATGTTCACGTTGTCGTTGAACAGCGAGATGATGAACGTGACCGGGTAGATGAACCCGTGCCACAGGCCCTTCCAGAACCCGGCCAGCTGCACACCGTCCACGTGGGACGCCACGTTCGGCCCGGCCGCGCAGGCGGTGACGAACACCGCGACAGCCAGGAGAAGCAACCACAGTTTCGCCTTCATCACGGCCGCGCCTTCAGCTTGACGATGCGCAGCGCCACGAAGAGCGCGGCGATGGCGACCGCACCAGCGGTGGCGACCAGCTTGTTCACGTCGACCGCCGGCTCCCAGCGGACCTTGCCGTCACTGATGACGTACGCCCCGGTCGGTTTCGCGTTGAGGCCGAAGCCGCCGCCCTCGCCCTCCTGGCCCTTCTCGTCCCGGCCGGTGCCACCGCCTGATCCGCCGGAGAGGGTGGCGGCGGCGATCACGGTGATCCCGTCCTTCTCGTACGGCTCGGCGTAGACCTTCCTCGCCTCGAGGGAGTCCTTCGTCTGCGTGATCAGCTCGTCGATCTTCATCACCGCTCCTGGAGGTCGATTTCCTCCTGCCAGCGTCGGGCCGGCCCGCGGTGCGGTGACAGGGCCTCAGGTCCTCCCGCACCAGGGACCAGTCCTCGTTCAGCGGTGTCCGAAGGCACTCGGAAGCACCACGACTGCTCCTTACCGTCGAGCCATGACAGCAGTGATCTCCGTGTCCGGCCTGCGCAAGGCGTTCGGCCGGACGACCGCACTCGACGGTCTCGACCTGACCGTCCGCGCCGGAGAGGTGCACGGGTTCCTCGGACCCAACGGCGCGGGCAAGACCACGACGCTGCGCATCCTGCTCGGCCTCCTGCGCGCCGACGCCGGCAGCGTCACGTTGCTCGGCGGTGATCCCTGGCGCGACACCGCGACCCTGCACCGGCGCCTGGCGTACGTGCCGGGGGACGTGACGCTCTGGCCGAACCTCACCGGCGGCGAGGTGATCGACCTGCTCGGCAGGTTGCGCGGCGGGCTCGACGCGAGCCGGCGCACCGAGCTGCTCGACCGGTTCGAGCTCGACCCCACGAAGAAGGGGCGCGCCTACTCGTCGGGCAACCGGCAGAAGGTGGCGCTGGTCGCCGCGCTGGCGTCGCGCGCCGAGCTGTTGATCCTCGACGAACCGACGGCGGGCCTCGACCCGTTGATGCAGGCCGTGTTCGAGGACTGCGTGCAGCAGGAGCGCCAGGAGGGCAGGACCGTGCTGCTCAGCAGCCACATCCTCGCCGAGGTCGAGAAGGTCTGCGACAGGGTGAGCATCATCCGGCAGGGCAGGACCGTCGAGACCGGCACTCTGCAGGAACTGCGGCACCTCACCCGCACCTCCATCACCGCCGACCTCGCGCATCCGCCCAACGGGCTGGCCGCGTTGCCCGGCGTGCACGAGTTCCACGCCGAGGGCACGCATCTGCACTGCCAGGCGGACACCGACCAGCTCGACGACGTCCTGCGGGCGCTGAGCGCACTCGGCGTGCGCAACCTCGTCTGCCAGCCGCCCACCCTCGAGGAGCTGTTCCTGCGGCACTACGAGGTGACGGCGTGAACGGCACACTGCAGCTGATCCGGCTCGCGCTCCGCAGGGACCGCGTGCTGCTCCCGGCGTGGCTGGGCATGTTCGTGCTGCTCGCGGCCGGTTCCGCCGCCGCGACCAAGGGCATGTTCCCCACCACCGAATCCGTTGTCGCGGCGGCCAACAGCATGAACGGCACACCGGCGCTCGTGGCCGTGTACGGGCGGATCCACGACCCGACGTCGATCGGTGCGCTCGCGATGCTGAAGGCGCTGGCGACCGGAGCGGTGATCCTGGCGGTGTTCTCCATCATCGTGGTCGTGCGGCACACGCGTTCGGACGAGGAGTCGGGGCGGCGGGAACTGCTCGGCGCCGGAGTGGTCGGCAGGCACGCACCGCTCGCGGCCGCGCTCGCCGTCGCCGCCGGAGCGAACATCGTGCTGGGGTTGGTGACCTCGCTCAGCCTGGTCGGCGCGGGACTGCCGGCGGACGGTTCGTTCGTGTTCGGGCTGGCGTGGACGAGTGTCGGACTCGCCTTCGCTGCGATCGCCGGGATCACGGCACAGGTGGCCAGGTCGGCCCGTGGTGCGACCGGTCTCGCGGTGGCGGCGCTCGGTGTCGTGTTCGTGCTGAGAGCGGTGGGAGACACCGCGGACGTGGCAGGACCGCGTTGGCTGTCGTGGCTGTCGCCGCTGGGATGGGGCCAGCAGTTCCGGCCGTACGCGGGCAACCGGTGGTGGGTGCTGCTGATCACCGTCGGGTTCGCGGTGGCAGCCGCGGGCACCGCGCACCTCCTGGCGGCGCGACGCGATCTGAACGCGGGTCTGCTGCCCGATCGAGCCGGTCCGGCCACCGGGACGCTGCGCGGTGTCTTCGGGCTCGCCTGGCGGTTGCAGCGCGGTTCGCTGCTGGGGTGGACGGTCGGGTTCGTGGCCTACGGCCTCCTCGTCGGGAGCGTCGCGGGCAGCATCGGCGACATGATCAGCAGCCCGCAGGCCGCGGAGCTGTTCAAGAAGCTCGGTGGCGACAACGCGTTGACCGACGCCGTCTTCGCCGCGATGTTCGGGTTCCTGGGCGTGATCGCCTCGGCGTACGGCCTCCAGACGGCGATGCGGCTGCACAGCGAGGAAACCGAGCTGCGTGCCGAGTCGTTGCTCGCCACGCCGGTCTCGAGAGCGCGCTGGGCGGCGAGCCACGTCGTCATCGCCCTGGCGGGCACGGTCGTCCTGCTCGTCGGCGCGGGTCTGGCCGCCGGAACCGTGCACGCGGCCCAGACCGGCGATGTGTCCGTGGTGGGCGAGGTGCTGGCCGGTGCGCTCGTGCAGATCCCCGCCGCGTGGGTGCTCGTCGGCATCGCGGTGGCCGCGTACGGCCTCGCGCCGCGGCTGGTGGTGGTCGGCTGGTCCGCGCTCGCGGTGTTCCTGCTGCTCGGTGAGCTCGGCCCGATGTTCGGCTTCGACCAGTGGCTGATGGACCTCTCGCCGTGGGCGCACCTGCCGAAGGTGCCGGGGTCCGCGGTCACCGCGACACCGCTGTTGTGGCTGCTCGCCATCGCCGCGGCAGGACTCGTCACCGGGTTCGCTGGGTTGCGCCGGCGTGACGTCGTCTGACGGTGTCCGCAGGTACCACCAACAGCTTCACCGGCAGGGACCCAGGTCCCGCCGAACCCGGCTCTTTCGGACCTGTCGAGTAGAGATCGACACGGGCGAAAGTGCGGGTGTCACTTCGCATGGAGGTTCAACATGAAGCACGCAGGCGCGACGGAGATCGGCAACGTCGTGGTCGAGCTGGACGGCCGGATCGCGGCGAAGGCCAGGCAGTACGCCCACGACAAGATCAGCCCCCTGGCGCGCTACGCGCCGAAGCCGACCGAGTTCGCCCACGTCCGGCTCACCACGAGCGGGCCGCGCACGATCACCGTGCACGCGAACCTCGACGTCAACGGCACGCCGGTCGTCGCGAAGGCGGAGGCGCCCACGTACGAGGAGGCGGTGGACGCCGTGCACGACCAGCTGCACGGCCGGCTGCTCAGGATGCACAACTGACGAGAGCCGCGGCGACGGCGGCCTGCCCCAGGCTGATGCCGCCGTCGTTCGGGGGCACCCGGCGGTGCGTCAGCACCCGGAACCCCGAACGCCGCAGACCGTCGACGGTGCGGCGCAACAGCAGGGCGTTCTGGAACACCCCGCCGGACAACGCGACCGAGGTCAGTCCGGTCTCCTCCCGCGCCGCTGTGCAACAGGCCACGATCGCGTCGGCGACGCCGTTGTGGAACCGGGCGGCGACCACGCCCGGATCGACGCCCGCGCACAGGTCGGCGACGAGGGCTCGCAGCAGATCTTCGCCGCACACGACCAGGCCTTCGGTCCCGGCCCGATAGCCGTCCGAAGTGGACGGATCCGCGCGCTGCTCCAGCTCGACGGCGGCCTGACCCTCGTAGGTGATCACGTCCCGCACGTCCAGCAGAGCGGCCGCGGCGTCGAACAACCTGCCCGCGCTGGACGTGAGCGGTGCGTTCACCCCGTTGCGCGCCATTGCGACCACGGGTCCCCAGCGCGACTCGTTGCGCCGCGCCACCGGAAGCCGCACCTCGGGGAGGTACGCCGCGGCCATCCGCCAAGGCTGTCTGATCGCGGTCGCGCCACCGGGCATCGGCACCGGTTTCAGGTGCCCGATGCGCCGATAGCCGGCGAGATCGGCGACCAGGAACTCCCCGCCCCAGATCGTGCCGTCCGGCCCGTAACCCGTGCCGTCGAACACGACCGCGATGACCGGCCCCTTCTCGCCGTTCTCGGCCAGGCAGGACGCGGCGTGCGCGTGGTGGTGCTGCACGCCCACCAGGTCGACGCCGGCGAGGTCGGTGGCGTACCTCGTGGAGCGGTAGTCGGGGTGCAGGTCGTGAGCCACGACCCGCGGCGTGATGCCGAACAGCCGCCCGAAGTGCTCGACGGTCGTGGCGAAGCGGGTGAACGTCGCGTGGTCGCTCAGGTCTCCGAGGTGGGGCGACAGGAACGCGCGCTCGTCCCGCACGAGGCAGAACGTGTTCTTCAGCTCCGCGCCACAGGCGAGAATCGGCCGCGGAGTGCGCACGGGCAGGCTGACGGGTTCGGGCGCGAACCCCCTGGCACGACGCAGCACACGGCCTCCACGCACCACCGAGTCGTCGGCGGGAGAACGGATCGGGCGGTCGTGGGTCAGCACGGCGTCGGCCACCTCGCCGAGCGAACGCGCGTGACGGTGGGCGATCGGTTCGTCCGAGACGTTCCCACTGGTGAGCACGATCGGTTCATCCAGCTCGCGCAACAGCAGGTGGTGCAACGGCGTGTACGGCAGCAGCAGACCCAGTTCGTTCGTCCCGGGAGCGACCGCCTCGGACACCGGTGCGCCTGCCCGGCGGGGCAGCAGCACGATCGGGCCGCGCGGATCGCTGAGAGCCTCGGCGTCGTCGACCTCGCACAGCTCGGCGGCCTGGCGCAGATCGGCGACCATCACCGCGAACGGCTTGTCCGGGCGGCGTTTGCGGGCGCGCAGCACGGCCGCGGCCGCGGGATGCGCGGCGAGCACGGCGAGGTGGAAGCCGCCGAGTCCCTTGACCGCCAGCACCTGTCCCTCGGCGAGCCGTGCGACGGCCTCACCGAGTGGATCCGGGCTGTCACCGAGCACGAGACGCGGACCGCAGCCGGAGCAGCAGGTCGGTTCGGCGTGGAAGCGCCGGTTCGTCGCGTCGGTGTACTCCGCCCGGCAGGCCGCGCACATCGGGAAGCGCGCCATGGTCGTCCGCGCCCGGTCGTACGGCACGGCGCGCACGATGGTGTACCGCGGGCCGCAGTGGGCGCAGTTGACGAACGGGTACCGGTAGCGGCGGTCGGCCGGGTCGAACAGCTCGCGCAGGCAGTCCGCGCACGTGCCGACGTCCGCGGGCACGAGCGCGGCCGGCCGCGTGCCCGCCCGGCTGGTGCTGATCCGGAAGCCCGTCGTGCCGCGGGCGGGGCGTTCGGACACCTGCACGCGGTCGATCCGGGCCCGCGGGGGAGCGTCCCTGCACAGGGCGGTCAGGAACTCCGCCACGTTCTCCTGCGTGCCCTCGATCTCGATGAACACGCCTTCGACGTCGTTGCCGACCTGCCCGCTCAGCCGCAGCCGGGAGGCCAGCCGGTGCACGAACGGGCGGAACCCGACGCCCTGCACGACACCGGCGACGCGGAGCTTCCTGCCGACGCGAGCGCTCACCGGTCCTGCGCCCGCTCCTGGGCGAGCAATGCGGCCACGGTGTCGTCCCAGGTCGTGAACGCGTGCTCGGACCGGAAGCGCTGAAGCTCGTCCATCGTGTCCTGACGCAGCCGCAGCCACGCGCTGCCGGGGAAGTGGAAGTCGACGGTTCTGCGCCACACGTCCACCGGGAGTGCGAACGACTCCTCGTTGCTCCACGGCACCTGCCGGACGCGCAGCCTGCCGTCGTGACGGCCGAACACCGTGCCGCTGAACAACAACAGCAGCGGGATCGAGCCCTGGTCCAGTGCGTTGAAGTACTTCGTGGACGCGACCTCGAGGTCGTAGGTGCACGGCACGTCGAGATCGACGACAGTGCTGCCGGTGAAGCCCGGCACCATCGCCGGCACCGTCGCCAACGACACCGGCTTGAGCGTGCGCGCCCACCGGCCGGTGTCGCCGAACAGGTCGACCAGGCGCCGGGCCTCGTCCGCGGAGTAGCGCCTGCGGTGCGGCTCGATGCGGATCTGGCAGCGCAACGCCACGGCGTCGACCGGTTCGTCGCCGCCCTGGCTGATCCGCAGGCGCAGCGTGATGGCGGGCACGGCGGCGTACGGGTTGGCCTGTGCGTCAACGCATTCGAAGTGCAGTGAGTTCATGGTCGTGCCTTGTCCCTGATCTCCGCGAACAGCGCCTCGATGTGCTCGTGCAGCTGTTCGCCGCCGTCGAGGCCGGTCCAGTACAGCCGGATCGTGCCGACCAGCCGGTAGCACACGTCGACCGGCACCAGGAAGCACTCGGCGCCCTTCTCGGTGCGGCGGAACAGGATCGCCTCCACGTCCGGCTCGGCCATCGTCAGCAGCGGGTGCGCCACGGCCAGCCGGTTCCACACGCCGGTGTCGAGCGGGCGTTCGGTGGCACCCGCGGGACTGGGGTGGAACACGGTGACGCCGGTGCTCGTGCGGAGCAGGAACGCGGTGCCCACCGGGATGTCCAGCACCTCCCACTGCGCAGGGGTCACCGGGTGTTCCGGGTCCCGCAGGTAGCGTTCGGGCACGGCGCGATAGCGCGTCCGGTGGTCCTTGTGCCTGGTGAACAAGAGGAAACACGCGCGGCAGGAGCACATGAGCGCGCGGCGCTGGACGTCGACCACGTGCCCGTGCCGCGAGGCGACCGGGGTGCCGCACAGCTCGCACCGCTCCAGTTGTTCCATCCGTGCGGCGCGCTGTTCGCGCAGGAAGTGCGGTGTGCCGGTGAAACGGCGCAGGCGGTGAGGGCTCACGACGCCACGCTCCACCCCGGCGGCGGCTCCATCCCGATCTGCAGGAGCGGGCCGGCGGTGGTGATCGCGACCGAGACGACCTCGGGCGCGGCGTCGAGCACCGCCCTTTCGGCCAGGGCCGCCTGTGCGGTGGAACGACAACCACCACGCAGTCGCAACCGCACGACCCCGCTGTCGTCGATGCCGAGGTACTCGACCGTGTCGAACGGAACGAGCGCGCGGCGGATCCGGCTGTCCGGGTCGTCCGGGTGCAGGTCGTGCAGCACGAGCAGGCTCGCCACGAGATCGTCCGCGGCGATCGTCCTGAGCAACGACGCGTCGTGCTCGCGCAGCACCGCGACGATGCGCGCGAGGCCGTCGCCGTACAGGTCCATCAGCACCCGCACGAGGTCTTCCGCGACTTCCCGGTCCTCACCCGAGCGCAGGGCGGCGAGCAGCTTCTCGACCTCGTCGCCCGCGCTCTCCACGTCGTCCGTCACGGCGCACCACCGAACGCGTGCGGCGTGTGGATCTTGGTCAGCGTCGTCCCGGCGCCGATGGACATGTGGACGCCGCAGGGCATGCACGGGTCGAAGCTGCGCACCGCCCGCATGATGTCGATGCCCTTGAAGTTCTCCCTGGTGTTCTCCTCGAAGATCGGGGTGTTCTGCACCGCGTCCTCGAACGGTCCGGGTGTGCCGAAGCTGTCCCGCACGCTCGCGTTCCACGGTGTCGGCGGATACGGCTGGTAGTTCGCGATCCGGCCGTCGCGGATCACCATGTGGTGGGAGAGCCCGCCGCGCACCGCCTCGGTGAACCCGCAGCTGAACGCGTCGTCGGGCACCGTGAACTCCGACCAGGTGTCCGTGCGCCCGCCGCGGACCTCGGCCAGCGCGCGGTCGCAGAAGTGCAGCGCCAGTGCCGCGATGTAGGCCTGGAAGTAGGTGCGAGCGCGGTTGCGCTCGATGGCGTTGCTCCAGCGGGGGATCCGCCACTCGAACGTCGCCTCAGGCCGGGTCATGGTGCGCGGCAACGTGATGCGCACGCTGTGGCCGGTCGCCTCGACGTGGTCGGTGCGCACGAGGCCGGCGAGCGCGGTCGTCCACAGCCTCGCGAGCGGTCCGCCACCGGTGTCGAGCGGGAGGTGCCGTTCGCCGTCGAACCACCGCGGCGACATCGTCCACGAGTACCTGTCGCCGAAGTCCCGCTTGCCGGGCCTGGGAATCGTGTGCTGGTTCCACGGGTGCCGCGCGTCGACCGGGTTGCCGAGTTCGTCGTGCGTCACGAACTTGTCCATGCCCTCCCAGTCGTCGTAGAACGACGAGCCGAGCAGGATCCGCATGCCGAGGTTGATGTCCACGAGGTCGGTCGTGACGAGCTTCCCGTCGACGACGATTCCCGGCGTGATGAACATCTTCCGGCCCCACGAGGCCATGTTGCGGTAGGTGAAGTCGCAGTGCTCCGGGTCGTTGAGACCACCCCAGCAGGCGAGCAGGACCCGCCGCCTGCCGACCTCCTCGTAGCCGGGCAGGGCGGTGTAGACGAAGTCGAACAGGTCGTCGTGCATCGGCACGACCTTCTTCATGAACTCCACGTACCGCATCAGCCGGGTGAGGTAGTCGGTGAACAGCTGCAGCGTGGCCACCGTGCCGACCCCGCCGGGGTACAGAGTGGACGGATGCACGTGCCTGCCCTCCATCAGGCAGAACATCTCCCTGGCCTGCCGGGAGATCTGCAGCGCCTCGCGGTAGAACTCGCCCTCGAGCGGGTTGAGCGAGCGCATGATGTCGCCGATGGTGCGGTAGCCGTGCACACCGGCGTGCGGCGCCTCGGTGCGGTTCGCCAGGTCGAGCACCCCGGGGTTGGTCTCGCGGACCATCTTCTCGCAGTAGTCCACACCGACCAGGTTCTCCTGGAAGATGTTGTGGTCGAAGAGGTACTCGGCGGACTCGCCCAGGTTGATGATCCACTCCGCGAGGTGGGGCGGCTTGGCACCGTACGCCATGTTCTGCGCGTAGACCGAACACGTCGCGTGGTTGTCCCCGCAGATGCCGCAGATGCGGCTGGTGATGAAGTGCGCGTCGCGAGGATCCTTGCCCTTCATGAAGACGCTGTAGCCGCGGAAGATCGAGGAGGTGCTGTAGCACTCGACCACCCGCCGCGCTGCCCAGTCGATCCTGGTGTGGATGCCGAGACTTCCGACGATCCTGGTGATCGGGTCCCAGGTCATCTCGACGAGATCGTGGTTCTTGGCGGTCATCGCGGTACCGGGTTCACTGCCTTCGTTCTGACGTCCCGCAGGACGCGGATGGCGGTGCCGGTCAGGGTTCTGGCCGGCGCGGGGGTGGTGCCGCCGAGCGGGTGCTCCATGAACGGCATGAACTTGTCGGGGAAACCGGGCATGGTGCAGGCGATGCAGATGCCGCCCACGTTGGGACAACCGCCGATGCCGTTGATCCAGCCGCGCTTGGGCACGTTGCACCGGACCACCTGACCCCAGCACCCGAGCTTCACGAGGCACTTCGGCGAGCCGGGCCGCTGGGCGAAGTCGTCCTGCTCGTAGTAGCCGGCCCGGTCGCAGCCCTCGTGCACGGTGGTCTCGAACAGCCACCTGGGTCGCAGCGCCTCGTCGAGGCCGATCATCGGCGCGTTGCCCGCGACCTGGTAGAGCAGGTGCAGGATGGTCTCGGAGAGGTTGTCCGGCTGCACCGGACAGCCCGGCACGACCACGATCGGGATGCCGTCCTTGGACTTCCAGTCCCAGCCGAGGTAATCGGGCACGCCCATCGCCCCGGTCGGGTTGCCCGCCATGGCGTGGATGCCGCCGTAGCCCGCGCACGTGCCGACGGCGAGGACCGCGGTCGCCTTGGGCGCCAGCCGGTCCAGCCACTCGGTGGTGGTGATGGGCTGGCCGGTCGCGGGATCGGTGCCGAAGCCGCACCAGAACCCGGTTTCCTTGTTCCGCTCGTCCGGCACCGATCCCTCGACGACCAGCACGAAGGGCTCGAGCTCACCGCGATCGGCCCGGTGCCACCACTCGATGAAGCTGTCCGCTCCGCCGCTCGGGCCGCACTCGAAGTCGAGCAGCGGCCAGTGCATGGCGACGCGGGGGAGTCCTGGCAGGCCGCCGAGGACGATCTCCTCGATGCTGGGCTGCGTGGCGGCGGTGAGGGCGACCGAGTCTCCGTCGCAGCCGAGGCCGCCGTTCATCCAGAGGACGTGCACCACGGGTTCGGGTTCGACCTGGGCCTGTGCCGGGGTGCCGGGCGGTTGCTCGGCCCTGGTCATCGCCGGACACCTCCTGGTGAAATAGTGCCCGGAACGCGCGAAGGTTGATTTTTCGTGCTTCGGGGCGGTCGGGGAGCCGCAACGCTAGACCTTTCCTCGTTCCTGTCGCAAGACTGAACTGTCGGTGCACCGGACAATGCTGTCGCGGCGTTAGCATTGCGGTCGCTGAAGGGCGGTTTGCGTGCCTGAGTCGATCGAGATCTTTCCCGTCGTGGTGCTCACGAGGGTGTTCGCCGCGCGGCCCTCCGCCGTTCCGGAAATACAGGGGTTCATCCGCGGCTGCATGGCGGACGTGCCGCTGCCCGACGACGACGCCCGTGAGCTGAACCGGACGATCATGGGCGTCCTGCTGGCCGCCGCGGGACCGGCGGGGAAGCTCCAGGTTTCCTGCCGGACCTACCCCGACAAGGTCGAGTTCGACGTGCTGCCGGGGTCGGCCGAGCTCCTTCACCCGGTTGGCCGTCACCCGGAGGAGTCGACTTCGGCCAGGTCAGAAGTGTCCGTTTCGCAGGATCCGGTCGCACTGCCGTCCAGCTTCGCCGAGTGGATCACGGAGGTGCTGCGCCGCGAGGGGCTCACGCGGGAGGCCGCGGCGAGGCAGCTCGGCGTCTCGGTGAAGACCGTGAGCCGCTGGGCCGGCGGCGAGACCGAGCCCCGCCTGCGCGAGCTGCGGCGCGTTCAGGACCAGTTCGGCGACATGCCGTTTCGCTGACCGCCGAATTCGATTCGGCCAGACCGGTGAGTTTTCTCCGTCGCCAGGAATCGCCGCCCTTGCGCGTGGTGCCGGACGTGAAGTAAACAACCGGCCTGGATTGCGGAAAATCTGTTTCGAGGTGAAGAAGAGCACGTGGCAAAAGCTCCGGCTACTGACCGTTCCGACCGCTTCTACGAATTGTCACGGCGGCGCGCGGTCCCATTGGAAGATCTCGCCGGGCACGCCGAGGAGATCGCGCGCATCTGCCAGCGGATGGCCGAGCGGTTCCGGGCGGGCGGCAAGCTCGTCGTCTTCGGCAACGGCGGCCCGAGCACCGACGCCCAGCACGTCGCCGTGGAGTTCGTGCACCCGGTGATCGTGGGCAAACGCGCGCTGCCCGCCGTTTCCCTCACCTCTGACGTCGCCACGCTCACCGGCGTGGCCGTGCGTGAGGGGTTCGCCGAAACCTTCGCGCACCAGATCCGCTGCCTCGGTGAATCCTCCGACATCGCACTGGGCCTGTCCGTGGACGGCGAGTGCGAGAACGTCCGGCGCGGGCTGGCGGTGGCACGCGAGCGCGGCCTGCTGACCGTCGCGCTGGCCGGTGGAGGCGGAGGCCGGCTGGAGGCCGACCACGTGCTGGCGACCGCGTCGACGGATCCGTTGGTGGTCAAGGAGATCCACGTGACCGCCTACCACCTGCTGTGGGAGCTGACGCACGTGTTCCTGGAAGGTGCGGTGTGAACGACGAGAGACCTGTGTGCCGCGAGGACGTCTGCATCACGTGCGCGGACCTCGCCGCACCGGGCACGGTGGTGCGGTTGCTCGACGAGGACATGGCGGTGGTCTGGGCGGAGAACGGCTGTTTCCAGGAGGTGAGCGTCGCATTGGTGCCCGCACAGGTCGGCGACGTGGTGCTGCTGCACGCCGGTGAGGCGATCGCGGTGGTGTCCCGATGACGGAGGAGCTGTACCCGTTCCTGTCCGCCCGGCGGTCCGAAGTGGACACCCTCGCTCAGGTGGCCGAGTCCACCAGGGAGAAGATCAGGGACGCGATCGCCCTGCGGGAAAGGGTGTTCGACGCGGACTCCGCTCGGCTCGCGGACTGCGCCGAGGCGATGGCGGAGCGGTTCGCCCGCGGTGGCAGGCTGCTCGCGTTCGGCAACGGCGGCAGCTCGACGGACGCCCAGGACCTCGCGAGCCTGTTCGTGAGCGCGACGCACCCGCTGCCCGCGATCGGGCTGACCAACGACATCGCCGTGATCACCGCGTTGTCCAACGACGTCGGGTTCGACGTGGTGTTCTCCCGGCAGATCGCGACGTTCGGCCGCACCGGCGACATCGCGGTCGGCCTGTCGACCAGCGGCAGCTCCGCCAACCTGGGCCCCGCCTTCGCCGAGGCCCGCCGGCGCGGCCTGCTGACCATCGGGTTCGCGGGTGGTGACGGCGGCGCGATGGCGGCTTCGCGCGACATCGACCACCTCTTCGTCGTGCCTTCGTCGTCGGTGCACCGGATCCAGGAGACGCAGACGACGCTCTACCACGTGCTGTGGGAGCTCACCCTGGAGCTGCTGTGAGAGACCTGGCGAAGGCGATCGCGGACGCCGTGCTGTACGAGGGCTACCTGCTCTACCCGTACCGTGCGTCCGCGCCGAAGAACCGGCTGCGGTGGCAGTGGGGCGTGCTGATGCCCCCGTCGTTCACCACCGGCGGCGAGCACCCGGACTCACACGCCGAGCTGCTCGTGATACCCGGCCAGGACGCCGTGTTGCAGATTCGCCTGAGGTTCCTGCAACTGCAGGCCCGTGTCGTGGAGGTCGACGACCGGCCGGTGCCGTCGGCGGTGGTGGCGGGACGCGAGTACACGACCTGGGACGAGGCGGTGGAGCGCGAGGTCGACGTGGAGCTGCCGCTCGGCAGCGCTGGTTGCTTCCCGTTCGAGATCGCCGGTGGCCAGGACGCCGAGCCGATCGCCGGCGGAATCCGGCTGGTGCGCCGCCGATCCACGCTCTCGGGCTCGCTGACCGTGCACGCGGACGTCGTGCCGCCAGGCCTGGTGCGGCTGCGGCTGGACGTCGTGAACACCTCCCCGTGGTCGCAGCCGGACGCGGACCGCGGCGCCGCCGTGCACCACGCGTTGATCGCCGCGCACACGCTGCTCTCGGTGTCCGACGGGTCGTTCATCTCGCTCTTCGACCCACCGGAGTGGGCGGCGCAGGCGGTGGCGGACTGCCACAACGAGCGCACCTGGCCGGTGCTGATGGGCGGTCCGGGCCGCACCGACACCGTGCTGTGCGCGCCGATCATCCTCTACGACCACCCGCAGATCGCCGCGCAGAGCCACGGCGACCTGTTCGACGGCACGGAGATCGACGAGCTGCTGACCCTGCGCACGATGACGCTGACCGACGAGGAGAAGCGGCAGGTGCGGGCGACGGACGCGCGAGCGGCCGAGCTGCTGGACCGGGTGGAGGGGTTGCCCGCGTCGTCGCTGGAGGCGTTGCACGGCACTCTGCGCCGGGAGGATCCGGGTGTGGGGGCGCCGTCGTCCGCGGCGGAGCTTCCGGAAGGGGCGGTGCCGGAGGCGGGCGCTGTGCCCTCGTCGCTCGTCGAGCCGGCAAACCCGACCGCGGACTGTGACAGCGAAGGCCCCGGCAGCTCGGTCCCCGACCACGTGCTCGTCGGCGGAACCAAGGTCGGCAAGGGCTCCAAGGTCCGCCTGCGCCCGTCCCGCGCCGCCGACGCCCAGGACATGTTCCTCACCGGCCGCGTCGCCGAGGTCCGCCGGGTCCTGTCCGATGTGGACGGCGCCTGGCACCTGGCCGTGACACTCGACGACGACGAGGCCGCCGACCTGCTGGCCGAGTGCGGCCTCTACCGCTACTTCGCCCCGGAGGAGGTGGAACCGCTGTGACCGAGCGGGTGCTGGTGGCCGGGATCGGCAACGTGTTCCTCGGCGACGACGGCTTCGGTGTCGAGGTGGTCAGGCGTCTGGCCGGTGTGCCGCTGCCTGACTGGGTGCGGGTCACCGACTACGGCGTGCGCGGGCTGCACCTCGCCTACGACCTGGCCGGTGCCGACCACGAGCTGACGATCCTGGTGGACGCCACCGAACGCGGAGACGAGGCAGGCACCGTGCACGTGGTCGAGCTCGACACGTCAGTCCGCGGAAAGCCCTGCCTGGACGCGCACGGGATGCAACCGGACGTGGTGCTGAACCTGGTGGCGTGGCTCGGCAACGAGCCGCGCAGGGTGCTGCTGGTCGGCTGCGAACCCGAGGTGCTCGACCACCGGATGGGGCTGAGCCCGGCGGTCGAGCGGGCCGTCGGCACCGCGGCCGGCGCGGTGGTCGACCTCGTCACGAACCACGGCAGGTGACCAGATGTGCCTGGGCATACCGGGAGAGGTCGTCGAGATCCAGGAAGACCACCCGGACCTCGCGAAGGTGGACGTCAGCGGCGTCCGGCGCACGATCAACATCGGGCTGCTCGCCGACGAGGGCGTCCGCTGCGGTGACTGGGTGCTCATCCACGTCGGCTTCGCGATGTCGAAGATCGACGAGGAGGAGGCCCGGTCGGCGCTCGAGTTCCTGGAGACCCTCGGCAAGGCGTACCAGGACGAGATGGACGCGCTGCGGGACTCCCGAATCGACTAGAGGTGCGACGTGGCCAGAAGTCCTGGTTCGGCGAGCGAGGAACCGCGCGATTCGATCAAGGTCCGGAAATGCGCCCGGTGGTGGTCGATGAAGGGAACCTTCATCGACGAAGTGCGGCCAGGCCGGGCCGGACAGAGTCGCGTCGCGGAGTGAACTTCTGACCAGGTGCTGGGAAGGTGCGACATGCGGTTCGTCGACGAATATCGCGACGCGGACAAGGCCAGGGCGCTGGCGGCGGAGATCGCCCGCCTGTGCGAGCCGGGCCGCGAGTACAAGTTCATGGAGGTCTGCGGCGGCCACACGCACACCATCTACAAGCACGGCATCGAGGACTACCTGCCGGAGAACATCACGCTGGTGCACGGTCCCGGCTGTCCCGTCTGCGTGATCCCGATGGGACGCGTGGACGACGCCATCCACATCGCGCGTCGGCCCGGTGTGCTGATGACGTCGTTCGGCGACATGATGCGGGTTCCCGGCAGCGGCGGGAACTTCTTCGACTCCAACGCCGAGGGCACGAACATCCGGATGGTCTACTCGCCGCTGGACGCGCTGAAGATCGCGCGGGAACGGCCGGACGTGCGGGTCGTGTTCATGGCGATCGGGTTCGAGACCACCGCCCCGTCCACGGCGATGACCGTGCTGAGGGCGGCGAAGGAGGGGCTGGAGAACTTCTCGGTCTTCTGCAACCACGTCACGATCCTCCCGGCGATCAAGGCGATCCTGGACTCGCCGGACCAGCGGCTGGACGGTTTCCTGGGGCCGGGACACGTGTCCACGGTGATCGGTTGCGAGCCGTACCGGTTCATCGTGCGGGACTACGGGAAGCCGCTCGTGGTGGCGGGCTTCGAGCCGTTGGACGTGCTGCAGTCGATCTACCAGCTGATGCTCCAGGTGCGCGACCGGCGCGCCGAGGTCGAGAACCAGTACGCCAGAGTCGTTCCGTGGCAGGGGAACCCGACGGCGCTCGAGGTGATCACCGAGGTGATGGAGCTGCGGCCGTACTTCGAGTGGCGCGGGCTCGGGTTCATCTCGCACTCCGCCCTGCGGCTGCGCGAGGAGTACGCCCGCTTCGACGCGGAGCGGTTGTTCGACCTGCCCGGTGTGCGGGTGGCGGACCCGAAGTCCTGCCAGTGCGGTGAGGTGCTCAAAGGTGTGCTGAAACCGTGGGAGTGCAAGGTGTTCGGCACCGCCTGCACCCCGGAGACCCCGATCGGCACGTGCATGGTGTCGCCGGAGGGTGCCTGCGCCGCCTACTACAACTTCGGCCGGTTCACCCGAGCCCGCGTGCGGGAAGCGAGCGTGCGATGAACGACAGGGAACAACAGGTGCTGGACCGCATCGAGCGGGCCCGCAGACGCCGGGCCGGGGTCAAGGAGGAACGGATCACCCTTGCCCACGGCGCGGGCGGCAAGGCGACGAGCACGCTGATCGACGCCGTCTTCCTGGAGGAGTTCCGCAACCCGAGGCTCGAACCGCTGACCGACGCGGCCGAGCTGGAGATCGGGTGCTCCCGGCTGGCGCTGAGCACCGACTCGTTCGTGGTCACCCCGTTGTTCTTCCCCGGCGGTGACATCGGCGACCTGGCGGTGAACGGCACGGTGAACGACCTCGCCGTCTCCGGTGCCCGGCCGCTCTACCTGACGGCGGGTTTCATCCTGGAGGAAGGCCTGCCGGTCGCCGACCTCGAACGGATCGCCGCCTCGATGGCGGCCGCCGCCGAGGCCGCCGGTGTGCTCGTCGTCGCCGGCGACACGAAGGTCGTCGAGCGCGGCAAGGGCGACGGCTGCTACATCAACACCGCCGGGGTGGGGGTGGTCGAGCACCCCTGGCGCCTGGGCACGTCCGGTGTGCGGCCGGGTGACGCGGTGATCGTGTCCGGGCCGATCGGCGACCACGGCGTCACGATCATGCTGGCGCGCGGCGATCTCGGCATCGAGGCGGAAGGTCTGGTCTCCGACACCGCGCCGCTGCACGGCGTCGTGGACGCGTTGCTGACGGCCAGTCCCGGTGTGCGGATGATGCGCGACGCCACGCGCGGCGGTGTCGCGACCGTGCTGAACGAGATCGCCAGGGCGGCGGAGGTCGCGGTGGTCGTGGACGAGGACGCGGTTCCCGTCCGGCCGGAGGTGCGGGGAGCGGCCGAGCTGCTGGGCATCGACCCGTTGTACGTCGCCTGTGAGGGCCGGTTCGTCGCCGTCGTGGACGGGGCCGAGACGGATCGCGCTCTCGCCGCGCTGCGGGGCCATCCACTCGGTGCGGGCGCGGCGGTGATCGGACGCGTCGCCGCCGATCCGCCAGGCCTGGTGCTGCTGCGGACCGGGTTCGGCGGCACCAGGATCTGCGACGTGCTGGTAGGCGACCCGCTGCCGAGGATCTGCTGAATGCACGAGGTGTCGATCACCCAGGAGGTCGTCGCGACGATCGCCGAACGCCTGGGGGACCGCAGGGTCACCGTGGTGCGGCTGGAGATCGGCAAGCTCTCCGGCGTGGTCGCCGACGCGGTCCGGTTCTGCTTCGACCTGGTGGCCGAGGGCACGACGGTGGCAGGTGCGCGGCTCGAGATCGCGGAACCGCCCGGCCGCGTCCTGTGCCGCGACTGCGCGGGCGAGTACGAGGCCGACTCCCTGATCGTCCTGTGTCCCGCGTGCGGCAGCGCGTACGCGGAAGTCCTGTCCGGCAACGAACTGCGCATCAGATCGGTGGAGGTGAGCGTTCCGTGTGCGGAACCTGCGGCTGCTCCGCGAACTCGGTGACCATCCCGTTGGAGCAACGGGTGCTGGCCCGCAACGACGACCTCGCCCACCGCAACCGGGAGTGGCTCGCGCGGCGGGACGTCCTCGCGGTGAACCTGATGAGCTCACCGGGCTCCGGCAAGACGACCCTGCTGGAGCGCACGATCCGCGACCTCGGCGGGAATCCGGTCGTGTCGGTGGTCGAAGGCGACCAGGAGACTGCCTTCGACGCCGAACGGATCCGCGCGACCGGGTGCCGGGCGGTCCAGGTGAACACCGGCGCGGGCTGCCACCTCGACGCGGGCGCGGTGGCCGCCGCACTGGACGACCTGGCACCACCGGCGCACTCGGTGGTCTTCGTCGAGAACGTCGGCAACCTGGTGTGCCCGGCGCTGTTCGACCTGGGCGAGCGGCACCGCGTGGTGGTCGCGTCGGTCACCGAGGGCGAGGACAAACCGCTGAAGTACCCGCACATGTTCGCCGCGGCGGACGTGGTCGTGCTCAACAAGACAGATCTGTTGCCGCACCTGGACTTCGACCTGGACGCCTTCGCCGGGCACTTGGACCGGGTCAACCCGCGTGCGGGGCTGATCCGGTTGTCCGCCACCGGGGGCACCGGGTTCGAGGTGTGGACAGACCTCGTCCGCTGCTGGGTTCCGTGACCGCTCAGGCGCCGAACGCGAGCCGCTGCCTCTCGGCGCGCTTCATCTCGCCGCCCGAGTCACCGGGCATGGCGAGCTCGATGGTGCAGCCGGACGCGTCCGAGGTCACGTCGAGCCACTCGCAGATCTGGTTGGTGAGCCACAGGCCGTCACCCGGCTCGCGCACCACGTCGGGCGGCCGGTAGCCGAGGAAGGGCGGCACGCAGGCGAGCGGCTCGTCGCTGTGCAGCGTGCACACGATGCGGCCCGCGGCGGGCCGCAGCCACACCGCGGCCCGCTCGACCCCCTGGCTGTCGAGGTACTCGACAGCCTCACCCACGGCGATGCAGAACATGCCTGCGGCGGCGTCGTCGTTCGCCAGCAGGCCGGCGGCTGCCCGGAGCGCGTACCGGCGCACGGCGGTCAGGTCACCCTCGAACCGGAAGAGCCCCTCCGCGGTCACCGGCGGCATCGGTTCCACGTGCGACCGCGCGAACTCCTCCGGTCGCACGAACAGTGAGGAGGGCTCGACCCGATGTCCCACCACGCATTCGGGATGGGTCCGGCGGGCGTCGTCGACGATGCGCGGGCTGATCGTTCTCGTGTCGTAAGGGCAGATCATCCAGATCTGGGTGTCGGCCAGCACGACGTTGAGCGCCGCCTCCATGCGCTGCCACGCCGACACCTCGCGGGCGGACCTGTCGGTCCACTCCGGCTCGGACAGCACGCGCACCGCGCGGGACGCGGTCGGGGAGTGGTGGCGGCTCCAGTAGCGGTGGATGGCCGTGGCCCGCTGTGGTGGTCTCAGCCCGAGGTGCTCCCGCTCCACGTAGTCGACCTCGGCCTCCTGCCCGATCTCGGCGTGCAGGAGCTCCAGGTTCGCCGGAGTCGTGGCCACCAGCACGGGTTCGTCGCTGCGCAGTCCACCCAGGACGAAGGGGACTGCCATCGCGAGAAACTCCGCGTCGCTGCCGTAGATGCAGCCCTGGTGGAGGAAGGCGGGGTGCGCCGAGGTCCTCAGCGTGATCACACTCTCTCGGTCGATCGGGCGTGAGTTTCAGTCGGGTGACGACTGATCCGACGCGTGTCACAGGCGGCGGACGGAAACGCGTCGGCCGGATACTAACGTTCTGGCAACGACCGTGGAACTCCCATTTGTGGCTGCCTTGACCAGCGCAAACGGACAAGTCTGGGAGTTGTGGGACACATCTGTCCCGGCCTCGGGCAATGTCGGGAAATCAATGACCTGGCACTGGGAATTCGGTTGTCACCTCGGCCAGCACCGCCGCGGTCAGCGGAACCACCGCGGCTTCCACGGCAGGGCTCAGCGACGTTCCGAAACCGACGTCCGCCACTTCCACCGCGTAGATCACCAAATGCTCCGGCCTGCGGTCCAGGGCCTCCGCGAGCTCCACGGCTTCGGGAACGCCGAAGCCGTGGGAGCTCGCGGCAGGAATGGTGTGCGGCAGGGTGGTGCGGTGCCAGCGGCCGGGGACCGACGGTGTGCAGCGGACGGCGTCGACGATCACGACGACCTCGGCGCCGTCCCACGCCTCCATCAGCCGGACCGGGTCGCCGTCGCTGATCTCCGCCGGGATCCCGGCCGCGGCCAGCGCGCGAGCCACGGCAGGACCCACACCGTCGTCGCGGCGGAACTCGTTGCCCACCCCGATCACCACCAGGCTCACGTTCGCTCCCTGGTGAAGTCGAGGAAGTGCGCGGAGCAGGAGATGCACGGGTCGTAGTTGCGGATCGTCTGTTCGCACAACGACTGCAGCGCGTGGTCGTCGAGGTGCTGGTGAGAGCGGACCACCTCGGTCACGTCCGCCTCGATCGCGGACTGGTTCTGGGACGTGGGCGGCACGATGTCGGCGCTGAGGATCCGGCCCGCCTGATCGAGCTCGTACCGGTGGTACAGCAGGCCGCGCGGTGCCTCCGTGATGCCGTGCCCGACGCCGGCACGCGGGTTCACCTCGACCGCGGGCGAGTCCGGGCGCTCGTACGACTCGATGATCCGCAGAGCTTCCTCGACCGCGTACACGACCTCGACGGCCCGCACGACGATGCTGCGGAACGGGTTGCGGCACACCGGACCGAGGCCCGCGGCCTCGGCGGCCTCCCGTGCGACGGGGGAGAGGCGGTCGGAGTTGAGGCTGTACCTGGCGAGAGGGCCGACGAGGAACATCCGGTCGTCCAGCCGCGCGTGCAGTGCCGTCGAGTGCGCCACCTGGTGTTCGACGACGTGGCGGCCGAACTCGGCGACGGGGAAGGCGAGTCCGGTGCTGACGCAGGGCTCGCCGCGGTCGAGCGGGTAGCCCTCGACGTCCCGCAACGCCAGCAGGTCGTGCGGCACCTCGAGGTCGGGGAAGTCGAACCCGGCCACCCACTCCAGGGTGCCCAGCGCGTCGTACAGCGCCTGGTGCAACGTCTTGGCGAGCGGCCGCAGCTCCTCGGGCGTGGGCACCCGGTAGAACCCGCCGACGCGGACGTTGACCGGGTGGATCGCCCGCCCGCCGACCAGGTCCATGATCTGGTTGCCTGCCTTCTTCAGCGCCAGCCCGCGTTCGACGATCGCCCGGTGCGCGCCAGCCATGGCGATGCCGTCCGGGAAGCCGAGGAAGTCCGGCGCGTGCAGCAGGTAGATGTGCAGGGTGTGGCTGGAGATCCACTCACCGCAGTACAGCAGCCTGCGCAGCGCTCGCAGCTGACCGTCGACCCGCACGCCGCACACGTCCTCGATCGCGAGGCACGCGCTCATCTGGTAGGCCACCGGGCAGATGCCGCAGATCCGCGCGGTGATGTCGGGAGGTTCGCGGAAGTCCCTGCCGCGCAGGAACGCCTCGAAGAACCGCGGTGGTTCGTAGATGTTCAGCTCGACGCGGTCGACCTCACCGTCGACGGTGCGCACGTGCAGCGCGCCCTCGCCCTCGACCCTGGCGAGGCCGGCGACCTGCAACGTTCGGTTCGCGCGATGGGTCATGACCACTCCGCGTTGGCGTTGAAGGTGCGGAACACGAGGTGCAGCTCGTCGTCACCCATGCCGCTGCGCCGCAGCAACGGCACGAGCGCGGGCACGTTGGGCTGGTTCATCGGACCGAAGCAGCCGTAACAGCCCCGGTTGACCGCCGGACACAGAGCGCCGCAGCCGGCGTGTGTCACGGGGCCGAGACACGGCGTGCCGTGCGCGACCATCACGCAGGTGAGGCCACGCCGCTTGCACTCCGTGCACACGCTCGTGTCGGGCAGATCCGGCTTTCTCCCGGCCAGCAACGCAGTGAGCACCTCCAGCAGTTGCCCCTTGTCGATGGGACAGCCGCGCAGTTCGTGGTCCACCGTGACGTGCGCGGAGATGGGGGTGGAGGTGCCCAGCGTCGCGATGTGCTCGGGGCGGGCGTAGACGATCGAGCGGAACTCGTCGACGTCGGCGAAGTTCCGCAACGCCTGGATGCCGCCTGAAGTCGCGCACGCGCCGACGACGACCAGCACCGCCGACTGCTCCCTGATCCAGCGGATCCTCTCGGCCTCGTCCGGCGTGGTCACGGATCCCTCGACGATCGAGATGTCGTAGGGACCGGGCTCGCTGACGCTCGTGGCCTCCAGGAAGTGTGCTATCCGCACGCGTTCGGTCAGCGGCAGCAGCTCGTCCTCGCAGTCCAGCAGCGTGAGCTGGCAGCCGTCGCACGAGGTGAACTTCCAGACGGCGATGGTCGGCATCACAACTCCTTCGCCAGCAGCAGCGGCTCGGCTGTCGGGTAACCGGTGACCGGACCGTCGCGGCACAGCAGCAGCGGGCCGAGCTGACAGTGCCCGCACAGTCCGACGCCGCACTGCATGTTGCGTTCCAACGACACCTGGATCCGCTCGGCGCGCACACCCCGGCCGAGCAACGTCCTGGCGCAGAACCGCATCATCGGCTCAGGGCCGCACAACAGCGCGGTGGTGCGGTCGGGGTCGAGCGGGATCGACGCGAGCGGTTCGGTGACGAAGCCGACGCGGCCGTGCCAGTCGTGGTCTCCGTGGTCGACGGTGAGCACCACGTCCACATCGGACAGTCCCGCGATCTCCTCCTGGTACAGCAGGTCCTGCCGGGTTCGTGCGCCCGCGACGAGCACCGTTCGCTTGGTCGGGTGGCCGAGCACGGGACGCAGTGGCGCGAGGCCGATGCCGCCCGCGACGACGAGCAGGTCTTCCGCGCCGTCGAGCTGCCACGCCGTGCCGAACGGGCCTCGGACCCCGATCACCGTGCCGGGTTCGGCGTCGTGCAGTGCCCGGCTGACCGCACCGACAGCGCGGATCGTGTGCACTAACGTGCCGTCGCCCGGGATCCCGCTGATGGAGATGGGCACCTCGCCGATGCCGTGCGCGTAGAGCATCGCGAACTGGCCAGGCCTGAACGCGGGCAACGACTCGGCGACCGGCCGCAGCGCCAGGGTCACCGAGTCGTGTGTCTCCACGGTGCGTGTCACGACCTGGTAGGGCGTCGGCGTCCAGGTCGTCATGCCGGGTTCCGGTAGAGGTCGAGCAGCCGGATCCGGGTGGCCTGCAACCGGTTCAGCAGTGCGTCGATCAGGATCAGGGAGAGCTGGTAGCCCAGCGCGGGGTCCTCGTCGGCGAGCGCGCGCAACGCCCCGGTGTCCACGACAGCGGCTCGCGTCGAGGTCACGGCGGTGGCACCGAAGTGCCACCGGTACGGCGGCACGAGCCACGACCAGCCGAGGAGCTCGCCGGGCCCGATGCTCTGCAGGGCCACCCGGCCGCGCGGCGGCACCACCGAGTCGATCACGACGCACCCGGTCAGCACCACCCAGCACTGGTCGGCGAGCCCTCCTTCGTCGAACAGCCGGGTGCCGGCTTCGTAGGTCACGATCCGGCTGACTCCCGCGATCGCCGCGCGCTGGGTGTGCGACAGCCGCGTGAACAGGGGAAGTGCGTCGAGATCGGTCATGGGAGTGGTCATGGTTGCTCACCTGCCGCCAGAGCTGCTGCTTCCTCGGTGATGTCGATCCCGGCCGGGCACCACGCGATGCACCGTCCACAGCCGACGCAGCCGGACGTGCCGAACTGGTCGTGCCACGTGCCGAGTTTGTGGGTCATCCACTGGCGGTAGCGCGAGGCACCGGACGTGCGCACCGCGCCGCCGTGGAGGTAGGAGAAGTCGATCTCGAAGCACGACGCCCAGCGCTGCGAGCGTTCCGCGTTCCCGTCGAGATCGGTGGTGTCCTCGACGGAGACGCAGAAGCAGGTGGGGCAGACCATCGTGCAGTTGCCGCAGGTGAGGCACCGTTCGGCCACTGCCTCCCAGTGCGAGGAGTCCCGGTTGCGGGCGAGGAGGTCGCGCAGGTCCAGTTCGGGCATCGCCCGGCCCGTGCGGTTCGCGGCGGCGCCGACGTCCTGCTCGGCGAGCGCGACGTCGTCCGGTGACGCGGCACGGGCGGGCACACGAGCGAGGAGCTCGGCGCCTTCTTCTGTACCGGAGGTGGCGAGGAACCGGTGACCGGCGGAGTCGATCCGTTCCGTCAGTGCGATGTCGTAGCGGGGACCTGCGGCAGGTCCGCAGCCCATCGAGGTGCAGAAGCACACCTCACCGGGCTCCGTGCACTGGGCGGCGACCACGAAAGGCGCTCTGCCTCCGACGATCTGCCGCAGCTTGGCGATCGCGGCCAGGTCGCAGGGCCGCACCCCGAGGAACGCGTAGGCCGGTGAGTCGACCTCGGCGGCGTGGAATCCGTTGCGGTCACTGGAGATCAAGGCTCGGCGGGGTGGGTGCAGGAACCTCTTCCACGACTGGGGACCGGCCGAATGGCCGAAGACCGCGGTGTCCTGGCGACGGCGTACCCGGTAGTGGCCGGGACCTGTTTCGACGCCCCACCCGCTCGGCAGGTCCGCGGCGGAACCCAGCTCGGCCAGCGTGATCGCGTCGTCCCGCAGGACCGGGCCGACGACCACGCGGCCGTCCTGCCTCAGCGCGCCGATGAGCGCGTCGAGACCGTCGAGGTCCAGCACGACCTGCATGTCCGCCACCTCCTGAGTCGTCTCCCCATCGTCACGGCCAGGCAGGCCCGCCCCCAGTGACCAAGGGCCCATCCGGTGAGGCGCTTGATGCCCTGTCCGACTGGGCACATCAGGAGTTGGATGTGTTGTAGGGCAAGAGGAAAGGAGAAGACATGAGTACGCTGGCTCGCCGTCCGGCAAGCTCGCTGCTGCCCGACCTGTGGGAGATGTTCGACGCCACGTGGCCGTTCGGCACCCGGCACCCGATGCACATCGAGGACTTCGTCGAGGAGGGCGCCTACGTCGTCCGCGCGGAGCTGCCAGGTCTGGACGCCGCGAAGGACATCGACGTGAGCGCGACCGACGGCACCCTCACCATCACCGCCCAGCGGGAGGAGACGAAGAAGGAACAGCACCGTTCCGAGTTCCGCTACGGCTCGTTCACCCGGACCGTGTCGCTGCCCTCGGGCGCGGACACCTCGAAGATCTCCGCCGAGTACAAGAAGGGCATCCTCGAGGTCCGCGTGCCGATCGCCGCACCGCCGGAGGAGCACAAGGTTCAGATCGACGTCCAACAGGACTGACCTGAATCACGATGAACGGCGCATTCGTCCACCTCAGGTGAACGAATGCGCCGTTCATCGTCAGCAGATGCGGGGGAGTTGCTCGCCGACCAGGACGTCGACGACGCGGGAGGAGCCGACCAGGGTGTGGGCGAGGACGCGGCCCGGCGCGCCGTTCGTGACCTCGCCGATGATCGTGGTTTCGGCACCCTCCGGCAGTGCGCGCATCGCCTCCAGCACGGCGTCGGTCGAAGCCGGTGCCACGAACGCCACCAGACAGCCCTCGTTGGCCACGTGGAACGGATCGAGCCCGAGCAGGTCGCACGCAGCGGCGACGGGCGCGGGTACCGGTACGGCCGACTCGACGATCTCCACGCACACCTGCGACGCCGCGGCGATCTCGTTGAGCGAGCCCGCGAGCCCTCCGCGCGTGGGGTCCCGCAGCGCGTGCACGTCCGCGCCGCCCGCCGCGATCATCGCGGCCACGAGCTCGTGAAGCGGCTGGCTGTCGGAGGAGATGTCCGCTTCGAATCCGAGGCCCTCGCGGGAACTGAGGATCGAGACGCCGTGCCGGCCGATCGGGCCAGACACGAGCACGATGTCGCCGGCTGCGGCACTCGCGGCCGACGGCCACGCGTCGCGCAACCGCACGCCGACCCCGGTCGTGGTGATGTAGAGGCCGTCGGCGGCGCCTCGTCCGACCACCTTCGTGTCGCCGGTGACGATCGGGACGCCCACGGCGCGGGCGGCGGCCGCGGCGGAGTGCGTGATGTCGCGCAGCTCGGAGATCGGCAGGCCCTCCTCGATGATGTACGCGAGGCTGAGCGCGATCGGCCGAGCGCCGCGCATGGCGAGGTCGTTCACGGTGCCGTGCACGGCGAGCGAACCGATGTCACCGCCGGGGAAGAACCTCGGTGTCACGACGTAGCTGTCGGTGCTGAACACCTGGTCGAGACCGATCAGGGCGGCGTCCTCCAGCGGACCGTCGACGCCCAGCTCGGGGTTGATAACCTCGGCGAGCAGCTCGGCCATGAGCTGTCCGCCGGAGCCGTGGCCGAGCAGGACGCGTTCGGTTTCCACGCGCGGGACGGGACAGGAGAGCGTCATCGGTGCTCCAGGGTTCGGCCGGCGTTGAAGAACGCCGCGCAGGTGCCTTCGCTGGACACCATCGGTGCGCCCAACGGGTTTCTGGGGGTGCAGGTGCGCCCGTAGGCGGCGCAGTCGGTCGGCACACGGGTGCCGCGCAGGATGTCGCCGGCGATGCAGTCGGGCGACTCGCGCGTCACGAGGTCACCGACGGCGAACCTGGTTTCGGCGTCGTAGCGGGCGAACTCGGGACTGAGCGCGAGGCCGCTGGCCTTGATCGGGCCGATGCCGCGCCACGTCCGGTCGGAGACCTGGAACACGCGCCGCATCGCGTCCTGTGCGGCGGTGTTGCCGGTCCGGCGCACGGCGCGGGCGTACTGGTTCTCGACCTCCGCACGGCCCTGTTCGAGCTGCCGCACCGCCGTCAGGATGCCTTCGAGCAGGTCGAGCGGTTCGAACCCGGTCACCACGACCGGAACGCCGTACTTCTCGGCGATCGGCTCGTACTCGGTCCAGCCCATGACCGCGCACACGTGACCGGCAGCGAGAAAGGCCTGCACCTGCGTGTCCGGGTCGTCCATCAGCGCGGTGATCGCGGGAGGTACCAGCACGTGGCTCACCAGCACGCTGAAGTTCGGGACGCCGGTCGACGCGGCGTGCAGCACGGCCATCGCGTTGGCGGGCGCGGTCGTCTCGAAACCGACGGCGAGGAACACGACTTCGCGGCCGGGGTTGTCCTGGGCGACGCGCACGGCGTCGAGCGGCGTGTAGACGACCCGCACGTCCGCACCGCGGGCCTTGAGGGAGAGCAGGTCGCCGGACGTGCCGGGCACGCGCAGCATGTCGCCGTAGCTCGTGAAGATCACGTCCGGCCTGGCGGCGATCGCGAGTGCCCTGTCGATGATCTCCAGCGGCGTCACGCACACCGGGCAGCCGGGGCCGTGGATCATCCGGATGCCCGCGGGCAGCAGCTCGTCGATGCCCTGCCGCACGATGGTGTGCGTCTGGCCGCCGCAGACCTCCATGATCGTCCACGGCGCCGTCGCGGTGGTTCGCAGCTCGGCCAGCAGACGCCGGGCGAGCTCGGGATCGCGGTACTCCTGCAGGTGCTTCACGGTCCGAGCTCCGTCTCGATCGCGTCCGGCATCGCGCGCAGCACCGCGAGGGTCCTGGCGGCTTCCTCCTCGTCGACGAGCGTGATCGCGAAGCCGACGTGCACGATCACGTAGTCGCCGACTTCGGCTTCCGGTGTGTAGGCGAGGCAGACCGGCCGGCGCAGCCCGTCGAAGTCGACGGTTCCCGAGCGGGGCTCGGCGTCGTCCAGCGTCACGATCCGTCCCGGAATCCCCAGGCACATCAGCAGTCCCCTCCCGCCAGCAGTGCCGCCGCCACAGCGGCCTGTCCGTAGCTGATCCCGCCGTCGTTGACCGGCACGCGCTCGCCGACGAGCACCCGGAAACCGTCCAGCTCACGGGTCACGGCGTCGACGAGCCTGCGGTTCTGGAACACCCCACCGCCCAGGCACACGGTCCGCACCTCGCCCGCGACCTCGCGCACCAGTGCCGCCGTCACCTCGCAGATCGTGGTGTGGAACCGTGCCGCCGCCACGCCGACCGGGTCGCCGCACGTGACGAGGTCGCGCAGGGTGGGTACGGGGTCGTACACCCACATCCCGTCCCGCTGGTGGAGCTTCCACTCGAACGACGGCCCGGTGTGGCCGCCTGCCGAGGCTTCCAGGAGAACGGCCGCTTCGCCTTCGTAGGTGTTCTCCTCGCACAGGCCGAGCAACGCGGCGGCCGCGTCGAACAACCTGCCGGCGCTGGACGCGAGTGGGCTGTTGACCTGCCGCTCGACCATCCGCCGCACGAGACCGGCTTCCGTCGTCCGCCCGATGTCCGGAATGGACGGTGCGCCGAAGTCCTCGGCCCCGTACAGGTAGCCGAGAGCCATGCGCGAGGGCCGCCGCACCGCGACTTCGCCACCGGGCAGCGGTGCGCGGCCGAACCGGCCGACCCGCCGGTAGTCCCGGTAGGTGGCCAGGAAGATCTCGCCACCCCACAACGTGCCGTCGTCGCCCAGCCCGAGACCGTCGTACGCGACACCGACGAACTGGCCTTCGACGCCGTGTTCCGCCGCGGTCGCCGCGACGTGGGCGTGGTGGTGCTGGACCGGGATCCGGCGCTCGCGCGACCACCGCTCGGCGTACCGGGTCGACAGGTAGCGGGGGTGCAGGTCGTGCGCGCAGTACTCCGGCGTGGTGCCCTGCCACCGGCACAAGGTCTCCACCGTGCGCTCGAACGCGGTGAAGGTCTGTGCGTTCTCGAGATCACCGGTGTGCGGACCGACGAGCGCGCGGTCGCCGACCGCGAGTGCCGTGGTGTGCTTGAGCTGTGCGCCCAGCGCCAGCACCGGTACCGGTGACGGCACCGGCAACGACAAGGGGGCCGGGGCGAATCCCCGTGCCCTGCGCACCATCCTCCCGGCGCGCACCACCGAGTCGTCGTAGCGCGCGAGGATCGGCCTGTTGTGCGCGAGGACGCCGTCCACCACCGGTCCGAGCTTCGCCTCCGCTTCCTCGTCGCAGATCGCGATCGGCTCACCGGACCGGTTGCCGCTGGTCACCACGAGAGGACGGGCGAGATCGCGCAACAGGAGGTGGTGCAACGGGCTGTACGGGAGGAAGAGCCCGACGTCCAGCCCGCCGAGACGCGAGGGCGATACGACGATGGGGGCGGCGGGGGACGTCAGGAGCTCAGCCGCCTCGTCGTCCAGGTCGGAGAACAGCCGAGCTTCCGCGACGCCGCGGACCATCACCGCCAACGGTTTGCGCGGCCGGAGCTTGAGCTTGCGCAACCGGGCGACCGCGTCGGAGTCCGCGGCATCACAGATCAGCTGGTAGCCCCCGACACCCTTGACCGCGACGATCCCGCCGTGCGCGATCACCCCGGTCGCCGCGTGCAGGGCTTCGCCGCCCAGGACCTTCCCCCACCGCAGCCGGGGCCCGCAGTCCGGACAGGCCACCGGTTCCGCGTGGAAGCGGCGGTCGGACGGATCGTGGTACTCGGCCGAACACGAGGCGCACAGGGGAAACGCGCTCATCGACGTGCGCGACCGGTCGTAGGGCAGCGACTCCACGATGGTCGCGCGCGGCCCGCAGTCGGTGCAGTTGATGAACGGGTACCGGTAGCGCCGGTCACCGGGGTCGAACAGCTCCGCCACGCAGGCGTCGCAGGTCGCGAGGTCGGGGACGATCGAGCGCGGACCGGCCGCGAACCCGCTGCCCAGCACGACGAACCCGGCGTGCCCGACGTTCTCGTGCGGGGTGACGGTGATGTCGTCGATCCGGGCGTGGCGCGGCGCCCGCTCGTGCAGGGCGCGTCGGAACGCGCTGAGCGTGTCCGGTGACCCGCACGCGGTGATCACGACGTGACCGCCGACGTTGCGCACGTCGCCCCGGACACCGAGCTCGGTCGCGAGCCGCAGGACGTGCGGCCGGAACCCGACACCCTGCACGGCGCCGTGCACCTCGATGCGCTCGGTCGTGATCACGGCTCTCCCTCGACGGTGTGCTGTCCCACGAACGTCGCATCGGCGCCGTCCCGTCGTGAGGGGCCTAGGTCCTGCCCGAGCCGGGACCGTTGGGATCCCGCCGTGCGACCAGGGCCAGGCCGGTGCCGATGAGCAGCGTGAGCAGGCCGCTCAACGCGGGCCGCGGGACGCCGGCCGGCGCGACCGCGGAATGGACCGAGGACGGTTCACCGGCCTGCACCGGACCGGCGGACGTGCCGAGACACAGCAGTACGGTCAGCAGTCCCGCCGCGGCCGATCCGAGTGGTCGGGAGATCATCACGACCACCTACGTCGTCGAGTACGGTTCGTCGCGCTCGATCGATCGCGACACCTGGGGCTTTCTCGAGTGCCCCCGGCTCTGCTCCGCGTACTCCTCGGCGAGGTGCTCCTGGCGTTCCTCGCCCCGGTAGCGGGTCAGGACCGCCATGGTGATCGCGTGGGCCACGGCCAGCAGGAGCAGCACCAGGCCGAGCTTCGTCACGAGCTTCTGCAACGAGCCGTCCACGGGCAGGTCGACCGTGGAGATCACTGCGACGAGGCCCAGCACGATCAGTGAGAACAACGTGGTGGTGAGCCAGCTGGCCGCCACGCTTCTGCCGGGGTGGTCGTCGTCGCTGAGGTACTTGCGCCCGCTGATCGTGACGACCACAGCGTCGATCACCACCAGCAGCGCGCTGATGACGAGGAAGGCGATGTAGCTGTTGGTGTCCATGCCCTCCAGCGTCGAGTCGGCGGTGGCGCGGGGACAGGGCCCTGAGTCCCGCCCCGCAGCGGGCCTTTGGCCGTCCGGTCAGGGATGATTCGCCGGTGAGGTGGTGGTTGAGCCGTCCGGATCTCGGGCGCTACCCGGTGCAGACGGCCGGGGCCGGTGACGTGACCGCGTGGTTCCTGGGCACGAGCTCGGTGTTGCTGAGTGACGGGCACACCGCGGTGCTCACCGACGGCTTCGTCACGCGGCCGGGTCTGGCCTGGCGACCATGCCTCCGGCTCTGATGGCGTCTGCAAGTACCACCAACTCAACATCAACAGGCACCTACCTACAACCAACAGGGCCGTGGCGCACGGCCGGCGACGAGCGGGTTGGGTGCAGGTAGCGGCGATTCGATCAAGAGTTGGATTCGATCAAGAGTTGGTGGTACTTGCAGACGCACTCGGCACCAACGAGCCTCATGGTGTCGGACAAGACTGCTGGCCAGGTGCTTAGGACACGCTCGGCCGCGACCGGCCTCCCGCCCAGGCCTTCACCACCAGGCTGAAGCCCGGCGCACTGGCCACCATTACCGGTAGCCGATCCGGTGCAGCAGGTCGGCGCGCGAGGCCTGGTCGTCGGCCGTCTCGACGCCGAGCGGCCCGCCGCCGTCGACCACGCCGATGATGCCCCGGCCCTGCGCGGTGCCCGCGAGGAGCAGGTCCACGGGGTTGGCGGTGGCGCAGAAGATCGTGCACACCTCGGGCACCTGCTTGATGGCGTTGAGGACGTTGACCGGGTAGCCCTCGCGCAGGAACACGATGAACGAGTGACCGGCTCCGACGGCGTGGGCGTTCTTGATGGCGAGCTCGACGAGGTCCTGGTCGTTGCCGGAGTGGCGGACGAGCCGAGGCCCGGAGGCCTCGCAGAAGGCCAGTCCGAACCGGAGGTGCGGGCTCGCGCCGGCGAGAGCGTTGTGCAGGTCGTCGACTGACTTGATGAAGTGCGCCTGCCCGATGATGACGTTGAGGTCGTCGGGCTTCTCGATCCTGACCGCGATGATGGACATGATCCGAGTCTGGTCCGTTCTCGATCGTCCGGTTCAGTGGCCAAGGTCCTCAGAATCGATCCCTCGCGCCTGGCGCCAGAGGTACATCGTCCTCGATCAGGTGGGACGTCACGCCCTGGGTTGCCCTCCTCCGGTCGCGCTGAGATGCAGTCATGACTGTCGCGACAACGGGACTCTCCTCGGCCGAGGCGGCGAGGCGACTGCACCACGACGGGCCCAACGCGCTGCCGGTCGCGCGACGGCGGCATCCGTTGCTGCTGTTGGCGGAGCAGCTGGTCCACTTCTTCGCACTGATGCTGTGGGCGGCCGCCGTGCTCGCAATGGTCGCGGGAATGCCCGCGCTGGCGGTGGCCATCGTCGTCGTGGTCGTGCTGAACGGTGTCTTCGCGTTCGCTCAGGAATACCGGGCCGACCGCGCGGCGCAGCGGTTGCGCGACCTGATGCCGGTGCGCGCCACGGTGCGCAGGGACGGTCACCTCCGCCAGGTCGACGCCGCCGAGCTGGTCGTCGGCGACGAGCTGGTGCTGGAGGCCGGTGCGCGCGTCTGCGCTGATGGCGAGGTGCTGACCGAGGCCGGGCTCGCGGTCGACGAGTCGATGTTGACCGGTGAGAGCGTTCCGGCCAGACCTGAAGCGGGACAACACGTCTACGCGGGCACCTATGTCGCTGAGGGTGAAGCGTCGGTGCTGGTGGTGGCCACGGGCACGCACACGAAGCTCGCGGGCATCGCCGCGTTGACCCAGGAGGCGAAACCGCCGCGCAGCCCGCTCGCCGGGCAGCTGCACAGGGTCGTGATGGTCGTCGCTGTGATGGCGGTCGTCGTGGGTGCTGCCTTCTTCGGTGTCGCGGTGCTGCTGGGGCTGCCGGCCGCGGAGGGTTTTCTGTTCGCGATCGGCGTGACGGTCGCGCTCGTGCCGGAAGGGCTGCTGCCGACGGTCACGCTGTCGCTGGCACGGGCGGCGCAGAGCATGGCGGCCAGCAAGGCGTTGGTGCGCAGGCTCGACGCGGTGGAGACGCTCGGAGCCACGACGTTCATCTGCACGGACAAGACCGGCACGTTGACCCGCAACGAGATGTCGGTCGTGCGCGTGTGGACGCCTCGTGGCGAGGTGACCGTGCGCGGCAGCGGGTACGAGCCGACCGGCACGGTGAACGGTGGTCCCGAGGCGGTCGAACAGGTGCGTGCGCTGGCGTCGACCGCCAAGCGTTGTTCACCTGCTGCCCACGCACGCCACCACGACGACAGGTGGCTCCCCGTCGGTGACCCGATGGAGGTCGCACTGCACGTCCTCGCCGCACGTCTGGGCGTCGACGGACCCTCGGAGGACTCCGTGCGGTTTCCGTTCGACCCGAGGCGGCGGCGATCGTCCGTCGTGGACTCCGACGGCGTGCACGTGACCGGCGCACCCGACTCGGTTCTCCCGCTGTGCGGGACCGTGCCCGGTGCCGGCGAGGCGCTGGCCGATCTGGCTCAGCGGGGGCTGCGGGTGCTGGCGGTGGCGCGCAGGGCGGGCGCCGGGCAGACCTGGCAGGAAGCCGAACGGGACCTCGAACTGCTCGGCCTGGTGGGTCTGCAGGACCCGCCGCGCGACGACGTGGCGGAGGCCATCGCGTCGTGCCGGTCGGCGGGCATCCGCATCGCGATGATCACGGGCGATCACCCCGCCACCGCGCGAGCCATCGCCGAGCAGGTCGGACTGCTGGGTTCCGACGGCCTCGTGCTGGAGGGCGAGGACCTGCCGTCCGAGCAGGACGAGCTGGGCACGCTGCTCGACCGGGACGGCGTCGTGGTCGCCCGCGTGACGCCCGAGGACAAGCTTCGGATCGCAACGGCGTTGCAGGCCAAGGGACATGTGGTCGCCATGACGGGTGACGGCGTCAACGACGGCCCAGCGCTGCGGGCGGCCGACATCGGCGTCGCGATGGGCGCCTCCGGCACGGACGTGGCCCGCGAGGCCGCCGACCTCGTGCTCCTCGACGACCACTTCGGCACCATCGTGGCCGCGGTGGAGCTGGGCCGTGCGACGTTCGCGAACATCCGCCGCTTCCTGACCTACCACCTCACCGACAACGTCGCGGAGCTGACGCCGTTCGTGGTGTGGGCGTTGTCCGGCGGCTCGATCCCGCTCGCGATCACCGTCCTGCAGGTGCTGGCGCTGGACATCGGCACCGACCTGCTGCCCGCGCTCGCGTTGGGTGCGGAGCCACCGAACAAGCGCACCATGCGCGGACGCCTGCGCACCGGGTCGCTCGTCGACGGAGGAGTGCTGCGCCGGGTGTTCCTCGTGCTCGGTCCGGCGGAGGCGGCGATGTCGATGCTCGCGTTCCTCGTGGTGCTGCTGGCCGGCGGCTGGCGTCTCGGCGCAACGCCGGACGCGGCGTTGCTCGCGACCGCGTCCGGCACCGCGTTCACCGCGATCGTCCTCGGTCAGCTCGCGAACGCCTACGCGTGCCGCAGCGCGACCCGGTCCGTGCCGCGCGTCGGGTTGCGCGGCAACAGGTTGCTGCTGTGGGCGGTGGCGTTCGAGCTCGCCGTGCTGGCGGTCTTCCTGTTCGTGCCACCACTTCCGCACCTGCTCGGTGGTTCCGCGCCTTCAGCTCTCGGCTGGGGACTGGCGCTGGCGGCGGTGCCGGTCGTAGTGGTGGCCGATGCTGTCGCAAAGGCGTTTCTCGTCCGCAAAATGCACTTCACACGGCCAGAACGGCCCCTTACTTCGTGACGACGGCATGCCACATGGTGGCTGGCATGACGGGTACACCGATCTTCGACGCACTCGCCGAGGAGCTCGACGCCACCTGGTCGAGCCCCGGCGAGATGCCCGCCCAGACCGGACGGCCCGGCGCCGACGAGAAGGACGAACCGCTGAGCGGGCGCCTGGAGTGAGGTCAGGGCTCCAGGCACTCCGGGATCGAGTCGCTCTGCCCGGTGGGCTGTTCGGTGCGCCCCTGCGGGTCGTAGATCTTCACCCACCGCACCGAGCTGAACTGCTTGAGCGTCGGGAAGATCTCGCCGGCGACGGTGAACGTCGAGCCGTGGCTGGAGCAGCCACCGGTGAGCCGCACCCTGGCCACTCCATCGACGATGGACAGATCGGTGAACCCGATGGCGTCGGAGTTGACGAACCGGAGCCGTTGCGCGATCTCCTCCTGGGTCGGGCCCGCGAACAGCCGCTGCAGCGCGCCGCGCGCGGTGGCCGGCGGGATCACCTGCCGGGAAACGGCTCGGGTGTAGGGCTCGACGCCCTGCTCGAACCGGTAGAGGTCGAGGAAGTGGACGTTCACCGGCACGGTCCGGAACGGCGTCGCGATGTCGACGACGACCCGGCTGGGGTTGGTCAGCGTGAACACCGTGACGCCGGTGCGCTGGGCGAGCCCGATGCCGAAGGTCAGCACGCCCTCGAAGTCACCCGAGTTGACCACCTGGATGACGTTGGGCAGCGCATAGGTGCGGCGGGTCGGCCCGTAGGTGACGTTGCCGTTGTCGTCGTGGCCTCGTGCGGGTGTCATGCGGACCTGCAGAATCGCGTCTCCCGCCACAGGCACGGGAAGGCCGGACGGATCACCGATGAGCTCGGGGACGTAGCCGACGTCCCGTTGTGCGGGAACCGGTCCCGTGAACTCGAACACGACCCGGTCGTAGTCGGGGTGGTGGGCGGCCCTGACGGCCACCAGGGTGGAGGTCTGCTGCGCGGCCACCGCCGCCGGAGTCGTACCGCCGATCGCGACCACGCAGGCGATCAGCGCGAGAACTGTGCGGATTCTGCTCATCGGGGTACCCTCTCGCGAATCGTTTGGACCGAACACACTTAGCTCGTCGGAGCGGGCCGGAGACAGGGGCCAAATCCCCTCGCGCACCGGAGCCCACCCGAATCCAGGGACGCCTGCCTGGATCGGACGCGTGCCAACGGCGCTCACACCGGGGACCTTCGTCCCTGCTGCGACGGCCCCCGCCGTTCCAGCCTGGAGTCATGGGTTGGGAGCCGATCAGGAAACGACACACCGGGGCGGTCAGGCCGAACCTGGCCGACTACCCGCGGTCGCGTGCGGAGTTCAGCTGGGACAGCGCCCGGCGGCAGCTCGCCGGGTTGCCGGGCGGCGGGCTCAACATCGCGCACGAGGCAGTGGACCGGCACGCCGCCGGTCCGTTGCGCGACAAGGTCGCGTTGCGTTGCCGCGATCGCGGCGGGCACGCCACCGAGCTGACCTACGACGACCTCCGTCGTGCCACCAACAGGTTCGCGAACGTGCTGCGGAGCCTCGGGATCGGCAAGGGCGATCGCGTGGCGACGTTGCTCGGCCGCGTGCCGGAGCTGTACGTCACCGCCATCGGCACGGTGAAGAACACGAGCGTGTACGCGCCGCTGTTCTCGGCGTTCGGGCCGGAGCCGGTGCGGGAACGCCTGCGTCTGGGCGACGTGCGGGTGCTGGTGACCACGCCGCAGCTGTACCGCAAGCGGGTCGAGCAGCTGCGGGAGTCGTTGCCCGCGCTGGAACACGTGCTGGTGATCGGTGACCCGCCTCCCGGTACGCGGTCGTTCGCCGCGGAGATGGCGCTGGCGAGCGACGAGTTCACCATCCCGCCGACGTCACCGGACGACATGGCGCTGCTGCACTTCACCAGCGGCACCACCGGAAAGCCCAAAGGCGCGGTGCACGTGCACGGCGCCGTGCTGGCACATCACGTCACCGCCGCGTACGCACTCGACCTGCACACCGACGACGTGTACTGGTGCACGGCAGATCCAGGCTGGGTGACCGGAACGTCCTACGGCATCATCGCCCCGCTCACCCACGGCGTGACGATGATCGTGGACGCGTCGGACTTCGACGCGCACGGCTGGTACGAGGTGCTGCAGGACGAACACGTCACGGTCTGGTACACCGCTCCGACCGCGCTGCGCATGCTGATGCGCTCCGGCGCCGAACTGGCCAAGCGGTACGACCTCTCGGCGTTGCGGTTCGTCGCGAGCGTCGGTGAGCCGCTGAACCCCGAAGTCGTGGTGTGGGGCCAGGAAGCGCTCGGCCTGCCCGTGCACGACAACTGGTGGCAGACCGAGACCGGCGCGATCATGATCAGCAACTACGCGGCAGAGGACATCCGGCCGGGTTCCATGGGACTGCCGATGCCCGGTGTCGAGGCCGGGATCGTGATGGGCGACGGCGAACGCGTGGTGGAGGTGACCGACCCGGAGGCGGTCGGCGAGCTGGCGCTGCGGCCGGGCTGGCCGTCGATGTTCCGCGGGTACCTGCACGACGACGCGCGCTACGCGAAGTCCTTCCTGAACGGCTGGTACCTCACCGGTGACCTGGCCCGGCGCGACCCCGACGGCTACTACTGGTTCATCGGACGGGCCGACGACGTCATCAAGTCCGCAGGCCACCTGGTCGGGCCGTTCGAGGTCGAGAGCGCGCTGATGGAGCACCCTGCCGTCGCGGAGTCCGGTGTGATCGGCAAACCGGACCCGGTCGTCGGCGAGGTCGTGAAGGCGTTCGTGACTCTGCGCCCCGGTCACGAACCGACCGACGAGCTGCGCACCGAGCTGATCGCGTTCGGTCGCAGGCGGCTGGGTGCGGTGGCACCGAAGGAGATCGCGTTCGACCAGCACCTGCCGCACACCCGCAGCGGAAAGGTGATGCGCCGGCTGCTGAAGGCGCGCGAGCTGGGGCTGCCGGAAGGCGACACGTCCACACTGGAGGTGGGACGGTGAAAGAACACCTGGACCTGTTGCGCGAGATGGTGCGCATCCGCCGGTTCGAGGAGCGGTGTGCCGAGCTGTACAGCTCGGCGCAGATCCGCGGTTTCCTGCACCTGTACGTGGGCGAGGAGGCGGTCGCCGCCGGGGTGGTGTCCGAGCTGGACCCGCAGGACGCGGTCGTGTCCACCTACCGCGACCACGGGCACGCGCTCGCCCGCGGCGTGCCGATGGACGCCGTGATGGCCGAGATGTTCGGCAAGGTGACCGGGTGCAGCCGGGGCAGGGGCGGGTCGATGCACCTGTTCGACGCGAGCCACCGGTTCTTCGGCGGCAACGCCATCGTCGGCGGGGGACTGCCCGTGGCCGCCGGCCTCGCGCTGGCGCACGTGCTGCGGGGCGAGCCCCGGGTCGTCGCGTGCTTCTTCGGCGAGGGAGCTGCGGCCGAGGGTGAGTTCCACGAGGTGCTGAACCTCGCCGCGCTGTGGCGGCTGCCGGTGTTGTTCTGCTGTGAGAACAACATGTACGCGATGGGCACGGCGTTCGCGAAGGAGCACGCCGCCGGTGACCTCGCGCTGCGCGCTTCGTCGTACGGGCTGGCGGCCTGGTCGGTGGACGGCATGGACGTGCTCGCCGTGAAGGAGTCGGCCCGTCGGGCCACCGAGTCGATCCGGGCGGGCGGCGGGCCGTGCCTGCTGGAGCTGCGGACGTACCGGTTCCGCGCGCACTCGATGTACGACCCGGAGCGTTACCGGGACAAGGCGGAAGTGACCCGGTGGCGCCATCTCGACCCGATCGACCGGCTCGTCGAGGTGATGCGACCGGAGTTCACCGACGACGAACTGGGGGCCATCGAGGCAGAGGTGTCGGTGGAGATCGACCACGCCGTCGCCACCGCCGAGGCCGCCGACCTCGAGCCGGTCACCGACCTCACCCGGTTCGTCACCTCGGAGGTGAGTACGTGAAGACCACCTACCGCGAAGCCCTTCGGGAGGCGATCCGCGACGCGATGAACCGCGACGACCGCGTGTTCCTGATGGGCGAGGACGTCGGCAGCTACGGCGGCTGCTACGCCGTCAGCCTCGGTCTGCTGGAGGAGTTCGGTCCGGAACGGATTCGCGACACCCCGCTGTCGGAGTCGGCGTTCGTCGGCGCGGGCATCGGTGCGGCGCTCAACGGGATGCGCCCGATCGTCGAGGTCATGACGGTCAACTTCAGCCTGCTCGCGCTCGACCAGATTCTCAACAACGCCGCGACGCTGCTGCACATGTCGGGCGGCCAGTTCCCGGTGCCGCTGGTGATCAGGATGACCACGGGCGCGGGCCGCCAGCTGGCCGCGCAGCACTCCCACAGCCTCGAAGGCTGGTACGCGCACATCCCCGGCCTGCGGGTGCTCGCACCCGCGACGCTGGAGGACGCGCGCGGCATGCTGTGGCCGGCGCTGTGCGACCCCGACCCGGTGCTGATCTTCGAGCACAACGCCCTCTACAACCTCTCCGGCGAGCTGGCCGACGACGCCGGCCCGGTGGACCTCACCCGTGCCGCGGTGCGCAGGCCGGGCAGGGACGTCACGCTCATCACCTACGGCGGCAGCCTCGCCAAGACGCTGACCGCGGCCGACGAGCTCGCGGCGGACGGCATCGACGCCGAGGTGATCGACCTGCGCACGCTGCGGCCGCTGGACGCGGACACGTTCCTGGAGTCCGTGCGGCGCACGCACCGCGCGGTGGTCGTGGACGAGGGATGGCGCAGCGGCAGCCTGTCGGCCGAGATCGCCGCGCGCATCGCCGAGGAGGCGCTGTACGAACTCGACGCGCCGGTCCGGCGGGTGTGCAGCGCGGAGGTGCCGATCCCGTACGCGAAGCACCTGGAGGAGGCGGCGCTGCCACAACCGGCGTCGATCGCCGCCGCGGCGCGCGAGGTGGTGCGAGGTGGCTGAGTTCAGGATGCCCTCGCTCGGCGCCGACATGGACGAGGGCACGGTGATCGAGTGGCTGGTGAAGCCGGGGGACACCGTGGCGCGAGGTGACGTCGTCGCAGTCGTGGACACCGCGAAGGCCGCGGTCGACGTCGAGTGCTTCGAGGGCGGCGTGATCGAGGACATCCTGGTGCAGCCGGGCAAAGCGGTGCCGGTCGGCACGCCGCTCGCCACCATCGGGACGGCGGACGGCGCGGCAGCGAAGCCCGCGGCGGCGAAACGGTCGGCGCCCGCTCTGGCTGCGCCGTCGGCACCTGCGGCGCCCGCGCCCGCGCCCGCTCCGGCAGTACCGGCCGCGCCCGCACCGCCCGCACCCGCGGCGTCTGCACCCGCGCAGTCCGCGCCCGCTCCGGCCGTGCCGTCTGCACCTGCGCCGCCCCCGAGGCCGCGACCTCCCGTCGCCGGGCCACTGGTGCGCAAGCAGGCCGCGGAGCTGGGCGTCGACCTGGCCGGAGTCCGCGGCACCGGCAGGGGTGGCGCGATCACCCGCGCCGACGTGCAACGGGCCGCCCGGTCCCGAGCGGTGACCGAGTCGCCCGTGCGCACCAGAGTGACGCCGTACGCACGGCGTCTCGCGAAGGAGCTCGGCGTCGATCTCGCTCAGGTCGTGGCGCGCGACGGCACCGTTCGCGCGGCCGACGTCCGTGCGGTGAAACCCGGACCGCGGGCCGAGAAGCCGGCCGCGCCCGTCGTCGACCGAACCGCGGCCACGCGGCAGGCCACGGCGAGGCTGATGGCACGGTCGAAGCGCGAGATCCCGCACTACTACCTGAGCACCACGATCGACATGACGACCGCGATGACGCGGCTGGCCGAGCTGAACCGCGACCTGCCGGTGGAACGCCGCGTGCTGCCGGTCGCCCTGGTGCTGCGGGCCTGCGCACGTGCGGCGGAGAAGGTGCCGCAGCTCAACGGGTTCTGGAACAGCGAAGGGTTCGAGCCCGGCGAGGGCGTGCGGCTCGGGATGGCGGTCTCGCTGCGCGGCGGCGGGCTGATCGTGCCGGTGATCGCGGACGCCACGGCGCTCGGGCCGGTCGAGATGATGGACCGGGTGCGCGACCTCGTCACCCGCGCCCGCGGCGGACGGCTGCGCGGCAGCGAGCTGGCCGAGGCGACCATCACGGTCACCAACCTGGGCGACCGGGGCGTCGAGTCGGTCTTCGGCGTGATCCACCCACCACAGGTCGCTCTCGTCGGCGTCGGCAAGGTGCTCGAACGCCCGTGGGCCGTCGACGGAATGCTCGGTGTGCGTCCCGTGGTCACCGTGACGCTGTCGGCCGACCACCGCGCCACCGACGGGCACACCGGCGCCCGCTACCTGGAGTTCGTCGAGAAACTGCTGACCACACCGGAGGAGCCATGACACCCGACGAAGCCCGCGACATGATCCAGGCCGCCCTGCTGACCGTCGCGCCGGACGCGGAGCTCGGCGACGTCGCCGCGGACGCGGA
The DNA here is from genome assembly GCF_042649515.1 of Lentzea rhizosphaerae. NCBI lineage: Bacteria > Bacillati > Actinomycetota > Actinomycetes > Pseudonocardiales > Pseudonocardiaceae > Lentzea > Lentzea rhizosphaerae. Next base: position 73,218 of record NZ_JBHRZI010000007.1, on the reverse strand, counting down.
CCTGCGCGAGGAGCTCGACCTCGACTCCATCGACTTCCAGGCCTACGCGGCCGAGCTGAGCAGGCGCAGCGGCCTGCCGGTCACCGAGGACGACCAGCGCAGGCTCACCACGCTCGCGGCGGGAGTGACGTTCCTCAGCCGAGCCGGCTGACCAGCGCGCGCCAGGCCGGGGGCCGAGAACGCGAGCACGTCGCCGCCCGCGTTCTTCGAGTCCCTCACGAGCGCGTCCTGGGCGAGTGACACCTCCACAGGCTGCACTCAGGCCATGAACGGCGCTTTTGTGCACGTCAGGTGCACAAAAGCGCCGTTCATGGTCGATGGCCGAGTTACTTTGCCGGGGCCATGGGGTGGAAACAGCTCAGACCCTGATGTCCCGCCGCTCGAACGCCATCGCCGCACCCGCGACGAGAACCGCGGTGAGCACGACCAGTCCGGCCAGGCCGAGCCAGTTCGGGTCACCGGTCAGAGCGTCGTTCACCGCCGCGTGGTGGAACGGCGAGAGCACCCGCCACGGCCGCAACCCTTCTGACAGCGGGGAGAGGGCGTCGAGGAGGTAGGTCAGCAGAGCGAGCCCGACCGGGATCGCGACCGCGAGGCCCGGCCGGCCGATGAGCGCGCCGATGAGCAGGGCCAGAGCGCCGAACGGCAGCGCCACCACCGCACTCGCCGTGACCGCCCACACCAGGTCTGGCCAAGGCACTCCGAGACCGGCCACACTGCTTCCCACCACGAGCACAACGCCGAACGCCACCGTGACGATCGCGGTCGAGGTGAACACCGCGAGCGCCTTGTCCAGCAGCAGGCGGGTGCGGGAGATCGGATTGGCCAGCAACAGGTCCATCGTGTGGGCCTTCTCCTCGCCCGCCGTCGCTCTGGAGGCCTGGCCGATGGCGACGCCGAGCAGCACCAGCGGCGCGAGGAACCCGAACACCTCGCCCTGCAGGTAGCCCACCCCGCTGGCGAGCGACTGCTCGACGTTGAAGAGCGCCTTGAACGACTCCGGGTACGACTCGAGCAGTTTCTCGAACTCACCTGCGGCGTCCCGCACGGCGGGGTACACGGCGAGCTGCAGCAGCACGCTCGCCACGAGTGCGATGCCCCAGCCGATGGTGCTGCCGCGGTTGTCCCGCAACGACTTCGTCATGAGCTCAGTCGTCATCGGAGTGCTCCTCGGTGTAGTGGACGAAGATGTCCTCGAGGTCGGGTTCGTGGCTCGTGACGTTGAGAAGCGGGAACCTGGCCGCGGTGCGCACCAGTTCGCCGACCGCGCCGGTGACGCGGCAGCGGATTTCGGTGCCGCTGACCTGAACCGCCGCCTGCACACCGGGAATCCCGCTGAAGGACGCTGCCGCGACCTCCTCGCCGAAGGTGAACGTGAGTTCCCGCACGGCGTTGGCCTTCAAAGACGTGACGGTGTCCTCGACGACGAGCCTTCCGGCGAGCAGGATGCCGACGCGGTCGGCCACGTGCTCGACCTCCGACAGCACGTGCGAGGAGAACAGCACCGTGCCGCCGCCGTCGACGTACTCGCGCAGGTAGGTGTGGAACTCCCGCTGCGCCAACGGGTCGAGGCCGCTCGCGGGCTCGTCGAGGATCACGAGCTCTGGCCGGTGTGCGAAGGCCTGCACGATCCCGAGCTTCTGCCGGTTGCCCTTGGAGAGCTCGTCCGTGCGCCGGTCGAGGTCGAGGTCGAGGCGCTTGGCCAGCCGCAACGCCTCGGAGAGGTCGGGGTGCTCCCGCAACGCTCCGCAGAAGCCCAGGTAGTCGGCGCCGGTCAACCGGTCGTAGAGCACGAGATCGCCGGGCAGGTAGCCGATCCGGCCACGCAGGCGGGGCGACATGTGCGCGCCGAAGAGCCTGATGCTGCCGCGGGTGGGCCTGATGACGTCGATCAGCAGGCGCAGCGTGGTGGTCTTGCCGGCGCCGTTGGGCCCGAGCAACCCGTACACCTCGCCGGGACGCACCTCGAGGTCCAGGTCCCGCAACGCGACGGTCGTGCCGTAGGACTTGCTCAACTGTCGTGTGCTGATGACGTTCATCGCAGACCGCCTGTTTCCGCGGAGTGTTTGACGGTGCGCAGGATCGCGCGGCTGATGACGCCCACGAACGGTGTGCTGATCCGCCAGTAGCGGCGGAAGCGCAGCCACGCGCGCGGGTCGGTGAGGACCACCCGCATCTCGGCGGTGACGAGCGTGCGGCGCTGACCGTAGGGGAGCACGGAGATCGAGCAGACGACCTTGGCGTAGCCGGGTTCGTTGAAGTCCATGAAGTCCCGCGCCTCGACGGGCACCCACTGCACGACGGGTTTCCAGGCCTTGCCGATCGCACCGAACACGATCTCGTGGCCGGGGTTCTCGCCGAGCACGACCCAGTCGGTGCCCGCGTCGAGGTCCTGGATCGTCAACCGCGTGCGCTGCCGGGGAGAGCGGTCCTGACGCCATCGTTCGGGCAGCTCGCGCAGACGCACGGCAGCAGTGACGAGAAAGCCGTGCAGGTCGGTCAGGTCGAGGTCGTGCACCGCCTTGTACGTCGAGGCCGGATCGGCGTCCACCACGACGTGGTCGGTGCGGCCGAACTCAGACCTCGGCGCGAACTGGTCGGCGAGGAGCGGGAAGGGAAGGGACGCCACGGTGTTCCTCCTGAACGGATCGGTGCACCACGAGCACGGGGCAAGGGGCGTGGTGGAGCGCGGCCCTGGTCACGGCGCCGCACACACGGGTCTCGCCAGGGCCTACGACGAGCAGGTCGGTGTCCGCGCAGCGACTGATGGCCTCGTGCGGCTGCCGGCGCACGAGCACGGAGGTGTGGGGGAACCCGGCGAGCAGCTCGTTCGCGCGGTCCAGGACCCAGCTGTGATCTTCGTCGAGGTCCTGGCGCAGCACAGGCAGCGGCGCGGCGTGGAGAACCCGGAGCGTCGCGCAGTGGCTCCTGGCGAAGACCACAGCGCGGGCGAGGACGCCGGCGTCGTCGGGTCCACCGCTGACGAGAGCCGTGACGCGCCCGTGCAGCCCGCGCCGGGCGGCGGTCGTACCTCGCACCACCACCGCGTCGCAGCCCACGGCGCACACGAAGGGAAGCACGTGGCTTCCGAGCGCGAGCGCCGAGCCGGTGCGGCCCTGGTAAGCGAGCACCACGAGCTGAGCGTGGAATTCGTCCCCCGGCAGGTGCGTTTCGACTTCGGCGTCCACGAGCTTCGCGTGGGCGGCCGCCCACTGCTCGGCTTCCTCGGTCCACGGGGAGCCGTCTGCGATCACCACGACAGGTTCCATGCCTTCACGGTCGCCTTGCGCGAAAGTCGTTCCCAGTGCGAAGGGTGGCCATCTGTGAGGGACGAAAGTCCTCTTGTCGGCGGGCCTCGCGCCGCTGTGTGGACCGCCCCCTCAGGAAGGACCGTGTGGTCTCCAGCACGAGGAGGCACGACGATGAGCACGCTGACGTTTCTCGGCGGCACCGGCACGGTCACCGGAAGCAAGTTCCTGTTCGACACCGGCAGGTCGCAGGTCCTGGTGGACTGCGGGTTGTTCCAGGGGCTGGCACCGTTGCGGCGCCGCAACTGGCAGCAGCCTCCGCTGGACCTCGATCGGCTCGACGCGGTCGTGCTCACCCACGCTCACCTGGACCACAGCGGCTACCTGCCGGTGCTGGTGCGGCACGGGTGGCGTGGACCCGTGTTCACCACCGAGGGCACCGCCGACCTGGCCGCGATCGTGCTGGCCGACAGCGCGCACCTGATGGTGGAGGAAGCACGCCAGGCCAACGAGTCCGGTTGGTCCAAGCACAAGCCCGCACTGCCGTTGTACGACGCGGCCGACGCGGAGCGCGCCACCAAGCTGTTCCGGCCGATCGACTTCGAAGCGCCCCGGTCCATCGCCGACGGCGTCGACCTGGAGTTCGGCCGCGCCGGCCACATCCTCGGCTCCGCGTGGGCTCATCTGACGCTGGGCGACCGGAGCGTGGTCGTGAGCGGTGACCTCGGCAGGCCCGCGCACCGGGTGCTGCGGTCACCGCAGCCCAGACCGGCCTGCGACGCGTTGCTGATCGAGTCGACCTATGGCGACCGCCCGCACGACGACGCCGCGGCGACGGCGTTGTTCGCGGAGACCATCCGGCGCACGGCCGCACGCGGTGGCAGCGTGCTGATCCCCGCGTTCGCGGTGGACCGCACCGAGGTGATCCTCATCGAGCTCGCCAAGCTGGTGCGGGCGGGGGAGATTCCCGACCTGCCCGTGTTCGTGGACAGCCCGATGGCCCTGGCCTCGCTGCGGGTCTACCGGCAGGCCGTGGCGAAGAGCTGGCCGGAGATCCGTCCCGAGCTGATGAACGGCGAGGACGCCTTCGACCCCGGTCAGCTCGCGGAGCTGCACACCGCGGCCCAGTCGATGCAGGCCAACGACCCGAAGAAGCCGTCGATCATCATCTCCGCGTCCGGCATGGCCACCGGCGGCCGGGTGCTCCACCACCTGAAGCACATGTTGCCCAACACCAGGCACACGGTCCTGATCGTCGGCTACGCGGCGGTCGGCACGCGGGCACGCTCTCTGGTCGACGGCGCCCGCGAGATCAAGATCCACGGCCGGTACGTGCCGGTGAAGGCCGAGGTCCAGGTGCTCGACGCGTTCAGCGCGCACGCCGACGCGGACGAGCTGATGGCGTGGGCGACCAGCGGACCCGCCCCGGCCACCACCTACGTCGTGCACGGCGAACCGGAGAGTGCCGCGTTGCTGGCGGACAGGCTGGAGACCGAGCACGGGTGGACCGCGGTCGTGCCGAAGGACGGTGAGCGGGTCCTGGTGTGACCCGCTCAGCTCGTCGAGGTCGTCGGCTCCATCAGCAGTTCAGCGACCGGTCGTCGCGGCGTGGCGGGGACCGGCGTGCTGAAGCCCAGGCGCAGCACGGCCTGGGGCACGAGCACGCCGCCCAACGCACGGCGCAGTTCCTCTCGCACGGTGCGGACCTCGATCGGCTGGGACATGAAGGACGCGGACAGGCCGAGCGTGGTGGCGGTGAGCAGCACCCGCTGCATCGCCTGGCCCGCCTGGATCTCGCCGAGCGGGCCTTCGTGGTGCGAGCACACGACCGCGACCAGAGGGTTGGACTCGTAGTCCTTTCCGGACAGGCGTTCGTGCTTGTGCCCGGGGTGGAAGTCGCGGAACGCCCACTCGTCCTGCGCCTCGGGGTGGAAGCCCGCCGACGCGGGCGGCACACCGTCGGTGGCGTCGGGCCTGTGCCCGGTGAAGGCGCCGAGTTCGGCCTGCACGTCGGGGTTGTTCTGCTGGGTCCGGTGAGCGCGGCGCACGAAGTCCTTCATCCGGGCGACCTCCTCGCGGGATCCGACGATGTGCAGCCACGATCGTTCGAGTTGAGCCGCTCGCACCATGGCGTACGCGTGCCGCGCGTCCACCCCGGACTCGAAGAACGGCCGCCGGTTGGTGCGGCGCTGCGGAACGGCCTTGAGCAGAGCCCGCATCTCGTCGTCGGGTGTGAGACCACCGACGCGGCGGACGATCGCCAGCGCGCCAGGCGCCGGGTGGCCCGGCATGATCGTGACGAGCGGGCGCACTCCGAATCCCTGCAGCGCAAGTCGCAGGTTGAACAGCGCGGCGCCGCAGGACAGGCGCAGCTCGCGATCCTCCGGATCCGTGGCGGGAAGCCTGCGGCCGAGGTCGGGGTGCAGCTCGATGCGGTCGGGCAGCACCCGGAACCGCCACGGCTGGCTGTTGTGCACGGACGGGGCGAGCGACGCGGATCGCAGCGCTGCCTCCACCTGCTCCGGTGCGAGTCCCAACGCCGCGATCACCTGAACCATTCCTCACACTCCCGTTGCCCTGCTTGCTGAACCCGGTGTCGCAACTGTCACCCGATCGCCGAACAGGCCCCACCGCCGAAGGTCCCTACCTGGCAGGGATGCTTGGCGGCGCAACAACTCACGTGCCAGGCTTCGACCCATGACGGGTGCAGCAGAGAACCAGTCACGCAGCCTCCTGGGAGGGCTCAGGCTCGACGACCTGCTCGACGAGATGCGCGAGCGGCTGGCCGAGATCGGTTCGACACGGGACAAGATGCAGGGCTTGCTCGACGCGGTGCTCGCGGTCGGCGCCGGCCTGGAGCTCGACTCGACCCTGCAACGCATCGTCCAGGCTGCTGTCGAGCTCGTCGGGGCTCGTTACGGCGCGCTGGGCGTGCTCGGCCAGCGGGACAACCTCTCCCAGTTCGTGTACGTGGGCATCGACCCGGAGACGCGGGCTCACATGGGCCACCTGCCGGAGGGAAAGGGCCTGCTCGGCCTGTTGATCAAGGAACCGCGAGCGATCCGGCTGCACGACCTCAGCGAGCACGCCGCCTCGGTCGGTTTCCCGCCCAACCACCCACCGATGCACAGCTTCCTCGGCGTGCCGGTGCGCGTGCGCGACGAGGTGTTCGGCAACCTCTACATGACCGAGAAGACCGACGGAACCGACTTCACCCCTGATGACGAGGTGGTCCTGGAGGCACTCGCGGCAGCTGCCGGCGTTGCGGTCGAGAACGCCAGGCTCTTCGAACGGTCACGGCTGCGCGAGCGGTGGCTGGAAGCCACCGCGGAGATCAACTCGCTGCTGCTGGGCGGCGCCTCCGCCGAGGACGCGCTTGAGCTCATCGTCCACCGGTGCTTGGAGCTGGCGGCTGCGAACAACGTCTCGGTGTTGCTCGCCGACGGCCCTGACCAGCGGCTGCGCGCCATTGCCCAGGCAGGGGCGTCGTTGGTCGAGGGCGCGATCGATCCCTCGGAGACGGTTCTCGCCGACGTGCTCGCCTCGGGTGCGCCGATGCTGGTGGAGGACCTCGAGGGGCTGTTCGGTTCGCCCGGCACGGAGCTCGCCGCGTGTGTGGTCGTCCCGATGCGCGCGGGCACGGCGGTGACCGGCCTGCTGGTGACGGTCCGGGAGAAGGGCGCGGTGCCGTTCGGACCGGACCTGGTTCCGCTGCTCGCGTCCCTGGCTGACCAGACGGTGGTGGCACTGGAGTTCGGGGAGAACCAGAAGGCGAGACGTCTGGTGGACGTGCTGGAGGACCGCGACCGGATCGCTCGCGACCTGCACGACCACGTGATCCAACGGCTGTTCGCCACCGGCATGAGCTTGCAGGGCTCACTGACCTGGGCGACACACCCCGAGGTCAGGCGGCGGGTGCAGAAAGCCGTCAACAGCCTCGACGAGACGGTGTTGGAGATCCGCACGTCGATCTTCGACCTGCAGGCCGCTGACGACGACCTGGGGCTGCGTCGGCGGTTGCTCGACATCGTGGCCGAGCTGACCGAGGGTGCCGCGCTGACGCCTGCCGTGAGGATGAGCGGCACGATCGACAACCTCGTGCCGGACCACATCGGTGACCACGCGGAAGCCGTGGTGAGGGAGCTGGTCAGCAACGCGCTGCGCCATTCGCGGGCGACGGACCTGACCCTCACCGTCGAGGCTGGTGACGCGTTGGTCATCAGCATGGTGGACAACGGTGTCGGCATGCCGCCGCAGGTCGCCCGCAGCGGTCTGCGCAACCTCGAGCAGCGTGCGGTCGGCTGCGGCGGCTCCTGCACCGTCGCGGACGAACCCGGCGGCGGCACGCGGGTGACGTGGCGGGTGCCGCTGGACTAGCGCCTGTATCGAAGCCAAGCGGGTCAGACATACCGGACATATTTTTTGGCGCGAAAAGCACGTTCGGGCCATCTAGCGGCCCGAACGTGCTTTTCGCGCCAAAACAACAGGACACGACTTTGGCGGTTGATTCACGACACAGGACCTAGCCCTCTTCGGTCGGCGCGGGCTTGACGAGCTTCGACGCGAGCACGGCGGCCTGGGTGCGGCGTTCCAGCCCGAGCTTGGCGAGCAGGTGTGACACGTAGTTCTTGACCGTCTTCTCGGCGAGGAACATCTTGTCCGCGATCTGCTTGTTCGTGAGACCCTCGCCGATCAGGTCGAGCACCGTGCGCTCCTGTTCGGTGAGCATCCGGACCGGGTCGCCGCTCTCGCGTTCGCGGCGGATCCGGTTCAGCAGGGCCGAGGTCGACCTCGCGTCGAGCAACGACTGCCCGGCGGCGACCGTCTTGACCGCGTTGGTCAGGTCGGAGCCGACGATCCGCTTGAGGACGAACCCGGACGCGCCCGCCATGATCGCGTCGAACAACGCCTCGTCGTCGGTGAACGAGGTGAGCATCAGGCACTTGAGGTCGGGCAGCCGGGACATCAGCTCCCGGCACAGCTCGATGCCGTTGCCGTCCGGCAGCCGCACGTCGAGCACGGCGACATCGGGCGCCACCGCGGGCACCCTGGTGAGCGCCTCGGTGACCGAGGAGGCCTCGCCGACGACATCGAGGTCCTCCGAGGCGCTGAGCAGTTCTCTGATGCCGACGCGGACCACCTCGTGGTCGTCCACCAGGAAGACACGCGCGACCACCGCTACCACCTCTCGCTCAACGACGTCGAATGGAACGATCCTCTCCGCGAGCGAACCGACACAGGGACCAAAGACTCTGATCAACGAGAACGCAGCGCCTTGCGGACGCGGTCGAACTCGTCGGTGTCGATCTCACCTCTGGCCAGCCGATCCTCGAGTATCCGCAGCGCCGAGCCACCGTGCTCGTCACGACGGCGGACCAGCAGCACGACGACAGTGAGCAGCACGCTCCAGAACACGACCATGCCCAGCGCCATCACCACGAAGCCGCCCCAGCCCATCGGGGTGCCGTAGTACATCGTCCGCTCCTCACTCGCTCAGCTGTGCCGGGGTGCGGGTGACGCCCTCGATGTCGTTCGCGGCCGCGTCCAGCAGCTGGTGCGCGAGGTCGGAGAGCGCGCGCGACGCCGCGAGCTCGTCACCGATCTCCGGAACGTCGTGGTCCGCGGGGTTGAGCCGGGCCAGTCCGGTGCCGACCAGGTGCGTCTTGTCCGCGGTGTGCAGGCGTGCCTCCGCCCTGGTGCGCGACTCGTGCTCGTCGATGTGGATCTCGACGGACCACTTCTTGGCGGTGCTCATGGAACCTCCTCGTCCGGGGATCCCAGCTTGGAACGCGGCCCGCACCCGCTCGCAGAGTCCAACGTCCCGCACCGGGCGAGACCCTCCGCTCTGTCCGGCGCACCGCCGTGCACCGGATCGTCGAAGCATGCGCTGGAGTGCCGCGGAGGCGGCGGAAATCGTGGATGCGGCCAGGAGTGCGCCCGTGTACAGCCCGGGCAAACCCTGGGTGCTCGAGCTGCACAACCGGTCGGTGTACCTCTACGAGGTCCGGCACAGGTCCTCGCACGACCCGCTCGGCATGGACAGGTTGCTCACCTGCGGCGCGGCGCTGGAGCACATCGTGCTCGCCGTCCGGGCCGCCGGCTGGCACGCCAAGGTGGTGTTCCCGTCCGACCACGCGAACCCCGATCTGATCGCGGTCGTGAAGGCCGACCGGCGGCAACCGCCGGATCCCCGTGAGCTCGCCCAGCACCAGGCGACACGGCTGTCCGACGGCACCGGGGACGGTGAAGCAAGGAATCTCGTGTCCGCCAACCACTGGGCGGGGACCGAGCTGCACCCGGTCGACGACGACACCCTCGTCGTCGTGACGGTCGGCGACGGTCGGCCGGACCACGTGCGAGGTGGTGCCGCGTTGCAGGCGGCGGTTCTCGCGGCGCGGTCCGCGGGACTGCGGGTCCGCCCGGTGATCCACCTGATGCACCGGCAGGAGTGGCGGGCCGGGCTGATCGAACGTCACGAGCTGGCGGGCTTCCCCCAGGCGTTGCTGCTCGTGGGTGCCAAGGACCGGAAGGAAGAAGCGCCATGCGTGCTAGCGACATCATGACCAGTCCGGCCATCACGGTGACACCGGACGTGCCCGTGCGCGGCGCCGCGGCGCTGCTCGTGTCGCACGGGTTCACCGCTCTGCCGGTGGTCGACGACGACAAGCGGCTCGTCGGGATCGTCACCGAGGCGGACCTGCTGCGCAACGGCTACGTCGACGAGGCGAGCGGCAAGACGGTGGGCGAGGTGATGACCTCTCCCGCCGTCGCGATGGACGCCGGCGCGCAGGGCGCCGTGATCGCCCGCGTGTTCGTGGACGACCGCATCCGCTGCGTGCCGATCGTCGACGGCTCACAGGTCGTCGGCGTGGTCACCCGGCGCGACCTCGTGCGGGTCCTCGCCCGCACGGACACGACCGTGTCGGCCGAAGCCCAGCGGATGCTGGACCTCTACAGCGGCGGTAGTCGCAAGTGGACGGTAGTGGTGCAGGACGGCGAAGCGGTGGTCGGCGGAGAAGCCGCCGACGACGAGACCGAACGCGTGATCAGCGCACTCGCCGGGTCGGTTCCCGGAGTGCTGCGTGTACGCGTGCTGACGGAGGGAAAGCGATGAAGGGACCCGACGCGCCCGTCGTGGTCGGTGTCGACGGCTCGTCGTCGGCGCTGGCGGCGGTGAAGTGGGCTGCCGACGAATGCGCCCGCCACCACGTGCCGCTGAGGCTCGTGCACGGGTACTCCCTGCCGGTCAGGGGATACCCGGAGATCATCATGACCGGCAACGAGATCCGGAAGGCCATCGAGGACCAGTCGCAGGGCTGGCTCGCCGAAGCGGTCGCCGCAGCCCGCGCCGCCGCACCGGACGTCGAGGTGACGACCGAGGTCCTCAACGACAGCGGGACGCATCTGCTGATCCAGGAGTCGCGCGACGCCCGGCTGGTGGTGCTGGGTTCCCAGGGCCTCGGCAACGTCACCGGCCTGCTGGTGGGCTCGACCGCGCTGGCACTCGCCGCGCACGGGAAGTGCCCGACAGTCGTCGTCCGCGGCACCTCGGTGCCGGACGGTCCGGTGGTGGTCGGTGTGGACGGTTCGCCGACGAGCGAGGCCGCGCTGGCGTTCGCGTTCGAGGCGGCCTCGATGCGCGGCTGCCCGTTGACCGCGATCATGTGCTGGCAGGACTTCATGGTGGAGAGCGCGTACAGCGCGTCGCGGTTCACGGTGGACTGGGGCCAGGTCGAGGGCGAGGAACAGCGGCTGCTGGCTCAACGGCTGGCCGGGTGGCAGGAGAAGTACCCGGACGTCGCCGTTCACCGCGTGGTGCTGCGGGACCGTCCGGTGCGGGCTCTCCTGCGGTACGGCGCGGAGGCGCAGCTCGTGGTCGTGGGCAGCCACGGGCACGGCGGGTTCGCCGGCATGCTGCTCGGGTCGACGAGCCAGGCGCTCGTGTACCACGCGCCCTGCCCGTTGGCCATCGTCCGGCCCGCTGAGTGAGAGCAACGCCCCAACGTCGATGAAGGGAACCTTCTTCCACCTCAGGTGGATGAAGGTTCCCTTCATCGACCTCATTTCGTGGCGGCACGCGGTGGGATTACCACCACCGGGCATTCAGCGCCGTGCAGGCACTTCTGGGCTACCCCGCCCAGCACCGCTCCGGCGACCCTGCCGTGGCCGCGGGTCCCGATCACGAGCAGGTCGGCGTGCCGGGAGGCCTCGATCAGGTGGTCCGCCGCGTCGCCCACCTCGACGACTTCGGTGACGGTTGGTGCGTCGGGCAGCGACGCGCGCACGAGCTCCACGTTGGCGTGCAGTTCCTGTGCGGGGTGGCGTTGCGGCCTTTCGCCGTACGGGTTCAGACCCATCAAGGTCGCCGGCACGAACACCGGCTCGTGGAAGTAGGTCAGCACCGCCTCCACCCTGGCGCCGCGGCGCGCCGACTCCTCCAGCGCCCACCGCAGCGCGGCGTTCGACTGGCCGGAACCGTCCACGCCGACCACGATCACCGGTGTCCTCATCGTCTCCTCCCATCGCTCATCACGAGCGTGACCGTCCCTCCACGGCGGCTGGCAGGGACCAACGTCATGACTCGGGCGAGCCCATTCGCCCTGCTCGTGCGCTCGGCCGTGGCGAACCCTCGAAGGAACTCGAGTAGGAGGTGGGCCATGAAGGCCGAAGCCGGTGACTGGCTGGTCGTGGAGGGACCGGTGATCGACCACGGCGGTCGGCGTGGGCTGATCACGGAGGTCAGGCACGAGGACGGCACGCCGCCGTACCTGGTGCGGTGGCTGGACTCCGAGCACGAGACCCTGGTCTTCCCGGGACCGGACGCGCACGTCGTGAAGGCCGCGGGCTGAGCCCGTGAACACGGCGGTCGCGCTGGGGCACCTCGCGACGGCACTCGCGATCGGCCTCCTGCTGGGTGTCGAACGCGAGCACGACAACGCGCGCGACTCGGTGCGACCGGCGGGCTCGCGGACGTTCCCGCTGATCGCCCTGGCCGGTGCGGTGAGCGCCGCGGTGTCACCGGTCCTCCTGGGCGTCGCGCTCGTGGCCGTCGCCGCGCTGGTGATCGCCTGGTACCTGCGGACCGCGGAACCCGGCGCGACGACCGAGATCGCGGCCATCACGACCTTTCTCCTGGGCGCGCTGGCCTGGCAGCGGCCCGAGCTCGCCGTACCTGTCGGTGTGGTGGTGGCCGCGCTGCTCGCGGCGAAACGGCCGTTGCACCGCTTCGCCCGCAAGGTCGTGAGCGACCAGGACGTCCGCGACGCGATGATCCTGTTCGTCGTCGCGTTCGTGGTGCTGCCGTTGCTGCCGGATCGGCCGCTGGGGCCGTACGGCGTGCTGAACCCGACGAGGGTGTGGTGGCTCGTCATCGCCGTCACGGTGATCGGCTGGGCCGGGTACGTGTCCGCGCGGGCGTTCGGGCAGCGCTGGGGCCTCCTGGTCACCGGGTTCGCCGGGGGCTTCGTGTCCGGGTCGGCGACGACGGCGGTGATGGGCCGCAAGTACCGGGCCGTCGGCGCGGCGGCGTTTCCCGGTGCCGTGGCGGTGAACCTGGCCACGCTCGCGCAGATCGTCGCGGTGACGGCGGTGGCGAGCCCGCCGGTCGCCCTGCGGCTGCTGCCCGCGGTCGGCGCCGGCGCAGTGGTGCTGCTGGTGGAGGTGGCCTGGCTCGTGTGGCGCACCAAGCCTGCGGAAGCCGACGACGAACCGGTGGTCAGCAGACCGATGTCGATCAGGGCGGCGTTGACGCTGGCCGGGATCCTGGTGTTGTTCCTGGTGATCACCCGCGCGGCGGCCGAATGGTTGGGTGGCGGGGGAGTGGTGGCCGCAGGCGCGCTCGGCGGGCTGGCGGACGCTGCTGCCATCGCCGCCGCGTCCCTCGCGCCGCAGGCCATTCCCGTGCACACGGCGGTGCTGGCCTGTGGTGCCGCGCTCGCCACGAACACGGTCGTGAAGCTCGTGCTCGCCGCGGTGGCCGGTGGACCGGGGTTCGCGGTGAAGCTCGCCGCGTGGCTGGCGCCGGTCGTCGTCGCAGTGGCACTCGGCGTCGCCTGGTAGGACGAAGGTCCCGCACCGCACGGGACTCGGGCCACTCACTGCTGATCACGCCGGCCGGGAGGCTCAAGTGCATGAGCGAGAACGAATCCCGGCCCGTGGTGGTCGGCGTGGACGGATCGGCCGCCGCGCGGGCGGCGTTGGAATGGGCCGTGGAGGACGCTCGGCGGCGTGGGTGCCGGGTCGACGCGGTCACCGCGTGGCACCCGGACTACGGGTTCGTCATCGGTGCGGTGTCGGCCGAGGTGGTCATCTCGATGTCGCCGGAGGCGATGCGTGCGGCGGCCCAGGCCGGGCTGGACCAGGCGGTGGAAGGCTTCGAAGGCGTCGAGGTCCGCCCGGTCCTCGTCGAGGCCGATCCGCGAACCGCGCTGGTCGAGGCTTCGAAAGACGCTGAGCTGCTCGTGGTCGGCAACCGCGGCCACAGCACGATCGTCGAGGCGATCCTCGGCTCGGTCAGTTCGTACTGCGTGCACCACGCCTCCTGCCCGGTGGTCGTGATCCGCGCGCCCGAAACGGAGCAGGAAGAGCGTCCTGCCGCCGAAGCCGCCGTGCCGCTGACCCCCGGCCCGTTGCTGTGAAAGCACGAGCCGGCCACATCTTCCTGACCGCGGTGGTGCTCGCCGCCGTCGCGGGCGGGCTGGTGTGGCTTCAGGATCCGCAGAGCGCGCGGATCTGGTGGGCCGTCGCGACCGCGGCGGCCGTCGTGCCCGCCGTGTGGTGGGTCGTCGAGGACCTGCGCGCCAAGCGGTTCGGCGCCGACGTGCTCGCGGTCCTCGCTCTCGTCGGCACGCTCGTGGTCGGCGAGTACCTCGCGGGCGCGGTCGTGGCCGTCATGGTCGGGACCGGGCACGCGCTGGACGATTACGCGCGGCGCAGGGCTCGCCGCGACCTGAGCGCGCTCCTGGAGCGGGCGCCGAGGCAGACCCACGTGCGGCAGCTCGACGGGCTGCGTGCCGTCGAGGTGGACGAAGTCGTGCCCGGCGACGAGGTCGTGGTGCGGCCCGGCGAGGTCGTGCCCGTGGACGGGGTCCTGCTCGGTGACGCCACGTTCGACGAGTCCGCGCTGACCGGTGAGCCGGATCCGGTCAACCGGCTGCGCGGAGAACGGGTGCGCAGCGGCGTTCTGGTCGTCGGAGCCGCGGTCGACGTGCGGGCCACCGCGACCGCACAGGAGAGCACCTACGCGGGAGTCGTCAGGCTGGCCGAGGAAGCGGCGGCCATGAGCGCGCCCGTCGTGCGGGTCGCGGACCGCATCGCCGCGGTGTTCCTGCCCGTCGCCGTGCTGGTGGCCGGGCTGGCCACCGTCCTGACCGGCGATCTGACGCGGGCGGTGGCGGTGCTGGTGACCGCGACCCCGTGCCCGTTGCTGCTCGCCGTGCCGGTCGCGATCACCGCGGGCATGTCGCGCGCCGCACGCGTCGGTGTCGTGCTGCGGGACGGCCAGGCGCTGGAGGCGTTGGGCAGCGCGCAGGTGGCGGTGCTCGACAAGACCGGCACCGTGACGGTCGGCCGGCCCGTGGTGGTGGACGTCGTTCCGGCCCCCGGCTGGACGGCCCCCGGGGTTCTGGGCATCGCGGCCTCCGTCGAGCAACTCTCCGCCCACGCCCTGGCATCGGCCGTGGTCGAGGCCGCGAGGACGGCCGGACTGCCCGTGGAGCCGGCGCGGGACGTGCACGAGTGGCCCGGTCACGGTGTCGGCGGGCGCGTCGGGCTGTCGGCGGTCTTCGTCGGCGCTCGGGACGAGGAACCCGCCGAGGACTGGGAACGCGCGGTCGCCGCGAAGGCCCGGCTGGATGCGGCGACGCCGGTGTGGGTGAAGGCCGACGGCGAGTTCGTCGGCGCACTGCTGCTCCGCGATCCGTTGCGCCGCGAGGCCGGCAGGACTGTGCGACGGCTGCGGGCGGCCGGTCTGCGCCGAGTGGTCATGCTGACGGGAGACCGTCCGGCAGTCGCCCACGACGTCTCCGGGATGCTCGGGCTCGACGACGTGGTGGCGCGGTGCACCCCCGAGGACAAGGTCGCGCGGGTCCGGGAGGAACGGTCCGGCGGCGTCACCGTGATGGTCGGTGACGGCATCAACGACGCACCAGCGCTCGCCGCCGCCGATGTCGGAGTGGCGTTGGGAAACCGCGGTAGCGCGGCGGCGGCTCAGGCAGCGGACGCGATCATCCTGGACGACCGCATCGACCGGCTCGCCGACGGAGTGGAGATCGCCGCACACGCCAAGCGAATCGCCCTGCAGAGCGCGGCGGCCGGCATGGGTCTGGCGCTCGTCGCGATGGGGTTCGCCGCCTTCGGGTTCCTGCCCGCGGTCGGTGGTGCGTTCGTTCAGGAGGGGATCGACGTCGCGGTGATCCTCTACTCGCTGCGCGCACTTCTTCCGTTGCGGCGCAGGAGGATGCGACCGGAGACGACCAGGCTGCTGGCCCGGTTCGACGCGGAGCACGCGGTGCTGCAGGACGTGCGGGACGCGGTCCGCGTGGCCGCGGACGGGCTGCACGGCGGTATGACGCCGGAGGCGGCACAGGCCGCGCGGCACGCTCACCAGCTGGTCACCGAGCGGCTCCTGCCTCACGAACGCGCCGAAGAACACGAGCTCTACCCGGCGTTGTCGGAGGAGTTCCGCGATCAGCACGCGACGGTCCCCATGAGCCGCGGCCACGCCGAGATCGAACGACTGACGCGCCGGCTCGGGCGTCATCTCGCCGAGCAGGACGGCATGACCGCCGACCAGGTGGACGATCTGCGCGCCACCCTCTACGGCCTGGACGCCGTGCTGCGCCTGCACTTCGCGCAGGAAGAAGAAAGCTACTTCGTGCTCGCGGACCCGCGCTGAGGAAGGATCGACGTGGACCGGCAACTGGCGCCAGTTCGGGCGCTTCTCACGGACGGCTCGATCGTCGAGGTGCGCGAGCTCGGACCGGGTGACGTGACGACGTTGCTGGACCTGCACCAGTCGCTCCCGACGGAGGACAAGTACCTCAGGTTCTTCAGCACCTCGCCGCGGCAGCTCGAGGACTTCGTGCAGCGGATGGTGTCCCCCGACGAGCCGCAGCACGTGGTGCTGGGGGCGTTGCGAGAGGGGCGACTGCTCGGGGCGGCCAGTTACGTGGTGACGGACGATCCCGAGTCTGCCGAGGTCGCGCTGGTCGTGTCGCACGCCGAGCAGGCGCACGGGGTCGGCACGCTGCTGCTCGAACACCTGGCTTCACTGGCTCGAGGTCGCGGCGTCCGGCGGTTCACGGCCGAGGTGCTCACGATGAACTTCCGGATGCTGAGGGTGTTCACCGACATGGGTCTGGTGTGGACGGTCGTTCCGGACGGCGACGTCGTCCACGTCGACCTCGGCCTCGAACCCTGCGAGCGCTACCTCGACGCGGTCGCCGAACGCGAGGCGAAGGCGGACGTGGCGAGCCTGACCCACGTCCTGCGGCCGGGGTCGATCGCCGTGGTGGGAGCGAGCCGGTCACCGGACTCGGTGGGCCACGCCGTGCTGCGCAACCTCGTCGACGGCAACTTCACCGGAGACCTGTACGCGGTCAACCCGCATGCCAGTTCGGTCGCGCACGTGGACTGCTACAGCTCGGTGACCGCTCTGCCGGAGACCCCGGAGCTCGCGGTGCTCTGCGTGCCGGCGAAGGCCGTGCCCGGTGTCGCTGAGGAGTGTGGTCGCCGAGGCGTCCGCGCATTGGTCGTCATCTCGTCCGGAGTCGACGCCGAGGAGCTCATGAAACCCGTTCGCGCACATGGGATGCGTCTCGTGGGTCCGAACTGCCTCGGTGTGTCGACGAGCTCGCCCGCAGTGCGGATGAACGCCACGTTCGCCGCGCACGACACGCTCGCGGGCGACATCGGGCTGGTCACCCAGTCCGGCGGTGTCGCGATCGCCGTCCAGGAGGAGCTGCGCAGGCTCGGCCTCGGATTGTCCGGACTGGTCTCCACCGGCGACAAGCTCGACATCAGCAGCAACGACCTGCTGATGTGGTGGAAGAAGGACCCGGAGACGCGGGTCGTCGCGCTGTACCTGGAGTCGTTCGGCAACCCGCGCAAGTTCTCCCGGCTGGCACGGGAGCTCGCGCAGGACAAGCCGGTGATCGCGATTCGGGCGGCGAGCAGCGAGGCCGGGCAACGGGCCGCCGCCTCGCACACCGCGTCGACGGCGACGCCCTCGGTCACCAGGGACGCGTTGTTCCGGCAGGCGGGCGTGATCACGGTCGACGGCGTGCCGGAACTGGTCGACGTCGTGCTGGCGTTGCGGCAACCCGTACCGGGCGGCAGGTCGGTCGCCGTGCTGAGCAACGCGGGCGGCCTCGGTGTGCTGGCCGCGGACGCGTGCGTCCGCAACGGTCTGCGGATGGCCGAGCTGTCCCCTGCGACCACGGACTTGTTGAGGCGCTTGCTCCCAGCGGTGGCGAGCACGCACAACCCGGTCGACACGACCGCGGTCGTGGACGAGGAGACGTTCGCCCGCTGCCTCGACGTGGTCGGCGCCGACCCCGCCGTCGGAGCGGTGATCACCGTGACCGTGCCGACCGCGCTCGGCGACCCCACCGGTGGCGTGCACAGGCTCACCGGCAAGCCGGTGCTCGCCGTGCGCACCGGTCAGACCGAACGGCTCGCGGACGACGTGCCCTGTTACGCCGAACCTGCCCGCGCCGCCGCCGCGCTGGCCCGCCTGGCGGACCGCGCCGAGTGGCTCGACCGGCCGCAGGAGTTCACGCGAGCCGGCGATGCCGACCTGCAGACCGCGCAGGGCGTCGTCGCCCGCAACCAGGAGGGCTGGCTGCCACCGGACGAGGTCGTGCGCCTGCTCAAGGCGTTCGGGCTGCCCGTGCTGGGCGGAACCCTGACGACCACGGAGGAGCACGCGGTGGCAGCACAACGCGCCTACGACGGCCCGGTTGCGATGAAAGCGGTGGCGGACGACCTGCTGCACAAGAGCAAAGGCGGCGGAGTGGTGCTCGGCGTCGACGGCGAGGCCTCGGTGGCGGAGGTGTTCCGCGCCTTCCAGGACCGCTTCGGCGACCGTCTGCGCGGTGTGTTCGTGCAGCCGATGGCGGCGGGTGAGCGGGAACTCCTCGTCGGAGTCGTCACCGACGACAAGTTCGGTCCGCTCGTCGTCACCGGGCTGGGTGGCGTCGAAACCGACCTGATCGACGACCGTGCCGCCGCGCTCGCTCCACTGTCGACTGCGGACGCTGATGACCTGATGCGCGGCTACCGAGCCGCCGGAGCGGTGCTCGCGGAGACCGATGAAGCCGCAGTGCGAGACGTGCTGCTGCGCGTGGCGGATCTCGCGGCTGCACTGCCCGAGATCACCGAGCTCGACATCAACCCGCTCGTCGTGACGAGCACCGGCTGCGTGGTGGTCGACGCCAGGGTTCGCGTCGCCCCCGCACGACCGACCGACCCGTTTCTGCGGCAACTGAGGAGGACGACATGAGCACGACAACAAACCCCGTCGTGGTGGGAGTGGACGGAACCCCGGCGTCGAACAACGCACTCCGGTGGGCGATGGACGAGGCGGTCGTGCGCGGCTGCCCGCTGCACGTCGTCAACGCCTGGAACTACGAGCCCATGGCCGACTGGCGGGAGAACACCGTGCAGCAGGCCGAGGCCGAGTCGGAGGCCCTGATCGACGAGGCGGTGCGTGCGGCGTCGGAGGGACTCACCGAGCTGCCCGAGATCGTCCGGCGCAGCCTGCGGGGCTACGCGGCGGAGGTGCTCGAGAAGGCGTCGGAGGGCGCCGCACTCCTGGTCGTCGCCTCGCACACCGGCCACTGGATGCGTCAGATCGTGCTGGGTTCGACGAGCATGCACGTGGTGCGGCACGCCCGCTCGCCGATCGTCGTGATCCCGGTGACCGATCGCGAGCCGGCGGAGGCGGCCCGATGAAGGTGAGGGACGTGGTGATCGGGCCGCTCGTGACGGTCGGGCCGCGTGACTTCGCCCGTCACGCCGAGGGCCTCATGGACGACTCCGGCCTCACCGTGCTGCCGGTGTCCGACCACGGAGTGTTCCGCGGCGTGGTGACGAAGGCCGCCTGCGCGGGCGTGACGTGCAAGGTCCAGGACGTGATGTCGCAACCCGTCCTGACCGCCGGCCCGGAGATGGAGGCGGCCACGCTGTACGACGCGATGACCCTGCGCGAGGTGCTCAGCGTGCCGATCCTGGAGGACGGCCGGATCCTCGGCGTGGTCACGCGGCGCGACGTCCTGCGGGCGATCAGCCACGAGGACCCACATCTTCGAGTTGGTCATGCCGGTTCCCACGGCTGACCGCGAGGACGTCGCGCATCACGGGTTGCCGGTGCCCGAGGTCGTGGTGCTCGCGGAGACCGACCAGGAGGCCGGG
Source organism: Lentzea rhizosphaerae (assembly GCF_042649515.1). Classification (NCBI taxonomy): domain Bacteria; kingdom Bacillati; phylum Actinomycetota; class Actinomycetes; order Pseudonocardiales; family Pseudonocardiaceae; genus Lentzea; species Lentzea rhizosphaerae. The sequence continues at coordinate 53,557 of NZ_JBHRZI010000007.1, read as the reverse complement.
CTCTCGACGGCGCAGTGGCGGCAGCGGCTCGACGACCTCGGTCCGAACGAGCTGCCGCCGCGGCGTGGACAGCACTGGACGTTGCGACTGCTCGGGCAGCTGCACCACCCGTTGATCTACGTGCTGCTCGCCGCCGCGACGATCACCGCCGCGCTCGGCGAGGTCGTCGACGCCTCCGTGGTGTTCGGCGTGGTCGTGATCAACGCGATCATCGGCTTCGTCCAGGAAGCCCGTGCGGAGAAGGCGCTCGACGCGCTGGTGGCGATGGTGCGCACCGAGGTCACGGTGGTGCGCGACGGTGTGAGCGCTCGCGTCCCGTCGGCCGAGCTCGTGCCCGGCGACGTCGTGCTGCTCGAAGCGGGCGATCAGGTCGGCGCCGATCTCCGGCTGGTGGCGGCGAGGGAGTTGCGCGTCGACGAGTCGGCTTTGACGGGAGAGTCGGTGCCGTCGGCCAAGAACTCGCTCGTGCTGCCGCCGGAGACCGCACTCGCCGACCGCGCCAACATGGCCTACTCCGGCACGCTGGTGACGGCGGGCAGCGGGCGCGGGGTCGTGGTGGCCACCGGTGCGGAGACCGAGATCGGCCGGGTGCACCGGCTGGTGAGCACGACAGCGACCGTGCAGACGCCGCTGACCCGCAAGCTCGCGCACTTCAGCCAGGTGCTGACGTTCGTGATCCTCGGGCTCGCGGCGTTCAGCGTGGTGGTCGGGGTGCTGCGCGGTGAGCCGTTCGCCGAGATGGTCACCGCCGCAGTGGCGTTGGCGGTCGGAGCGATCCCCGAGGGCCTGCCCGCCGCAGTCACCGTGACGCTCGCGATCGGTGTGGCCAGGATGGCACGGCGCAACGCGATCATCCGGCGCCTGCCGGCGGTGGAGACGCTGGGCAGCACCACGATCATCTGCACGGACAAGACCGGGACGCTCACGGCGAACGCGATGACGGTGAACGTCGTGGTGGTCGGAGGAGTGCGGCACGAGGTGTCGGGGATCGGCTACACGCCCACCGGCACCTTCACGCCCGCGGTGACCCCGGCGGTGCGTGAGTGCCTGCTCGCCGGCCTGGCGTGCAACGACGCGCGGATCGTGGAGGAGGACGGACGCTGGTTGCCCGTGGGCGATCCCACGGAGGCCGCACTCGTGGTGGCCGCCCAGAAGATCGGACTGGACTCGTCGGACCTGACTGGACGGGTCGACGTGCTGCCGTTCAGTTCGGAACGGCTGTTCATGGCCACCAGGCACGAGAACGGCGTGATCTACCTGAAGGGCGCCGTCGAGAAGCTGCTCGGCCTCGCGGGACTGCCGCACAGCGCCGAAGCGGACGAGCTGGCTTCCGCCGGGCTGCGCGTTCTCGCGATTGGCCGTGCCACCGGGGTCGAGATGACCGAGGAAGCCCTGCGCGGCAACGTGCGGCTGCTCGGTCTCGTCGCCATGCACGACCCCGCCCGGCCCGAGGCGATCGAGGCCGTGCACGCCTGCCAGGCGGCGGGCGTCGAGGTCAAGATGATCACGGGTGACCACCCGGCCACCGCTCGCGCGATCGCCGCCGAGTTCGGCATCGCCGACGTGCACGCCCGTGTCGCCCCGGAGGAGAAACTGCGGCTGGTCAAGCAGTTCCAGGCGGAGGGTCAGGTCGTCGCGATGACCGGCGACGGGGTGAACGACGCACCCGCGTTGCGGCGGGCCGACATCGGCGTCGCGATGGGCCGCGGCGGCACGGAGGTCGCCAAGCAGGCGGCCGACATGGTGCTCACCGACGACAACTTCGCGTCGATCCGCGCGGCCGTCGAGGAAGGCCGCGCAGTGTTCGACAACCTGCGCAAGTTCATCATCTGGACCCTGCCCACCAACATGGCGGAGGGGCTGGTGATCCTCGCCGCGATCCTGCTCGGCGCCGCGTTGCCGATCCTGCCGGTGCAGATCCTCTGGATCAACATGACCACCGCCGTCGCGCTGGGACTGACTCTGGCGTTCGAGCCACGTGAACCGGGCGTGATGAACCGTCCGCCGCTACCGCCTTCGCTTCCGTTGCTCACCCGCAGTCTGGTCGGACGGATCCTGTTCGTGTCGGCGATCCTCCTGGCCTGCTCGTTCGGGGCGTTCCGCTGGCAGCTCTCGGCGGGCGCGTCGCTGGAGGTGGCCCGCACGGTCGCGGTCAACGTGTTCGTCGGCGCCCAGATCGCCTACCTGGCCAACTGCCGGTCCCTGGAACGCATCCGTCCGCGCACCGGTCCGAACAGGTGGCTGCTCGTCGGGGTCGCGCTGACGGTCGGTCTGCAACTGCTGCTCACCTACGCGCCGTTCATGAACTCGTTGTTCCACACAGCTCCGCTCGGCTGGCAGCCGTGGCTGGTCGTGTTCGTGCTGAGCGCGGTGTCGTACGTGCTGGTGGAGCTGGACAAGTGGCGGAGACGCCGATGGACAGGCTGAAGCGGGAACGCACCCAGTGGTACTTCCAGCGCTACGTCGCTCACCTGCCGGCGGCGGGCGAGATCGTGCTGCTGGACCGCAGCTGGTACAACCGCGCCGGTGTCGAGCGTGTGATGGGCTACTGCACTCCGGAGGAGCACCGGCTGTTCCTCCGGCAGTGCCCGGCCTTCGAACGGATGCTCGTCGAGGACGGCATCCTGCTGCGCAAGTGCTGGTTCTCGGTCAGCGACGCCGAGCAGGAACGCCGGTTCCGCAAGCGGCTCGGGGACCCGTTGAAGCGGTGGAAGGCGACGACAAGCGGCGGGCCAGGATCAACATGATCGCCCACCTGCTGACCACGATCGACCACCACGAGGTGACCCCGCCCGAGGTGACGCTGCCGCACCGGCCGCCGTCGCGGGGTTACCAGCGCACCTCTCGCACGTTGCAGCGGGAGTTGCCCGACCGGGCGGGTGAGCTCGATGTCCGGTCCGGCTGATCTCCTGGGCGGCACCGCCGCGGCGCACGCGTCCGCGAACGTCCCGGTCGTCACCGCGGACGACACCGCGGGCGAGGCACTGCGCGGCTTGGCCGGCAGGAAGTTCGAGAGCGCGTCCGTTCTCGCGGTGTGCGACGTCAGTGCGCTCGTCGGGCTGCTCACGATCGAACGGCTGCTCGCCGCCGAGCCGGGGGATCGGATCGGTGACCTCATGGATCCCGCACCACCTGTGGTCCGCCCCGGCGTGGATCAGGAACACGCGGCGTGGCAGGCGGTGCAGCACGCGGAACCCGGCCTGGCCGTCGTGGACGACACGGGCCGGTTCGTCGGTCTGGTGCCACCTCAGCGGCTGCTGACGGTGTTGCTGGAGGAGCACGACGAGGACCTCGCGCGGCTCGGCGGGTTCCTGTCGTCGGCCGCATCGGCTCGCACGGCGTCGACCGAACGCGTGGGCCGACGGCTCTGGCACCGCCTGCCGTGGCTGCTGGTCGGCCTGGTGGGCGCGTTGCTGTCAGCGGTCGTCGTCGGTGCGTACGAGGAAGTGCTGGCACGGCAGGTGCTGGTCGCCTTCTTCGTGCCCGGAGTGGTCTACATCGCCGACGCGATCGGTACCCAGACCGAGGCGCTGGTGATCAGAGGCCTGTCGGTCGGTGTCGGCATCGGGCGGGTCGCGGTGCGTGAGGTGCTCACCGGGATCCTGCTCGGCGCCGCCCTGGCGGCACTGGCGTTTCCGGTGATCCTGCTCGTGTGGGGTGACGCTCAGGTCGCCTGGGCGGTGGCTGCCGCGTTGTTCGCGGCCTCCTCGATCGCGACCGCGGTGGCGATGGCGTTGCCGTGGTTGTTCCACCGGCTGGGGCGTGACCCGGCGTTCGGCTCGGGCCCACTCGCGACGGTGCTGCAGGACCTGCTGTCGGTGCTGATCTACTTCGTGATCGCGACCGCGATCGTGTGATCGGGGAAGAAGCCCTGCGCCGCCGAGAGGCTCGCCCGGCACGCGCGGACGATCTGGCGGGTCGCGGGGGTGTCCGGCGTCCGGCCGCACCTCACGCAACGAACGATCACGTCACCGGTCAGCTCGTCGACGCCGACCGACGCGGTGGAGGAGCAGTCGCGGCACCAGCGGTGGCCGGTGACCTTGATGACGTGGTCGGCTGAGTGCACGCAGTGGTGCAGCCAGCGGCGGTGCAGCCGGCAGGAGACGCGTTCCAGCGGGTTCAGGCCGAGCTCCTCCGCCGCGTCCTCCTCGGCGAGCACAGCGGCGAGCGCACGATCGCGGAGGTCGCCGTAGCGCTGGTCGCCGGCGGCGAGGAGTGGCGTGGTCATGGCGTTCTCCCGGTTTCGAAGGTGTCTCCACACTTCTCCGCGGCCCACGCCGCCAACACCGCACGGGGACTCCTTTCCGACCGAGACCACGGGCTCAGCGGGGTCGAGACGTTGGTCCCTGGGGAGCGGGGCGCCGACCAGGAAATCTTGAGGACGGAGGTGGACCATGACCGCGAAACCGATGTCCAGACTCGTCCATCAGGCCTTCCCGTACCGCAACGAGCTCGCCACGACAGGCGACCGGATCGAGAGCACGGTGCTCGTGCTGGGCGTCGCGGTCGCGATGCTGGCCGTTCCGGTCGCCGCCGCGGCCGGTTCCGACATCTTCGCTTCGCAACGCGAGCGCGTCGCCGTCGAGCAGGTGGTCAAGACCCGTGCCGTGGCGATCCTCGTCGAGGACGGTCCAGGCACGATCGGATCCAGCGAGCGGGGTGGCGTCGTCGAGACGGTGCCCGTGCTCGCGAGGTGGCGCCTGCCCGACGGAAGTGCCCGGCAGGGAACCGTCCCGGTGCACTACGACGCCAAGGCCGGGGCCACCGTGTCGATCTGGGTCGACCGGAGCGGGGGCGTGACCGAGCCTCCGATCACCACCGCGGGCGCCGCGATCGACGCGATCGTGCTCGCCCTGCTCCTGTGGAGCGCGGCCGCCGGCTCGATGGCGTTGCTGTACCTCGCCACGAGGTTCGCGCACAAGAAGTTCCGCTCGAGGCAGTGGGCCACAGAGTGGAAGCGGATCGCGCCGGAGTGGACGGGCAGGTGAGCCGTGACCGTTCCCATCGGACACACGAACACGGTTGTCGTCGGCCTGGACGGGTCGGAGTGCGCGCTGGACGCGGTTCGCTGGGCGGCGGCCGAGGCGGCGCGCCGGACCGCGACCCTGCGACTTGTGCACGCGGAGCTGCCGTTGCCCGCTGAGGCCCTGGACCGGTCGGGCGCCGCACGGCAGGCGTTGCACGAGGAAGCGATGCTGTGGGTGCAGACCGCCATCTTGGCGGTGGACGAGGTCGCCCCCGGCGTGGACGTCCAGGTGCGCGTCGAGGTCGGCTCTGCCGCCCGGTTGCTGGAGGAGGAATCGGCGACCGCGGCGGTGGTCGTGGTCGGCTCACGCGGCCTCGGCGGGTTCGCCGGCCTGGTGCTCGGCTCGGTCGCGGTGGCGTTGTCGTGCCACGCGAAGTGCCCTGTTGTCGTGATGAGAGGCGACGACGCGGCGCCGGACGGACCGGTCGTCGTCGGGGTCAACGGCGCACCGGAGAACTGGTACGTCGTCGACCGGGCGTTCGAGGAGGCCGAGGCACGCGGCACCGAACTGGTGGCCGTGCACGCCTGGCGACCGCCGCTGGGGACGGCGAGGATCGCCGAGTCCGTCGGCGTCGTGTGGTCCGAGCTCGACACCGTGCGCGAGGCGAAGGTGGCCCAGCGGCTGGAGGCGTGCGCGGACCGGCATCCCGGCGTGGAGGTCAAGCGGCACGTCGTGCACGGCTCGGCGGCGCACCGGCTCCTGGAGTTCGCCGAGGGCGCGAGCCTGCTCGTCGTGGGCGCACGCGGCACCGGAGGCCTCACCGGCATGGTGCTCGGTTCGACGAGCCAGGCGCTCGTCCGGCACGCGCCGTGCCCTGTGCTCCTGGTCCGGCCTGGGCTCGCCGAACAGATCGAGCACGCCTGAGCAGGTAGCCGCGTTCCTGTTCCTGTTGGCGCGAAAAGCACGTTCGGGCCATCTAGCGGCCCGAACGTGCTTTTCGCGCNNCCCCCCCCAAAACCGGGGCAGCTAGGTTGCGGACGGGGATTCTGGCCGGGTGATCAGCGCCGGCCGAACGACGGGAACGGGGCACCGCGGGTGCGGTGCCCCGTTTCGCGTTGTGGTCACTTGAGCCAGGGGTTCGCCCGGACGAACGGGAGGGCGGACCACCACTGGGCCAGACTCCAGATGGCGCCGGAAGCCGTTGTCGCAACGACGATGAGCACCAGCGCGTACACGATGTGGTAGTCGATGACGGGGTTGGTGGACATCGTCGCCTCGCCGGCGGAGTTGTGCTGCGCGAGCGGCCATTCCGCTGCCCACATCAGCAGCATCATCAGCGTGCCGGTGACGGCCGCGACGCGCAGGCCGATGCCGAGCACGAGCGCGACACCGATCGCGAGCAGCCCGACCATGAAGAGCGTGTCGGCCCACCAGGCGCCTGCCCAGTCGCGGAACGTCGACTGGAACGGTCCCACGTCGACGCGGCCGAGGAAGCCCTTGGTGGGTGAGCCTCCGGAGAACCAGGCGTTCTTGGACTGCGTCGCGTAGCCGAGGCCGAACGCCTTGTCGAAGAAGGCCCAGAGGAACAGCAGGCCGGTCGCGATGCGCAGCACCGCGAGTGACATCGCGCCCGTGTCCGCGCGGGTCCGGACAGGAACATGAACAGCAGACATCGTTACCTCCCAGGTGTTTCGTCCTGACTACGAGCTTCACGTGTGGGCGGTGGCGCACCCAGGGTCCTTGGGACCGCGCCGGATGAGCCTGTTGGCGGTGCACTCGGTCGCAGCCTCATCGCGCGGCGACCAGGTGCTGGGCGATCTTGTACGCCCACAGGTCGATCGCGTCCCAGTCGCGGTAGTCGCCCGCCATCGGACCGTTCGCCATCTTCTTGGCGAGGAAGCCGACAGCGGTCTGGCCGGTGAGGCGGCCACCGAAGGTGAACGGCTGGTCCGCGCCGATGCGGGTGGCGAGTTCCTGCACCTTGCGCGGCGCCTTCTGCGCGGAGAGGTCGGTGCCGAGCGGACCGCTGTGGAACAGCCACACCGGACGCCTGGCGAGCAGATCCGCGTTCCGCTTCAACAGCTTCACCGCTTCTGGACGCCACCGGCCGGCGTAGAGCGCACTGCCGAGAACAACGGCCTTGTAGTCCGCGACAGAGCCGACGTCCGCGGCATCGAGCACGGTCACCTCGTGCGAGGCGGCGCGAATGCGCGCCGCGATCGCCTCGGCGATCTCCTTCGTACCGCCCATCTTGGTCGCGTATGCGACGAGAATCTCGGTCATACCAACACTTTCGCGCCGTCGATCCAGGTGGGACAGGGTCGTTGGGCTCGCCTGGGCAGGGACACCCGCTACCAGTGCGCCGGGCTTCAGCCCGGTGGTGAAGGCCCGCGCGGAAGGCCGGTCGCGGCCGAGTCGCGGAAGTACGAGCCTGACCGGAGGCGTTGTGTCCGCCAGTGGCGACGCACGGCGTCGTGGAACTCTTGCCGCATCCGGTGGGAGGCTGGCCGGTACGAGCACCCGCAGGAACGGCCATTTGGGCTGCGCGCCATGGGTGGCCGGTTCGGCGACTTCCGCGACTGGGCCGGGATCGAGAGGTGGAGCGCGTCGATCGCCGACGCGCTCGCCGAACTGAGGACGTGACCGCTCAGGGCAGTGTGCGGGCGACGCGGTCCGCGAGGTCCACGGTGCGGTTGGCGTAGCCCCATTCGTTGTCGTACCAGCCCATCACCTTCACGACGTTTCCCTGAACCTTCGTCAGCGACGCGTCGAACACGCACGACGCCGGGTCACCGATGATGTCCCGCGACACGACCGGATCCGTGGTGTAGCGCAGGATTCCCTTGAGATGCCTGGCTGCCGCCTCCTCGAAGGCGCGGTTCACCTGATCCGCGGTGGCCGGCTCGGCGAGCCGGACCGTCAGGTCGGTGAGCGACCCGTCCTCGACCGGGACGCGCACGGCAAGTCCGTCGAGCTTGCCGTCCAGCGCCGGGATGACCTGTCCGATGGCTCGGGCCGCGCCGGTGGAGGTCGGGATGATGTTCACCGCTGCGGAACGCGCCCGGCGCAGATCCTTGTGCGGCCGGTCCAGCAGCGCCTGGTCGCCGGTGTAGCTGTGGATCGTGGTCATGACGCCTTCGACGATGCCGAACGCTTCGTTCAGCACGGCCGCCATCGGGGCCGCGCAGTTGGTGGTGCAGGACGCGTTCGAGATGATGTGGTGTTCGCCAGGCTCGTAGATGTCGTCGTTGACTCCCAGCACGATGGTGGCGTCGACGCCCTTGCCGGGAGCGGTGATGAGGACCTTGCGCGCACCGCGTTCGAGGTGGACGCCGGCCGTTTCCCTGGTGCGGAACCGGCCCGTGGCTTCGATGACGATGTCCACACCGAGCGCGCCCCAGTCGAGTTCCACCGGATCCGCCTCGGCGGTCACCAGGATGCTGTGGTCGTCGACGGTGAGGGTGTTCCCCTCCACGGAGACGTGCCTGCGCCACGGCCCGTAGGTCGAGTCGAAGGCGAGCAGGTGCGCCAGCGTCTCCGGCGTGGTGATGTCGTTGACGGCGACGATCTCGATCGCCGTGTCGTTGCGGTCGATGGCGGCGCGGAGCACGTCCCGCCCGATGCGACCGAACCCGTTGATGGCAACGCGAACCGGCATGAGGATCTCCTACTTGGCTGGGACGGGCAGGGATGCGGGTGCCATCGGCTCCCAGCGAGGGGCCAGGCGCTCTTCGAGCAGCCGCATGGTGGTGTACTCGAGGTCTTCGAGCGGCAGCCGGTGCGGCTCGAACGGGCCGTGGCGGCGCATGTAGTCCATGACCTCGTTGGCCTTGCTGCGGGCCCGGTCGAACGACGGGTCGTCGAACATGTCCCTGGGGCCGATCAGCTTGCCGTCGCGCACCTGGAAGCCGAGCGCGGTGACCCGCGGCGGGCCGTCGAACCGCGCGGGATGAGCCTGTCCGATGGAGACCGGCATCATCGGCGCGTGGTGGGAACCGCGCATGCAACCCGCGACGGTGTGTGGGAAGGCGAACGGTTCCAGGACCTCGCCGACCGCGGGCAGACCGGACTGGGCGCGCACGATCATGACGGGGTCGTCCTTGCCGACGTACTTGCCGGCGATCAGCGACAACCTCTGCGTGGAGGTCGCGGCGGCCTGCTCTCCGAGCGTCTTCGACTGCACGGAGTGGATGACGTACCTGGCCGGTGCGCCGATGTACATCAGCATCTCGTAGAGGTCGGCCGGGCAGTCGAACCAGATCTTCTTCTCCTCGTGCAGGTCGTAGACCTCGAACCGGAAACCCGCGTGCATGTTGGCGTCGATCACCAGACCCGCCGTGTTGAACGGGTCCGCGAACATCTTGTACAGCGGCAGGTTCCACGCACCGGGTTCGGTCTTGTCCGCCAGGAAGCAGATGATCGGCTCGCTGGGGCGTTCGGTGAACTCCAGTTCGGCGTAACCGGGGCCCATGCCGCGGAGGTTGCCGCTGAACGCGTCGGAGAGCAGGTCCTGACCCGCGCCGTAGAGCCCGAGGCGCTTGGCGATCTCGGTGGTGCGCAGGAAGGTGTCCCAGGCGAACGAGTGGATCGGCTCCGCGTCGGCGCCGTGCTCGTGGGTCATGATGAGCGAGATGTCGTCGCCGCAGCTCGCGACCTGGGCGTCGACCAGGAGGTGGTCGCCCACAGCGGTGGCGAGGGCGTCCTGTGCGGCGGCCAGCATGTCGGGGTGCACCGAGGAGTGCCCGACGAAGCCGCCCGTGTCAGCCTTGATGATGCTGAGCGTGATCATGGTGGTCTCCGGGTTCAGCGGTGGGATCGCAGCAGGAGCCGGCGCTCGGCGGATCCGATCGCCGACCGGGCCGCGGGAACGGCGTCGGGGTTCACCGAGATCGACGTGATGCCGAACTCCACGAGCTTCTCCGCGAACTCCGGCTTGTTGGACGGTGCCTGCCCGCACAGCGACGAGGTGATGCCGGCGTCGCGTGCGGCGCCGACGATGCGGCCGATCATGTCGAGCACGGCCGGGTCGGACTCGTCGAACAGGTCCGCGCACAGCTCGGAGTCGCGGTCCACGCCGAGCACGAGCTGGGTGAGGTCGTTGCTGCCGATGGAGACGCCGTCGATGCCGGAGCGCGCGTACTCGGGGATCCAGTACGCCACCGAGGGAACCTCGGCCATGACCCACCGGTGCAGGCCGCGCTGCCGTCCGAGCGGGCTGCGGTCGATCTGCTCCAGGCAGGCGTCGAGCTCCCACTTGGTGCGGACGAACGGGATCATCAGGTGCAGGTTGGGCGTCTGCTCGCGAACCCGTGCGAGTGCCTCGAGCTCGAGGCCGAACAGCATCGGGTCGTCGACGTACCGGTAGCAGCCGCGGTAGCCGATCATCGGGTTGTGCTCGTGCTTCTCGAACTCGTCGCCGCCCTTGAGCTCCCGGAACTCGTTGGTGCGGAAGTCCATGGTGCGGTAGACGACCGGACGGGGAGCGAACGCGTGCGTGATCTGCAGCAGTGACGTGGTCATGGCGTGGAGGAAGTCCTCGGTGCCGCGCTGAGCCAGGAAGCGGCGGGGGTGTTCCGCGTCGAGTGCTTCCGTGAGCATGAACTCCGCCCGCAGCAGGCCGACACCGTCGACGGGCATGGCCGCGACCTCGGCGGCGTGCTCGGGCAGCGCGAGGTTGACGTACACGCGCGTGCCGAGGGCCTCGGTGGCGGGCACCGCCGGGGCGACGATCCGCGGCGCCGTGGTGATGGGGGCCGATCCCGCGCGGACCTCGCCCGCGCTGCCGTCCACGGTGACCTGCTGTCCCTCCTTCAACACCGAGGTGGCGGAGCCGGTGCCGACGACGCACGGCACGCGCAGTTCACGGGCCACGATCGCGGCGTGGCAGGTGATGCCGCCGCCGTCGGTCACGACCGCGGACGCCCTGCGCATCGTGGGCACCCAGTCGGGGTTGGTCATCTCGGCGACGAGGACCTCGCCGTCGCGCAGCCGTGAGCCTTCATCGGGCGAGCGCAGCACCCGGACCCGTCCGGACGCGATGCCGGGAGAGGCGGCCAGACCGGCGACCAGCGGACCGTCCAGTGTCACGGTGGTCTCGGGCAGCGTGGTGATGGGACGTGACTGGACCAGCCAGGTCTTGCCGTCGGCGATGGCCCACTCGGTGTCCTGCGGTTCGCCGTAGTGCCGCTGCACGCGCACGCCCAGTTGCCCGATCGCGACCGCCTCGGCCTCGGTGAGCACCTGCGCGTGGGACTCCTCGGTCGTGAGGTCGATCCGCTGGTCGGCCCCGTCCGGGCCGCGCACGATCTTGTGCGACTTGCGGCCCACGCGAGTGTCCACGAGGGACACCGTGTCTCCGTTGCGGCGCAACACGTAGGTGTCCGGCTCGACCGAGCCGCTCACGACGACCTCGCCCAGGCCGAACGAGGCCTCGACGAGCATCCGGTCGCGCTCACCGGTCGACGGGTCGGCGGTGAACATGACACCGGACCGTTCGGAGTTCACCATCCGCTGCACCACGACGGCGATAGCGGGCTCGTCGGTGATGCCCTGCTCCGCGCGGTAGGCGACCGAGCGCGTGCCGAACAGGGAGACCCAGCAGTCCAGCAACCTGTCGAGCAGGGCGTGTGCGCCGCGGGTGTTGGTGAACGTGCTGTTCATGCCGGCGAACGAGGCTCCGGCGGTGTCTTCTGAGGTGGCCGAGGAACGCACGGCGACGGACTCGTCCTGGCCGAGCTCGCGGTAGGCCTTCAGCACCGCGTGCCGGACGTCGTCGGAGACGCCGGCCTTGCGCACGAGCTCCCGCATCCGCTCGGCGGACTCCGCGAGCAGTTCGGGGGAGGTCGCCCGGTCGAGTGCGATCGCGAGCTCGGTGGCGAGGTCGGCGCGGACCTGGCTCATCGAGTTCAGGAACGCCTCTGCGGTCACGACGAAGCCCGGCGGTACCGGCAGTCCCGCACGGGTGCACTCGCCGAGGTTCGCGCCCTTTCCACCGGCGATGTCCGTGTCGTTCTTGCCGAGGGTGCTGAAGTCGCGGATGTAGCTGCTCATGGCCGCTCCTGCGGGGTGAGGACGTCGATGACGGGACGGCGGGGGGTGGCGGGCAGCGGGTCGGCGTTGAACCCGGCCCAGCCGACGCGGATCACGAGCTGCGGGCAGGTCGAGCCGCCCAGCACGTGGTCGCGGACGAGCTCTCTCGTTTCCACGACCTCCAGCGGCTGGCTGAGCGGGCAGCACGCGAGCCCCGCCGAGGTCGCTTCCAGCAGGACCGCGCTCGTCGCTTCGCCCGCACGCAGGCGAGACAGCTCGTCGTCGGACGAGGTGCTCAGCACGATCAGGGATCCGGCGTCCTCGCTGAGCAGCCGGTTGTCGGTCTGCAGCAGTTCACCCGGTGCGAACTCACGCATCTGGAGGTTCCCGTACTGCCGTGAACCCGCCGGGATGTTCGAGGCCGGCACACCCGCCGAGGCACCGGGATAGACGCCGGTCCACTCGCGGATCTCGGCTCGGTACGCCGGATCGGCCTGCTGCGCGGCGGCGGCGGTGGCGATCGCCATGAGCAGTTCGTCCCGTGCGCGGCCCACCACCTCCTGGGCTTCAACGCCCTCCGCGAGCGCACAGTCCACGAGCTGCCCGAGGATCTCCTGGGGTACCGCCCAGGACGAGAACGCGCGGCGATCGGTGCGCCTGCGCGGAATCGCCGAAGCGAGCGCGACGTTCGACTTGGTGGGTTCGCACGGCTGGAACTCGATCGCAGCGAGGTGGTCGGGCTCTCCCGGGTTCGGCAGCCGGTGAACGACCGCCCGCCATCCGAGTGCCGCCAGCCCCACCCGCAGGTGGTGCAACGCGGCCCCGCAACTGACGACCAGGTCGGCCCCCAAGGGGTCGATCGCCGGCAACGAGCGTGTCCGATCGGCGTACAGGTGCAGACTGTGCTGACCGAGTTCCCAGCGCCACGGCTGGGAGTTGTGCACCGACGGCGCACGGCACGCCAGCGCCACCGCCGCCCGCAGCGTGTTCTCATCCGGCTGACCGCGGTTCATCCGGCTCACCTCCAGGTCGAAGTTCCTGGCTCAAACCTCGCAGCGCCCGGGGACGGGGGTGAGGGGCGTTGGTCCCCTGCGATCCGGGACCGCCGTCCCAGCCCGCCGGCGCCTTTGGCACGTGTCGGGCTGGCTCGCGGGCGGCAACGCTGGAACACACGTGAACGAACGGATCACCGGAGGGTGTGTCATGCGTGAACCGACTGTTTCCTCGCTGATGACGCGTGAGGTGATCAGCGCAGACGTCGAGACCTCGTTCAAGGACCTCGCGCAGCTGCTGGAAGAGAACGGGATCAGCGCTGTTCCCGTGCTCGACGGCGGTTATCCCGTGGGCGTCGTGTCCGAGGCCGACCTGCTGCCGAAGGAGGAGTTCCGCGGCGGCACCACCGACGCACCCGGCCTGTTCGCCGGGCGCGACACCAAGCACCGCTGGGAGCAGGCCTCCGGGCTGACCGCCAGGGACGTGATGACGAGCCCGGTCAAGAGCGTCGAGCCGGACACCCCGGCCAGTGCGGCGGCCAGGGAGCTCGCCAGGACGGGTGTTCGCAGGCTCTTCGTGATGGACCGCGACGGCGCGCTCGTCGGAGTTCTGTCGCGGCGTGACCTGCTGAAGCTCTACCTGCGCGAGGACGACGAGCTGCGCACGACGATCCGCGACGAGATCCTCGGCCGCACGTTGTGGGTCGACCCGGACACGATCGACGTCGAAGTGGCCGACGGCGTGGTCACGTTGCAGGGAAGGCTCGAACGCCAGAGCGAGATCGACATCGCCGACCACCTCGTGCGGTCGCTGCCGGGTGTCGTCGACCTGCAGAACCGGTTGCGGCCGGCGTGGAACGACACGAACCAGCCGCGCCAGACCGAGATCTTCGGCTGAAGGAGCGATCCCATGAGGACTCGAGACGTGATGACGACCGACGTCGTGGTGGTCAGCCCGGACACGGGCGCCCGTGAGGCCGCCAGGCTGCTGGCCGAGCGCGGCTTCACCGCGCTGCCCGTGGTCGACACCGCGGGCACGTTCGTCGGCGTCGTGAGCGAGGTCGAACTGCTGCGCGACCGGCTGCCGCAGGACCCCCGCTGGCTGGTGCACGGTGAACCGCCCGTGCCCCGGCACACGCCCGGTGACGTGGTGGCCCAGGTGATGACCAAGCCGACGGTGACGGTCACGCCGAACACCGACCTGGCCGAGGTGGCCGACCTGATGCTGGAGCACGGTGTGCGCAGTGTGCCGGTCGTGCACGAGGGTCATCTGGCCGGCATCGTGACCCGGCGCGACATGCTGCGCTCGATCAGCCGCGACGACTGGGTGATCGAGGCGGAGGTCCGCCACCGCCTCGGCGTCCTGGGTGCCGCGCACCGGTGGCAGGTCGACGTGAGGCGAGGCAAAGTTTCCATTGTGGACAATCTGAACGACGCGACCGACCGGCACGTCGCCGAGGTGCTGGCCCGTGCGATCGCGGGTGTGACCGACGTGCGCATCACCGCCCCTGAACGGATCTGACCATGGCGAGACGATGGAGCGACCTCACCGAGGCGCAGCGCAGGACCCTGCTGACGATGGGCGTCGTGCAGGTGGCGATGGCCGGTGCGGCGTGGACCGACCTGGCGATGCGGCCCCGTGAGTTCGTGCGCGGCCGCAAGCTCTGGTGGGCACTGGCGATTCTGGTGAACTTCGCCGGACCTCTCGCCTACTTCCGCTGGGGGAGAAGGACATGAACACACGAAGGGCGCCGGTTCACCCCGGCGCCCTTGTTCTTGTCAGGCCTGCAGAACGACTTTCAGCGCTCCACTTTCACCGGCGTTCTCGAACACCTCGTACGCCTGCTCCATCTCGCCGAGCGCGAACCGGTGCGTGATGAACCGCTCCCGTCGATCCGCCCGGCCGCACCAGCTTCGCGCACAGCTCGAACGTCTCCGGCACACCGACCGCCTCGATCGCCACGTCCGCGCCGAGTCCACCGGTCAGCTCGCCGACGACCCGCTCGGCTTCCTCAGCCGTGGCGACCGTCGCACGTACTCGGCCTGCACGCCGTCGACGAGGTGCCCGAGGATCCAGCCCCCGCCGCCGAGGCACTGGCCGTAGCTCCCGGTGCGGCAGTACGACGCCCACAGCTTCGTGGCCGAGAACGCGTCCGGGTTCGACCTCGGGCACGTCGCCCTTGGGGATGTGCAGGTCGGTGCCGCAGATCGTGACCGCGGTCCCGCCAGGAACGGGACCTAGTGCCCGGCACCGACAAGCCCTGGGTCGGTGGGACGCCGTGCACGTCCGGCGCAGGCTGCTCACAGCAAAGTCCACATCGGAGTTGGGAGTGCGTCGTGAGCACAGACATCTCAGGACCAGCTGCCGCGACGCGGCCTGACCCCGGCGCCGGTGCGCCGAAGCCGTCCAGGTTCGGGTTGCCCACCGCGATCGCGCTGGTGGTCGGCTCCGTCATCGGCACGGGCGTGTTCGGCCTTCCCGCCGCGCTCGCGCCGTTCGGTCCGGTCAGCCTGGTGGCGTTCGTGCTCGTCACGATCGGTGCCCTGGCGCTCGCTCTCGCGTTCGGTGCGCTCTCCAAGCGAATCGCGGGTTCCGGTGGTCCCTACGTCTATGCGCGCGACGCCTTCGGTGAGTTCGCCGGCTTCCTCAACGCGTGGTGCTACTGGATCACCGCCTGGGCGGGCAACGCCGCGATCGTCGTCGCGCTGGTCGGCTACGTCGAGGTGTTCGTGAACACGGAGCACAAGGTCGGCTGGTCCATCGTGATCGCTCTGGTGGGTCTGTGGATCCCGGCTCTGGTGAACCTGTCCGGTCTGCGGAACATGGCGGTGACGCAGATCCTCTTCACCGTGCTGAAGATCGTGCCGTTGCTGTTCATGGCGACCGTCGGCGTGTTCTTCGTGAAGTCGGCGAACTTCGGCGCGTTCAACGCGAGCGGCACCTCGATCTGGGGCGCCATCTCGGCTGCCGCGGCCATCGCGCTGTTCAGCTACATCGGCATCGAGACCGCCTCGGTCGCCGCCGGCCGCGTCCGGGACCCCGAGCGCAACGTCGGCCGGGCCACCGTCCTCGGCACCATCGGCTGCGCTGTCATCTACATCCTCGGCACGCTCACCGTCTTCGGCACCGTGCCGAACGCCGCGTTGCGCGACACGAAGGCACCGTTCACCGACGCCGCCAACGCCATCTTCGGCGGCCAGTGGGCAGGGCAGGCCATCGCGATCGCCGCCGTCGTCTCCGGTCTCGGCTGCCTCATCGGCTGGACCCTGATCATCGGCGAGATGCCCATGGCGGCCGCGAAGGACAACCTGTTCCCGAAGGCGTTCCTGCGCACCCGAGGCGACATCCCCAGCTTCGGCATCATCAGCTCGACCGTCCTGGCTTCGGTGCTGGTGGTCGTCAGCTACACCAACTTCGAGCAGGTCTTCACGACGCTCGTGCTGCTGTCGGTGTTCACCGCGGTCGTGCCGTACCTGTTCAGCGCAGCGGCCCAGCTCTTCTGGCTGCTGGTCCGCGGACGCAAGGCCGAGTGGCCGCACCTCCTGCGTGACGGCATCATCTCGGTGCTCGCCCTGGTCTTCTCCTTCTGGGCCCTGGCCGGGAGCGGTTACCAGGCCGTCTACTACGGCGCCGTGTGCCTGCTGCTGGGCGTGCCGCTCTACATCTGGCTCAAGGCCGGCCGCGGCGAGTACGGCGAGGCGAAGTCATGACCCTCGGCGTCCACTCCGAGGTCGGCACGCTCCGCCAGGTCGTCGTGCACCGGCCCGGCCTGGAGCTGTCCCGCCTCACCCCGCGCAACTGCGACGAACTGCTCTTCGACGACGTGCTGTGGGCCTCGAAGGCTCGTGAGGAACACGACCACTTCGCCGATGTCCTGCGCACTCGCGGCATCACCGTGCACCACACCGGAAACCTGCTGGCGGAGACCCTGGCACTGCCGGAAGCCCGCGCGTTCGTCCTCGACCGCGTCTGCACCCCGGAGCTGCTCGGCCCCACGCTGGCCGGCCCGGTGCGCGAGTTCGCCGAGAAGGTCGACGCGCCACAGCTCGCCGAACTGCTCATCGGCGGCATCACCCGCGCAGACCTGTCGCCCCTCGGCGTGCACAGCCTGCGGTGGAGCTCGCTCGGCCTCGACGACTTCGTCCTCCCGCCGCTGCCCAACACGTTGTTCCCGCGCGACAGCTCGGCGTGGATCTACGGCGGCGTGACGATCAACCCCATGGCCAAGCCCGCCCGCCGCCGCGAATCCCTGCACTGCCAGGCCGTCTACCGCTTCCACCCGCTGTTCGCCGACGTCACCTTCCCGACCTACTACGGTGCCGACGACGCCAACCACCAGCCCGCGACGCTGGAAGGCGGCGACATCCTCGTCCTCGGCCGCGGCACCGTGTTGATCGGCATGGGGGAGCGGACCACCCCGATGGGCGTGGAAATCCTCGCACGCGAACTGTTCCGCACCGGCCAGGCGAAGTCCGTGATCGCCGTCCAGCTGCCGCGCTCGCACGCGCTCATGCACCTCGACACGGTCATGACGATGCTCGACCCGGCCACCTTCATCCGCTACCCGGAACTCGATCCGGCTCGGCTGCGCACGTGGCTGATCACCCCGCCGGACCCGATCGAAGTGGTCGAGCGCGCCTCTGCCGGGCTGCGGGTCGAGGAACGCGACTCGGTGTTCGCGACGATCGCCGACCAGCTCGGCCTCGACCGCCTCCGCGTGCTCTGCGCGGCCGAGGACGCACGCGCCGCCGAACGTGAACAGTGGGACGACGCCAACAACTTCCTCGCCCTCGCACCCGGCGTCGTCGTCGGCTACGAGCGCAACACCGTCACCAACACCATGCTCGCCGACCACGGCATCGAGGTCATCGCCATCCCCGGCAACGAACTCGGCCGCGGCCGGGGCGGTGCCCGCTGCATGACCTGCCCGATCCAGCGCGACGGCATCTGAAAGGACCTCCGATGCGACACCCAGGCTCTCTTCTCAAGGAACTCGACCTCACCAAGGACAGGTTCCTCGACCTCGTCTCCCAGGCTCGGGGTCTCAAGCGGGCCAAAGCGTCCGGCACCGAACAGCCACTGCTCACCGGCAAGAACATCGCCCTGGTCTTCGAGAAGAGCTCCACCCGCACCCGTTGCGCGTTCGAAGTCGCGGCCCACGACCAGGGTGCCCACGTCACCTACCTGGACCCGACCGGCTCCCACATGGGCCGCGAGGAGTCCATTCCGGACACCGCGAAGGTCCTCGGCCGCATGTTCGACGGCATCGAGTTCCGCGGCTTCGCCCAGGAGACCGTCGAGGAGCTCGCCGACCACGCTGGCGTCCCCGTCTGGAACGGCCTCACCGACTCCTGGCACCCGACCCAGATGCTCGCCGACGTCCTGACCATGATCGAGAACCACCCCGGCCCGGTCGAGGAGATCAGCTTCGCCTTCGTCGGCGACGGCCACAACAACGTCGCCCGCTCCCTGCTGATCACCGGCGCGCTGCTCGGCATGGACGTCCGCATCGCCGCCCCCACCTCGCTGCAGCCACCCGCCGACGTGATCGACAAAGCGCACGAGCTCGCCATCGCGACCGGCGCCCGCGTCCTCGTCACCGACAACCCGGACGAGGCCGTCCGCGGCGTCGACTTCGTCTACACCGACGTCTGGGTGAGCATGGGCGACTCACCTGAGGTCTGGGAAAGCCGCGTGGAGCTGCTGACGCCCTACCGCGTCACCGCAGAGCTGATGAAGGCCACCGGCAACCCGAACACGAAGTTCCTGCACTGCCTGCCGTCCATCCACGACCGCACCACGACCGTCGGTCGCCGAGTCCACGACCAGTACGGCCTCGACGGCGCCGAAGTCAGCGACGAGGTCTTCTCCTCACCCGCGTCCGTCGTCTTCGACCAGGCCGAGAACCGCCTGCACACCATCAAGGCGGTCATGATCTCCGGATTGGCCTCCTGATGCGCATCGTCGTCGCTCTCGGAGGCAACGCCCTGCTCATGCGAGGCGAACGCGCGGACGCGGCCGTCCAGCTCCACCACGTCGAGGCAGCGGCACGCGCCCTCGCACCACTGGCCGCCGACCACGAACTCGTCATCTGCCACGGCAACGGCCCGCAGATCGGCCTGCTCGCGCTGGAGAGCGAGGCCGATCCGGCGCTGACCCGCCCGTACCCGCTCGACACCCTCGGCGCCGAGACGCAGGGCATGATCGGCTACTGGCTGGCCCAGTCGCTGCGCAACGCGGGAGTCCGCAAACCCGTCCTCGCCGTCGTGACCCAGACCGTCGTCGACGCCGGCGACCCTGCGTTCTCCGCACCCACCAAGTTCATCGGCCCGGTCTACGACCGCGACCGGGCGAACCAGCTGGCCGAGCAGAACGGCTGGACCATGGCAGCGGACGGCCCGCACTGGCGCCGCGTCGTGCCGTCGCCCGAACCTCTGCGGCTCGTCGAACAGGACTCCATCGAGCAGCTGGTGAGTGACGGAACGGTCGTGGTCTGCGCCGGAGGAGGAGGCGCACCGATCGTGGACACGGGCAAGCTGGTCGGCGTCGAGGCCGTGGTGGACAAGGACCTCACGTCCGCGGCACTCGCGATCGCTCTGAGAGCCGACCGCCTGCTCCTGCTCACCGACGTGCCCGCCGTGATGACCGACTTCGGCCTGCCGGACGCCGAACCGTTGCACCACCTCGACCTGGAAGAGCTGGAACACCTGACGTTCCCCGCCGGCTCGATGGGCCCGAAGATCGAGGCGTGCCGCCGGTTCGTCGAGGCGACCGGGTCCACGGCGGCGATCGGCGCGCTCACCGACGCCGAGGCGATCCTGCGCGGCGAGGCCGGGACGACCGTGGGTGTGCGGATCACCGATGCCCCACTGCGAATGGCCCCGTACGAACGGATCCTTCGACCCTGACTTCTCCTCGCTCGCGCCGAGACAGTGACGGGGTGCCTGTCGGCCATCGACGGAGGGGAGAGAAAGGTGCACACGTCACTGCGAAAACTTCTTGCCACTGCCTCGAGTTGGATGTTGGTGGTGTCGATCGCCCACCCCGGGGCCGTTGCCGCCGTTGACGATCCGAACGCGCTGGTTCGTCCGAAGATGATCGCCCTCGAGGTTCCCGGCGGAACGACGGACAGCGATGCGTCGTCCGTCAACCGAAGCGGCACGGTCGTGGGGACCGTGCGGTTCGCGGACGGGACTTCGCGCGCTGCGTTGTGGGACCGCGACGGCCGGTATTCCGCGTTGAGGGTCCCGGCCGGGTTCTCGGCCACGGCGTTCGACATCAGCGACTCGGACGTGGTCACCGGCCAGGTGTGGAACGGCTCGGATCAGCATGCCGTCAGATGGGGAGCTGACGGTGAAATGACTGTGCTGCAATCGTTTGTGGAAGGAATCTACACCTATGTGGGCTCGGTGAACCGGAACGGCATCTGCTTGGGTGAGGCTCGTGCGCTTGACGGCCGGACACACGCGGTGAGATGGGACCAGCGCGGCCGCGTCACGGACCTCGCTCTTCCCCCGGAAGGAAGGTCGAGCATCGCGGGCAACATCAACGATCACGACGTCGCGACCGGCACGGCCTCCGTCACGATCATGGAGTGGGGTCGGGCCGTGGTGTGGGACCGTGATGGCCGAGTCACCGAGTTGCCGACGCTGGGAAACAGCGCCACTGGTAAATGGATCAACAACCACGGGGTCGTGGTCGGCTCCTCCACGATCCCTGAATCCGTGCACTCGCATCCCGTCCGCTGGGAGCGAGACGGCCGCGTGACCGCTCTCGACCTCCCGGCCGGTGGGGAGTTCGGCATCGCGTACGCCGTCAACGACAACAACGTCGCGGTCGGTTTGGTCGACGGCCATGCCGCGAGATGGGACGAGCACGGAAAGCTGGTCTCGCTCGAGGAGCGGCGGAGCATCGCGATGAGGATCAACGGGAGAGGCGTGGCGATCGGCAGCAGCGACAACCCGTCCGGCTCCATTCGGGCAACGCTCTGGGACAGGTCAGGCAGGATGACGGACCTCGGCGTGCTGCCGGGTGACGTGTCCAGCGGCGCGCGGTCGATCAACGACTCCGGTGTCGTCGCCGGCTGGTCCCGTGGATCGACGGGGCGGGCCGTGATCTGGAAGACGAGAACACCGCGGGCTCGGTGGTGAATGGGATGACCCGCGCGACCTTCGAGTTCTCCTGGGCGCAGCACCTGCCGCGTCCAGGAGAACTCGCCGGGCGTGGTTCACCACCGCATCACCTCCCTGCTCGGCGGGCTGAGCGGCGTGCTGCTCGCCCAGCCACCGCTGGACTTCGACTCCGTCGGCGCATGTCGGTCTCACCGGACGGGACCTGCCTGGAGGCGATCACGACTGAGCCGCGTCTCCGTGCGCAGCAGCAGCACGAGCGGTGGCAGCATGATCAGGACGTACACGGTCACGAACCACCCGAACAACCAGAGCAGGAGGTGGAACGCGATCACGGCGGCGTAGCCGAGGCGCGTCCACCGCTCGCCCAGAGCCACGAGCACTCCTGCCGTCGTCTCGAACGCGATGAGCAGCCCGATCAGCAGAACGTGGTTCGGCGGTACGACGGCCCTCCACGCGTCGGTCACCCAGCCGAAGTGGGCGGAATCGGCGAAGCCCGCGTAGTCCTCCCCTCTGGCGAGGTTGATCACGTGCACGAGCGCGCCACCGAGGACGAACAACACGCTCACGGCGGCGCGGCCGAGGTAGCGGCCCGGCTCCCAGCGGGGCGCCAGCACAGCGGCCGTGATCGTCGCGACGACGCACAAGAGCCACAACACGATGAAGAAGATGTTGTTCTGCATGGTTCTCACACCTCCTCGCCCATAGCAGCACCGGTTCGCCGCGCACCCCAGAGACCAACGTCTCGTGCCGGGCGGGCACTGCGGCTTGCACACCCCTGGGGGTACGAGTCGGCCGGTGACGAACGTCAACCGGAGTCACGGAAGTCCTGCACCAGAGCCGGCCTGATCCCGGCGGCTCTCGTCGCCGGCGTGATCGTCCGGTTCCTGCGCCTTTCCCGGCCTGCGGCGCACCGCGGTGCGGAGGTCCCTGAGCAGCGGCACTCCGGGACGGTCGTCGATCCTGCGCAGCGTGAGCAGGCCACCCACGACCATCGCGGCCCCCGTCGCCAGCAGGACCGGCCGAGCGGTCGCCCCCACGCCGACGAGCACGCTGGACGCGGAGATCGTCAGCAGCAGTGCCACTCGGCATCCGGTCTGCACGAAGGCGAAGACCCGCCCGCGCAGATCGTCGGCCACCTCGCTGCCGAGCAGGGTCGTCCCCGTGAGCAGCGCCATGCCCGCCCCGGCTCCCGCGAGAACGCACACCGGCACGGCGACCGCGAGGTTCGGCGCCGCCGCCAGCAGCGCGACCGACGATCCCGCGAGTGCGATCGACAGACCGAACCACCGGCGCCGCGACAGGTCGTGCACGACGATCGGGCCGGTGACGACACCCAGCCCGAACCCGGCGAACAACGCGCCGAACAGCAGGTCGAACGTCGCGTCCCCGCCTCCGAGCGAGCGCGCGTAGAACAGCGCGGTGCCGATCACCGCGCCCGCACCGGCGAAGGCCACCAGGATTCCCGACGTCAGGCCCCGCACGAGTGGCGTGCGGCCGACGTAGGTCCACCCGTCGACCAGCACGCGCAGCACGCTCCGGTGCTCTGCCTCTCCCTTGCCGTTGTGCCCGCCGAGCTCCGCGATGCCGAACCAGACCACCAGGGCGTTCGCGAGGAACGTCAGCGCGTTGAAGTAGAGCGCCAGGTCGGTGGCAGTGAGCCCCAGCACGGGCGAGGTCACCAGCGCGTTGAGGCC
Organism: Lentzea rhizosphaerae; assembly: GCF_042649515.1. Taxonomy (NCBI): domain Bacteria; kingdom Bacillati; phylum Actinomycetota; class Actinomycetes; order Pseudonocardiales; family Pseudonocardiaceae; genus Lentzea; species Lentzea rhizosphaerae. Next base: position 30,742 of record NZ_JBHRZI010000007.1, on the reverse strand, counting down.
ACCGATGAACAGGGCGCCGAGCACCGGTGTGACGCCGAACGCGGTCGCGAGGCTGAGCTGGTTGGCCACCTCCAGCTGGTCGCGCGGCACGAGGTTCGGCACGGCGGCTTCCTTGGCCGGTGACCACACCATGGCGATCGCCTCGATCCCGAACGTGGCCAGCGCCGCCCAGGCGACGACGGCCGCCGGTGCGGTGATCAGCAGGCCTGCCGTCGGAATCGAGGCGAACAACGCGAACCGCAGGGTGTCGCACACGGCCATGGTGTGCCGCCGGTCGAAGCGGTCGGCGACGATCCCTCCGAGCGGTCCCAGCACCAGCGCCGGCAGCATCCGCACGGCGATCACGCCGCCGAACGCGACGCCCTTGGCGGCCGGACCGCTGACCTGGCCCGCGGCGAACGCCGACGTCGACAGCAACCCGACCCAGTCGCCCAGCGACGAGAGGCCCAGCACCAGGAACAGGCGCCGGAACGGGCGGACGCGCAGCACCCGCCGCGCCCGCGTGAACTCGCTGGGCGCGGTCATCACCGCTCGAGAACGGCCGCGGCCACGAGATCCTCGTGCAGGACGGCGAGTACGGCGGTGCCGTCGAGGGTCTCCTGCTCGGTCAGCAGACCGGCGAGGCGTTCGAGTGCCCCGCGGTGTTCCGTCAGCAGACTGATGGCCCGATCTTCTGCTTCACGCAGCAGCCGGGCGATCTCCTGGTCGATCTGCCGCTGGGTCTGTTCGGAGTACGGCCGGCCGGGGCCACCGGCTGATCCACCTGGCAGGAACCGGGGTTCGCCGGCCGTGTAGCCGACCGGCCCGAGCGCGGGGGACAGGCCGAACTCGGTGACCATGCGCGTGGCGAGCCTGGTGGCACCGGCGAGGTCGTCGGCGGCGCCGGTCGACCCCTCACCGAGGATCACGAGCTCGCCCGCGCGCCCGCCGAGCCGGACGGTGAGCTGGTCGACCAGGTAGCTCTCCCGGTAGAGGTGCCGTTCCACCTCGGGCAGTTGTTCCGTGGCGCCCAACGCCATGCCCGCGGGCAGGATGGTGACCTTCTCCACGGGGTCCGCGTGTTCGCACAACGCTGCCAGCAGCGCGTGTCCTGACTCGTGGACCGCGACCGCCCAGCGCTCTTCTGGCAGCAGCGCGTTGGACGAGTCGCGCCTGCCGAGCAGCACGCGGTCACGCGCGGCCACCAGGTCGGTCGCGGTGATGACCGTGCGGTCGGCGCGCACCGCGAAGATCGCGGCCTCGTTGACGAGGTTCGCCAGGTCCGCGCCGGAGAACCCCGGTGTGGCACGGGAGATCTTGCCGAGGTCGACGTCCTCGCCCAGGTGTTTGCCGTTCACGTGCACCGCGAGGATGGCAGCCCGCTCGGCCTGGTTGGGCAGCGGCACCATCACCTGGCGGTCGAACCGGCCCGGCCGCAGCAGCGCCGGATCGAGCGACTCCGGCCGGTTCGTCGCCGCCAGCACCACGATCCCGCTCGTCTGGTCGAAGCCGTCCATTTCGGACAGCAGCTGGTTCAGCGTCTGCTCGCGTTCGTCGTTCCCACCGATGCCGCCGGCACCGCGCCGGCCGCCCACCGCGTCGATCTCGTCGATGAAGATGATCGCGGGCGCCCGCGTGCGCGCCTCCTCGAACAGGCTGCGCACTCGTGACGCGCCCACGCCGACGAACATCTCGACGAACGCCGATCCGGTCACCGACAGGAACGGCACGCTGGCCTCACCGGCCACCGCGCGGCCCAGCAACGTCTTGCCCGTGCCCGGCGGCCCGACCATGATCACGCCGCGCGGCCCCTTCGCGCCCGCCGCCGCGTACTTGCCAGGATCGCGCAGGAAGTCGACGACCTCGCTGACCTCCTGTTTCACCCCGTCGTAGCCGGCGACGTCGGTGAACCTCGTCGTAGGCCGTTCGGCCTCGATGATCTTCGCTCGTGACCGGCCGAACCCTGCCGCGCCGCCGGCCAGAACACCTTTGGCGCGCCGTCCCATCCAGCTGAAGAGCGCGAGCAGCAACACCAGCGGCACGAGCATCGACAGCAGCAGACCCCAGCCGCTGTCGTTCTGCTCGGCGGTGACCTGGACCTTCTTCGCGGTCAGCTTCGCCTCGAGTTCGCGGGTGTCGAGAGCGGACGGGATCTGCGAGCGGAACGCGGACCCGTCCCGCAGCGTGCCGCGCACCGAGCCCAGTTCGTCGACCGTGACGTCCACCACCTGATCGGCCTCCACTTTGGACACGAAATCGGTGTAGGACAGCGAGGTAGCCGGACTGAACGTCACTCCGATCCAGAACAGCAGAGCCAGCACGGCGGCCAGGGCGAGCACGAGCAGCCACGACCACCAGCGCCACGGCCGTGCCGGCGGCGTGCCGGGGACCGGGTCTGGTGGCGGCCCTGACCTGGCTGTACGCGACAACGTGGGCTCCTCACTCCGCGGGAACTCACCCGACGTTAGGCAGCGCGGGGTACAAGCCCCAGGGACCAGCGGAACCCCGGACCGGGACGTTGGTCCCTTTGCGTGCTGCACCACCCGCACGTGGTCGAGCGGGACCGGCGTGAGGCGCGCGGGTTTCAGCGGACGGCAACTGCCCGGCGACGATCACGAGCACGGCTGAGCCGCAGCTGACGCGCTGGCTTCCGCGCGTTGTCGGTGGTGAGTGACAGGATGCCGCCATGACTGACGAAATGCCCGACGGGGCACAGGAAGTCCGGAACTCGCGGGGACGGCCGCGGGTCATCGCCCACAATTCGAGCTCGGTGGACGGGCGGGTCACGTTGTCGCCGGGCGTGCTGCTGATGACCGACGAGCGCTGGCCGGTCTACAGCGGGTCCGGGTACGCGGACGTCAAGCGGCGTCATCGTCCCCAGGTCATTCTTGAGGGCAGCGGATCGTTCGTCACCGACGACCAGGAGGTCCCGGAGTTCCCGCCGCCGACGGAAACGGCGCAGGAACTGCGGCAGCACCACCTCCCGGACCACATCACCGCGCTGGCGACCGACGGGTGGCTGGTCGTGCCGGACAGTCGCGGGCGGGTTCGCTGGGTCTACAAGCAGTTCCCCGGCCCGGACTGGAGCGGATGGCACCTGCTCGTGCTCGTGGCGGAGGCGACGCCCCTGGAATACCTGTCCTTCCTGCGGCACGAAGGAATTCCCTACCTGGTCGTCGGTGATCGACACGTTGATCTGGAGACGGCACTGGACGAGCTCGCCGGCCTGCTCGGCGTCCGGACCGTCGTCTCCACCGGTGGTGGGCGCCTGAACGGGGCGCTGCTGCGCGCCGGACTGCTGGACGAGATCGAGATCGAGGTCGTCCCGATCGCCGTCGGCGGCACGACCACCCCCGCCCTGTTCACCGCCACCGACCTGCCGCCGGACGCATCGCCGACGCCGCTGCGGTTGGCCGAGGTCGAGCAGCGGTCCCGTGATCGAGTGCTGTTGCGCTACCAGGTGCTCGACCTGACGTGATCACGCAACTGGAGGAGGACCTCTACCCGGTACGCGCCTGGCCGAGCAGACACACGGGTGGCAGGAGGAACCACCGCAACGCCTCGAACTCCTCGGACAGCCCGGTGGGCCCGTCGTCGATCAGGTCCGCGCGTTCGGCGAGCAGACACCGGGCATCGTCCAGTTGTGAGGCCAGGACACCGTCGTCGGCACGCCGCGCGGTGGCGGCCGCGGAGGTGTTCACCACTGCGCGCAGATCCGGCAGTTCCAGCGGGACAGCCGCTTTGGCGCGGTGCCGCCACAGTCCGGTGTGCGGGTCGAAGAGGTAGTCGGTCAGCAGCCGGTGGCCGTACCGGGCGACGAGCCGCACGGCCTCGACGAGGTAGTCGCGGACGGCGTCGGTGATGAAGTAGTTGAAGTTGAGCCGTACCCAGCCGGGCTTGACACCTTCGCAGCCGATGGTGACCTCGTGGTCGTAGCTGTGTGAGTGCGCGGTGTCGATGGCGAGCAGCCGGTGCCCGTACGGTCCGGCACAGGAGCAACCGCCGCGGGACTGGATGCCGAACAGGTCGTTGAGCAAGGCGACGACGAAGTTGTGGTGCAGGAACCGCTCGCCGTGGCGGATGCGGAAGGACACGATGGACAGCCGGGCGGCGTCGTGGTTGCCGAGGATCTCGACACCCGGTTCGTCCTCCCACGCCGCGAGGGCGTGCCGCCACAGGCGTTCTTCGCGGGCCTGGATCAGCCGGGTGCCGACGGCGTCCTTGAGCGCGAACACCAGACCGGCCCGGATGGACTCGACGATGGCGGGGGTGCCGCCCTCCTCGCGGGCCACCGGGTCGTCGAGGTAGCGGTGGCCGTCCGGGCGGACGAACGCCACCGTGCCGCCGCCCGGCACCGTCGGCACCGCGTTGGTCACCAACTCCCGGCGCACCACGAGCACGCCGGGTGTCTGCGGGCCACCGACGAACTTGTGCGGTGACAGGAAGATCGCGTCCTTGTGGTCGCCTCGACCGGGCGCGCTCTCCCGCACGCGGATGGGCACGTACGGGGCTGCGGCAGCGTAGTCCCAGAACGACAGCGCGCCGTGATCGTGCAACAGGGCCGCGATGCTGTCGGCGTTGGTGAGCACACCGGTGACGTTGGAGGCGGCGGAGAAGCTGCCGATGAGCAGTGGGCGGCCGGAGTGCCGCACCAGCTGCCTGCGCAGCTCGGCGACGTCGATGTGACCGCGGGCGTCCTCGCCGATGACGACGACGTCCGCGATGGACTCGCGCCACGGCAGTTCGTTGGAGTGGTGCTCGTACGGCCCGACGAACACCACCGGGCGCTCATCCGGCGGGATCCGGTCCCGCAACGAGTACTTGTCGCTCAGCCCCGCGGGAAGCCGGATCTCGAGAATCCCGATGAGCTTGTTGATCGCGGCGGTCGCACCCGAGCCGCAGAAGATCACGAGGTCGTCCTCCGTGCCACCGACCGAATCACGGATGAGACGTCGGGCCTGCTCGCGCAGCCTCGTCGTGTACAGCCCCGTGCCGGAGCTCTCGGTGTGGGTGTTGGCGTAGCGGGGGAGGACGTGCGCGCGGATGAAGTCCTCGACGAAGTCCAGCGACCGGCCCGACGCGGTGTAGTCCGCGTAGATGATCCTGCGCGGACCGTAGGGGCCGTCGAGAACCTCGCCGTCACCGATGAGGCCGCTGCGGATGCGGTCCAGCAGCGGCGAGGTCGGAGCGTCGAGAACGTTGCTCGTCACTGGTTCATCGTGAGTCCGGGCACGGCCCGCGGACGCGGTCCATGGGCCCGCGTGCGCGGGGACGAAGGCCCCTGGGGACCGGTCGCGCCGGACCGAAGACTGGTGAGCATGACCAGGCGAATCGTGATCCTCGGCGGCGGCACCGGCGGCACTCTCGCGGCCAACAGGCTCCAGCGCGCCCTGGCGGGGGAGTGCGAGATCACCGTCGTCGACCGCGACGACGCCCACGTCTACCAGCCTGGCCTGTTGTTCGTGCCGTTCGGGCTCGCACACCAGGAGGATCTCGTCCGCTCCCGGCGTCGGCAGCTGCACGACGGCATCACCTACCGCGACTGCGGCGTCGACCACGTCGACGTGGAGGCGAACAGGGTCCACCTCGCCGGGGGTGCCGAGCTCGAGTACGACGTCCTGGTCGTCGCGACCGGTGCCCGGTTGGTGCCGGAGGAGACCGAGGGCCTGACCGGTGCCGGCTGGATGTCGAAGGTGTTCAGCTTCTACGACCTGGAGGGCGCGACCGCGCTCGCCGGGGCGCTGCGTGACTTCGAGGGCGGCCGGGTGGTCGTCAACGTGGTGGACATGCCGATCAAGTGCCCGGTGGCGCCGCTGGAGTTCTGCTTCCTGGCCGACTGGTACTTCCAGGAACGCGGCATCCGCGACCAGGTCCAGCTGACCTACGTCACACCCCTGGACGGGGCGTTCACCAAACCGGTCGCCTCCCGCGAGCTCGCCAGGATGCTGCAGGAGAAAGGCATCGAGCTGGTGACGGAGTTCAACACCGGTGAGGTCGACGGTGCGGCGGGGAAGCTGATCTCGTTCGACGAGCGGGAGGTCGAGTTCGACCTGGCCGTCGTCGTGCCCGCGCACGGAGGAGCCGAATGCGTCGAGCGGTCCTGGGGGCTCGGTGACGCGCTCGGCTTCGTGCCCACCGACGAGCACACCCTGCAGTCGAAGGTCAGGGGCAACGTCTTCGTCATCGGCGACGCCGCGGCGATCCCCGTGTCGAAGGCGGGTTCCGTGACCCACTTCGAGGGAGAAGTGCTGGTGCGCAACGTGGTGCGGTACCTCGCAGGGGAAGAGCTCGACGCGAGTTTCGACGGCCACACCAACTGCTTCATCGAGAGCGGCTTCGGCAAGGCGGTGCTGATCGATTTCAACTACGACACCGAGCCGTTGCCCGGCCACTACCCGTCCGCGGTGGGACTGCCGTTGCTCAAGGAGTCCCGGCTCAACCACCTCGGCAAGCTGATGTTCGGCTGGCTGTACTGGCACAGCCTCCTGCCCGGCAGGGACCTGCCCGGCGTGTCCACCGCGATGCCCCTGGCGGGCAAGCGATTCGAACTCCGGTGAGGAGCAACCTGGATGTCCAGCAAGGTGTACGCGGGAACCGAGGTCTCGGTGAACGACGAAGGCTTCTTCACCGACCCCGGGCAGTGGCGTGAGGACATGGCGGCCGAGATCGCGCAGGAGGCCGGCGTGGGCGACCTGACCGGCCGGCACTGGCAGGTCATCAACTTCATGCGCACGGAGTTCGCCGAGAAGGGCACCGGTCCCACCGTTCGCGCGCTGGGCAAGTCCTCCGGCGTCAGCGTCAAGGAGCTCTACCAGCTCTTCCCGAAGGGGCCGGCCAAGCTCGCGGCCCGCATCGCCGGCATCCCGAAGCCGCGTGGCTGCATCTGATCGCAGGAAAGGACGGCACCGATGCCGGACAAGATCGAGAAGATTTCCATCATCGTCTCCAAGGGCTCCCTGGAGGGGATCTACCCGGCGCTGATCATGGCCAACGGCGCTCGCGCGGAAGGCATCGAGGCAAGCCTGTTCTTCACGTTCTTCGGGCTCGACGCCGTGCACAAGGCCAGGCACGAGCACATCAAGCTCGCCACGGTCGGAAATCCCGGCCTGCACCTCGCGACGTGGGTGGGCGGCCTGCCCGGCATGTCCGCGGTGATGACGCACTACCTGTCGCGCAAGATGGACGGGCTGGACATCCCGCCGATCCCCGAGTTCATCGAGATGATCGCGGACACCGGAGCCGGTCTGTACGCGTGCCAGGCCTCGGTCGACCTGTTCGGACTGTCCAAAGAGGACTTCATCGACCAGCTCCAGGACATCATCACGGTCGGCGAGTTCTACGAGCGCGCGGCGGGTGGCCAGATCATCTTCACGTGACCGAGCAGGCTCGGCGGAAGGGAACGACGTGGGCGAGACGCAGACCGGGACGGACAACGACATGGTCCTCGTGCACGTGGCGCTCTTGCCCTTGACGGTCGCGGCCGCGGTGCTGCTGTGCCGAAACCTCGATGCCGCCGCCGTCCGCGGGCGGTTCAGGCCGGGAACGCCGGTGCGTTCGATCAGCGTGGTGCTGATGCTCCTCGGGCTCGGCCTCGCCGGGATGTGGTTGTTCTACTCGTTGCGCTTCGCCTTCACCGGAGCGCCTCCGGGCGAGCCGTTCGTCGTGGCAGTGCTCCTGGTGGCCCTCGTCGTGATGGCCGTCGACACGCGCCGGGACACCCGATGATCGACCGGGCGAGTCCGACCGACCGCGCGTTCCTGGCGATGGACGACCGGCGTGCTCCCGAGCATTTCGGTGTGGTGCTGCTGTTCCACGAGGCCGACGGGTTCGACCTGGATCGGGCCCGGCAGGTGCTCGCTGACCGCGTGCCCGCGGTCCCCCGACTGCGTCAGCGGCTGATCCGGACGCCGTTCGGGTGCGGCGGGCCGATCTGGGTCGATGACGAGCGTTTCGACCTCCGTGACCAGGTTCGCGTGGTGCGATGTGAGGAGCCGGGGGACGAACGGTCGTTGCTCGACTTGGCGTACTCCCTGGTCGCGACCCCGATGCCGCGCACCGGCCCGAGGTGGTCGGCGGTGTTCGTGACGGGTCTCGCCGGCAGACAGGCCGCACTGGTGATCGTGCTGCACCACGTGCTCGCGGACGGGGTCGGCGGACTCGCCGTCCTGGCCGGTCTGGCCGATCCGGGAGCGTCCGCGCCCGAGGTGGTCTTCCCCAGGCCGCGTCCGACCGTGCGCGCGCTGGTCCTCGATGCTGTGTCGGAACGGGTTCGCGCCGTGCTCCGGACCGGCACGGCTGTGCGCCTGCTCCGCACTTCGACAGCCGCCGCAGGAGGGCTGCATCCTCCGCGTGCGGTGCCGTGCTCGTTGTTGCGGCAGACCGGAGGACGCGGCAGGTTGGCTGTGGTCCGTGTCCCCGCGAAGGCGCTCCGGGCAGCGGCGCACCGGTACGGCGCCACCACCAACGACGCGGTTCTGGTGGCGGTGGGTGCTGCACTGAACCACGTGCTGTCGACCCGCGGTGAGTCCCTCGACACCGTGATGATCGGCGTACCGGTGTCCGGTCACGCGGAGGGGGAACCCGCGCGGGGAAACATGGTCAGTCCGCTCCTGGTGTCCGTGCCGGTCACGGGAGACCTGGCGCAACGCCTGCGGCGCACCGAGGCCGCGGTTCGCGCGCACAAGTCCTCCGCCCAGGGGCCGCCGCCGATCGCGTTGCTCGGCTGGCTGTTCCGGCCACTCGCCGCACTCGGTGCCTACCGCTGGTACATGAACCACCAGCGTCGGATGCACACCCTGGTCAGCCACGTTCGCGGTCCCGCTGACCCGCTCACGTTCAGCGGCTGGCCGATCCGATCGGCCGTCCCGATCGGATCGCTCGGTGCCGGGAACATGACCGTCTACTTCGAGGTGTTCACCTACGCGGGCACCGTCACCATCACCTCGATCGCGGACCCGGACCGGTTCCCGGACCTCGACGTGCTCACGCGTGCGTTGCGCGACGAACTCGACCGCATCGCGTCGTTGGACTGACGACAGTCCACAGTGCACCGTCAGGACTTGTCGAACCACTTCAGCACGCGCAGCGCCCGCAACGTGTTCCAGCGGCTCGGTTCGCCGGTCCGCTCCATTTCGAACCAGACGGCGCCGGGGTAGGGCCGCTGCAACGCCCACCTGCCGTCACTGCCTCGCCTGGACCGGACCGCTTCCACCGCATCGGTCAGTCGTTCGTCCCGGTGCGCTCCGGCGGCGCGGAAGTGGTCCAGTGCGCGGAGCACGTCGTGGCGCCAGCGCGGTGGGAAGGTCAGGCGGACCATCGCCGGGTCGACCACCGCGCCGGTGCGGTGGGACCGGTAGAGCCGGTGAGCCAGCAGGAACTCCCTGCCGCGTGCCTCCGCCTGCTCGGCCCGGCCGTAGTCGCGCAGACCGTCGAGCACGTTCGCCGTGGTGTGGAACGAACTGTGCGTGGCGCCCAGATGCCGCAGGCAGTTCCACCCGCCGTCCGGCATCTGCTCGCGCAGCAGGTAGCCGGCGAGCAGCTCCCGGCGCGGGTCGTCGATCTCGAAGTAGGACAGCAGACCGAGTGCGAACCCGGTGATGCACGTTTCGCTTCGCTGCTGGGTGGCGGCGAGGTTCATGCCGCCGTCGTGCCACAACCCTTCCTCCAGGAACAGCGCACACGACTCGCGCGCCCGCGGATCGTCCGGCGGCAGGCCGAGTTGGCGCAACAGCAACAACGAGTACGTGGTCGAGATCCACTTCCGGCCGTAGAGGCGCGGGGTCCAGCGGCCGGTGTCGTCGCGGTGGGCGAGCAGCCGCGCACCCCAGCCCTCGGTCGCCACCCGTGTGCGTTCGGCCTGCCACACCGCCTCCGGCGCGTCCTGGAGGTCGCGCATCACCTGCCAGCGGATGGCCGGATCACCGGTCAGCAGCCACTTCTCGACGTCCATCTCATCTCCCTCGCAGGGTGGTCACCCGGTCTGGCCGTCGCCGAGCAGCGCGCCGAGGGTGACGAACTCGTAGCCGCGCGCCCGCACGGCGGTGATCACGCCCGGCAACGCGTCAGCGTCCAGAGTGGACCCGTCTTCGGGGTGAGATCCGATGTGCATCAACACGATCTCACCCGGCTGCAGCGCCTCGACCGTGCGGTCGACCACCCGCTGTGCGTTGCCGCCGCCGGCCGTGCCCTGCCAGCCGAGCGTGTCGACGGTCCACCGCACCGCGGCGTAGCCCTGCGCGTTCACGGCTGCGATCGTGCGTGCGTCGCGGTCACCGTAGGGGAAGCGGAACAGCGGTCGGGGATCGGCGCCGGTGCGCATGAGGGCCTGCTCCGCACGTGTCAGTTCGCCGGCGATCTCGTTGTCCGGCAACCGGGACAGGTACGGGTGCGTCATCGTGTGGTTTCCGACGCGGTGCCCGGCGGCGAGGATCGCCTGGACGTGACCCGGATCGGCCTGGGCGAAGTTGCCGGTGAGGAAGAACGTCGCGCGCACGTGCTGGTCCGCCAGCGTGCGGAGGATGCTGGGCAGTCCGGCGGCGTTGGCACCCGCGTCGAACGTCAGCGCGACGACCTTGCGATCGGTCGGCAGTCTGGTGACGTCCTGGCCGCGCAACGACTCCGGGAAAGGAACTCCTGGAGGAGCGGGCGTCGTGGTCCGGGTGGTGGTCGCCGCTGTTGTCGTTGTCGGCGTGCTCGTACCAGTGGGTGTGGTCGTCGTCGAAGTGACCGACGTGCTCGGTGGCGTCGCGACCGGCGGTTCGGGCGGCGGCCGGAGCAGCGCGAAGATCAGCACGGCGACGCCGAGGAGCACCAGCACCGCCGCGCCGCCCACCAGAGGCCGGTGTGTCCTGAGCCATGCCTTCACCGCACTCACCTCCACGGCCAGGGTCGCGTCCGGCGGGCGTGCTGAACCGGGCACGAGGTCCTGTTCCGCCGAGGCCGGAAGGCGGTGGCCGGGCACCACGAGGCTGTGCCGGGCCTGGACGGGATCTTCGGATTCGGTGGTGGCGCCGAACGTCCCTGATGGCCACTCGGACGGTGCGGGAGAGGCGAAGGTCCCGCCTGATGTGCTCCGGGGTGCCGCAGGGCTGCGAACGCACGACCCTGTCGACGCGGACGTGCGGCGACGGACGCTGACGTGATGGTGCAGCGATACGACATCCACCCCCAGATCCTCTCCGAACAGCCGACAGCGGTCGCCGAGGCGACCCTGGCGGTACCGGAGATCGGTCCGTGGCTGACGAAGACGTACAACGACATCGCCGCCGTCCTCGCGGGCTGCGGGATCGAGCCGACGGGCGCACCGTTCGCTCGGTACCACCGGCTGGGCGACGGCCGGTTCCGGGTGGAAGCGGGATACCCGGTCGGCGTGGCGATCGACCGCGCGGACGGTGTGCACCCCTCAGCGCTTCCCGGAGGCCCGGCCGCCAGGACGGTGCACCTCGGGCCCTACGAGGCCATGGAGTCGGCTTACGGCGCGCTGACGTCGTGGGTGCGGGCACGGGGCGGCGACATCGCGGGCGATGCCTGGGAGATCTACTTCAGCGATCCGGAGGTCGAACCCGATCCGGCGGCGTGGCGCACCGGAGTCGTGCAGCCGTATCGGATGGCGCCACGCCTGGCGTGATCTCGCTGCGGCTCACCGGTTTCGCCGTGGCGCGACGAGCACAGTGGCTCAGTGCTGTGGCGACGAAGGTCCCTGTGGCACGCAGCCGTCGGGGAGAAGCCTTGAGGGTGTTGCGGACACTCACCACCCCAACGGGAGGAGAACGCCATGCGCAGGCTTTCCGTTGCTTCGCTGATGACCAGCGAGGTGGTCACCGCGCATCCCGAGACGCCGTTCAAGGACCTGGCGCTGCTGATGAAGGAGCACGGCATCAGCGCGGTGCCGGTCGTCGAGGGGGACTACGCCGTGGGCGTGGTCTCCGAGGCCGACCTGCTGGCGAAGGAGGAGTTCCGGGGTGGAACCAGGCCCGCGGTTCTGTCGAGCCGGGCGGAGAAGCGGCGCTGGCGGAGGGCACTCGGCGGCACCGCGCGTGAGGTGATGACGACACCGGTCCGCACCATCCGCATGGACGCCTCCGCGAGCACCGCGGCGGTGGAACTGGCCAAGGCCGGCGTGCGCAGGCTGTTCGTGGTCGACGTGGAGGGTGCTCTGGTCGGAGTGCTGTCGCGGCGAGACCTGCTCAAGGTGTTCGTGAAGGACGACGAGGCGCTGCGGGCCGAGATCCAGGACGAGGTCTTCGGCAGCTCGACCTGGCTCAACCCGGCCACGGTGGACATCACGGTGCACGACGGCGTGGTGACGATGCGAGGACTGCTGGAGCGGCGCAGCGACGTGGACCTCGCCGCGTACTTCGTCCGCGTGCTGCCGGGCGTCGTCGGCTTGGAGAACGAGCTGGAGTACGAGTGGGACGACACCCTGCGTCCCCGCCGGGCCGGGATGTTCGGCTGACCCTGGAGAGGTGATCGTCATGCGTGAGGCGTTCGACGCCGAGCTGGCCGTGTTCCGCCGGCAGCTGGCCGATCTGGCCCAGCGCACCCGGGACGCGATGACCCGCGCCACCACCGCCGTGCTCGACGTGTCGCTCACCGGAGCCGCCGAGGTGATCAACGACGACGCCGGACTGGTCGAGGCGCACCACCGGATCGATCAGCAGGCTCTCACGTTGCTGGCCCTGCAGCAGCCCGTGGCAGGTGATCTCCGCACGATCATCGCGGGTCTACGGACGAGCGCGGACCTCAAGCGCATGGCCACGCTGGCCCGTCATGTGGCCGAACTGGTGAGGCAGCGGCATCCCAGGCCGGTGGTCCCGTCGGCGGTGCGTCCGACGATCGTCGAGATGGGCGCGGTGGCGGCCAGGCTGGCCGCGGCCGCTCAGGAGGCGATGACGACGGGAAACGCCGATGCGGCAGTGGCCTTGGAACAAGCCGACGACGAGATGGACACCTTGCTCAAGTCGCTGTACGGCACGCTGGTCTTCGAGCACCGGTGGAACGTCGAGACGGCGATGGACCTCACGCTGCTCGGCCGCTATTACGAGCGGTTCGCCGACCACGCGGTGTCCGTTGCCAAGCGGGTCGCGTTCGCGGTCGGCTCCCGCGGGTGATCTCGTCCGCGGTCTTCCTGTGACGGGAAGGCCGAAGGCCCCGCGCGAACCGAGTCGGTCCGCCCTGTCGTCCGCCTCCGGCGAAGAGGACGTTCGTTTCATGAGCAAGGGACCTGGAGCGCCGGTCGTCGCAGGCGTCGACGGATCGGCGTCAGCGCTCGACGCCGTCGGCTGGGCGGCCGACGAGTGTCTGCGCCACAACGCGCCGTTGCGCCTGGCACACGCCTATCTCCCACCGATGCCGAGCCGCGCAGACCTGGGAGCCGCCGGCGGCCACCTCGACAAGGCCCTGCAGGCGCAGGGCCGCATGTGGCTGCGTCAGGCGCGGGCCGTCGCCCGTGACGTTGCGCCGAGCATCGCCATCACCACGAGACTGGCGTGCACCGGTTCGGTGCCGTTGCTCGTCGACGAGTCGGAGGGTGCCCGGTTGGTGGTGCTGGGGTCGAGAGGACTCGACGGCTTCGACGAGTTGCTCGCCGGCTCCACCGCGTCCGCACTGGTGTCGCACGGCAGATGCCCGGTCGTCGTCGTGCGGGGCGCAACCGCCCCCGACGGTCCGGTGGTCGTCGGAGTGGATGGTTCGCCGGTGAGCGAGGCAGCCGTGGCGTTCGCGTTCGAGGCGGCGTCGATCCGCGGCGCGCCGCTCACCGCGGTGATGTCCTGGCCCGACTTCCTGCTCGACCGCGGCTACCACGACACGAAGATCGCCCACGACTGGACCGAGGTCGAAGACGACGAACGGCGGCTGCTGGCGCAACGGCTGGCGGGCTGGCAGGAGAAGTACCCCGACGTGCGCGTCGACCGCGTGGTGGGCAGGGAGCGCGCGACGAGGATGCTCCTGCGGCTCGGTGAGCAGGCACGTCTGCTGGTCGTCGGCAGCCACGGCCTCGGCGGCTTCACCGGGATGTTGCTCGGTTCCACGGCCGCGACGCTCGTGCACCACGCGCCGTGCCCACTCGCGGTGGTCCGGCCGCAGCGGTGACGGCCGATGCCCTTCAGCGCGCGTCCGTCCGGCTGGTTCACGCCAGCGGCGAGGTTGATCACGTGCAGCAGCGTGCCGCCGAGGGTGAACAGCACGCTCACCGCCGTACCGCCCCAGCGGCCGGCGGATCGCCGGCACGGCACCGATGAATCGTCGCGACCACGCACACGGCGCTGTCGGAAAGGCACGTGCGGGTGATTCTGGGTTCGCGGTGCATCCGCCGCAGAGCGGGAGTCCTCGCCGCGCTTGAAGTCTGAATCCGGCTCGTCAACGCGTGCGCAGCTGGTCCGCGAACTCGCGCAGGCGGGTGGCGGCGTCGGCGCTGAGGGGCTCGCCGTGTCCGGGCGCGATGACCTCGGGTTGCAGTGTCGCCAGTGTTCGGATCGATTCTTCGGCTGTGGACCGGTGCCACGTGGTGTACCACGGCGGGCCTGCGAGCCGTCGTCGGCCGAACGCGTTGAGGTCGATGGTCAGCAGCGCGTCACCGGTGATCAACACTCGGTCGTGGCGACGGAGGTAGGCGACGTGGCCCGGGGTGTGACCGGGTGTCGGCACGGCTTCCCAGCCGGACAGACCGGGTGGGGTGGAGAGCGGGTCGAGGCCGCGCGCAGTGCCGGTCAGGTCTCCTGCCGCGATGAGGCGGGCGCGGGTTTTCGCGGGCAGCAACCGCATGAGCGGTCCGATCAGCCGGCGGTCGAGCGGGTTGGCGTACTGGGGCAGCAGTTTCCCCGCGGCTTGAGGGAGTTCCACTGGATGCACGTGCACCGGCACGTCCCACCGGTGAGCCAGGGCGGGGGCGGCTCCGGAGTGGTCCGGGTGCAGGTGGGTGAGCAGGATCGCGGTCGGGCGCGTTCCCGTGCCGAGCAACGCCTGTGTGGCGTTGGCGACGGTGTCGGCGTCACGTCGCCAGCCGGTGTCGATCAGGACCCAGGTCTCGTCCGTGCGCACCAGGTAGGCGTTCGTGGCCATGGGGCCCCGCCCGAGCGCGATCACGTACACGTCCTCGGCCACGCGTTCCGCCGGCATGCCCGCCTCCTCACAGTGTGCTGACCCGCCGAGGATCCTGCAGGCCGAGGTGGAGGGACAGGGCAGTTCGGCCGTGGCGCGGCGGTTCGTGGTGCTCAAGGGACAGAGGTCCCTGCAGAACGGGGATGAGCGTCACTGCCGTGCGTGGTGGCCGGTCGCGACCATGGACGTGTGACGAGGCTCCGCGATCTCCTGCAGCGCTACCGCCCGGCGGGGACGCCGGGTGCGGCGGCGCGGCCGGGAGTGCCCGCGGACCGGGCGGCCGAACTGGCGACCGAGCTCGAACCGGTGCTCGCCCTGCTGGCCGAGGCGGAGGCACAGGCGGAGCGCATCCGGCGCGAGGCGCGTGCCGAAGCGGCCGGGATTCGTGCGCAGGCGGCCCGTCACGCCGAGAACTTCCGCGCCGAGGCGGTCGATCGTGCCGCGAAGGTGCGTGCGCGCGCCGCCGCTCGTGCGCGGGCGGAAGCGGCCCCGGACGGCGAGCAACTCGTCGCGGCCGCTCGGGAGCGCTCCGAACAGACGCGGGCGCGCGCCGCGGCTCGCACGCCTCAGCTCGTGGACCGGGCGGTGGCGTCGGCCCTGTCGGCGCTCGCGGAGGCTGTGCCGTGAGCGCGGCGTGGACTGCGGGTGGTGTGCGGGCGCGGGCGCTGCTGCGCCGGCGAGCAGGCGCTGTCGGCGCGCGTGAGGTGGCGAGCTGTGCGTCGCTGGCCGAGGCGCAACAGTTGCTGAGCACGGGTCCCTATCAGCGCCATCTGCGGGTGGGACAGTCGTTGGAGCAGACGGAGCACGCGGTCGCCGCGACCCTGCTGTGGCACCTGCGGGTGCTCGCCGGGTGGCAGCCGCGGGCGGGTGCCGAGCTGGTGAGGCTGCTGGCCGGGTGGTTCGAGGTCGCGAACGTGCTGGAGCACGTCCGGTCCCTGACCGGGGAGAGCACGGGTGAGCTGTACCGGCTCGGCACCCTGGCCACCGCCTGGCCCCGGCTCGCCGCCACCACCTCGCTCGCCGAACTGCGAGACGCACTCGCCGCCTCGCCCTGGGGTGATCCCGGTGCTGCCGATCCGTGGCGGATCGCGTGTGGCGTGCAGCTCGGGTGGGCGGCGCGAGTGGCGGGCGGCGTGTCACAGGCTTCGGCGTGGGCCGCGGGTGCGGCGGCGTTGCTGGTCGCGCGGGCGCGGTTCCTGCTCGGCCGACCGGCACCGGAGTCGGCGCTGCTCGGACCGGAGGTGCCCGGCGGCCTGGCGGCGTTCGCCGGTGCTCTGCCCGGTGAGGCGGCCTGGGCGCTCGTGGACGTTCAGGAACCCGCGGATCTCTGGCGTGCCGAGGAACGGTGGTGGACGCGGGTCGAGAACGACGCGCACACGCTGCTGCGCGGTCCGGGCTTCGGGCCGGGGCCGGTGGTGGGCTGCGCCGCCCTGCTCGCGCTGGACGCCCGGCGGGTGCGTGCCGCGCTCGAGCTCACCGCACACGGCGGCCGGCGGGTGGAGGTCTTCGATGCCCTTGCCTGAGGCAGTTGCCCCGGTCCGGATGGAACGGGTGGCGATCGTCGCACCCGAGGCCGTGCTGCGCGACGCGGTGATGAAGCTGTCGGGCCTGGTCGACATCGACCGCACCGACGAGGAACTGGAGAAGGTGGTCGCCGGCGCGGTCCGGCGCGGTGAGGTCGCGGCGCTGGCGGGATGGTGCCCTGCGGAGGAACGGCCGGCCATCGCGGCCGCTCTGGCGGAGGTGGGCGCCGCGATGGTGCCCATGCGCGCGCCGCGTGGAGTCGACCCACCGACCCTGTTGCGCGGAACCGGGACTGTGCGGCGTTCGTTCACGCCGCTCGTCAGCACGTACGGCACCGTGCCGTACCAGGACGTCGATCCGACGTTGCTGGCCGGCGCCGCCTACGTGCTGATGTTCGGGATGATGTTCGGCGATGCCGGTCAAGGGCTGCTGCTGGTCGCGGTCGCGGCGCTGTTGCGCACCTGGTCCCGGCTCGCCCGCTGGCGCTCCGCCTGGCCGTTCGTGGCCGGTGCGGGCGCGGCCAGCACTCTGTTCGGCGTGCTCTACGGGGAGTTCTTCGGACCGACAGGCGTGGTGCCGGCGGTGTGGGTCGATCCGTTGGAGGACCCGGTGCTGCTGCTGGGGGCAGGTGTCGCTGCGGGGGCGGTGCTGCTCGCCGCCGCCTACGCCGTCGCCATCGTCAACCGCTGGCGGGAAGGCGGTCCGCGGCTCGCGGTGTACGCGGCGTCGGGCATCGCCGGTGCCGCGCTGTTCCTGGGGATCGCCGGTGTGGCCGGTGGTCTGTTGCTCCACGCCGACCTCGTCGTCGTGGGTGGCGCCGTCACGGCGGTCGCCGGGCTGGTGCTGGCCGGAGTGGGTTTCGCGGCCGAGTCCGGTGGTGGTGCGGCGGGCGTGGCGCAGGCCGTGGTGCAGTTGTTCGACATCGTGATCAGAACCGGGTCGAACCTGGTGTCCTTCGCCCGGCTCGCGGCGTTCGGCCTGGTGCATGCCGCGATCGGTTCCGTGGTGTGGCTGGGCACGACCGCGCTGGCCGGCCACGGGGTGGCCGGGGTCGGCGCGGCGGTCTTCCTCTTCCTGCTCGGCAACGCCCTGGCGTTCTCCCTCGAGGCGCTGGTCGCCGCGATCCAGGCGTTGCGCCTGGAGTTCTACGAACTGTTCTCGCGGGTCTTCGAGATCGAGGGCCGGCCCTTCCGCCCGTGGTACGGGGAGGCACGATGATGGTCTGGTTGGCAGGCTTGCCGGTGCTCGTCGCGGCCTGCGCGGGAGCGGTGCTGCTGATGCGGCGCAGGGGACGCGCCGCTCTCACCGTGTTCCTCGCGCTGAACGCGTTTCTTCTGGTGGGCGCGGCGATCGTGCTGGTGGTGGCGCTGAGCGGCGGTGACGCGGCCGCCTCACCGCTGACGGTCGCCCAGAGCACTCCGCCCGCGGCGAACTGGGCGGCGCTCATCGGCGCCGCGATCTCGGTCGCCGGATCGTCCATCGGCGCGGCGATCGCCGTGGCGTACACCGGAGCGGCCGCGCTCGCCGCGCTGAGCGAGCGTCCGGAGTTGTTCGGGCGGGCCATGGTGATCGTCGGTCTCGCCGAGGGCATCGCGATCTACGGCCTCATCGTCGCCGTGATCCTCATCGGGCAGGCGTGAGCCGTGGGCGCCGTGGCGGTGATCGGGGCCGGAGTGGACGGCTGGGCGCTCGCCGGGGCACGTGTTCACGACGCGGGCGACGACGCGTCGGTGCGCCGGGCGTGGAGCTCGCTGGAGGACGACGTCTCGGTCGTGCTGCTCACCGAAGAGGCGGCCCGCGTGCTGAGCGTCGAGCTCACGGCCACGTCCTGGCCGCTCGTGGTGGTGATGCCGCCGTGAACGCTCAGCTGGACGCGCTGGCGCCGGTGATCGCCGCACTCCTGGCGCGGGCGCGAACCGAGGCGGAGCAGGAGCTCGCGGACGCGCGCCGTGAGGCGGACAGCACGCTCGCGGAAGCCCGGACGGAGGCACGGCGAATTCTGTCCGAGGCTGCCGCCGCGGGCAGGGCCGCCGCCGCGGAGTCGATCGTCATCGAGCACGAGCGCGCCCGCCGCGAGGCCCGTGCGCTGGAACTGGCCGTCCAGCGCGAAATCTACGACGACTTCGCCCACCGGGTCGCCGGCGCCGTGTCGCGGGCCTTCACGGATCCGCTGATGCGCGCGCGGCTCGTCGCGTCGGTGCGAGCCGAACTGGGACCTGATGCGTCGGTGCGCGACGGTGACGGCGGGGGAGTGCTCGGCGTGGCACCGGGCCGACGGCTCGATCTCGGCGTCCAGGCCGTCACCGAGCGAGCAGTCGAGGCACTCGGCGACGAGGTGCGAGAGCTGTGGGCGCCGTGACCTCGGGCCGCGTCGTCCGGGTGGCCGGTCCGCTGGTCGAGGTGCGCGACGTCGGGCCGGTGGCGATGCACGACCTGGTCAGCCTCGGCCCGTCGGCCATACCTGGCGAGGTCGTGGCGATTCGTGACGGTCTGGTCAGCCTGCAGGCCTACGAGTACACGGGCGGTCTCGGCCCCGGTGCCGCGGCCGTGCCGGCGGGCAGGCCGTTGTCGGTGCGGCTCGGCCCCGGCCTGCTCGGCAGGGTGTTCGACGGACTGCTGCGCCCGTTGTCGGCGGCTCCCGCCTTCCTCACGCCGGGTGCCGCCATCAAGGACGGCGACCAGTCGTGGCGGTTCGAGGCGCGGGTCCGCGAGGGCGAGGTCGTGGAGGCGGGGCAGACGCTCGGCGTGGTGGCCGACGCCGGTGCGCTGGAGCACCGCGTGCTCGTGCCGCCGGGCACGGCGGGTGTCGTGGAGTCGTTGGCGGACGGGAAGTGCGAGCCTGACGCGGTGATCGCCACCGTGGGCGGCGTGCCGGTCGGCCTGACCGCGCACTGGCCGGTGCGGGTGCCGCGGCCGTACCGCGCCCGCCGGACCGCGGTCGAACCGTTGCGCACCGGCCAGCGCGTGGTGGACCTGCTGTTCCCCATCGCACGCGGCAGTGCCGCAGCGGTGCCGGGCGGCTTCGGCACCGGGAAGACCGTGCTGCTGCAGCAACTCGCCAAGTGGTGCGACGCCGACGTGATCGTCTACATCGGATGCGGTGAACGCGGCAACGAGCTCGCCGAGGTCGTCGCGGAGCTGTTCGAGCTCACGGACCCGCGCACGGGCGGACGGCTGGCCGACCGCACGGTGGTCATCGCCAACACCTCCAACATGCCGATGATGGCGCGCGAGGCGAGCATCTACACCGGTGTCGCCGTGGCCGAGTTCTACCGGGACATGGGTTACCACGCGGTGGTCATCGCCGACTCCACCTCGCGCTGGGCGGAGGCGCTGCGCGAGTTCGCGTCCCGGACCGGGGCACTGCCCGCAGAGGAGGGCTATCCCGCCGACCTCGCCTCCGCACTCGCGGCCTTCTACGAACGCGCAGGCTCCGTGGAGACACTGGGCGGGTCCACCGGCTCGGTCACGATCATCGGCGCCGTGTCGCCACCGGGCGGAGACATGACCGAGCCGGTCACCGCGCACACCGAACGGTTCGTGCGCGCGAGGTGGACGCTCGACCGCGACCTCGCCTACTCCAGGCACTACCCGGCGGTGTCCTGGTCAGGCTCGTTCTCCCGGGACGCGCCCGCGATCGGCGGCCACCACGCGCGCGAGAACGACCCGGACTGGCCGGCCAGGCGCGACCGCGTGATCGGATTGCTGGCCGAGGCGGACCGGCTGTCCGCACTCGCCGAACTGGTCGGCGCCGCCACGCTCTCGGCCCCCGAACGGGTCGTGCTGCTCGGCGGACGGCTCCTGCGCGACGGTGTGCTGCAGCAGAGCGCACTGTCCTCAGTGGACGCTCCGGGTGGTGACGAGAAGGCGGCCGCGCTCGTCGACGTCGTGCTGGCGGTGGTGGACGAGTGCCGCCGGCTCGTCGGCGCGGGCGTCGCCGTCGAGGACGTCGAGGAGTTCGACTTCACCGAGTTGGTCCGTCTGCGCGAACGGGCAGGGCCGCGGGACGTGGAGCTGATCGGGCAGTGCCGGGACGCGGTGCTCGCCGGGTTGCGGAGGCTGATGTGACAGAGGACGTG
Organism: Lentzea rhizosphaerae; assembly: GCF_042649515.1. Classification (NCBI taxonomy): domain Bacteria; kingdom Bacillati; phylum Actinomycetota; class Actinomycetes; order Pseudonocardiales; family Pseudonocardiaceae; genus Lentzea; species Lentzea rhizosphaerae. The sequence continues at coordinate 10,061 of NZ_JBHRZI010000007.1, read as the reverse complement.
GGAAGGGGCGTCGAGTTCACCGGGGTGCGGGAACTGCGTGGACCGCTGGTCGTGGTCGCGGGCGTCACCGGCGTCGGTTGGGACGAGTTCGTGCGCATTCGGCTGTCGTCCGGCGAACTGCGGCACGGACTGGTCCTGGAGGTCGACGACGACCTCGCCGTCGTGCAGGTGCTGGAGGGCACCGCCGGGATGAGCTGCGCGGGCACGTCCCTGGAGTTCACCGGAAGCCCGCTGGACATTCCGGTCGGCTCCGGGTGGCTCGGCCGGGTGTGCGGAGGCCGCGGCCAGCCGATCGACGGCGGTCCGCCGGTGTTCGGCACGCGCCGGGAGCCGGTGACCGGAGCCCCGCTGAACCCGACCTGGCGCGAACCGCCCGCGGAGCCCGTGTTCACCGGTGTGTCGGCGATCGACGCGTTGACCACGCTCGTGCGCGGCCAGAAACTGCCGCTGTTCTCCCTGCCTGGACTGCCTCACCTGGAGCTCGCCACGCAGATCGCCGCACAGTCCACAGCGGAGGGAGAACAGTTCTGCGTGGTGTTCGCGGGCATCGGCCTCACCCACGCCGACGCCGCGTTCGCGCGCGACGCGCTGGAGGAACGCTCAGCCGCGGGAGAACTGGTGCTGCTGCTCAACACCGCGGACGACCCGGTGGTCGAACGGATCCTCACCCCGCGGATCGCGCTGACCATCGCCGAGGAACTGGCCTTCCGCGGCGGCAGGCACGTGCTGGTGGTGATGACCGACATGACCAGCTACGCCGAAGCGTTGCGCGAGGTGTCCGCGGCACGCGGGGAGATCCCTGCCAGACGGTCGTATCCGGGCTACCTCTACAGCGACCTCGCCACGTTGTTCGAGCGCTGCGGCCGGATCCGCGGCAGACCGGGTTCGGTGACGGTGCTGCCGGTCCTCACCATGCCGGGCGGCGACATCACGCATCCCGTGCCCGATCTCACCGGCTACATCACCGAGGGGCAGATCGTGTTCTCCGCCGAGGCGCACGCGCGCGGTGTGTACCCGCCGGTCGACCCGCTCGCGTCGTTGTCGAGGCTCATGCGCAACGGCGCGGGACCTGGCCGCACTCGCGCCGACCACCTCGACGTCGCCGCGCAGCTGCTGGCCGCCCTGGCACGGGCCCGGCAGGTCCGCGACCTCGCCGAGCTGATCGGCCTGAGTGGACTCGGCCGCACCGACCGGGCGTATCTGGAGTTCGAACAGGCTTTCCGCGACGACCTGATCGGTCAGCGCCGCGGCGAGACCCGCTCGCTGGACGACACCCTGGAGCGGGCGTGGAGAGTGCTGTTGCGGCTGCCCCGCTCCGAACTCGCGATGCTGCCCACCGCCTTGCTGGAGCAGCGATGACCGCGATCCGGGTACCACCAGGCCGGTCCGGCCGCTCGTGGCTGCGCCGCCGCCTGGCCGGCGCGGAGCGCGCGGCCGAGTTGCTGGAACAGAAACTGCGGGCGTTGCACGCGGAACAGCGACGTCTCGAAGCGGCCGCCGACCGCAGCGGCGCCGAGTGGACCGCACGCCTCACCGAGGCGCGAACCTGGATGCTGCGCGCCGCGCTGGTGGGAGGCAGGCGTGGCATCCGTCTGGCGGGCACAGCCGCGGAGGCGGAGGTCACCATCTCGTGGACGGCGACGCTGGGCGTGCGTTACCCGGCCGCGGCGACCTGCACCCCACCGGACTCGGAGTCCGCACTGCCCGGTGGCACGGCGATCACGCGCGCGGCCGAGGAACAACGCCGGGCACTCGACGCGGCCGTCCAGCACGCTGTCGCTGTCACGGCACTGCGACGGGTGTCCGCCGAAGCCGACGCGACCCGGCAACGCGTGCGGGTGCTGCGGCGGCACTGGGTTCCCCGGCTGCGCGACGCGCTCGCGCGCACCGAGCTGGAACTGGAGGAACAGGAACGCGCGGAGGGCGTGCGACACCGGTGGGCGGCCTCCCGGTGATCTGCGGCCGACGAGGGTCTCATCTCCGGTGAGCCCAGGGGCTCACCGGGACGACGACGAAGGGCCCTGGGTGGCGCGGCCGCGGCGCGGAAACCTTGACGGCGGAGGTGGACCATGGACACGAAGCCGATCTCGCGGATGGCTCGACGGGCGTTTCCCGGCCGCAACCAGCTCGCCACACCAGGTGATCGGCTCGAAGGTGCTGCCCTCGTTCTGGCCGTGCTGATCGCGCTGCTCGCCGTACCGGTGGCCGGAGCGACCGGATCGGAGTGGTACGCGACGCAGAAGGTCCAGGCGGCGAGCGAACAACAGAACCGGCACCGAGCCGAGGCGGTGCTGATCGAGGACGCCCCTCAGTTGGTCGGATCCGCTGGACGCGGCAGGACGGCGGAGTCCCCGCGGGTGCTGGCGACGTGGCGAGCGTCCGACGGGACGGAGCGGCACGGCACGGTGCAGGCGAACTACGACGCCAAGGCGGGGGCCACCGTCCCGATCTGGATCGACCGCAGTGGTGCCCTGGCCAAGGAGCCCCTCACGGCAGAAGGTGTTGCCTTCAACGCGATCACGATCGCGGTGCTGCTCTGGACCGTGGTGGCGGTCGTGATGATCCTGCTGTACTTGGTCGTGCGGTCCGTGCACCAGAGGATCCGCCTGCGCCGCTGGGCAGGGGAGTGGGAGCGGATCGCACCCGGCTGGACATCGCGTTGACCGCCCCACCGCAGGCCGGCGGGCCGCCCGTGATCACGCGGCTCGCCTGGATCGACCGGCTGAGGATCGCTGTCATCGCCGGTGTGGTCGTCGTGCACGTGGCCACCGCGTACCTGTCGGACCTGGCGGGGTGGTACTACGAGGAGCGGACGACTTCCGCGTTCGTGACGGAGGTCGCCGGTCTGCCGCTGGCCCTCGGCGCGGTTTACGGCCTCGCACCGTTGTTCCTGATCTCGGGCCGGCTCGCGCGCCTCTCGGTTTCCCGGCACGGTGCGGTGCCGTTCCTGAGGACACGGGTGCTCCGGCTGGGTGTGCCCGCGTTGGTGTTCCTGCTGTTCCTCGACCCGTTCACGGACTGGCTGGGCGGCACCGGGAGAACGTTGGGAAGCCACCTCGCCGACCCGTTCGGCGAGCGCGACTTCGGTCCGATGTGGTTCGTGGTCGCCCTGCTCGTGTTCTCGGCGCTGTACGCGGTGCTGCCGCTGCCGCACACGAAGATCAGCGTCCGGCTCGTCGTGGTGCTCGCCGCGGTCATCGCGGCGGCGGACCTGGCGTTGTGGCAACGGGTGGGGTACGCGAGTCCGACGTTGTGGAACCTGCAGCTGGCGCATTGGCCGCAGGCGGCAGGGATGTTCGTGCTCGGCGCGGTGGTGGATCTGGGCACCGTCCCACGGCGCTTCGCCAAGTCCTGTGCGTGGGTGGCGTTGACGATGCTCGTCACGCTCAGCGCCACGTGGGTGCTGACTCCGACCGACGACGGGCCACGAGCGATCACCGGGGGATGGCACTGGAGCGTGGTGGCTTTCGCCCTGCTGGACGGCGTGATCGCGATCCTCGTCTCGATCTGGCTGGTTTGGTGGTTCTCCTCGCGCTGGAACGGCGTGGCGGGCTCGATGACCGTCCGAGCCGCACGAGGTTCTTACGCGGCCTACGTGCTGCATCCGCTCGTACTGGTGCTGTTGTCGCTCACCGCGCGGCCGCTGCCCTGGCCGCCGGAGGCGAAGTTCGTGCTCGTCGCGGCCATCGGCGTGCCGGTCTGCTTCGTCGTCGGACACCTGGCGACGCTGGTACCGGGCGTGAACCGCGTGGTGTGAGGACCGGCCGGTGATCTGACGTCGGCTGCTCGTGGCCGTTCCCACAGTCGCAGTCGCGTGACCGTCAGGCGCCGTCCAGTCCGGCTGGGAAGAACGGGGCGGAGGTGGCCACGCCCGCGGCCACGGTGACGACGACCCAGGCGAACGCGCGGTGCAGGGTGGTTGCGGGCAGTCGGCCGGCCAGGCGCCCGGTGATCACGGCGGCGAGCAGTGCTGCGCCCGCGAACACCGCCGTGATGCCGGGATCGACGTGCGCGCCGGCGAGGCCGTGGGCGGTGAGGCCGGCCAGCGCGGTGATGGTGATGACGACCAGTGAGGTGGCGACGGCTTCGGCGGTGGTCAGGCCGAGCAGCACGGTCAGCACGGGCACGATGACGAACCCGCCGCCAACCCCGAACAGCCCGGTCAGCACTCCGACCACGGCTCCGGCGGCGAGTGCTCTGGGAAGGCAGCTTCGCCAGTTCACCTTCCCACTGCGCGTGCGGCACGCTCCGCCCGAATCGGAGGGGGCGGCGAACATGCGCGCCGCCACGGCCGCCATCAACGCGGCGAAAGCGAACAGTGACCAGCGTTCGGGGATCAGGCGTCCGAGTGAGGTTCCGGCGAAGGCAGCGGGGATGCTCGTCGCGGCGAACACCAGCGCCACGGGCCAGCGAACGGCCCCGGTCCGCCAGCGGACGGCCAAGCCGCCCAGCGCCGACACCGCCACCACGACCAGGGAGGTCGGGATGGCGGTGGCGAGCGGCATGCCGACGCCGTAGACCAGCGCGGGCACGGCGAGGATCGAGCCGCCGGCGCCGAGCGTGCCCAGCACGGCGCCGATGACCAGTCCGAAGAGCGCTGCCGGCAGCATCAGACCGCCATGGGCAGACCGGCCTGCCCGGCCCGGTCGAACTCGTCGTCGATCGCGACCACGTGATGGCCCGCGGCGGCGAGCACGGAGGCGGCGATGGAGGCGCGGTAGCCGGACTTGCAGTGCACCCACACCTCGCCCGGTGGCACCTCGTCGAGGCGGTGCAGCAGGTCGTGCAGCGGCACGTGCACGGCACCGGCGACGTGCTCGTCCACCCATTCGAGTTCGCGCCGGACGTCGAGGACGGTGACGGTGCGGTGGTGCCGCACGTCGGCGAGATCGGCGAAGCTCGCACGTGGGAACGTTCCCAGGGGTGCTGTCCCGGACCACTCCTCTGGCGTCCCGGTCGCGGAGGACTCGATGCGGTCGATGCCGATGCGCACGAGTTCTCGCTGGGCTTCTGCGACCTGCGCGGCACTGCTCCCGAGCAGGGAAACGGGTGTACCCCAAGGGATCAGCCAGCCCAGATAGGTGGCGAAGCTGCCGTCCAGACCGAAGTTCAGACTGCCGACGACATGTCCTGCGGCGAACGCCGTGCGAGAGCGCAGATCCACGACCCACTCGCCCGCGTCGATGCGCGCGCGCAGCTCCGCCGGATCGGCTGTCTTCGGCTCGACCAGGGTGACGGCGTCCGGTCCCGCCGTGTTGGCGGGTCCCATGTGGGCGTAGTAGGCGGGGAAGACGTCGAGGCCGGCGAGCAGAGCATCCACATAGGACTTCTCATCGCCGGTCAGCGCGGGGTTGGTCTTCTTCTCCCTGCCGATGGTCGATCGTTCGCCTTCCGACTGGGTGGCGGAGCAGAAACTGCCGAACCCGTGTGTCGGGAACACCTCGGCGTCGTCGGGCAACAGGTCGGCCAACCGGTGCGCGGAGGCGTACTGCGCTCGCACCAGCTCGTCCGTGTGCTCCGGGCCGAGCAGGTCGGGGCGGCCTGTGGAGCCGAACAACAGGGATCCGCCGGTGAACACCGCCGATGCGCGATCAGACGTCTCGAGGACGTAGGACAGGTGGGTGAACGTGTGTCCTGGCGTGGCCACGGCGCGCACCCGCATCTCGGAACCCACCTGCACGACCTGACCGTCGTGGATCGGGGTGTGGTCGAACGTCACGGGGTCGGCCGCGTTGACGTGGTACGCCGCGCCGGTGGCGCGGGCGAGCGCGAGTCCGCCGGTGACGTAGTCGTTGTGGATGTGCGTCTCGAAGACATCGGTGATCCGCGCCCCGTGCTGCTCGGCGAGGGCGATCACCCGGTCGATGTCGCGTTGGGGATCGACGACGAACGCGACGGAGCCGTCGCTCACGAGGTAGCTGCGGTCACCCAGGCTCGGCGTGTCGATGGGGACGATCTGTGTCATTGTCTCCTCCAAGTACCCCCAGGGGTATCTGAATCCACCATAGCGCGCGTGCTGGACTACCCCCAGGGGTATGTGAGCAAACTACCTCTGTACCCCTGGGGGTATGCTGGAATCACGTTGTGGGACGAAGGGATCCGCCATGTGTCAACGAGTCACGTGCTCGCGCTGCGGCAAGCCGACTTACCGGGGCTGCGGGAACCACGTGGAGCAAGTGCTGGGTGACGTGCCGCGTGCACAACGCTGCTCCTGCGCGGCACAGCCCCGGCAGGACAGGTCCTGGTGGCCGTTCGGGCGTCGCTGACCGCACTGAGCCTGCCCGCTCGCGTACCCTGGGGGGTATCACGAGGAGGTGGCGGGTGGAGCTGAACGAGGACGTCCTCGCGGACGTGGTCAAGCGGCTGCGACGAGTCCAGGGCCAGGTGGGCGGGCTGGTGCAGATGATCGAGTCCGGCAGGGACTGCAAAGACGTGATCACGCAGCTGGCCGCCGCGTCGAGAGCGCTGGACCGGGCTGGCTTCAAACTGATCGCGAGCGGGCTGGAGAAGTGCGTGTCCGACGACTCCGAGCAGGCGGTCGCCGACCGGGCCCAACTGGAGAAGCTCTTCCTGGCACTCGCCTGACCGAGCGCTGACAGCGGTCACGCACGTTCGCGTGGCCGCTGTCAGCGCTTCGAGATGTACCGCTTCGTCTCGCAGGCCAGCACATCGACACCCCTGACCGGCGTGTCTCGGATGTACGGGTGCAAAGGACTTTCGCCCTCCTGTTTTCACAGTCGCTTCAGTGTAGACCGAATCCAGCGCTGTGTCCCAGACCACGAGCCGGCCCAGCGCTGCGGAGGACCTCGCAGCGTTCCTGTCCGCGGCGGCAACGCTGGACCAGCAGTTGCACGACGCGGCCGCCGCCATCAACGCGGCCGGTCCACCGTGGGCCGGCACCGGACCCGAGGTCGCGCGTTCGGTGACCGCCGCCGGCACCGGTCGCCCGCACCAGCCCGGCCAGTCTGCCCCACGATCTGCAGCAGTCGGTGATCCTGGTCTGCAGCGGTCTGTCCTCGCGCCGGCACGCCATGACCTCGTTCGAGATCACACCGCTCGCCGCACCGCACGATTCCACCGAGGCCCTGCTGCGCGAACTGGGCAACGGACAGGCCGCGTCGGCACGCTTCGACGCGGACCTCGCCGCGACGCGAGCCCTCGTCGCACGGACACGCCGATCACCGCTGTGCCCAAGGACTCCCGGCTCGGCGCCGAGGTGCTGCTCCACGTGCAGTACGTCGACCTGGGCAACGGCGGGTGCGACTCCCGCGGCGGCGCGGTCGCCACCGGACTACCGGAAATCAGCTGGCAACCCGTCGCCGGGAGCCCCAACGCCGACAGGACCATCGGCCGACCCGGCGCCGGTATCGAGTTCACTGCGGACTTCCGTCCCGATGGCACGTGGCACGTCCAGGTCAACGCCTGCTGAAGCGGTGTCCACGCGTGTTCACCGGGCTGAAGGTCGTGCGGGCCGGCATCTCACGGCCGGCGCTGCGGCGTCACGGCGAGGTGGTCGACGACGGCACGCAGGTCGCCCCGGCCGGTGAGCACCTGGCGTTGCCTGGCCGCTCCGCCGCCGCAGATGCGCAGCCCTGACACGCATTGCTCGACGAAAGCGAGATCGCCCGTGTCGCGCAGGGCCGGGCGGACGTGGGACACCAGCCGGTCGACCAGGTCCCAGCCCGTGCACGACCGCCCCGACACGGGGTCGAGACACCGGCCGTCCAGCCCTGCCCTCGCGGCTTGCGCGCACGCGGCTCGGATCACCGCGTCGGAAGCACTGTCCGTTGGTGTGGAGATCAGCGCGGTGCCGACCAGTGCGCGCGTGAGCGCCGCTTGCAGCAGTGCCTCGTCGACGGTCGTCGCGACATCCGCGATCCGCACCTCCACGGTCGGAGCATGCGATGACGGTCGGACGTAGTAATAGACCATGCCCGGATCGGTGATCACGTCGGCGTCGACCAACCTGGCAACGAGGTCGTCGTAGTGGGCGGCACTGCGAAATCGTGGTGGCACACCGCAGACGGGCCAGCGGGACCAGACGTTCGTGCGCCAGCTCGCGTGTCCGGTGTCCCTGCCGTCGAAGAACGGGGAGTTCGCGCTCAGCACGAGCAGGGCGGGGAGCCAGGGACGGATGTGATTGCTCGCGCGGATGGCGTGGTCGGCGTCCGGAACGCCGACGTGCACGTGACATCCGCAGACGCCTTGGTCCTCGGCCAGTGCGCCGTACCTCGCAGCCATCCGCTCGTAGCGTTCGTCCGAGGTCACCAGGGGTGGTCCCGGCCGCCCCAGCGGTGGGGTGCCGCTCGCGACGAGCAGTACGCCGTGGCGGCGGGCGGCACCGGCGAGCACACGGCGACCGCGGTCGAGCTCATGTCGCAGTGAGGTGAGGTCGGTGCAGACCGGTGAGGCGAACTCGGCCTGTGCAGCCGAGAACTCGTGATGAAAGTCCACTCCGGACAATTCGGCGATGATCGAGGCAGCTGCCGGGAGCGGACATCTGCTGACGGAGTCGACGACGAGGTACTCCTCCTCGATCCCGAGCGAGAGCGGGGCGGTCATGCGCTGGGCCTTGCGGATGACTCGAGGTGACCGGTGAACCAGTCACGGGCCAGCCCGGCGACGGTGTCCAGGTCGTCGGTCTCGTCGAACAGCTCGTTCGCACGGCGCACCACGACGAGCCGGCGTTCGCACCGCAGCCGCGGTGCGGCGGGTACCAGGTTGAACACGGTCAGGACGCCGTTGGTGATGGCCAGCCACAGCAGGGGGGAGCTGATGAGCGCGGGCGCGTCCCACGCCACGAGCGCGGTGCCTGCGGCACCGGCGAGCACCGCGACGACCAGGCTGGTGGCCGGGCCCGCGACGGCGATCAGGAACGCGGTCTTGGCGCTGCGCGGCGAGGAGGACAGCCGGGACATGCCGCCGAGCAGCCACAGGTCGATGCGGTCGACGCCGACGCCGAGGCGTTGGGCGACCAGTGCGTGCGCGAGCTCGTGGGCCAGCAGCGACAACATGAGCGTGAGGGCGGCGAGGACTCCGGTCGTCCAGTAGGCGAGGCCCGAGTGGCCCGGCACCGTCTGCGGCAGTACGGACGTGGCCACGATCTGGGCGATGACGATCACGGCCAGCAGCGTCGACCAGTGCGCGCCGACACCGATCCCGCGCACCCGGCCGAGCGAGATGGACGGCAATCCGGTGTTCATGGGTCCAGCGTTGCGAGCGGGGGCCAACCGGAGCAGAGACAGAGGTCCGCCGTGCGCGCGGCAATGGTCCCGTGCTGTTGCCCACCTTGGGTTCTGCGTCGCGGAAGTGACTGAGAGCAGGCTCACCTCAGTTGCCGGAAACGCGGAGGAAGGGGAGCGACATGACCACCAACGGCTACACGGCGAGGCATCGGGCGATGCTGCAGGCGATCGCGGACGGACGTGGCGAGCTGGTGTGCGGGCGCACCCCGAGCCTGAGCGTCGACGGTCTGTGGTGTGACTTCACCGCCACGGTCGAGCTGTTCACGGGCGGATTGTTCCGTCCTGCGCGGGAAGCGGCGTTCGGTAAACCGGCGCCGGCCGTGCTGACCGTGTCCGGTGTCCAGGTTCTGCGCTCGTTGGCGGTGGCGTGACATGACCAGACGAACGCGGATCGTCATCGCCGCAGTCGCCGCCACGACCGTTGTCCTGGGTCTCGTCGTCGTGCTGGTCACGTTGCGGCGCAACAGAACCGAGCCTGCGGCGCCGACCTCCGCGACGACCACGGCGACCTCCGCACCGGCCTCGTCGAGCGGCGAGACCACGAACTTGCTCGTGTACTTCCACCGGGGCGCGCCGGGTGATGCGGGTCAGGTCGTCGCGGTGCGGCGGTCGGTGCCGAAGACGGTGGCGGTCGCGACCGCGGCGCTGAACGAACTGTTGCCCGGACCCACCGCGGCGGAGCAGGCCGACGGTTACTGGTCGATGTTCGTGCCGGGAACGGCGCGTGCGCTGAAGAGCGTGCGGGTGGTGGACGGTGTCGCGCACGTGGACTTCCGCGACTTCCGCGACACCATCCCGAACGCGAGCTCCAGCTTC
>NZ_JBHRZI010000006.1:0-7805 GCF_042649515.1 Lentzea rhizosphaerae | reverse complement strand
GTAGTCCTCCATGAACGAGGTGCCGCGGCCCGTGCCGACGCCCATCGCCTTCACGGCGGCCAGCAGTGCTGAGGTCTTCCAGTCGCCTTCGCCGCCGAAGCCGTAGCCGTCGGCCATGAGCCGCTGCACCGCGAGGCCCGGGAGCTGGCGCAGTCCGCCGAGGTCCTGGAAGTTCGTGGTGAACGCGCCGAACCCGCCCTCGTCCAGGAAGGACCGCAGGCCGATCTCGATGCGCGCGGCGTAGCGCAGCGAGTCGTGCCGGTCTCCCCCGCGGCCGAGTTCCGGAGCGAGCCGATAGGTCTCGGCGTAGTCGGCCACGAGCAGGTCGATGTCCGCGTCAGCGACGGCGTCGACCTTCTCCACGAGATCGTTCACGCCGTAGGTGTTGACCGAGACACCGAACCGCAGCTCCGCTTCGACCTTGTCGCCTTCAGTGACGGCGACGTCGCGCATGTTGTCGCCGAAGCGAGCCAGTTTGAGGCTTCGCAGGTGCGCGACACCGGCGGCCGCACGCGCCCAGCCGTCGATGCGCTCGGCCAGGTGCGGGTCGCTCGCGTGACCCGCCACCGTCTTGCGGGCCACGCCGATCCGCGTCTGGATGTAGGCGAACTCCCGGTCGCCGTGCGCGGCCTGGTTGAGGTTCATGAAGTCCATGTCGATGGTCGACCACGGCAGGGCTTCGTTGAGCTGGGTGTGCAGGTGCAGCAACGGTTTGCGCAGCAGGTCCAGCCCGGTGATCCACATCTTCGCCGGGGAGAACGTGTGCATCCACGCGATCACACCGACGCACGACGGGTCGTTGTTCGCCTCCTGCATGACCGCGCGGATGGCCGCGGAGTCGGTCAGCACCGGCTTCCACACGATCTCGGTGCTGATCCGGCCGCTGTCGCTGAGCATCCGCTGGATCTGCTGGGACTGCGCGGCGACCTGGTCGAGCGTCTCGGGGCCGTACAGGTGCTGGCTGCCCGTGAGGAACCAGATCTGGGGCTTGCCCGGCATGTGCTCTCCTTCTGGGCTCACTGGCCGTAGACGTTCTGGTAGCGCTGGTAAAGCCGGTCGACGTGGTGCTGTTCGATCGGTTCGGCCTTGCCGAGTTGGAGTGCGAAGTGGACGGTGCGCGCGACGTCCTCCAGCATCACCGCGGACTTCACCGCGGCCCGCGGCGTGGTGCCGACGGTGAACGGTCCGTGGTTGCGCATGAGCACCGCGGTGGACCTGCTGGTGCGCAGGGTTTCCACGATGCCCTTGCCGATGGAGTCGTCGCCGATCAACGCGAACGGGCCGACGGGGATCTCACCGCCGAACTCGTCCGCGATCATCGTCAGCACGCACGGGATCGGCTCTCCGCGTGCCGCCCACGCTGTCGCGTAAGGGGAATGCGTGTGCACCACCCCGTTGACCTCGGGCATGTGCCGGTAAACATAGGCGTGCGCGGCGGTGTCCGACGACGGCGCGTACTCGCCCTCGACGAGCTTGCCGTGCAGGTCGGTGACGACCATCGCGTCCGGCCCGAGGTCGTCGTAGGACACACCCGACGGCTTGATCACCATCAGGTCCTGACCCGGGACGCGCGCGGACACGTTGCCCGCGGTCCAGATCACCAGTTCGTACTTGGTCAGCTCGCGGTGCAGGTCGGCGACCGTGCGACGCAGCTCCGACGTGACGGACATCAGTTCTTCGCCTCCAGTGCGTCACGGCGGTACTGGCGCAACCGGTGCATGATGTCGTTGGCGCCACGCCCGAAGTAGTCGTGCAGCTCGAGGTAGTCGAGGAACAGCCGTTCGTAGGCCTCGACGTTCTCGGGGATGGGCGTGAAGACGTTGCGGCGCACCGATCCCATGGCCTTGGCGGCCTCGCGGATGTCCTCGAAGGCCCCCGCGGCCACCGCCGCGTGCATCGCCGAACCGAGCGCCGGCCCCTGTGCCGAGCCGATGACCGACAGCGGCAGGTTCACGACGTCGGTGTAGATCTGCATCAGCAGGGCGTTCTTGATGAGCCCGCCCGCGATCACCAGTTCGGTGACCGGCACGCCGGCGTCGGTGAAGGTGTCGATGATGACCCGCGTGCCGAACGCCGTGGCCTCCAGCAACGCCCGGTAGATGTCTTCGGCCTTCGTCGCCAGCGTCTGGCCGACCACAACCCCCGACAACTCGTGGTCGACGAGCACGGACCTGTTGCCGCTGTGCCAGTCCAGCGCGACCAGCCCGTGCTCACCAACCCGTTGCGTGGCAGCGAGTTCGGTGAGGAGTTCGTGCACCGTGATGCCGCGCTCGTCCGCCTGCTCGTGATAGGCAGGCGGAACCTGGTTCTTCACGAACCACGCGAAAATGTCACCCACACCGCTCTGCCCGGCCTCATAACCCCACAACCCCGGCACAATGCCGCCGTCCACGACACCGCACATGCCCGGAACCTCACGCAGCACATCGCCACTCATCACGTGACATGTGGACGTGCCCATGATCGCGACCATTTGGCCGGGTTCCACGGCTTGCGCGGCCGGAGCGGTGACGTGCGCGTCGACGTTGCCGACCGCCACCGCAATGCCCTCGGGCAACCCGGTCCACTCGGCGGCCTGCTTCGTGAGAGTTCCCGCCTTGTCGCCCAGCGCGGACAACGGGTGGTCCAGCTTGTCCGCCACGAAGTTCTCGAACTGCGGGTTGAGCTGCTTGAGGAAGTCCTCGCTCGGGTACGCACCGTCCTGGTGAATCCCCTTGTACCCGGCGGTGCAGGCGTTGCGCGTGTACGTGCCCGTGAGCTGCCAGATGATCCAGTCGGCGGCCTCGACCCAGTGCTCCATCGCCGCGTAGACCTCAGGCGCCTCCTCCAGCACCTGCAGCCCCTTGGCGAACTCCCACTCCGAGGAGATCAGTCCGCCGTACCTCGCGAGCCACGGCTCCTTGCGCTGCCGGGCGAGCTCGTTGATCCGGTCGGCCTGCCCCTGCGCGGCGTGGTGACGCCAGAGCTTGATGTAGGCGTGGGGATTCTCGGCGAACTCCGGCAGATCGCACAGCGGCGTCCCGTCAGCGGTAACCGGAACCATCGTGCAGGCCGTGAAGTCCGTCCCGATGCCGATCACCTGCTCCGGCGCGACACCGGCGTTCTGCACGGCCTGCGGGACGGCGGTCCGCAGGACGTCGAGGTAGTCGGCCGGAACCTGCAGCGCCCACTCCGGCGGCAACGGCCGCCCAGTAGCAGGCAGAACCTGGTCCACCACACCATGGCGGTACTCGGACACGGCGGTACCGAGCTCGGCACCATCACGGACGCGCACGACCACGGCGCGGCCGGACAGGGTGCCGAAGTCGACACCCACCACACACGCGTCGCGGTCGATCGTCTTGTCAGTCACGCGCTGAGTGTTATCGCTAACATTCGGTCCGTCAAGATGCCCCGCACACATCGTGATTTCCCAGCGAGCACGGGAAATGGTGACGGCGTGAGCGCACGACAAAACGCCCACGCCAGGAGGGCCGCGCGCCCGGTCGCCCCGGCCGCGATGGTCGCCCTGGTCAGCGGATCGGCTGCGGGCCTGGCCGGCTGATCACGAGTGGCTGGCCGGACTGTGGGCCTGGTCGGCTCGCGAGTGGCTGGCCGGACTGTGGGCCTGGTCGGCTCGCGAGTGGCTGGCCGGACTGTGGGCCTGGTCGGCTCGCGAGTGGCTGGCCGGACTGTGGGCCTGGTCGGCTCGCGAGTGGCGGCCAGACCAACTGGGGGCGCGGTCGGCCGGTCACGGATGGCGCGGGTCGACTTGGGGTGGTTCGGCGCGGGTTCCAGCGGGGTGGTCGCCTTGTGCTGGACGTGTCGCCTTGGGTTGGTGGTCGCTTTGGGTCGTATGACGAGCCGGGTCATTTCATCGCCGCTTCGCGACGATTGCGATTGGGGCTTGACTTCGGGGCCCTTGCGAGGCGCTCATCGGCCTTAAAAAGCCGGGCAATAAGAGCCCGGCCGATCCAACCAGCGTAGCACCTCGCACCCAAAGTCAAGCCCCAATCGCACGCGTGCGTGGTCGCCTTTGTTGGCCGGCTCACCTCATTACCGCTTGCCTGCGTTCGCATAGCCCTGTACGGCTCCGCTTCGCCTTCGCCGCTTGCCTGCGGCTTCGCGGATCACGTTGCTCGGCTCGGTGGTTCACTCGATTGTGTTCGCCATTTCCCGTTATCTTGCTGTGATCTTGCGGTAGAGTAGAACACGTGATCGAAACCCGCCTCCTCTCCACCGACGAGCTGCTGCGCAGTCTCGTCGACGAGGTGACGGAAATCCGGGTCCGCGAAAATGCCGCGTTGCAGATCGTCGCCGAGCTGGATCGGCGTGGAGCCGCGAGCGAACTCGGGTACAGGAATCTGCCGCAGGTGCTGCGGCATGTTGTCCGCTGGGATCTGCATGTCGCCACGCGGTGGATCGACACTGCCTTGTTGCTGACCGGCGAGATCACCCCGACCGGCAGTGAACTGGCTCCGGTGCTTCCGCTCACGGCGCAGGCGGTGGCCGAGGGCGCGTTGTCGGTCGAGCACGTCGCCGCGGTGGCTGCGGTCATGAAGACCGTGCCCGCAGAGCACGAGGCGACCGTGGTGGGTTACGCCCGCGCCTTCGAGCCCCGCACCGTGCGCACCCTGGGCGGGAAACTCGCCTACTCCCTCTACCAGGACGACCCCGAGCCCCGCGACCCCGACCCTGTGCCGCCGCCTGCGAATGAGCATTCGTTGCAGTGGAAGAACGGGCGGCTGGAGATCCGCGCCAAGCTGGACAAGGTCACCGGCGCCAAGTACGAGGCACTGCTCGATCCCTTGGCCAAGCCCCGCCCGGACACCGGCGAAGGCCCGGACCCGCGCACCCTCTCCCAACGCGAAGGCGACGCCCTGGCCGAACTGATCGAGCTGATGCTGCGCGCCGACCAACTCCCCGAGCACGGCGGCGAGCCGGTCACGATGACGGTGACGATGCGCCACGAGGACCTGGTCCAGCAGGTGGGCGAGGCGATGCTGGACACCGGCCAGCACCTCCCCGCCGACCAGCTCCGCCGATTGGCCTGCGACACGGGCATCATCCCCGCGGTACTGGGCGGCGAGGGTCAGCCGCTGGACATCGGCCGCAAAACCCGCACCTTCCCGGCCCGGATCCGCCGGGCCCTGGTCCTCCGAGACCGAGGCTGTGCCTTCCCTGGGTGTGACAGACCGCCCCGGCACTGCGACGGCCACCACGTCCGGCATTGGGTCGACGGCGGGGACACCTCGGTGGGCAACGCGGTGCTGCTGTGCCGTGCGCACCACACGCTGATCCACCAGAGCAAGTGGGAAGTCCGGATGATCAACGGCATCCCGACCTTCTACCCGCCGGCCTGGCTCGACCCCCAGCGAACGCCCAGACGCAACCTGATCAACACCGCCTAGCCACGACGAAGCGGTGCCGATGAAGGCTGCCCCGGTCACGGCCAGGTGGCTCGTGCGTGAGGACGTCCAGGCCGGACAACGCGCCCCGCGAGCCGCCAACGCCGACTGACCGACGGCTGCGTGGGTACCGGCCGCTTCGTCCCCCGCGCTACCCGTGCCGCGCTACTCCTACCGCGGGGGCAATTCCGCGAAGTAATCCGTGAGGTCAACCTCCTCGAAGTTAACCAGCGACGCCGACCCGCGAGCAAATCCCGCGAAGGATCCAGCGCAGCTGATCTCCCGAACCTGGCCCCCGAAGGCCAACAGGAATGGCTTACCCGAGCCGAACCTCCCCCGCAACGCGTCAATGGCGAAGCCGAGCACCCGCCAACCGCGATGGCGAAGCCGAGCCGGACAGGGCAATGCGTCATCGGGCAAGCGGTAATGGCGGAAGCCGACCAACAAACGCAACCACGCACGCTTGCGATTGGGGCTTGACTTTGGGAGCGAGGTGCTAGCCTTTTCGGATCGGGCGGGTGCGGAGCATCCGACCTTTTCCGCCCGACACAGCGCCTCGCAAGGGCCCCGAAGTCAAGCCCCAATCGCAATCGTCGCGAAGCGGCGATGAAATGACCCGGCTCGTCATACGACCCAAAGCGACCACCAACCCAAGGCTACACCACCAGCAAAAGGCGACCACCCCGCTGGAACCCGCGCCGAACCACCCCAAGCCGACCACGAATGGCGACCACCCCCGCAGGACCAGCCGCCACCCACCCTCACGCAGGCGGCGCCACACTCGCCCGAGTGACCAACACCGGCGCAATGGCCCGCCGAGGCCGAGCAGTCTCCCCATCACTCAACTGCTCCAGCAGCAACCCCAACGTCTCCCGAGCCACCGCCGCGAAGTCCGGCCGCACGGTCGTCAAAGGCGGGATGTAGTACGCAGCCTCGGGCACGTCGTCGAACCCGATGACGCTCACATCGTGCGGCACTCGACGACCCCGTTCGCTCAGCGCCAGCAGCAGGCCCAGCGCCAGGTGGTCGTTGGAGCAGAACACCGCGGTCACCTCCGGCATTCTCGCCAGCATCTGCCCCGCGCGGTGGCCGGACGCGGCGCTCCAGTCCGCCGTCACCAGCGGGGGCACCTCGGCGTTGGCCGCCTCCAGGGCTCGGCGCCAGCCCTGGGCTCGGCCCGCCGCGTCGAACCAGTCGGTGGGGCCCGACACGTGCCAGACCGTTTGGTGGCCTGCTTGGAGGAGGTGGGTTGTCGCCTCGAACGCGCCTGCTGCCTGGTCCACCGTCACCAGCGGGGTTGGGCGGTCCGGGTCGCCGTCGACTGTCACGAGTGGCACGCCTGCCGGCACGTCGGCCAGGGCGTCGGCGGCTGAGCCGTTCGGGGCGATCACCACGATGCCGGCCACGCGTTGGTCGCGGTGGCGTTCGACGGCGGCCGCGATCGAGTCGCGGTCCAGCACTGTCACTCGGCGGACGCTCACGGCGAAGCCTGCCTTGCCGGCTGCTTCCTCGAAGGCGGACAGCAGGGAGGCCGGGCCGTACAGCGTCGAGTTCTGGGCCACCACGCCGATCAGCTGGGTCTTGCCGGTGACCAGCGCCCTTGCCGCGCGGTTGGGGCGGTAGTCGAGCTCCTTGATGGCCGCCTGCACGCGCAGTCTGGTCTGCTCGCGGACGTTCGGGTGGTTGTTCAGGACGCGCGAGACCGTCTGGTGCGAGACCCCTGCGAGTCGTGCGACGTCGGTCATCGCGGGGTCACGCGAAGTCTTCTCCACGAGCGGGCTCCGATCCCTTGGTCTAGACCGATATGTTAGCGATAACACCAGTCAGTCAGGATGCGACACCTTTATCGCCTTCCTCATTTCGCGCCGAACGTCGCACGTCAGCGGGCTTTCAGGGCAGCCGATCCGCACCGCCGGCCACCGATCACTCGGCGGTACGTGAGATGCCCCGTTGCACCAACACACACTGTCCGGCAGGCGACTCCGGCAGCGGGAAGGCGCCGCGAGCGCGCTGCGGACCAGGGCGTCCGCTGCACGCAAGTTTGCCTTCCGTGCTCGAAGTGAGCGCTAACATAAGGCTGCGAACTCGTTACGAGCAATGGCTTGACGTGTCGGATGTGAGCGTTCACTGTTGTCCACCTGACAGCCGCGGGCACGTGGCCGGGCTCCGCGACACCGTAGTCACCTCGGAGGAATCCCTGTGCTGAAGAAGATCACGACAGCCGCCAGCGTGATCGCGCTGTGCGCTCTGACCGCGTGCGGTTCTGGTTCTGGTGGTACCGGTACCGGTACCGGGTCGTCGGGTGGCGACACGATCACGATGGGCTTCGCCCAGGTGGGTGCGGAGAGCGGCTGGCGTACCGCCAACACCAAGTCGATCCAGGACGAGGCCAAGGCCGCGGGGATCGACCTGAAGTTC
>NZ_JBHRZI010000005.1:320971-328961 GCF_042649515.1 Lentzea rhizosphaerae | reverse complement strand
GCTCGCCATCCGTGCGGCCACCAGCGAGGAAGGGCAACGTGCCGCGGCGTCGCACACCGCCTCCACCGCGACGCCCTCGGTCACCAGGGACGCGCTGTTCCGCCAGGCGGGCGTGATCGCGGTCGACAGCGTGCCGGAACTGACCGACGCCGTGATGGCGCTGAGCTGGCAACCGCTCCCGAGCGGACGGTCGGTCGCGGTGCTGAGCAACGCCGGTGGACTCGGTGTGCTGGCCGCGGACGCCTGCGTCCACAACGGACTGCGCCTGGCCGCGCTCGGCGAGGAAACCCGCGAAGCCCTGGCACGACTGGTTCCCGCGACGGCCAGCGTGCACAACCCGGTCGACACCACCGCGGTCGTCGACGAGGAGACCTTCGCCCGCTGCCTCGACGTCATCGGCGCCGACCCCGCGGTCGACGCGGTGATCACCGTGACGGTCCCGACCGCGCTCGGCGACCCCACCGGCGGCGTGCACAACGTCGACGGCAAGCCCGTGCTCGCCGTGCGCACCGGCCAAACCGAACGGCTCGCGGGCGAAATTCCCTGCTACGCCGAGCCGGCACGCGCGGCCGCGGCACTCGCGCGACTGGCGGACCGCACCGAATGGCTGTCGCGCCCGAGGGAGTTCGCGCGCCTGAACCGGATCGACCTCGACGCCGCGAAGGCGGTCGTGGCCGGGGAGGAGGGCTGGCTGGCACCGGACGACGTGGTCGCGCTGCTGACCGCGTTCGGGCTGCCGGTGCTGGGCGGGACGCTCACGACGACCGAAGAGCACGCCGTTGCGGCACAACAGGCCTACGACACCCCCGTCGCCCTCAAGGCGGTGGCCGACGACCTGCTGCACAAGAGCAAGGGCGGCGGCGTGGAACTGAACGTCACCGACGCGGGTGGTGTCGCGGCAGCGTTCCGCGCGTTCCGGCAACGGTTCGGCGACCGGTTGCGCGGTGTGTTCGTGCAACCGATGGCGTCCAGCGGCAGGGAGTTGCTGGTCGGCGTGGTGACCGACGAGAAGTTCGGGCCGCTCGTGGTCACCGGGCTCGGTGGTGTGGACACCGATCTGCTCGACGACCGTGCCGCGGCACTGGCACCACTGTCCACAGCGGACGCCGACGACCTGATGCACGGCTTCCGCACCGCGGGTCACGTGCTCGCGCAGACCGACGAGCAGGCCGTGCGGGACGTCCTGCTGCGAGTGGCGGAGCTCGCCGGCGCCCTGCCCGAGGTCCAGGAGCTCGACATCAACCCGCTCGTGCTGACGGACGAGGGGTGCGTGGTCGTGGACGCGCGAGTGCGCGTCGCACCGGCCGAGCACGCGGACCCCTTCCTGCGCCGCCTGCGGACCAGCTGACAACACCGAGGAGGAAAAGGTCATGAGCACCAAGCCGATCGTGGTGGGTGTCGACGGAACACCCGCGTCCGACCGGGCCCTCGAATGGGCACTCGAAGAGGCCGTCGTGCGGGGATGCCCGCTGCACGTCGTGAACGCCTGGAACTTCGAGGCGCTCACGGACTGGGCCGAGACGACCGCGCAACGGGCCCAGGCCGAGTCCGAGGCCGTCGTCGAGAAGGCGTTGCAGGCGGCAGGGTCGCGGCGGCAGAACATGCCAGAGGTCGTTCGCAAGAGCCTGCGCGGTGACGCCGCCGAGACGCTCGAACGCGCCTCCGAGGGCGCCGCGATGCTCGTCGTCGCCTCGCACACCGGGCACCGGATCCGGCAGATCGTCCTGGGCTCGACGAGCATGCACGTGGTGCGGCACGCCCACGCGCCGATCGTCGTCATCCCGGTGAACGACCGCGAACTCGCGGAGAGCACGCGATGAAGGCCGCCGACGCGATGGTCCGCCCGCTCGTCACGGTGGGGCCGCGCGACTTCGCCCGCCACGCCGCCGGGCTCATGGACGACTTCGGCCTCACCATGCTCCCCGTCGCCGACCAGCGCGTGTTCCTCGGCGTCGTCACGGCGGTGGACGTGTTGCGCGGCAAGGAAGGCGTGGCCTCGCCGCACGTCCAGGACGTCATGTCGCAGCCGGTGCTCGTGGCCACGACGGACACGCCCGCGGCGGCGTTGTTCGACGCGATGACCCGGTACGAGGTCCTGAGCGTGCCCGTGCTCGACGAGGGACAGGTCGTCGGCGTGGTCACCAGGCTCTCCCTCCTGCGGCTGATCACCAGGAGCGAGACCGGTCGTGCCGCTGTCCACAGCTGATCGCGAGGACCGCAAAGTCGTGTTGTTGCTGGTAGGGCCTAACTGATTGGCGTCTGCAAGTACCACCAAGTCTTGATCGAACCGCCGCCAACCACACCCAACTGCGTTCCGCTCGCCCACCGAAGCCAGTTGGTAGTAGCAGAACGCCCGATGATCTTGAGTTGGTGGTACTTGCAAACGCCATGAGTCCAGGTCCGACACGGTTGCCCGACTTGGCCGGGGCCCTGACGGGCTGCCGGCGGACGAGGTCCTCCTGATCACCGAGACGGACGCGGTCTCAGGACTCCTACGTCCAGGCGGGGAGAGGCCGGAACGCTCGGTTCGGCCGCGCTCGTGGCGGGTGTGCGGACGCGACGCCGGCGAGAAGGCTTGGCAGCACGCAGAAACCCGAGGATCGCCGGAGCGGTGCGGGTGGAACGACACCACCCGCACCCGGCAGACCGAGATCTTCGGCTGAGCTCAGCCCAGCGTGCGGGCGAGGGCGCGGCCGGCGGCGCGGCCGGAGAAGATGCAGCCGCCCAGGAACGTTCCCTCGAGCGCGTTGTAGCCGTGCACGCCACCGCCGCCGAAGCCGGCGACCTCGCCCGCGGCGTACAGGCCGGGGAACGGGGTGCCGTCGGCCTGCACGGCCTGGGAGTCGAGGGTGGTCTGGATTCCGCCCAGCGTCTTGCGGGTGAGGATGTTGAGCCGCACGGCGATCAGCGGACCGTGGGCGGGGTCGAGGATCCGGTGGGGCTTCGTGGTCCGCACCAGGCGGTCGCCCCAGCTGCGGCGGGCGTTGGCGATGGCCATCAGCTGGAGGTCCTTGGAGAACCCGTTGGCCACCTCGCGGTCGCGGGCGACGATCTGCCGTTCGATCTGCGCGGCGTCGAGCTGCGGGCCGCGCGCGATCTTGTTCATGCCGGCGACGAGCTCTTCGACGGTGCGGGCCACGACGAAGTCGACGCCGTGGTTCTTGAACGCCTCGATCGGGGCGGGAGCGCCCTTGCCGCCACGGCTGGCGAGCATCTTGCGGATGTCCTTGCCGGTGATGTCGGGGTTCTGCTCGGACCCGGACAGCACGAACTCGCGGCCGAGGATGGTCTGGTCGAGGACGAACCAGGAGTAGTCGTAGCCGGTCGAGAGGATCGCCTTCATCGAGGCGTTGGTGTCGAAACCGGGGAAGTTCGGCGCGGGCAAGCGTTTGCCGGTGGCGTCGAACCACATCGAGGACGGGCCGGGGATGATCCTGATGGCGTGGTCGGGCCAGATCGGGTCCCAGTTGTGCAGGCCTTCGGTGTAGTGCCACATGCGGTCGCGGTTGACCAGGGTGGCGCCCGCGGTCTCGCTGATCGCGAGCATCCGTCCGTCGACGTGCGCGGGCACACCGGCGATCATCGTCTCGGGGCACGGGCCGAGGCGGTCGACCGGCCAGTTGGTGCGGATGAGGTCGTGGTTGTGGCCGATGCCGCCGGACGTGACGATCACGGCCTTGGCGCGCAGCTCGAAGCTGTCCACGGCCACCCGCGAGGACGCCTTGCCTCGCTCCAGATCGGTCGGTTCGAGCACCGTGCCCCGCACGCCGACCGCGGCGCCGTTCTCGACGACCAGCTCGTCAACCTGGTGGCGGAACGCGAACCGGACCAGCCCGCGGCGTTCGGCGTCGAGCACCGGCTCGGCGAACACCCGCACCACCTCCGGACCAGTGCCCCAGGTGAGGTGGAAGCGCGGCACCGAGTTGCCGTGGCCGTCCGCGACACCGCCGCCGCGCTCGGCCCAGCCGACCACGGGGGTGAACCGCAGCCCGAGGTCGTGCAGGTACTGCCGCTTCTCCGTGGCGGCGAACCGGACGTAGGCCTGCGCCCACTGCCGGGCCCAGTGGTCCTCGTCGTCGCGGTCGAACCCGGCCGAGCCCAGCCAGTCCTGCAGAGCCAGCTCGTAGGAGTCCTTGATGCCGTTGCGACGCTGTTCGGGGCTGTCGACGAGGAACAGGCCGCCGAGCGACCAGAACGCCTGACCGCCCAGGTTCGCACGGTTCTCCTGGTCGACCACCAGCACCCGGCGTCCCGCCCTGGCGAGCTCGTAGGTCGCCACCAGGCCGGCGAGCCCGGCCCCGACCACGATCACGTCTGCTTCGTCACTCATCTCTGCCTGCTTTCGATGCTGTACGCGGTGATGACGTTGGCGAACAAGGAGGTCCGGCGCTGCTGGACGATGACACTGTCGGGTTCGCTGAAGCACTGCAGTGCCGTGCCGTCGTGCACGGCGATGAGAGCCTGGCCGAGCGCCTCGGGATCCGGCACCGTGCGCCCGATCTCGGCCAGCGCCGCCAGCAGGTAGGGCATCGAGGACGCGGCGATGGCCTGCTCGCGTTCGACGATCGTCCGGCGCAGCTGCGGGTTGCGCAGCGCGTGAGCGGTGAACTCGGTGCTCACGCGGTACCAGTCCTCGTCCAGCGGCACGGCCCGCAGCAGGTGGGTGACGACGCCGTGGACGTCCTTGACCGCGGCCTGCTCGAAGACTTCGAGCGCCTCCCGCATGCCGGTGATCAGTTCGGCCGACCGGTGCTCCCACGCGGCGAGGAACAGCTCGTCCAGGGTCGCGAAGTTCGAGTAGAACGCGCCGCGCGTGTACCCGGCACGCGCGCACACCTGGTCGACGGTGGAGCGGCCGAAGCCTTCCTGGGCGAACACTTCCAGCGCTGCCTGCAGGAGTCGCTGCCGTGTTTCGGCTCGTCGCCTGGTCACCCGCTTCTCCGCCACGGTCCACCCGCCTCTCGATACACGAGTGTATCCGATACGTCGGTGTATCGGTCCCGTGGCGAAAGGAGACGGTTGCCCTCACTTTGCTTGATCGGCCCACCTCTGCTTGTTAACGTTCACAGCCGCTCGTGGCCCGGATCACACGTCCAGCGTGTTCCGGCGTGCCCGGCGGTGATCGTCAACAACGGTGTTGATCCGGCAGTAGGAGCCAGGATGAGGTTGTCCAGATCAGTGGTGCCGGTGGTCGCGCTGCTGCTGGCGGCGTGTGGAGCGCCCGCAGACCCGCGAGTTCAGACGGATCAGGGGGCGCTCGTGGGCGTCACCATGCCCACCACCTCGTCGGAGCGCTGGATCCACGACGGCCAGAACATCAAGCGAGACCTGGAGAAGCAGGGACACCGGGTCGACCTGCGCTACGCCGAGAACGACGTGCCCAAGCAGGCGAAGCAGATCGAGGACCAGATCGCCGCCGGCGCCAAGCTGCTGATCATCGCTTCGGTGGACGGGTCCGCGCTGTCGCAGCCGCTTCAAAAGGCCGCGGACGCCAGGATTCCGGTGATCGCCTACGACAGGTTGTTACGAGGTAGCCCCTACGTCGACTTCTACGCCACGTTCGAGAACTTCCGGGTTGGCGTGTACCAGGCCGAGTCGTTGCTGACCGGGCTGGGACTGCGTTCCGCCGACGGGCAGGCCATCGCGGCCAAGGGGCCGTTCAACATCGAGCTGTTCGCCGGTTCGCCGGACGACAACAACGCCACGTTCTTCTTCAACGGCGCCATGTCCGTGCTCAAGCCGTACCTCGACAACGGCACGTTGGTCGTGCGCAGCGGGCAGACGGAATTCAAGGCCGTGACGACGCTGCGGTGGGACGGCGAGACCGCACGCAAGCGCATGGAGGAGATCCTGGCCTCGTCGTACCGCCGCAACAAGGTGAACGGCGTGCTGTCGCCGTACGACGGCATCTCCCTCGGCATCCTCTCCGCGCTGAACAACAACGGCTACGGGCCCACCTTCCCGATCGTGACCGGCCAGGACGCCGAGCTCGCCTCCGTGAAGTCCATCATCGCCGGCGAGCAGTACTCGACGATCTACAAGGACACCCGCGAGCTGGCCACCGTCACGGCGCTGATGGCCGACGCGGTGCTGAAGGGGCGGACGCCGCCGCAGCTCAACAACCTCAACGACTACGACAACGGGGTCAAGGTCGTGCCGGCGTTCTTGTTGAACCCGGTGAGCGTCAACAAGACCAACTACCACAAGGTTCTGGTGGAGTCCGGGTACTACACCGACGACCAGCTCCGCTGAACCTGCGCACAACTGCGTATGGTGGCGGTGCGGGCCCGCGTGCGCTCATCTTGTTGGCACGAAAGACGTGCCGGCTGATCGAGCAAGCGGGGGAGTCAACGGATGAACGGACGTCACAGACGTCGTGTGGTGGCTGGACTGCTGGTGCTGCTGACCGTCCAGGTCGGACTGGTGGGTCCGGCCTCGGCGGCGGTGCCCGGCCTGGAGATCGCGCCGCCCGCCACGAGCGCCTCGAACTCCTCGGAGTTCAAGTCCGCCACGGCTTCCTGCCCGGCGGGCAAAGTCGTGGTGGGGACCGGCGCGCGGATCAACGGTGGCGGCGGCGATGTCGTGCTGGACGAAGTCGTTCCGCGCGAGGGAAGCGTCTTCGTCGGTGCGTACGAAGACGAGGACGGCACGACCGCGAACTGGAGCGTGACGGCGTTCGCGGTGTGCGCCAACCGGCCGTCCGGTTACATCATCACCAACGCCGTTTCCACCACTGCGGTGCGGTTCGAGACGGAGCTCAGCGCGACCTGCCCGGCGGGGCGGCGGGCGCTCGGCGGTGGTGCCCAGATCACCGGCGGGCTCGGGGAGGTGAGCATCGACGACGTGTTCCCCGGCGAGACTTCCAGCCACACCAAGGGGTTCGCCGACCAGACCGGGAACGCCGGAGCCTGGTCGATCACGGCGTTCGCGATCTGCGCGTTCGACCCGGGCGGGCTCCAGGTCGTGTTCCCGCAGAACTCGTCGGTGCCGGGCTCGCCGACCTCGTCGTTCGAGTTCCAGCAGTGCCCGGCGGGCAAACGGCTGATCTCCACCGGGTGGGACTTCATCAACTCGCTCGGCCAGGTGCTGATCACCGGTTCGGTGCCCAACACCAACGCCACCCTCGTGACGGTGCACGAGGACGACGACGGGTACAACGCCAACTGGCAGGTCACCACGATCGCGGTCTGTGCGTTCGCCTGACCGTCACCGCTGCCGGTGGAGCGCTGCGATGAGGCTGGCCCGGTTCACGACGCCGAGCTTCGCGTAGATGCTCTGCAGGTGTTTGCCGGCGGTGCGGGGGCTGATGCCGAGACTGCCGGCGATCTCCCGGTCGGTGAGACCGGCGGCCAGGTGTTCGACCACGTCGCGTTCCCGCGCGGTGAGGCCGTCGAGCAGCGGTCGTGCCCTGGCCAGGCCTTCCTCGTGCCTGGTCAGGGCATGCAGTGCCGCGGTGAGCCTGCCGACCTGGTCGCGGTGGCGTTCCGCGTGGGCGAGGTGGCGGGAGAAGATGTCGGCCAGCGCCCGGTCGCGGGCCCGCACGCCACGCCGTCCGCGGTGGAACGCCAGCGCGGTGGAGCGCGACCGGCCCGTGACGACGACGCTGAAGAGCTGCTCGGCGATGCGGGCCGGTCTCTGGAAGTCCTGGTACAGCCGGAGCCGGGAGAGCTGGTTCCGGTCCGCCAGGTCGCTCAGGGCGACCGAGGTGTTCCCGGCGATCAGCCCCGCCTGGTAGGCGTGCAACACCGGGTGTTCGCGGACGACCTGGGCGAACTCCGGGCGGCGCCCGATGTCGCTGCCGAACGGCTCGTCGGCGAGGATCGTCACCTGCTCGGTGGCGGGGTCGAGCCGGACGTAGCAGGCCGAGTCGCACCCGACCAGGGACGCGACACCGGCGAGAACCTGTTGTGGCAGGACGGTTGACGTGGTGTTCTCGTGCACCGCGTGGACGAGGTCGAGCACCCGCCGCATGTCCTTCGCCGCGATTTCC
>NZ_JBHRZI010000005.1:260129-320887 GCF_042649515.1 Lentzea rhizosphaerae | reverse complement strand
AGCACGCCCGGCTTGTAAGGCAACAGACCGTAGTCGATGCCGTCCGAGCTGGGATCCCGTCCCTGGTACAGGAACTGCAGGTTGCAGGGGTCGATGGTCTTGGTCTGGTCCGGGTTCGTGCGAACGATGTCGCCGTGGCTGATGTCGTTGGTCCAGCCGGCGTTGCTGTTGGCCTTGCCCGCGAACGGGTTGGCCTCGGTGGCGGCCTGCGGGGTCCACGTGCCGTTCAGGCTCGTGGCGGTGAACGAGCGGAAGTAACGCCCGCGCGAGCCCATCGCCTCGACGATCATCAGGTACTGGTTCTGGTCCTTGACCTTGTAGACCTCGACCGCCTCGAAGAGGTTCGCCTTGGTGTCAGTCATGATCTTCGTGAAGCTGGACCCGAAGCTGCCGGGGAAGTTCCCGATGGGCATGCTGGCGCGGTAGATGTTGCCTTCGTCGTCGGCGAAGAACATGTACACGTCCGTGCCGTCGGCGATGATCGTCTGGTCGATGGGGGCTCCGACGGGGAGCGTGCCCGTGAACAGCGTCTGCTGCGCGGACCAGCCGTTGGGGTTGGTGGGGTCGCTCGACGTGCGGTAGGAGAACGTGTCCGGCCAGCCCCACTGGTAGGCCATCACCCAGATGTTCTTGGGGGCGAAGTAGAACAACGTCGGTGCGACGGCGCCGAAGGACATCGAGTTCTGGGTGGCGCCGGCCATGTCGGACCAGTTCGTGAACGGGCTGAAGACCGTCGACTTCCAGGCGTCTCCGGTGTCGTGCGTCGTGGCGTAGACGAGGTTCTTGCCGTTGTGGACGACGGCGGTGAAGTCCTTGAGCGAGACCCATCCGGGCCTCGGGTTCGCCAGCGCGCCGGTCGACGTCCAGCGGTACGTCGACGGCAGTGAACACGTGCCGCCGCCTCCACCGACCTGGACGAGCTGCCACTGCTGGTTGTTGCCGCCCCAGTCGCTCCACTGCACCACGGCGGCGCCGTCGGCGGCCGAGGCGCCCTGCACCTCGACGGCCTTGCCGCTGTTGCGGCCCAGCAGGCGGACGTATCCGCCGCTGGAGTCGGACAGGCTGAACTGCTGGTTGGTGCCGCCGCTGTCGGTCCACTGCTGCACGACGGCACCGTCGGCGGTCGAAGCGCCCCGCACGTCGACGACCTTGCCGGAGTGCCGCGCGCGCAGCTTGTAGTAGCCGCTGCCGGCGTCCACGAACTGGAACTGCTGGTTCGTGGAATTGGTGCGGGTCCACTGGATGAGGCTTGCGCCGTCGGCGGTGGACGCGCCGTTGACGTCGAGGGCCTTGCCACTGCTGCGGTTCACCAGCACGTACCAGGCGCTGGTGTCCACCGTGGCGGCCGATGCCGACGTGGAGACCGCGGTGAGCATCCCGCCCACGACCGCGACGGCCGCCGTGGCGGCCAGCCCCGACCGCCACCGACGACGCCATCTCGCGGTGAACCCGAATCCGACTGACATGGAACTTTCCCTTCAGCATGCGGGGACCGGCGACACGAGGACGCCGAAGGGGGCGCATTGTTAGCGCTAACAATCTTGCCCGCGAAAAATGGGCAACGTGATCAGGCGGTGTCCGTCGAACGGTCAGACCGCCGAGATCGTCCAGTGGTTGTTGGTGCTCCCGTTGGGGGTCCAAAGGATCACCGTGGAGCCGGAGGTCGTGTTGCCCGCGCCGTCGAGCGCGGTTCCGGTGCCCCGGTTGATGATCTGGTAGCGGCCGTTGCCGAGGTGGTTGAGGCGCCACTGCTGGTTGAGGCTGCCGTTCCACGCGGTCTGCACCGCGTTGGCGCCGTTGGCCGTCGCGCCCGCGCTGTCGGCCACGAGGCCGTTGGTGCGGTTCACTAGGCGGTAGTAGCCGCCGCCGACGTCGACCAGCTGCCACTGGAGGTTCGGGCTGCTGTCCCACGTCCACTGCTTGACGACCGACCCCGCCGCGACGCTGCCGCCGCCGTCGAGCGCGAGGTTGCTGGTCACGTTGCTGATCCTGGCCCAGCCGGTGGGCAGCGGTGCCGCGCCCAACGCGGGGATCTGGCCGGAGAACGTCAGTTTCACGACGTACGCGGAGGCGGCGAACGGTGCGCTGGAGGACGGCATGGAGATGTGCAGGCCGGAGCTGTCCTGGGTGCGGTTCGGCAGGTTCGTGTAGGTGCCCGCGGTGGATCCGAGCAGCTGCACCGAGGTCAGCGTGCCGAGGTTGATCCGCGAGGAGGACAGCGTGGTGATGTTCAGGGTGCTGCCGGGCCAGCCGAGCACGGTGGCGTAGAGGACGTTGCCGGCCTTGTTGCGGGTGAAGCGGATGTCGGTGTTGGTGCCGGCGCGCGGGGTGGTGAAGGAGCCGCCGCCCATCTTGGTCGGCCCCTCGCCGTACGCAGCCCACGCGCGGGTGCCGTAGACCGACTCACCGAAGCGCCTGAGGTAGTCGCCCATGCCCAGCAGGATCGTGCGCTGTTCGGCGGGGATCGTGCCGTCCGCCATCGGCGCGATGTTGAGGACCATGTTGCCGTTCTTGCTCACGCGGTCGATCAACGAGTGCAGCATGGCGTTGAGCGAGTAGTAGCCGATGCCGACGGTGTAGCACCAGCTGGAGCTGGAGATGCTGTCGTCGGTCAGCCAGAACGGGTTCTGGATGTCGGCAGGGCCGCCGCGCTCGAAGTCGAAGACCTCGCCCCTGTTGTTGAAGCCGTCCTTGTAGGTGGCGACGACTTCCTTGTCCCACGCCACGGCCTTGTTGTAGTAGTACGCGAGGAACTTGAGCCGTTGCGCTTCGTCCACAGCGGACAGGTTGAAGTCCTGCCACAGGATGTCGGGCTGGAAGTTGTCGATGACTTCCTTGAGCTTGTCGTACCAGAGCTGGTTCTCCGCGGCCGTGCCGAGCTGTCCGTAGAGCTTCTTCAACGTGGTGGTGGACTGCGTGGGCACGTGGTCGTAGAAGCCGGTGTAGTTGTACGCGTGGTGCATCGCCACCATGAGCTTCATGCCCTTGGCCCGGATCGCGTCGGCGTGCAGCCGCACGAGGTCCAGCTTCGGGCCGCGCGCCACGGAGTTCCACTCGTTGACGGCGCTGTTCCACATCGAGTACCCGTCGTGGTGCTCGGCGACCGGCCCCGCGAACTTCGCACCGGCGTCGGCGAACAGCTGCGCCCACTCGACGGGGTCGAAGTTGCCGCCGGCGGACTTGAGCTTCGGCGCGAACTGGTGGAAGTTGCCGTTCTTGTCCCGCGCTCCGTCGATGAAGTTGTGGTACGGCCAGGCGGCCGGGTCGCCGAACACGCTCTTGTGGTGGGTGTTCGCCGACTGCCCGTCGATGTGCATGTTGCGCGGGTACCACTCGTTGTCGTACGCCGGGACGCTGAAGACGCCCCAGTGGAAGTAGATGCCGAACTTGGCGTCCTGGAACCACTCCGGTGCCGGCGGGTGCTGGTCGACCGACTCCCAGGTCGGCGAGTAGCTCGTCGGCCCGGGAATCGCGGCGCCGGCCGGGGTGGAACGCAGCACGTCGAACGTGCCGGACAGGGCTGTTGCCGCTCCGGCGGCTCCTAATGCGGTGAGGAACTTTCGACGGTTGTGAGGAGCTGGTGACACGACGGTTCCTCCCGATTTGGCGGTAGCCGCAACCCGCGAGACATCTGACGTTAAGCGGAGGAAACATGAACCGTCAACAACAGCGTCTCTACAGGCTCCGCAGCCCGCATTGATCGGATGGCAGGGCCCTGAGCGGTGATCGACCCGGTAAACCCCTTTCACTCCAATGGTTTTCGCTGGTGGTGCCCGCGTGTCGGCACGGTGGCGCTGGTCGTTCGGTGATCGGTTGCGTCTGACGACAAGGTTGTCGGTGAGGGCAAGTGGTCCGATGTATCGGTGCTCAGGAGTTCGAGAGGATCGCGCGCAGCCAGGCTTCCGAGGTGTTGACGTGCACCATGGCGGTGGACTGCGCGAGCAGTTGGTCGCGTGCGAGCAGGGCCCGGTAGATCGCCTCGTGCTCGGCGAGCGTGATGTGGGAGGCGTTGGCCTCGATGAGACCGCGCCACACCCGCGCGCGGACGGTCCGGGTGGAGAGCCCTTCCAGCAGGGAGGCGAGCGTCTCGTTGCCGGTCGCGGTGACGACGGTCCGGTGGAACGCCGTGTCGTACCGGATCAGCAGCTCGGCGTCGTCCTGGGCGGCCCGCATGTCCTCGAGGATCTTGCCCAGGGCGCCGAGGTCCTCCGCCGACATGCGGATCGCCGCCAGGCCGGTCGCCATCGGTTCCAGCAGGCGGCGAACCTCCATGACCTCCAGCAGGGTGTCGTCGCGCAGCAGTTCCACCGCGAGGCCGACCCCTTCGAGCAGCAGGCCCGGCCCGAGGCTGGTGACGTACGTGCCGTCACCGCGGCGCACGTCGAGCACGCGTGCCGCCTCCAGGACCTTGACCGCTTCGCGCACGCCGCTGCGGGACAACCCGATCTGGGCGGCCAGCTGGGGTTCGGGTGGCAGGCGCGCACCGGGAGGCAACTCGCCGGACCGGATCATGGCCCGGATCTTCGTGATCGCCTCGTCGGTCAGTGCCATGCCAGCCCTTCGCCGCGCGTGCGCAAGGCGGGCATCTTATCCCCGCCGCCGGAGGGTGATCGCGACGGCGAGCAGCCGCCACGGCGTGACCTGGACGCCGGCCCGGGAGCCGGCCGAGTTCTGGCCGCTGCTGCCCGGCGCCGATGCGCAGCGTTTCCGTGCGAGCACCACGGGTAACCGTTGGTGACGTCCCCCTGTGAGCGGGCGCCAGGGGGCGGGCGCGTGATCTGGGGTCGCCCGACGGACGGGGTGGGGAGACAGAACAGTCGTGACTGCGCAACTCAAACACGGTGAGTACACCGGGATCGCCGAGAACTACTCCAAGTACCGCACGGGTTATGCGCCCGGCGTGCGCGCGGCCGTCATGGGGCTGCTGGCGGCGCCACCTGCCGAACTCGACGTCGTCGAGGTCGGGGCGGGCACCGGCATCTGGACGAGGATGCTCGCGCAGCTGGGATTCCGGTCGTACACGGCCGTCGAACCCAACGAGGACATGCGCACCACCGGCATTCGCGACTCGGCCGGGTACGACGTGAACTGGTTGGCCGGCAGCGGGGAGAACATTCCGGTCGGTGACGCATCGGCGGATCTGGCCACGATGGCGTCGTCGTTCCACTGGGTCGACTTCGACCAGGGGACCGCGGAGTTCTGCCGGATCCTGCGGCCCGGCGGGTGGTTCGTGGCGCTGTGGAACACCAGGCTGATCGAGGCGAACCCGTTGGTGGCCGAGACGGAGGCCGAGCTGAAGCGGCTCCAGCCGGATCTCAAGAAGGCGGCGTTCGGCAAGTCGAGCTTCACCGAGACGCTGACCGAAAGGCTGTGGGAGCACGAGGGTTTCGACGATCTGGTGACGCTGGAGGGCCGGCACGTCGAGACGCAGTCGGTCGAGCGGTACATGGGCGCCTGGCGTGCGGTGAACGACGTGCGCGCGTCGCTGGGAGAGGAGAAGTTCGCGGAGTTCCTGCGGCGCACCGAGGAACGGCTCTCCGGGGTCGACGAGCTGGAGATCACCTACCTGACCAGGGCGTGGGCGGCGAGGCGCCGGTGCGACATGTGACGGTGCGGGGTGAACGGGTGCCGGCCCTGGGGCTCGGCACCGGTCAGCTCGCGGACGACGTCTGCTACCGCGCCGTGCGGCACGCGCTGGACCTCGGGTACCGGCACGTCGACACGGCGCGGGCGTACGGCAACGAGCACGCCGTCGGCAAAGCGTTGCGGGACAGCGGGATCGACCGCGACGAGATCTTCCTGACCACCAAGGTGTGGCGGGACGACCTCACCCGCGACCGGGTGCGCGCGTCGGTCGCCGCGAGCCTCGGCGACCTCGGCGTGGACCGCGTCGATCTCGTGCTCGTGCACTGGCCGTCCGACGACGTTCCGCTGGTGGAGACGATGACGGCGTTGCGCGAGCTGCGCGACGAGGGCAGGACGCGGCACGTCGGGCTGAGCAACTTCACGCCGTCGCAGGTGCGGGAAGCCGCGCGGCACGCCGAGGTCTTCTGCAACCAGGTCGAGTACCACCCGCTGCTCGCGCAGGACGAACTGCTCGGCCAGGCGAGGAGGCTGGGACATCTGCTGACCGCGTACTCACCGATCGCGCAGGGCGAGGTGGCGCGGGAGCCCGTCGTGCGGCGCATCGCCGAACGGCACGGCAGAACACCCGCCCAGATCGCGTTGCGGTGGCTGGTCGAACAACCGGGCGTCGCGGCGATCCCGCGGTCGCACAGGCCGAAGCACATCGAGGCGAACCTGCGAATCTTCGACTTCTCCCTGGCGGAGGAGGAGAAGCAGGAGCTGCACAGGGTCGCGCGGAAGCGTGCCGTGCGGCTCAGCGACCCGGAGTACGCGCCCCGGTGGTGAAGCCCGGCGATGGTCACGAGGGGAGAAGCGAATGACAGTGATGCCTGACCCGGTGCTCGCCGGGCAGCGGATGAGCGAGGACTACCAGCGCAACATCGGCCGCATGGGGATGCGGGACGTGCTGGTCGCGAGCTGTGGTGGTGCCGGACAGTCCTACGTGGGCAACATCCTGCACGAGCTGTCGGTGAACTACGTGGACGCGTACACCGAGGAGCTGCGCGAGGACGGCACCGCCGTGGCGAGGACCGAGCACGGCGGGTACCGCAAGCACCTGGCGTCCTTGCACGACAAGGACAACACGGCACCGCCGGTCGAGCCGTGGCCGAGGCTCGTCAAGACCCACCACCCGCCGGAGATGTTCCCGGACGGCTCGTTCGGCGCGGTGTGGCTGCTGGTGCGCGACCCGAGGGACGCGCTGTACTCGCTCTACCAGTGGCGGCACAACTTCGCGGAGGCGGAGTGGGATCGCGTGCCACCCACGTTCGAGGGCTGGCTCAGCGGCCGCGGTGACTTCACCGCGAGCCCGGTGGACGACTGGACGGCGTTCCACCAGGCCTGGTTGCGCCGCACGCCCGACTGCACGGTCCTGCGGTTCGAGGACCTGAAGCGCGATCCGGAAGGGGCGCTCACGGAACCGTTGCGGCGGCTCGGCGTGCGGTTCGACGAAGCCCGGCTGCGGCGTGCCGCGGACAACAGCTCGTTCGACAAGATGCGGGCGCACGAGGACGCTGTCTCGGCGACCGGAGAGCCCCGGATGATCCGCGACGGCCGGGTGGCGGGCTGGCAGCGGTGGATGACGCCGGAGCTCGCCGGGTTCTTCCGCGACGACGAACTCCGTGCCGTGGCGGTGAAGTTCGGGTACGACCTTGACTAGCACCACCGCGCCCACCGGGGTGACGCGGCCGTGGCCCACCGCACTGGTGCTGGCCACGGCCATGTTCCTCGTCCTGTTCGACAGCCTCGCCGTCGCCACCGCGCTGCCGCACATCGGCGAGGGCCTGGGACTCGGGCCCGGGTCGCTGCAGTGGGTGGTGAGCCTGTTCTCGCTCAGCATCGGCGGTCTGCTGGTGCTGGGCGGGCGGCTCTGCGACCTGTGGGGCAGGCGGCGGATGCTCCTCACGAGCATCGCCCTGTCCACCGCGGCGTGCCTTCTCGCCGGCCTGGCGCAGGGCCTGCCCCTGCTGCTGACCGGTCGCACGTTGCAGGGCGTCGGCGCGGCGTTCGCGATCCCGGCCGCGCTCGCCTCGGCGGCGACGCTGTTTCCCGAAGAACCCTGGCACAGCAGGGTCTTCTCGATCGTCGCCGCGTCGGCCAACTCGGCGGGGCTCGCCGGTGCCGTGGTCGGCGGGCTGCTCACCGCGGAACTGGGCTGGCGGTGGGTGTTCCTCGCACCGGTGCCGGTGGGTGCCGTCGCGCTGGTGGCCACCTACCTGCTGGTCCCGCCGGACCCACCGCGGGCCTCCGGATCCGCCCGGCTGGACCTGCCGGGGGCGTTGCTCGCGACCGGTGGCCTGGTGGCGTTGATCTACGGTGTCGGCCAGTTCGCGGAGACGAGTTCGCCGCGTGCCTTGGTGCCGGTCGCGATCGGCGTGGCGCTGCTCGGCGTTCTGGTCGTGGTCGAACGGCGGGTCGCGGACCCGCTCGTGAAGCCGCGCGTGGTGCGCTCACGCCGGTTGGTCGGCAGCTGCATCGCGTTCGGCGCGCACTCGGCCGCGTACGCCGCTGTCGTCGTCATCGGCAGCGTGTACCTGCAGGACGTCCACGGGCTTTCGGCGGCGGGTGCCGGGCTCGTGCTCGCACCGGTCCTGCTCGCCGCGATGATCAGCGCGGTGCCCGCCGGCGCGCTGACGCGGCGGTTCGGCTCACGTGTGGTGGTCGCCGTGTCGCTGGCGTTGTGCGCGGGCACGCTCGCGGTGGTGGCGTTCAACACCGACAGCTCGCTCGCCGTGATCATGCCGTGGCTGATCGCGTGGGGGCTGAGCGCGGGCCCCGTCTACGTCGGGCTTACCAGGGAGTGCATCGGCGACGCCGCCCCGGAGGACCGCGGCACCGCGTCGGCGCTGTTCGAGTCGACCACGCACGTCGGCGGTGCCGTGTCCATCGCCGCCTACCTGCCGTTGCTGGGGGCCGGTTTCGGCTACGCGGGCGTGGAGTTCATCGGTGTGGTCGTGGTGGCCGCCGGTGCGATCGCGACGTTCCTGATCCTGCCCGGTCCAGGAGCTCCTCGACGACAGGAGCCAGTGCCCGGGCGATGAGCTCGTTGCCCTCGCCGCTCGGGTGAGGGCCGAGCTTTCCGGCCGCCCACAGGCTTTCGTCGTCACGCCGCAGCACGTCCGTCACGTCGACGACCGGCAGCGCGGCACTCGCGAACACCTCGCGGTAGGCGGTGTCCTCGTCCGTCGGCTGCGGCATGACGAGCAGGACCGGCTCCTTGCCGTGGGATCGACACGTTTCGGCGAACCGGTCGATCAGGGCGCGCAGCAACGCTTTCGAGCCAGGATCGCGGTACAGGCGGGCCGTCCACCGCGCGTTGTCGCGCAGCACGACCTGGAACGCCTTCTTCCGGTTCCCCCTGAGCAGATGCCACATGATCGGCACGTGCCTCCGCCACCGAGCCAGAACCCGCGGCAGGTAGGGGAAGGTGAGCACGTCACGAAGGAACTTGCTGCGGTAGAACCCGTCCAGCCGCTGGATTTCCGGCAGGCGCCGCCGATACGACACGTAGTCCTCCGGGCGTCGCACGGCGCTTTGGTGGAGCACCAACCCGTTGGTGCCCAAGGTGAACCGGGGCTTGAACGCCAACGTGTTGCCGTATTCGAAGTAGTGCTTCCAGTACGACTGCACGCGCGCGATCGTCTCCGGTACGACACCCATCACGACCACGCGGGCGTCCAGCGCGTCGATCTCGTTCTCCAGCCGCAGCAACGCCTGGTCGAGCCCGTAGTTCCCGACGCCGTAGTTGGCGACGTTCTCGCCGAGCGCGACCGACAGGTGGTGCGGCCAGGTCTCGTCGTCGTCGACCAGACGGCAGAACGTGAACGAGTCGCCGAACGCCGCCACCTCCGCAGGCTTCGCGCCGAAGCCGGGGTTGAGTCTGCGGCCGTGCGGGTCGACGGTGAACGAGGTGTCACCGTTCGCCGTGTGTTCGATCGCGTGTTCACCGGGGACGCGGCACCAGCCGAGATCAGCGTCGAACGACCTCGCGCCGTGCCGCCGCGCGAGCGCCTCGGGAATCTCCGGTGCGGCGTCCGCGGGAACGATCAGCCACGGGAAGTCCCGCCGCAGCCGCCGGACGAGCAGGTGCAGGCCGGCCTCGACGGCGGCGCAGGACAGCAGGACGGCGCCGATCACTTTCCGAGCACCTCGTCGAGCACACGGCCGGCGAGCACGTCGGGAGTGCCGTCCGCGCCACACCCGCGCAGCACCAGATCGGGTTGCGCGGGACGGGGGAACGGGATGTCGACACCGACCACGTCCCGCACCTCACCGGCCCGCGCGGCGCGGTAGAGGCCCTTGCTGTCGCGCTGTTCCAGCACGTCCATCGGCACGTCCAGGAACACCTCGAAGTACGACGAGAACGTCTTCCGGTTCCACTCCTGCCACTCCGGGAAGATCGACAGCACCGCCGCGACGACGGTGATGCCCTGCCGGTCGAGCATGGCGCACAACCTGCTGATCCGTCCGGCGTTGACCTCCCGTCCCGCCAGGTCGTGCCCGAGGTCGCCGCCCCACACCTCCCTCAGCAGGTCGCCGTCGAGGTACACCGTCTCCGGCCTGCTCTCCTTCAGCTGCCGGTACAGCCGGGTGCCCACCGCGGTCTTGCCGGCACCCGACATGCCGATCAACCAGACGATCACGACGCCCTCCTGCCGGGACGACGCAGCAACCGTTGCGCGACAAGCGACTCGCACACCTCGAGGTCGCTCTCGTGGTCGACCTCACCCCAGCCGCCCCGGTACGGCACGGCCTCGACGCGGTGCCCGGCGTAGATCAGCAGCTGCAGCAGACCTGTCATGTCGAGCCGGTCGCGCTGGCGGGCGGACAGCCTGTCCAGCGTTGTTTCGACGGCGGCCCAGCTCGCCGGGGTGAACCGCAGCAGACCCATGTACTGGCCCTCGATCTCCTCGACGTCGGCCGCCCGGCCGCCGATGCGGGCGACGGAGCCGTTGTCGGCGAGCACGAACGTCTCGGCGTCTTCGAGCGGGTCGTCGAACCTCCGCGACCACAGGTCGTGCCAGCGCGGGTCGTAGGTGATGGCCAGGTCGCCGCGGGCCGCGACGAGCGCGCGGACCGCAGCCGGTTCGAACACGATGTCGCCGTAGGAGACCACGCACGGCTCGGTCCGCAACCACGGCGCGGCGGCGCACAGCGACACGACCATGTTGGTCTGGTCCCACCTCGGCGCGTAGAACGTCGGCATCCCCAGGCGCCTCAGCAGATCCGCCTGGTACCCGACGACGATCGCTGTCTGGTCCGCGCCTCCCGCGATCAACGCGTCGCGCTGCCACGCCAGCAGCGGCTGGCCCGCCAGCGGCACGAGGCACTTCGGGCGGTGGTCGGTGAGAGATCCCAGTCTGCTGCCGCGACCGGCGGCGAGGATGACTCCTTTCACGATTCCTCCTGAAAGACGCGACGGAAGAGTTCTTCGTCCTCAGCGGCGAACGGCGTCATCCGTTCGGGATGCCACATGACGCCGACGAGCGGCGCGGTCTCGTGCCGCACCGCCTTCACGACGTCGCCGGAGCCGCTGACCCACGTCCGCAGCGGCGCGACCGTCGTCGTCGCCGCCCAGTTGTGGAAGCTGTTGGCCGGCCGCGGTTTCCCGTCGACCGTCAGCGTGACGCTGGGGGAGACGTGCCCCTCCACGCGGTGCAACGGCACGCCGAAGTGGTGTTGCAGGACCTGCATGCCGCGGCACACCCCGATCACCGGTGTGTGCCGGCACAGCGCGAGGTCGACGAGCGCGTGTTCGGTGGCGTCCCGTTCGGGCGCGTCACCGCCGCACACACCCAGGTCGTTGCCACCTGTGAGCAGCACGCCCGCGACCGGCAGCTCCGTGACGATCCGCTGCGCCGTGTCCGCGTCGTTCGGCAATGGCAACGGCATCAGGCCGCAGTGCCGCAGGAACCGCGTCCAGGCCTGGTCGAGCACGTCCTCACCGGCCACGACCCGTTGGGTGACACCGACCCACGTCGTCATCGCAGCACCCGCACCTGACGGTTGGCGCAGTCGATGGTCAGCGACTTCGCTGCCCTGCACCGGTTGTAGAGCACGTCGCCCGCCCCGATGACCGCGGGCACGCGCAGCTGGTGAGCGCGGATGGCCATGTGCGAGTTGACCCCGCCGAACCGCGTCACGAACCCGGCGATGCCCTCCGCGAAGATCCAGTCGTAGCCCGGGTCACCGCTGGGCAGCAGCAGGATCTTGCCCGCCAGCTCGGACGGGTCGGAGCGCACGGTGCGCACCGGTGCCGTCACGACCTCCTGCGTCACGTAGTTCGGGTCGAACGGCGGCAGGTGGAACGCGGTGACCTCCTCCGGGGAGGTGATCACCGGTGGCAGCACGATCCGGCGGGTGAGCTCGTAGCGCCGCCTGCCCTCCTCGACGGCGCGGTGCAGCACGTCCGAGACGTCCTCGGAACCCTTGTACAGCCGGTCGACGCAGTCGATGTCCACGTAGGACATGTCGTTCGCGTCGAGACCGCACTGCGCACCGAGGTCCTTGATGAGCGACATCGCCTCGCTGAGATGCCGGGAGAACTCGAACTTCGACTCCTCGCGTCGTGCCACGCTGTCGCCGATGAACGCGAGAAGCCCCTCGGGTGTCTGGTCGATCCGGTGCGCGCGCAGCAAGTCCCCGATCTCGCGCAACTTGGCCGGAGGCAGCCGGAAGTCCTCTTCGTGGGCGACCCTGGCCGGTGCCGAGGAGAAGTCGAAGTACAGGTCGGGCGCCTCGTCGTAGCGCGGTGAGCGGATGTCGTACGTGCCGGGACGCAGAAAGCCGTACCGGGACAGGAACTCGTCCTCGGTGAGCCGCGCCCGGTCGCGGAGCATCTTGTTGGTCACCGTGTCCAGCGAAGCCATCAGCGCGGAGACGTCGGCCTGGGTGAGCACACCGCACTCGACCAGCGACCGCAGCAGGTCCGCGGCGACGAACCCGAGCCGGGCGAAGCCCGCGAACGCGAGCGTGCCGAACCGCCGGCAGTCCTCGAGCAGCCAGTACACCTGAGCGACCAGGTCCTGGCGCGAGTCGCGGATGCCGGGCAGCCGCTCGCGCAGCGACGCGATGTGCCACTCGTCCTCGCGGCGGGCGCGGTGGTCGGACCGCAGCAGGCGGTTGGTCAACGCCCGCAACGAGTCCTCGATCCGCGCGCGTTCGCCGCGGTCGAACTCGTGACCGGCGCGGTCGCGCAACCGGTCGGCGAGCGTGAAGTTGTACGCGGAGAACGTGACCTCGAACTCGAACTTGTCGTGCAGTTCGGGGTTCGCGACGAGCCGGTCGACGTAGTGGCCCGCGAGGCGTTCGGCGAGAGGTTCCTCCAGGTTCGCGGGGATCAGCGAGTTGGCGCTCACCCGCACGTCGATGTAGGGGAGACCGGAGAAGTCCACGAGCAGAGGGAAACCGCGCACGTCGCGGTAGCCGTACCTGGCCCGTTGCTCGGCCCACTCCTTGTCGGTGATCAGCCTGCGGTACAACGACAGCGACAGCGGGCGCGGTCTGGTGCCGATGATCTCGGCCGGGTTCCAGTCCGGCATGACCCCGAACGCCGTGCGCGGGCCGAGCAGGTAGGGGTGCGGTTTGCTCGCGGCCACGACCTTGGCGGCGATGCCCTCCAGCGCCGCCGCCTGGTCCGCGCGGCACGGCGACGTGGTGACCGACAGCGGGCGCGCCTGCAGCAGCCGCAACCGGTCCGCGCCGTCGAAGGCGAACTCGACGTCCAGGTCCGGTGTGCCGCACAGGTCGACGAGCTCGGAGGCGAGTGCGAGGACGCGGCGCATGCGGTCGTCGCGCGGCGGCGGGCTGTCCGGCCACTGGTAGAACGTCCTCAGATCGGCGGCCTTGCCGCTCGTCACGGCGGAGCAGTCACCCGTCTCGTCGTAGTTCACCACGCGGTACGGGGCGCCGGTGTTGGGGTCGCAGGTGAAGACGACGCCGCTCACGGTCGCACCGGAGACCATGGGCTGCACCAGAACCTGTTGGCGCGCCAGCCCTTCCTCGCCGTCGACGCGGTAGGAGTCGATCACCGCCTCGATCGCGGTGCGCAGTGCCTCGCGTCCGGTCACACCGCAGACGGACAGGTACTTGCCCGGCATGAGGCTCCCGGCCCTGTCCTCGTGCAGCGTGCTGCTGCGCACGACCAGCCGCCGGTCGCCCCACGGTTCGTCCTGCACGGCGTCGAGCAGCTTGCCGGGGTCGCCGCACCACGACTCGACGTCGAAGTACACCATCGGCAGCACCGACGCGGTCGTGACCACCGGCGCGAGCTGCGCCAGCGTCTCGGCCTTCGAACCGAAGACGATCATCGCCCTGCCACCCCCACGCGCTGTCCCCGGCGGAAGATCGTGTCCACGGCGGGAGGAGCAGGGTGGTCACCGAGCTCGGCGGCGAGCGCGCGCACGCCCTCGGCCAGTGAAGTCCTGGGCGCGAAACCCAGGCCGCGCAGCTTCGTCGTGTCGGCGACCAGCCGGTAGGTGTCGTCGGTGATCGACTCGTCGCTGATCAGCGAGGCCTGCCGTCCCGTCACGGTGCCGATCACGTCGGCCAGCTCGCGCAGGGAGGTCTCGGTGCCCGACCCGAGGTTGTAGACCTCGCCCTCGTCGCCGCGGGCCGCGAGGAAGAGCAGCGCCCGCACGAGATCACCTATGGAGCAGAAGTCGCGCGTCTTGGCGTCGACGTCACCGGTCGCGCGGATCGGTTCACCGTTGAGGTGCCAGCGCAGGAACTGCGTCACCTCGCCGCCCGCGCGCTTCGGGTCCTCGCCCGGTCCGTAGAGGGTGAACGCGCGTCCGATCGTCGCGGGCAGGCCGAGCGCGTGCTTGAACACGCTGACCACGTGCTCGCCGGACAACTTCGAGGCGCCGTACGGAAGAAACGGCGCGACCGGGTGGTCCTCGGTGATCGGGCACGTCCGCGGGACGCCGTACACCATGGCGCTCGACAGGTAGACGAGCTTGCGCACGGACGACCCGGCCAGCGCCTCGCACAGGTTGAAGGTGCCCTGCGCGTTGGTCTCGAAGTCGAACCTGGGCCGGTCCACCGAGACCGTTCCGCTCGGGTTGCCCGCCAGGTGCAGCACCAGGTCGACCTCGCGCAACGTCGGCGTGATCGCGCGGACGTCGCGGATGTCGACCCGGTGGTGCGTGACGTTGCCCGGCAGCAGGTCCGGCGGCGGCGCGATGTCCAGCACCAGGACGGAACGTCCCGCCGCGGCGAGCGTCGCGACCACGTGCGAGCCGACGAAACCGAGACCACCGGTCACCGCGACCCGCTCGAACCTGCCCAAGTCAGCGGCGATGTCCGAGACATCGACCGCGGCACCCATCGCCTGCATGTGACTCCTTCACGGTCCCCCGGCCCCCAAACGCGCTGGCAGGCACTCGACGTGTTCACCGACTGTCATCAGTCGTTCACCGTCTGGTTTGCCTGGGTTCGCTCGCGGGCAAACCGATCAGGGGTGGCCGAGACCTGCCGCGCGAAGGGGGATGGCAGGTTGGTGACACGAAGGGGGCACAGGTGTCGTCGTTCACGGCATTGGGGTTGAGCGAGAACGACTGGGACGCGTACCAGGTGTGGCTGCGGCATCCGAGCTGGAGCATCGAGCAGGTGGCGGCGCGGATGAGAACGTCCGTCGACGTGGTGTCCGCGTGCCGGGATCACCTGCTGAGACAAGGACTCCTGGTCGTCGATCCCGCGGACGGGGCGCGCCTGCTGCCGGTGGGCCCCGACGACGTGACCGAGCGGATGCTCGCCGAGATCCAGCTCCAGGCGGAACGGCGGCGTGCCGGAGTGCTGAAGGCCCAGTCGGAGCTGTCCGCGCTGCTGTCGTTCCACCTCGCCGAACGGGTCGAGGCGCCGACCCTGGAAGTGGAGCGGGTGCCGTCACCGACGGCCGCGGCGCTGCGGCTGGACGAGCTCCTGCGCGCGGCGAGCCGGGAGATCCTGGTGGTGCACCACGGAACGCCGCCGTGCTGTGAAGCCGGTGTCGCGTGCCACGTGGTGCGTGACCGGGATGTCCCGGTGAAGGTGTTGTACGGCAAAGAGGACGCGGCGGAACGTCTGGACGAGCTGTCCGCCGACGGTCTCGACGCGCGCGCGACCGGTCAGGTGCTGTCGTGGACCGTGGTGGTGGACCGGGCCGTCGGGGTCGTGCCCGCGGACGACGCCGTGCTCGTCGTCCGCAACCCGGGGATCGTCGCAGCGTTGGTGTGCGCGTTCGAGCACCACTGGTCGACGGCACTGGGACTGGCTGACTCCGCCGCGCCCGAAGTGGGGGAGCGGGACCTGTTGTTGTTGCGGCTGCTCGCGTTGGGCATCAAGGACGAGGCGATCGCCCGTCAGCTCGGCGTCTCCGTGAGATCGGTGCGGCGGCAGACGTCCGCGCTGTTCGCCCACCTCGGTGTGACGAGCCGATTCCAGGCCGGTGTGCAAGCGGTCCGCCGCGGCTGGCTCTGACGCGTCCGGTCGGTGCCACTGGCCGCAACCGGACGTTTCCCGGTCGTGGCGCGAGGTGAAGCCAGACCGCATGACAAGGCTGCTGGCACTCGCGGCCGTGGGCGCGCTGCTCGGCGCGTGTGCTCCGGCGAGCACCACCCCGGTCCAGATCACCGTTCTCGGCGCGACCTCCGACCTGCACGGCCACATCAACGCCGCGTTCGACGAGTGGGAGAAGCGCAGCGGGATCTCGGTGCACTACGAGACGTCCGGCGACTTCGAGAACGTCGCCAAGTCCCGCGTCACCGGCGACAAGCCCGATCTTCTGCTGTTCCCGCAACCGGGTCTGCTCGCCGAGTTCGCCCGTCAGGGGCACCTCCGCCCGTTGGAGGTCGACGACGCCGTCGGGCGGCTGCAACCCGGGCTGTCCGACCTCGGCGTCGTCGACGGCACGCGCTACGGCCTCCCGCTCAGCGTCAACGTCAAGAGCCTGGTCTGGTACCCCAAGAAGGAGTTCGACCGCGCGGGCCTCACCGTGCCGCGGACGTGGGACGAGCTGGTCG
Source organism: Lentzea rhizosphaerae (assembly GCF_042649515.1). Lineage (NCBI taxonomy): Bacteria > Bacillati > Actinomycetota > Actinomycetes > Pseudonocardiales > Pseudonocardiaceae > Lentzea > Lentzea rhizosphaerae. Next base: position 304,262 of record NZ_JBHRZI010000005.1, on the reverse strand, counting down.
CGCTGACCGACCGCATCCGCGTCGAGCAGAAGACCGCCCCGTGGTGCGTGGGCGTCCAGGACGGCGGCGCGACGGGCTGGGTGGCCACCGACTGGATCGAGGACGTCGTCCTGAGCGACCACGGCCCCGCCTTCTACGACGCGTGGGCCTCCGGGCAGGTCCCGTTCACCTCGCCCGAGGTGCGTACCGCGTTCGAGAAGTTCGACCGCCTGGTGTTCTCCGAGGGCAACGCCGCCGGCGGCAGGCAGGGAGCGCTCGCCACGACGTTCCCGAAGGCGAGCGATGCCATGTTCGCCTCGCCGCCGGGCTGCTGGCTGCACAAGCTCGGCAGCTTCCTGATCGGCTCGTTGCCGGACAACGCCCGTTTCGGCGTCGACTACGACGTGTTCCCGTTCCCCGGCAACGGTGCCGTGTCCGGTGGTGGTGACTCGGTCGCGCTCGTGTCCGACCGCCCGGAGGCCCGGAAGGCGTTGCAGTACATGACTTCCGCGGAGTGGTTCAAGCACTCCCGCGCGCACGAGGGCGGCGCGCTCTCCGCGTTCACCGACGTCGCGCCGTCCGACTACCCGATCCCGGCCGACGCCGCCGTGGCCGGAGTCCTGAACGACGCCACGACGTTCCGGTTCGACGCTTCCGACCGCATGCCGGGCGGCGTCGGCACCGGCGTGCTGTGGAAGGAGCTGACGGCGTGGATCGGCGGTCAGAGCCTCGACGCCACCCTGACCCACGTCGACGCGGCGCGTGGCTCGTGAACGACCACCTGCTGGCCCGCCATCTCGCGGTTCAGGCGCGTGACCTGCTGGTGGACCTCCGCCGGACCGGTGCGTCAGGACCGGAGCTCGGCGCGGAGGGAGACTGCCGGGCGCACTCCCTGCTGATCGAGTCGTTGCGGCGGCACCGGCCGGCGGACGCGGTGCTGTCCGAGGAGAACACCGAGGCCGTGACCAGTCCGCGGGCGGGACGGCTGTGGATCGTGGACCCGCTCGACGGCACCCGCGAGTACTGCGACCGGCGCGACGACTGGGCCGTGCACGTGGCGCTCGCCGACCGCGGGCAGCTCGTCGCCGGTGCCGTCGCACTGTCCACAGGGGACGTTCACGACACCGCCTCGCCGTCACCCCTGCCGCCGTCCCCACCGCGTGATCGTCCGCGCGTGGTGGTGAGCCGCAGCCATCGGCCGCCGCTGGTCGACGCGCTGGCGTCGGTGCTCGACGTCGACCTCGTGCCGGTGGGGTCCGCGGGGGTCAAGACCATCATGGTGTGCATGGGGCTCGCGGACGCCTATGTGCACGACGGTGGGCAGTGGGAGTGGGACAGCGCGGCGCCCGTGGCGGTTGCTCGGGCGGCCGGGGTGCACGCGTCCCGGATCGACGGGGCGCCGTTGACCTACGGCAACGAGAGGCCCTACATCGAGGACCTGCTGATCTGCCGGCCGGAGCTCGCGCCCGGGTTCCTGGAGGCGCTGCGGCAGGCAGTGGTGTGAGATCGACGCCACAAGCCGGGCTCCAAGTTCAGTCGGACGGGCTAATCCAAGTGGGTGTACGGGCGCTGTGCCGTTCAGGCTGGCCACGGCCTGCTTGCGAAGCAGGGAATCGGCCGCGCGGAGGCGGAGAGGGGCCGGTCGTCCGCGGACGGTGACCTTTCGGGCAGAAATCATGCCACCGGTAGGCCGCGTCGGCGGAAAATGTCGACAAATGCCGATCAAGCTGTGAAAGGTTGTCGAGAACTCACGGAGTGCGGGGTGCGGACACGACGAAGCCGCCACGCGCAGGGGCCAGTTCGCCGCGGTCGCCTCCGCGGTTCGCCGGACCCCGCCGGGTGGCGGCTCCGTTCGGATGTCCTCTTTCGCCCGGTTCGCGGGCGGGTCGAGCGGGGTCAGCTGTAGCTGCAGGCCACGGCCGTACCCGTCCGCTGCATGTGCTGCGAGCCCCAGTCGTTCAGCGGCTGCAGGGCGGCGCTCAGGGAGTGGCCGAGCTCGGTGAGCGAGTACTCCACCCTGGCCGGGACCTCGTCGAACTCCTCGCGGACGACGAGATCGTTGGCCTCCATTTCACGCAGGTGCTGAAAAAGGACCTTCTCGCTGATTCCGGGGACCTGCCGGCGCAATTCTCCAAACCTTCTGCGCTGGTCTCCGATCGCCCAGATGATGAGTACTTTCCACTTTCCGCCGATAATGTTGACGGCGGCGTCGAGACCGCACACGTACGTTCTGATCGCCACTGCTGTTCCCCTGACCTGCCGGTGAGTGCTTACTGGAAGGTAAGTACTTGTCCGCTGTTGCGCCACAGATACTATATCGATTGGTGACCGGTTTGCGTAGCTTGTGCTCCGCCGCTTGAGCTGCGGCGGCAGACCGCTTCGTCCGACTGGGGGGACGTAAGCGTGACGTACGCCTGCCGGGATCCGCCTGGGGTACCAATGTCGCTGCCTCTAGTGCCTTCGTCGTACCCAGCGGCATCCATTCGGCAACCGGGGGACTGCAACGATGCGCTTTCAGCTTTTAGGCCCGCTGACCGTTTCTGATGATGATCACCAAGTCCCTTTGGGAGGAACGCGTCAACGAGCTACGCTGGGCGTTCTGCTCCTACAGGCGAACCAGGTCGTCGCGACCAGCAAACTTCTCCGCACTCTCTGGTCGGTAGACGACGCACCCAGCTCCGCGAGGAAGATCCTGCAGAACTCCGTGTGGAGTCTGCGCACGTTGTTCGCGGCACATTTCCGCAGTGAGAACCCACCGCTCGTGAGGACTCAGGCACCCGGTTACATCTTGTGCGTCGACTCCCAGCAGGTCGACTCGCACGTGTTCGCGCAGTACGCCGAGCAGGGCAGGGCGAAGCTGGCCAGCGCTCCGGCGGAGGCCGCCGGTCTGCTGCGCGAGGCGCTGTCGTTGTGGCGCGGACCGGCGCTGGCCGACCTCGTCGAGACCGGCATCGTGTGGCCGGAGCTGGCCGCGCTGCAGAACGCGCGGCTCGACGCCCTGGAGGACCTGTTCGAGGCCGAGCTCGCGTGCGGCCGGCACCAGGCCGTGCTCAGCGAACTGGAGATCCTGGTCGAGACCGAGTCCCTGCGGGAGCGTGCGTGCGAGCAGCTGATGCTCGCCCTCTACCGCTGCGGACGGCACGCCGACGCGCTGGCCGTGTTCGCCAAGGCGAGGACCGCGCTGGTCGACCTCGGTCTCGAGCCGGGGTGGCGGCTGCGCAACCTCCAGCAGTCCATCCTCAGTCACGACCCGGCGCTGAGCCTGCCCGAGCGCGTCGAGGTCGTCTCCGTTCCCCGGCAGCGGGAGCTCCCTGTCGGGTCGGTGCCTCTTGACAACCGCAGGGTCGTCTCGGTCCTGCTCATCCGCGCGCATCCGGCCGTCGACGAGGACTCGCTGATGCGTCCGGTCGACGCCCGGCTGGACGCCGTCGCCGCCGAGATCCGCCGGATCGCCGGTGACCACGGCGGGGCCGTCGTCGCCGCGCTGGGCTCCACCACGGCGGTCCTGTTCGACGGCCGTCCCGGAGCGGAGCGGGCCGTGCGTGCCGCGGGCGAGCTCCGTTCGGCCCTGCACACGCCGATCGACGCGTCGTCCGCGCTGCGGGTCACCATCGCGGTCGTCACCGACGAGGCGGGTGTGCACCACCCCGGTCCCGGCGGGGCACCGGTCGTCGCCGGCGGCATCGTCGAGTGCGCGCACCGGATGCTGGCCACCGTGCCCGACGGGCACATCGAGCTGTGCCCGCAGACCAAGGCCGCCGCCGGGGTCGCGGACGACGACGAGCTGCTGCCGTTCATCGACCGCGAGCGGGAGATGGCGCTGCTCGGCGACATGCTGAACCTGGTGCGCCACCGGTGCCGGCCGCACCTCGTGACGGTGCTGGGCGACGAGAGCATCGGCAAGACCCGGCTCCTGCGCGAGTTCACCCGCACGCTGGCCGACGAGCCCGTGCACGTGCTGCACGACACGGGCCTGCCGGGGGAGGGTCCGCTCGCCATGCCCGGCCGCGTCCTGTCGCGGCTGTGCGGCATCACCGACTCCGACGAGCCGGCCGAGGCGACCGCCAAGCTCACCGCCGCGCTGGGCAGCCTGGTCGCGCGGGACGACGAACGCGAGTGGATGGGCCGCTGGCTCCGGCCGTTCGTCGACCCGCCCGGCGACGACAGCCACCTCCCGCACCTGGCCGAGATCCTGCACGCCTGGTGCGTCTTCCTGGCCGACACGGCCGTCCGCGAGCCGGTCGTGCTGATCTTCGACGACCTGCACGTCGTCGACGCCGCCGTCCAGGACGCGCTGGAAGGGCTCGCCGAGTCGGCCCGCGCGGTCCCGATGCTCGTCGTCGTGTCGGCCCACCCCGGCCTGCTGCGGCAACGTCCCGGCTGGGGCGGCGGCAAGCGCTACGCCGCGACCATCACCCTCGACCCGCTGTCCGACGCGGGGGTCGAGCGCATGCTCCAGGTCCCCGCCACCACCCGCAACCGCTCGCTCACCAGGGCCATGCGCACCGTGGCGACGACCCTGCTGGCCGAGCCGGAGCAGGACGACGAGGCGCGTCGCCTGGCGATTCACCGGCTGGTGCGGTCGGCTCCGCAGTGGGCGGTGGAGACCAAGGAGCTGGCTCCTTCGTGCGGCAAGTCGTCCACTTCGGACGGATCGTGATTTCCTGCCACAGGCCGTCCACTTCGGACAGGGCCTGAACTGGCGGAAGGGGCTCGCCGCGGGTAAACCCCCGCCCGCGACGAGCCTCTTCCGTCTTCCCCCAAAGGACAGTGACGAACGGGGCCGGTCGTCCACGAAGGACGACCGGCCCCGCTGTTGACCTGTGCGTCAGTCCAGGGGGATGGACTCGAGGACCACCGGCCGGTCGATCGACATCATCCACTTGCCCTCCGCGGTGCGGACGAGGACGTCGGTGCAGATGCCGTTGTGCTGCGTGGTCTTGCCGTTCTCGTCGGTCAGCTGGAGCTTGAACTCCACGACGATCAGCGAGGTGTCGGCGGTGGAGTGGGCGTACTTGACGACCGAGTCCAGCTTCGGCTTGGCGGCGAGCATCTCGACGATGCCCCTGGTGCGGTCGGCGCCTGTCCTCGGGGTGCCGGTGAGGTTCGAGATGGCGTCGGGCAGGTACAGGCTGTCGAAGACGTGGCCGTCGCCCGAGTTGAACGCGGCGAGGAACACCGCGTTCTGGACCTCGGGGTCGTCGGTCAGTTCGAGGTTGGCGAAGTCGATCTGCGCGGTCATCGGAATTCCTCCGGTCACAGGAAGTGGTTCTGCGGGTCGAGGCCGAGCAGGACGCGGCCCTGCACCTCGAGACTGGTGTTGAGCTGGAGCAGGCCGTGCTGGGCGAAACCCTGCACGTCGCGGTGGAACCGTTGCAGGGGCATGCTTTTGGCGATCACCGACGCTCCGGAGGCGCGGTACAGGGTGTCGACGGCCTGGCGGGCCAGGTCGATGGCGAACGCGGCCTGCCCGCGGATGTCGGCCTTCTCCTCCCAGCTGGGTTCGACGCCGGCGTCGGCGTGCTTCTGCAGCAACGTCGTCATCCGGTCCAGCAGTGCCTCGCCCGCCGCGATCTGGTTCGCCGCGGTCGCGACCTGGATGTGGGTCAACGGGTTGTCGGCCTGCGACGTCCAGGACGAGTGCGAGATGGCGCGGCCCGGCAGGCGGGAGACGAACAGCTCGTACGCGCCGCGCGCCATGCCGATCATGGTCGCCAGGGCCTGCGCCTGGACGAACGCGTAGAGGCCGTAGTTGCGGCCGGTGGCACCGGTGTTGGAGCGGTCGGTCAGCGTGCCCATGACCGCGGACTCGGCGTCGGCCACGCGGTGCGCGGGCACGAACACGTTGTCCGCCTTGCTGGACACGCTGCCGGTGCCGCCCGCCGCGGAGACGTCCCAGTCGTCGCCGAGGGTCATCTGCGACAACGGCACCAGTGCGACGGCCTCGCCGACTACCTCTCCGCTCTCGTCCTCGACCAGCGCGTCCATCATGTTCCAGTCGGCGCCGCGGCTGCCGGTGTTGAACCGCCACGTGCCCGACAGCGCGTAGCCGCCGTCGACCGGCCTGAGCCTGCCGCCGGGGGTGAAACCGCCGGACACCTTGACCTTGCCGCCGGCGAACACCTCCTCCTGGGCGAGGTCGGGGAACAGCGACACCATCCAGGCGGTGCTCACCCACACCATGGACACCCAGCCCGCGGAGCCGCAGCCCCGCGCGATCTCGGTGAGCACGGCGTTCTGCTCGGCCAGCGACAGCTCGAGGCCGCCGTACCGGCGCGGGACGGCCATGGCGAACACCCCGGCGTCCGTGAGGGCGTCGACGGTGTCCTCGGTCAGCCAGCCCGCATCCTCTGCCGCCCGGCCGTCGGCCCGCAGCTTCGGCACGAGCTCGCGCACCGTGTCCAGGACCGCGCCGGGCGCGGTGTCGGTGGTGGTCACCTTGCCTCCTCGTTGGTTCTCCTCGAATGTGGACGACGCTAACCACGCACCGCCCCCTGTCCGTCCCACGCGGACTCACCGCGCGGTTTCCGCGTTCCGAGGCGGGTCCGTGACCGGCGGATTACCGAGGCCTGCCGCGGATTACCGGCGGCATTCCCCGCCGCTGTTTGACTCGGTCCCATGACTGCGAACGACTTCCTCGTCCTCGGCGGCACCGGCAAGACCGGCAAGCGCGTCGTGTCCCAGCTCCGCGCGGCCGGGCACACGGCGCGGGCGGCGAGCCGCTCGGGGGACACCCGTTTCGACTGGCACGACGAGAGCACCTGGGAGGCGGCGATCGACGGCGTCCGTGCCGTCTACATGGTCGACCTCGTGGACGAGGCCGTGGAGTGGGACCCGGCCGTCTCCGTCCGCACCTTCTGCAAGCGCGCGCAGGCGGCCGGTGTCCGCCGCGTCGTGCTGCTCCAGGCCCGCACCGACCAGGACGCCGGCGGCAAGTCCCTCGTCGGCAGCGAGGGGGAGGTGCAGGAGTCCGGTCTGGAGTGGACGATCCTGCGCCCGACCTGGTTCACCCAGAACTTCGACGAGGGCATCCTGCTCGACGGCGTGCGCGAGGGCCTCATCCGGATTCCGGCCGGGCAGGGCCTCGAACCGTTCATCGACTGCGAAGACGTTGCCGCCGTGGCCGTTGCCGCACTGGTCGAGGACAAGCACGTCGGCGAGATCTACGAGATGACCGGCCCCACCCCGATCACCTTCGGCGACGCCGCCGAGATCCTGTCCCGCGTGCTCGGCCGCGAGGTGCGCTACGAGCCCGTCACCGCCGAGGAGTACGTCGCCGCGCAGGTGGCGCAGGGACTTCCCGAGGACTACGCGGGCATGCTCGCCGACCTCATCGGCCAGATCCGCGACGGCCGCAACGCCCACCTGTCCGACGGCGTGCAGCGCGCTCTCGGCCGTGAGCCGATGGACTTCGAGACCTACGCGCGTGCCGCGGCGGCCACCGGCGTGTGGAACGTCTGACCCACCAACGCCTGAACAGTGGCGTCTGCAAGTACCACCAACTCGCAGTTGGTGGTACTTGCAGACGCCACCAGCCACCCGCGACCGTCCACTTCGGACGTCAACGAGGAGGTCGTGTTGACCGCGCACGTTCCGGCCCAGCCGGTCGCAAGTCCTGTCACGTCCGCCGCCCTGCGCGCGGCGATGTCCAGGTTCACCACCGGTGTCGTCGTGCTCACCACCGGGGGCGGCCACGTCCACGGCATGACCGCGAACGCCTTCAGCTCCGTGTCGCTCGACCCGCCCCTCGTGCTCTGCTGCATCGCGCACAGCGCGGTGATGCACGAGGCCCTCCTGTCCGCCGGCACGTTCGGCGTCTCGGTGCTGCGGGCCGACCAGGGCGCGGTGGCCACGCACTTCGCCGACAAGAAGCGGCCGCTCGGTCTCGCCCAGTTCGCCGGCCACGACTGGACGGAAGGCGACGTGACCGGCGTTCCGCTGCTCGGTGGTGCTCTCGCCTGGCTGGAGTGCTCGGTGACCGACGTCCACCCTGCCGGTGACCACTCGGTCGTCGTCGGCACCGTGCTCGGCGCGAGGACCGGCGAAGACGCCGGGAGCCTCGCGTTCTACCAGGGTGCCTTCCACGAGGTTCCGGCGCGGGAACCACCGCGGTGAACGGACGAGTCTGGATACAGTGAGTATCAGGACGGTGACGCATCGCAGCCGTCAGTCAATCGCAGCAGAGGAGCCACATGTCCGCCCCACGTCCTGAAGAGGTCACCGACAGCCCGTACGCCGGGGTCGCCGAGCACGTCCGCCGCTACATCGCGAGCGACGGCCGCGACGGCCACCTGGAGGCGGGGGTGACCAACCTCGTGCTCACCACGCGCGGGCGCAAGACCGGAAAGCTGCGCCGCACAGCCATGTTCTACACCGAGGACGACGGCCGTTACGTGGTCATCGCCTCGCACATGAGCGGTGGGCCGGTCCACCCCGACTGGTACCAGAACCTGGTCGCGAACCCCGAGGTGCACGTTCAGGTCGGGCCGGACAAGTTCGACGCGGTCGCGCGCACCGCGACGGCCGACGAGAAGCCTCGCCTGTGGGCCAAGATGACCGAGTTGTGGCCCGCCTACGACACCTACCAGGCGACCGCGCCCCGGGAGATCCCGGTGGTCGTGATCGAACGCGCCTGACCGGTGGGCAGCACCCGGCGAACGGGGTGGGACGCACACGCGTCCCACCCCGTTTTTCGTTCCACCGCAACGGTTCTGACCAGATGACCGGGCCGTTACCCGTGAAGGACGGCCGGTGGGTCCCGCGACGTTAGCTTCACCTCGGCACGGCTCGAGTCCGCCGTGGACTTCTCGCAGGGGAGGAAGCAATGTCGAACAACGACACCGCTCACGACGTGGTGGTGATCGGCGCCGGGTTCGCCGGAATCTCGGCCGCCCGCGAACTGGCCGCCAAGGGCAGGCGCGTGGTCCTGCTGGAGGGCAAGGACCGCGTCGGTGGACGCGCCTACACCGAACGGATGCAGGGCCACCCGGTCGAGCTGGGAGCGGCGTGGGTGCACTGGTCCCAGCCGCACGTGTGGACGGAGATCACGAGGTTCGGGCTGGACGTCGTCGCCGACGAGAAGCCGGTGACCGCCACCTTCCCCGTTCCCGGCGGGTTCCGGACCTATCCGGGACCGGAGATCCTGCAGCGCCAGCACGACCTGCTGACCCGGCTGTTCAGCGGCTGGGACGAGTACTACGAACGGCCGCACAACCCGTGGTACCACGCGGAGAAGCTGGCCGAGGTCGACAAGAAGTCGTTGCGGCAGGCCATCGAGGACCTCGAACTGTCCGAAGAGGACGCGAACCTGCTCTGGGGCTGGGCTTCGGGGGAGTCCGGCGGGCTCGCCGCCAGGGGTGCGCTGACGATGCCCGCCCACTGGTGGGCGCTGGGCCAGCTGGAGCTGATCGGCTTCGACGCGATCTTCAACCTGCGTCTGGTGAACGGCATGCAGAACCTCGCCGAGCTCATGGCCGCCGACGCCGACGGTGTGGAGCTGCGCCTGAACACCCCGGTCGCCACCATCGACGACAGCGGCGAGCACGTCGTGGTGACCACCCGGTCCGGCGAGCGGCTCACCGCGCGTTCGGTCGTCGTGGCGACCCCGGTCAACACCTGGAAGTCGCTCGACTTCACCGCCGGCCTGCCCGAACCGCACCTGCGCGCGTCCCGCGAGACCATCGGCGTGCCGAACGCCGTCAAGCTCGCGATCCACCTGCGCGGCGAGTTCCAGGGCGCGTTCTACAGCCAGGGCGAGGAGGGCGCGCCGATCATCGGCCTGTTCCCGCACCGCGTCCTCGGTGACGGTTCGCAGCTCGTCGTCGGGTTCATCGTCGAGGAGGACGTCGACCACACCGACCCGGCCGCCGTGCAGGCCGCGGTGCACCACCTGGAGCCCGGTGCCGAGGTGCTGTCGTACAAGTTCCACGACTGGGGCCGTGACGAGTTCAGCGAGGGCGGCTGGGCCTACCGCCAGCCGGGCCAGCTCACCACCATGCGGGAGATCCAGGCGCCGCACGGGCGGATCTCGTTCGCCAACGGCGACTCGGCCAACGGCTGGAGCGGGTGCGTCGACGGTGCGATCGAGTCGGGCCTGCGCGCGGCCCGCCACGTGCACGCCGCGCTCGCGATCTGACCGTCTGCGAGGGCTCGCGCCGCGGCACTATTTCGGGAATGGTGGAGGGGAATTTGTTCCTCCTAATTCCCGGAGCGGGGTACTTACCGATTGGTAAGTGCTTTCCTGCTGGTAAGTGCTGACACATTTGTCAGTAGTTGATCGTGTTTGCAAGCCGTGTCATATTTGGTCGGAGCCGCGCTGGCGAATTCCGGCCAGCGGAGCGAAATGGGGAGAAGTGGACGTTTACTCAGGCAAGAAGGCCGTGATCACCGGCGGGACCCACGGCATGGGACTGGCCGTGGTCGAGGCCCTGGTCGGCGGCGGTGCCGAGGTCCTGCTCACCGGCTACAACGAGCAGAACATCAAGGCGGCGCAGGCACAGTTGGGCGAGAACGCCCACGTCGTCCGCTCCGACACCACGGACCTGGCCGACGTCGACGCGCTGGCCAAGGTGGTCGGCGAGAAGCTCGGCACCGTCGACTACCTCCACGTCAACGCGGGCTTCGCGGAGCTCGAGCCGTTCGAGAGCGCCACCGAGGCCGTCTACGACAAGACCTTCGCGGTCAACACCAAGGGCGCGTTCTTCACGGTGCAGAAGCTGCTGCCGTTCATCAACGACGGTGGCGCGATCGTCTTCACGACCGCCGTCGCCGACGGCACCGGAACCCCCGGCATGGCCGCGTTCTCCGGGGCCAAGGCCGCGGTGCGCGCGTTCGCCAAGGTGCTCGCCGCCGAGCTGCTGCCGAGGGGGATCCGGGTCAACGTCGTCAGCCCCGGCTTCATCCGCACACCCACCATGGGCGTCGCGACCGTGACCGACGAGGACCGGGCCCACTTCATCGCCGAAGGTTCCACCCTCACCCCGATGGGCCGGATCGGCACGGTGGAGGAGGTCGCGAAGGCCGCCCTGTTCCTCGCCTTCGACGCCACCTTCACCACGGGGATCGAGATCCCCGTCGACGGCGGAATCGCCCAGGGACTCGTTCCTCTCGGCGCGGAATGACTTTTCCACCCCGGTCGTGACGCGTCACGACCGGGCAGCACAACCAATCCCTGCGAACTAGAGAACCCTGCTGCAACGCAGGGGCGGCCGATTCTGCCCTGTTTCGCACCCGAACCCCGCCCGCGCGGACGACTCCAGCTGGGGAAAGACATGCTCACGGTCAGCTCCTTCGCCGACATCGAGGAGAAGTTCTTCGAGTACGTGGCCGACATCAAGTACTGCACGATGATCACAGTGGACAAGCGCAACCGGCCGAGGGCCAGGGTGCTGCTGCCCATCTGGGAGGTCGTGGACGGACGGCCCGTCGGCTGGCTCGCGGCGTACAAGACGCCCGTGAAGGTCGCTCACCTCGCACGGAACCCGCACGCCACCTTTTCCTACTGGAGCCCCAGGCAGAACGTCGTGCACGTCGACACCGTGTCGCTCTGGGTGGACGACCCGGAGATCAAGCGGGACGTGTGGGCCCTGTACCGCAAGGGATCTCCCTTCCCGGTCGGGTACGACCCGATCACGTACTGGAAGGGCGGCCCGGAAGACCCCGAGTACCACGTGCTGCGCATGGAGCCCTACCGGGTCCAGGTCGTGCGCGGCACGGACCTGCAGAGCCGGATCTGGCTCGGCGAAGGGGCCTGAGCGCGCACGACCGCCGGGGTCGGCGACTCCGGCGGTGAGGAAACACCGAGAGAGGAAGTTGCAATGTCAGGGGACACCGCCAAGACCAGCACGGTGACAGGGGCGCACGCCGACCCCGTCACCGAGCGGTCACCGCTCAACCCGTTGCGCTGGAAGGCGTTGGCGCTGTTGTGCGCCGCGTTCTTCATGGTGCAGCTGGACGCGCAGATCGTGCTGCTCGCGCTGCCGTCGATCGAGGCCGACCTCGGCTTCACCCCGGCGGGCGCGCAGTGGGTGATGAGCTCGTACCTGATCACGTTCGGAGGCTTGCTGCTGCTCGGCGGACGCACCGCCGACGTCGCCGGCCGCAGGAAGATGTTCATGCTCGGCATGCTCCTGTTCGGCGCGGCATCGCTGCTGGCAGGCCTCGCGTGGTCGAGCGAGATCCTCATCATCGGCCGCGTCGGCCAGGGCGTGTCGGCGGCGTTGATCGCCCCCGCCGCGCTGGCACTGCTCATGACGACGTTCACCGACGCCAAGGAGCTGTCGAAGGCGCTCGCGATCTGGGCGGCCAACGGTGCGATCGGTGCGATGGCCGCGCTGCTCATCGGCGGCCCGATCAACGACACCATCGGCTGGGAGTGGCTGTTCTTCATCAACGTCCCGGTCGCCGTGCTGGTGCTGGTGATCGGTCCGAAGCTGCTCAAGGAGAGCAGGGCCGAGGAGCGGGTCGGCTTCGACCCGCTGGGCGCGCTGACGATCACGCTGGCGGTTGGCGCGTTCATCTACGCCGTGGTCGAAACGCCGACCGTCGGCTGGGCGAGCCCCCGCACGCTCCTGCTGCTGGCCGCGAGCGTCGTCCTCTTCGCCGTGTTCATCGTGATCGAGAAGCGCGTCGCGTCGCCGATGGTCCCGCTGAGCCTGTTCCGCAACCGCAACCTGTTGGGCGGCAACGTGGTCATGCTGCTCATCGGCATGGTGACGTTCGGCGCGGTCCTGCTGGTCTCGCTCTACGCCCAGCAGGTCCTGCAGTACACCGCGCTGGCGTTCGGCGTCGCGACCGTCGTCTACACCGTGATGTCCACCGTGGGCTCGCAGATCGGCTCGCGCATCGTCGCCAAGCTCGGCTTCCGCAACATGACCCTGATCGCGGTCGTGATCATGGGCGCCGGCGTGGTCTGGCTGACGCGCGCACCGGTCGACGGCACCTACTTCGTCGACCTGTTCCCGGCGCTGGTGCTGTTCGGCTTCGGTCTCGGCATGGGCTTCGTCTCGGTGTCGATCGCGGCGCTGACCGGTGTTCCCGAGGAGAACTCGGGCATCGCGTCGGGCATCAACACCGCGGGCTTCCAGCTCGGCGGCGCGCTCGGTGTCGCGGTGGCCACGGCCGTCGCGGTCGCGTACTCCGGCACCACGGGTGACGCGAAGCAGGACCTCAACGCCGGCTACCAGAGCGGTTTCTGGTCCATGGTCATCCTCACGGTGGTCGGCATCGTGGTGACGGCCGCGCTGTTCAAGGCGCCGAAGAAGGCCGTCGCGGCCTGACGGTCTCTCCGGACACGGGAACGGGCGGTTCGTGACGCGGACCGCCCGGTTCCCACACTGGTGCACCGGGGCCCGGTCGGTGGTCCCTCATGCGGTCGCCACCGGGACGTGGAAGTCCATTAACCCCTGGTGGACGGCGGGACGCGGGTGCGCGGTCCCGCCCCGGCCCGGTCCGTCGGAGGACTGGGAGCGGGTTCCCGGGGTACACGGAGGAGGGGCTGCCGATCATCGGCAGCCCCTCCTCCTGGTGTCAGCGCCCGTATCAACTCAGTCATACCGGACATACTTCTTTGGCGCGAAAAGCACGTTCGGGCCATCTATCGGCCCGAACGTGCTTTTCCCGCCAACGGGAACAGGGGCGGGGGCGCTTGCTCAGACGGGCAGCAGTGCGGCGCCGTCTTCCTTGCGCAGCAACCCGCACAGCTCCCGCAGCGCCGATCCGAACTGCGTGATCGCCTCGTCGGTGAGGTAGATCGACGGCTCGGCCCGCAGGGTGTGCGGGGCGCTGGCGGTGGGGAACACCCGGACGGCGTGCCGGCGCAGCAGGTGGCCCGCGAGCACGTACCCGATGAGCCCGTGGGCCGCGTTCTCCGCCAGCACAGGGTCCGGTGACGCGGTCAGGTCGGCGAACTCGACACCGAGCATCAGGCCCTCCCCGCGCACGTCGGAGACGACGTCGGGGAACTCCGCGCGCACCGCCTCGAGCTCGGCCCGCAGCGCTGCCCCGCGTTCGGCGGCACGTGCGTAGGCCGCTCCACCGTCCTCCTCCAGCATCCGGAGGACCTCCAGTCCGATGTGGACGGAGAAGGCGTCCTTGGCGAACGTGGAGCTGTGCACCAGCTCGAAGTCGCCCTGGTAGCGGGAACCGCGGATGAGCGTCACCGACGACTTCGCGACCCCGCCGCCGATTCCCTTGGCCAGCAGCACGTAGTCGCCCGCGAGACCGGAGTGCGCGGCGGCGAAGAACCGGCCGGTGCGGCCCATTCCACTCTGGACCTCGTCGACCACGACCGGGAACCCGGCTTCGTCGGCCACCGACCTGATCTCGGCCGCGACGGTCCGGTCGAGCACGCGGATGCCGCCCTCACCCTGCACGGGTTCGACGAACAGCGCGGCGACGACAGGGCTTCGTTCGACCGTCAGCCGCAGCACGCCGTCCACGACCTCGGGCACGATCACCTCGGCCCGTTCGGCGTCGGCGGCCGCTGCGGTCGCACCAGGTGCGGCGGGCACGAACCGGGCCTGTGCGGCCAGTGCGCTGAACGGCATCCGGTAGCCGGGGTTGTGCGTCAGCTGGACGCTGCCTGCGAGCTTGCCGTGGAAACCGCCCTCCAGCGCCAGGAACACCGGCGCACGCGTGAACGACTCCTCGTTCAGCCGCGCGGCCGCGGCGACGACGTCGTCCAGCGTCGCGGTGTCCGGGAGCTCCAGGCGTTCGGTGACGTCGGCGGGAACGGCCGGCGCCGAGGCCTGCACCGCCGCCCACGTCTCGGCGACACGGGCGCGCAGTGCACCGACCCGGACGACCCTGTCCAGCTCGGCGTGCTTCATCGCGATCTCAACAGCTTCCGCGCCGCTGTTGCCGAACAGCGCGTGGTACGGCTCGTCGACGCCGAGTTCGCGGCGCAGCACCGTGTTCAGCTCGTGCGCCAGTTCGTTGGCGTAGGGGTGGTACGAGAACTGGGCGTGCACCGGGACCTGCTGCTCCAGCAGTTCCCGCGCCCGTTCGACCAGCCGCGGGTGGTTGTGGCCGAAGACCAGCGATCCGTAGCCGCCGACCAGGTCCAGCACCGGGATCTCCGCACCGTCGGTGTCCCGGTAGTACAACGTGTCGCCGCTGCCGCGCACGTACTCGACGTCGAGCCCGATGCTCGCGAGCAGCCCGCGCAGGTGTGGCTCAGCCAGCTCCGGCGCGGTGGTGGGTGTGACCATCCGTGTTCTCCCGCCTGGGTTCTTTGCTCGATCCGGAACCGCGAACGGGGCGGGCGCGTCCATCGCACGCCCGCCCCGTTCGCGCCGTTGTGGTTCAGGCCTCGCCGAAGGGGTTGTCGATCACGTAGCGCCAGCGGCCGTCCTCGCCCTTGCGCAGGACGTCGAGGCCGATGCCCTGGTGACTCTCCGCGGGCTGTCCGCCGCCCGCGGGGATGTCGATCGTCCAGTCGACGACCAGCAGTGCCGTGTCGCCCGTGACGTAGGACTCGCGCACGGTCGCCTTCATGTCGGGGTTGCGCTCCAGGTGGGCGCGCACCACCTCGTCGTGCAGCGCGTCGGAGACGGGGTTTCCCGGTTCCCACACCGAGATCGCGCCGTCGGCGTAGAGGCTGAGCACTCCGTCGATGTCCCCGGCGTTGCTGCCGCGGACGTACGTCTCGGTCATGGTCAACGGGTCGGTGACCGGCGCGATCGCCTGGTTCGTCATCTCACGGGTCCATTCGTCGGTCGGGGCGGCCGTCCCGCTCCGCTGCACCGCGAACGTAGCCACGGCCCTCCCACTCGGAGTCCACGGCGCGGTCATCGAGTTGTCAGTGGACTGTCCGCGACCGGGAGAACCGGTCAGTGACCGCGTGATCGGTAGGAAAGGCGGCAGGGAAGCGGACATCCCGATCACCACGAGAAAGGGCAGTCGAGCCTCATGACGAGCAGTCAGGCCACCACTCTCTCGACCCCCTCGACCGAGCCGGTCGCGGTGATCGGCATCGCCTGCCGGCTGCCGGGAGCACCCGATCCGGCCGCGTTCTGGGAACTCCTGCGCGACGGCGTCGACGCCGTCGGTGACGTTCCGGAAGGCCGCTGGGCCAGCGTGTCCGGCCTGCCCGACCCCGAGGGGACGGTGGCGCGCGGTGCGTTCCTCGACTCCGTGGACGGGTTCGACGCGGAGTTCTTCGGCGTGTCACCCCGCGAGGCCGCGGCCACCGACCCGCAGCAACGGCTGGTGCTGGAACTGGTGTGGGAGGCGCTGGAGGACGCACGTGTCGTGCCTTCCTCGTTGCGCGACAGTGCGACCGCGGTCTACGTGGGCGCGATGCG
This sequence comes from Lentzea rhizosphaerae, assembly GCF_042649515.1. NCBI lineage: Bacteria > Bacillati > Actinomycetota > Actinomycetes > Pseudonocardiales > Pseudonocardiaceae > Lentzea > Lentzea rhizosphaerae. Next base: position 287,979 of record NZ_JBHRZI010000005.1, on the reverse strand, counting down.
GGACGACTACGCGGAACTCGCGCACGCCACCGGCGACAGCGCGATCGGCCAGCACAGCAACACCGGCCTGCACCGCGGCGTCATCGCCAACCGGGTCTCCTACGTGCTGGGGTTGCGCGGCGCGAGCGTCGTCGTCGACACCGCCCAGTCCTCGTCGCTCGTGGCGGTGCACCTGGCGGCCGAGGCGGTGCGCACCGGCCAGGCGTCGATGGCGATCGCCGCGGGCGTGCAGCTCAACCTCCTGGCCGAGAGCGCTCTCGCGACCGACCGGTTCGGTGGCCTGTCACCGGACGGGCGCTGCCACACCTTCGACGCGCGTGCCAACGGTTTCGTGCGCGGCGAAGGTGCCGCAGTGGTCGTGCTCAAGCCGTTGTCGGCGGCTGTGGCCGATGGTGACGAGATCTACGCCGTTCTCACCGGCAGTGCGGTGAACAACGACGGTGCCACGGAAGGGCTGACCGTGCCGAGCGCGGCAGCGCAGGAGGCCGTGGTCCGCGCCGCGCACCGGCGCGCTGGACTCGACGCCGACGACATCGGATACGTCGAGCTGCACGGCACCGGCACTCCGGTGGGAGACCCGGTGGAGGCGGCTGCGCTCGGTGCGGCGCTGGGTGCGGAGCGGTCGCGGCCGTTGCCGGTCGGGTCGGTCAAGACCAACATCGGTCACCTGGAAGCGGCCGCGGGCATCGCCGGGCTGCTGAAGGTGGTGCTGGCGTTGCGGCACCGGGAGTTGCCGGCGTCGCTGCACTTCTCGGAGGCCAACCCGCGGATTCCGCTGGCGTCGTTGAACCTCGCGGTACAGGTTCAGCACGGGGCGTGGGACGGGCCGCTGGCCGCCGGGGTGAGCTCGTTCGGGATGGGTGGGACGAACTGCCACGTCGTTCTGGTTGGGGCGTCTGCGGTTGCGGCGAGGCCGGATGCGGTGCGTGAGGCCGGCACCATCGCCGTCCCGATCTCCGGACGCACTCCCGACGCCCTGCGCGCACAAGCTTCCCGGCTCGCCGAGCGGCCCGGTTCCCTCGTCGACCTCGGATACTCGGCCGCCGTCACCCGCACCCACTTCGCACACCGCGCCGTCGTCGTCGCGCCGGATCGGTCCACTGTGGACTCCGCGCTCGCGGCCGTGGCGAACGGGTTGCCGCACCCGGCGGTCGTCACCGGCACCGCGCGGTCCGGTGGCGTCGGGATGTTGTTCACCGGGCAGGGCAGCCAGCGTGCCGGGATGGGCGCTGAGCTGAGTGCCCGCCACCCCGTCTTCGCGGAGGTCTTCGCCCGGATCGTGGATCGCTTCGACGGACTGGCCGAGGCGATCGCCACCGGCGAGGGGTTGGACCGCACGGAGTTCACCCAGCCCGCGCTCTTCGCGTTCGAGGTCGCCGCGCACGCGCTGCTGGGGTCGTGGGGTGTGCGCCCGGACGTGCTCATCGGCCACTCCATCGGCGAGGTCGCCGCGGCTCACGTCGCCGGGGTGCTGTCGGAGGACGACGCGTGCGCTTTGGTTGCCGCGCGCGGAAAGCTCATGGGCGCGCTGCCGGACGGTGGGGCGATGGTCGCGGTCGGCGCGTCCGAGGAGGCGGTGCGGGCCGAGCTGACCGACGGTGTGGTCATCGCCGCGGTCAACGGGCGTGAGTCGGTCGTCGTGTCCGGTGAGACGGCCGCGACCCTGGCCGTCGCCGAACGGATGCGCGCACTGGGGGTCAGGGTCAAGCGGCTGAGCGTCAGCCACGCCTTCCACTCGCCGCTCGTGGACCCGATGCTGGACGACTTCCGCGCGGTCGTCGCGGGGCTGGAGTTCCGTGCTCCTGCGGTGCCGGTGGTGTCCACCGTCACCGGGCGAATCGCGGAGATGACCTCGCCCGAGTACTGGGTGGAGCAGGTCCGCGAGCCCGTGCGGCTGCTCGACGCGGTCGTGACGGTGACCGACGACGTCTCCGCTCTGGTCGAGATCGGCCCGGACGCCGCGCTGACGGCCATGCTCCCCGGCTGCCTGCCGTCGTCCACTCAGGTGCGGGCGATCGCGCTGCAGCGGGCCGACCGGCAGGAGTCCGTGGCGGCCGCGACCGCGCTGGCGGGACTGCACGTCCACGGCGTCGAGGTCGACTGGGCGGCGTTCTACGCCGGAACCGGTGCCGTTGCCGTGGCGCTGCCGACCTACGCGTTCCAGCGCGAGCGCTACTGGATTCGCGCGACGGGGACTGTCGGTCCGGTCGCCGCGACGTCCGCCGTGGACGTGTCGCAGTTGGTTCGCGCGCACGTGGCCGCGGTCCTCGGCGCCGACGACCCGTCGGCCGTGCCGGCGACCACGCCGTTCCGGGACCTGGGCTTCAGCTCGTTGATGCTGGAGGAGCTGCGGATCGCACTCGCCGGCGCGACCGGGCGCGAGTTCCCGTCCGGCGTGCTGTTCGACCACCCGACCGTCCAGGCGCTCACCGACCACGTCGCGGGCGCGTCCGATGTCGTCGTCGAGCAGGCCACCCGCGTCGACGACGGCGAGCCGATCGCGATCGTCGGCATGGCGTGCCGTTATCCGGGCGGTGTCGCCTCCCCGCAGGACCTGTGGCGCGTGGTCGCGCAGGGCGTTGACGCGATCGGCCCGTTCCCGGTCGACCGCGACTGGCCGGCCGACCTGCACTCCACCGACCCGGACGCGTCGGGCAAGAGCGCGGTGCGCGAGGGCGGGTTCCTCGACGGCGTGGCTGACTTCGACGCGGCGTTCTTCGGGATCTCCCCGCGCGAGGCACTGGCCATGGACCCGCAGCAGCGGTTGCTGCTGGAGCTCGCGTGGGAGGCCGTCGAACGGGCCGGGATCGAACCGGACGCGTTGCGCGGCACCAGCACGGGTGTGTTCGTGGGCGCCACCGGTAGCGACTACGGCCCCCGGATGCACGAGGCGCCATCGCACGCCGAGGGACACGTCCTCACCGGCACCGCACCGAGCGTGCTGTCGGGCCGCCTCGCCTACCAGCTGGGTCTGTCCGGTCCGGCGTTGACCATCGACACCGCGTGCTCGTCCTCACTGGTGGCACTGCACCTGGCCGTCCGGTCGCTGCGTTCCGGCGAATCCGACGCGGCGCTGGCGGGCGGTGTCGCGGTGATGGCGTCACCCGGCATGTTCCTGGAGTTCTCCCGCCAGCACGGCCTGGCCGCCGACGCGCGCTGCAAGTCCTTCTCCGACAACGCCGACGGCACGGCGTGGGCCGAGGGCGCGGGCCTGCTGGTGCTCGTCCGCGAGTCCGACGCCCGCCGCCGAGGCCTGCCGGTCCTGGCGGTGATCCGCGGTTCGGCCATCAACAACGACGGTGCGTCGAACGGCCTGACCGCCCCCAGCGGTGTGGCGCAGCAGCGGGTCATCCGCCGCGCGCTGGCCGACGCCGGCCTGACGACGTCCGACGTGGACGTCGTCGAGGCACACGGCACCGGCACCGCACTGGGCGACCCGGTCGAGGCGGAGGCCCTTGCCGCCGCCTACGGGCCGGGCCGCTCGACCCCGCTGCTGCTGGGTTCGCTGAAGTCCAACATCGGCCACGCCCAGGCCGCGGCGGGCGTGGGTGGCGTGATCAAGCTGGTGGAGGCGCTCCGGCGTGGTGTGGTGCCCGCGACGCTGCACGTCGATCGGCCGACCTCTGCGGTGGATTGGTCAGCGGGGGTGCTGGAGCTCGTCACGGATCGGCGGGGCTGGCCCGAGGTGGAGCGGCCGCGGCGGGCGGCGGTGTCGTCGTTCGGGATCAGCGGCACGAATGCGCACCTGGTGCTGGAGCAGGCGGAACCGGTGAGTAGTGGGCCGGTGGTCGCTGCTGCGGGGCCGATCGCGGGTGCTGCCGCGGACACGCCTGGGCCGATCGCGGGTGCCGCCGAACCGGTGGTGGACACCGCGCGCCCGACGGCGGTCTCCTCGCCGTGGGTGCTCAGCGGCAAGACCCCGGCCGCCGTGTCCGCGATGGCACGCGCGCTGCTCGACACCGACCCCGACACCCACACCGACCCCGGCGCCGTGGCCGCCACGCTGGCCGCCCGCACACGCTTCGAGCACCGCGCCGCCGTCATCGCCTCGACCCCGGCCGATCGCCGTGCCGCGCTGGCCGCGTTGGCCGGCGGCGAGGACCACCCCGCCGTCGTGCGCGGATCGGCTGCTGGCAAAGCAAAAACCGCGTTCCTCTTCACCGGGCAGGGGGCGCAGCGCGTCGGCATGGGCGAGGAACTGGCCGCGGCGTTCCCCGTGTTCGCCGCCGCCTACGACGAGGCGTTCACCGCGCTCGACCCCCACCTGGAGCGGCCCCTGCGTGACGTGGTCGCCCAGGGGCTGTCCGATCTGTTGGCACGGACGGAGTTCACGCAGCCCGCGTTGTTCGCCTTCGAGGTCGCGCAGGCCCGGTTGCTCGCCGCGCACGGGCTCCTGCCCGAGCTGGTCGCCGGGCACTCGGTCGGGGAGATCGCCGCCGCGCACGTCTCTGGGCTGCTCGCGCTCGAGGACGCCGCCTTGCTGGTCGCCGCCAGGGGGCGGCTGATGCAGGCCGCCACGGAGGGCGGGGCGATGGTGGCCGTCGAAGCGAGTGAAGAGGAGGTTCTGCCGGGCCTCGACGACTTCGAGGGCCGGGTGGTCGTGGCTGCCGTCAACGGGCCGCGGGCCGTCGTGCTCGCTGGTGACGCCGAGGCCGTTCACGCCGCGGCCGACATCTACGCCGCCAAGGGGCGGCGCACCCGTGCACTCACGGTCAGCCACGCCTTCCACTCCCCGCACATGGACGGGGTGCTCGCAGAGTTCCGCAGTGAGGTCACCGGCGTGCGGTTCGGTGAGCTGACGATTCCCTTCGTCTCCACCGTCACCGGAGCGCTCGCAGACACCGAACTGTCCACTCCGGACTACTGGGTTCGCCAGATCCGTGCGGGTGTGCGGTTCCACGACGCCGTTCTCGCGCTGGCCGGCGCCGGGGCGCGGGTGTTCGTCGAGGTCGGGCCCGACGCCGTGCTCGCCCCGCTCGCCGCCGCCGCGCTGCCGGAGGAGACGCCGGTGTTCGCGACCTCCCGCGCTGGTCGGTTCGAGCCGGAGACCGCGTTGCTGGGGCTGGCCGCCGCGCACGTTCATGGCGCGCCGTTCGCACTGCCTCCAACCACGCCCGTCGACCTGCCGACCTACCCGTTCCAGCGCGAGCGGTTCTGGCTGGCCACGACCCGCGCCGTCGCGGGCGGTGCCGCCCACCCGTTGCTGACCACCGCGGTGGACCTGGCCGAGAGCGACGACGTCGTCCTCACCACCACGCTGACCCTGGCCGATCACCCGTGGCTGGCCGACCACGCCATCGGCGGGACCGTCGTCGTTCCCGGCACGGCGCTGCTGGAGATGGCTGCGGCCGCCGGTCAGCGGGCCGGGTTCGACCGGGTCGACGAGCTGACCCTGGAAGCGCCGCTGCCGCTGGGCGCCGAGGCGGTGACCGTGCAGGTCACAGTCTCAAGTGGACGGTTGGCTGTGCACTCCCGCACCGGCGACGGCACGTGGACCCGGCACGCCTCGGGCTCACTCGCGGAAGAAGCCCGGCGAACCGAGGCGTTGACCGAGTGGCCGCCGCCCGGCGAACCGATGCCGCTCGACGACGTCTACGACCGGCTCGCGGACCTCGGTTACGAGTACGGGCCCGCTTTCCGCGGTCTGACCGCGTTGTGGGTGGACGGCGACGACCTCCACGCCGAGGTCCGGCTCCCCGAACCGTTGCGCGGCGAGGGTTATCTGGCCCACCCCGCGCTGCTCGACGCCGTCCTGCACCCGCTGGTGCTCCTCGCGGCCGACAACCCCGACCAGGTCAAGCTCCCCTTCTCCTGGACCGGCGCCTCCGTCGTGCGGACGGGCGCCTCCGCCTACCGGGCGCGGATCACCCGCACCGGCGCGGACAGCGCCACGATCGTCCTCGCCGACAGCGCGGGCGTCCCGGCCGGCGGAGTCGAACTCGCACTGCACCCGGTTCGCCGTGGCGCACCGGCGACCGGCGGACTGTTCGCCCTCACCTGGACCGAAATCCCCACTGCCACACCGGTCGACACCCAGGTCGACGTGCTCGACGTCGAGGGCGGCACCCCGTTCGCCGCCGCCACCTCGGTTCTCGCCGCGGTCAGGGACTGGCTGGCCGCCGACCACCCGGCCGACACCCGCCTGGTCGTGCGCACCAGGAACGCCGCCGCCGACGACACCGCCACGAACCTGGCCGCCGCCTCCGCGTGGGGACTGGTCCGCACACTGCAGAACGAACACCCCGACCGGTTGGTGCTCCTCGACGGCGACGCCGACCCCGCCGCCGTCGTGGCCACCGGGGAGCCGCAGGTCGCCGCCCGCGACGGAGTGCTCCGCGCGCCCCGCCTCGCCAAGGCCGAACCCACCGGCACCGGCCCCGGCCTCAACGGAGGAACGGTCCTCGTCACCGGCGGCACCGGCGGTCTCGGCGCCCTGCTGGCCCGGCACCTGGTCACCGCGCACGACGTGAAGAGCCTCGTCCTCACCAGCCGGCGCGGACCGTCCGCGCCCGGCGCCGCCGAACTGGCCGACGAGCTCACTGCTCTCGGTGCGACTGTGCGGATCGAGGCCGTGGACGTCGCGGACCGGACCGCGTTGGCCGCGTTGCTCGACGGCATCACCGACCTGTCCGCGATCGTGCACACGGCGGGCGTCGTGGCCGACGGCACCGCCACCTCGCTCACCGACGAGCAGGTCGCCGCCGTGCTGGCTCCCAAGGCCGACGCCGCACTGCTGCTGCACGAGCTCACCGCGAACCGCGATCTGAGCGCGTTCGTCCTGTACTCCTCGGTGTCCGGCCTCCTCGGCACGGCGGGGCAGGCCAACTACGCCGCGGCCAACACCGTCCTGGACGCCCTCGCCGCACACCGTCGTGCCGCGGGACTGCCCGCGACGTCGCTGGCGTGGGGCCTGTGGGACGACACGGCGGGCATGGGCGCCGGGCTCGGCGAAGCCGACCTCGCCCGGTGGGCGCGGGCGGGGTTCAGCCCGCTGCCCGCCGCCAGGGGCCTGGAGCTGTTCGACGCGGCCCTCGCCGTCGACGCCGCCGTCGTCGCCCCGATGCAGTGGGCATCGGCCGGAGGTGACGTGGCGCCGGTCCTGCGCGGCCTGGTCCGCCAGGTGAAGCGCAAGGCGGCCGGATCGGCGTGGGCGTCGGGCATGGCCGGCCTGCCGGAGGCCGCACGCCTCGACGCGGTCCGCGCGCTCGTCCGCGAACAGACCGCCGCCGCTCTCGGCCACGCCGCCGTGCACGCCGTCGATCCCGGAAAAGCGTTCAAGGAACAGGGTTTCGACTCGTTGGCGGGCGTCGACCTGCGCAACCGGCTGGTCTCGGTCACGGGGCTCAAGCTGAGCGCCACGGCGGCGTTCGACCACCCGTCCCCGGACGCGCTGGCCGTGCACATCGCCTCGCAGCTCGCCGCGGACACCACCGAGAAGACCGTCGTCCGGCGTCCCCGAACGTCCGACAACGACCCGATCGTCATCGTGGGCATGGCGTGCCGGTTCCCCGGCGGGGTGCGATCGCCGGAAGACCTGTGGGACCTGGTGGCTTCCGGGACGGACGCCATCTCGGAGTTCCCGTCGAACCGCGGCTGGGACGTCGAGGCGTTGTACCACCCGGATCCGGAGCACACCGGGACGACCTACACCAGGCACGGCGGGTTCCTGCACGACGCCGACCGGTTCGACGCGGGGTTCTTCGGCATGTCGCCGCGCGAGGCGACGGCGACCGATCCGCAGCAGAGGTTGTTGCTCGAGACGGCGTGGGAGACGCTGGAGGACGCGGGGATCGACCCCACCTCCTTGCGCGGCAGCCGCACGGGCGTGTTCGCGGGCGTCATGTACGACGACTACGCCTCCCGGCTCACCGCGGTGCCGTCGGAGTTCGAGGGCTTCCTGTTGGCGGGCAACACGTCCAGCGTCATCTCCGGACGACTCGCCTACACGTTCGGCTTCGAGGGACCGGCGCTGACGGTGGACACGGCGTGCTCGTCGTCGTTGGTCGCCTTGCACCTGGCGGCGCAGGCGTTGCGCAACGGCGAGTGCGATCTCGCGCTGGCCGGCGGTGTCACGGTGATGTCAGGCCCGTCGACGTTCGTCGAGTTCTCGCGGCAGCGCGGACTTTCGGCCGACGGCCGCTGCAAGTCCTTTTCGGACGACGCCGACGGCACCGGCTGGTCGGAGGGTGTCGGCCTGCTGCTGGTCGAGCGCCTGTCCGACGCTCGCGCCAAGGGGCACCGCGTCCTGGGCGTCGTCCGCGGCACCGCCGTCAACTCCGACGGTGCGTCCAACGGCCTCACCGCCCCCAACGGTCCCGCTCAGGAACGGGTCATCCGCGACGCGCTGGCGTCTGCCGGTCTGTCCATTGAGGACGTCGACGCGGTCGAGGCGCACGGCACCGGAACCCGTCTCGGCGACCCGATCGAGGCGCAGGCGCTCATGGCCACCTACGGCCGCGACCGCGAGACCCCGCTCTACCTCGGTTCGCTGAAGTCGAACATCGGACACGCACAGGCCGCCGCCGGTGTCGGCGGGGTCATCAAAATGCTCATGGCGATGCGCAACGGCCTGCTGCCCAAGACTTTGCACGTCGGTGCACCGTCCTCGCACGTGGACTGGACCGCGGGCGCGGTCGAGCTGCTCACCGAGGCACGCCAGTGGTCGGCCGACCGGCCGTTGCGGGCGGGTGTGTCGTCCTTCGGCATCTCCGGCACCAACGCCCACGTCATCCTGGAGGCGCCCGCGCCGGTGCCCGCGCGGCCCGCCGCCGAGCGCCCGGCACCTGCCGTCGTGCCCTGGGTCGTGTCCGCCAGGGACGCCGCCGGGCTCGCGGACCAGGCCGCCAGGCTGCGCGACTTCGTCACCGCTCATCCCGAGGCCGACTCGGTCGACATCGGCTGGTCGCTGACCAAGACCCGTGCCGCGCTGGAGAACCGGGCGGTCGTCGTCGGCGCCGACCGCGCCGAACTGGTGGCGGGGCTCGACGCGCTGGCCACCGGGCAGCGCCTGGCGTCCGTCGTCACGGGTGGCACCGCCGGACGCGGGCGCACCGCGTTCCTCTTCACGGGCCAGGGTTCGCAACGGGCGGGCGTGGGGCGGGAGCTGTACGCGTCGTCACCGGTGTTCGCCGCCGCGCTCGACGAGATCGGCACACATCTCGACGACCTGCTCGACCGTCCACTGCGGACGGTGATGTTCGCTCCCGAGAACTCGGCCGACGGCGCGCTGCTCGGCCAGACCGCGTTCACCCAGGCCGCCGTGTTCGCCGTCGAGGTCGCGTTGTTCCGGTTCGCGGAGCACCACGGGCTGCGGCCCGACTTCCTCATCGGCCACTCCGTCGGCGAGGTCGCCGCCGCGCACGTGGCCGGTGTGCTGACCCTGGCCGACGCGTGCGCACTCGTCGCCGCCCGCGGCCGTGCCATGCAGGGCGCCCGGCGCGGCGGCGCGATGGTGGCGGTGGAGGCGTCCGAGGCGGAAGTGCTGAACGTCGTCACCGACCGGTCCGGTGTGGACATCGCAGGGATCAACGCGCCCACCGCCACGGTGATCTCCGGCGACGAGGCCGCGGTGGAGGCCCTCGCGGAGATCTTCCGGGGCCTCGGTCTGCGCGCCACGCGGCTGCGGGTCAGCCACGCCTTCCACTCGTCGCACATGGACGGCGTCCTCGACCAGTTCCGCGCCGACATCGTGGACGTCGTCTTCCACGAGCAGACGATCCCGATCGTGTCCAACGTGACCGGCCGCGTCGCGGAGCCGGGGTTGTTGCAGGACCCGGACTACTGGGTCGGCCACGTGCGCAAGCCCGTCCGGTTCGTAGACGGTGTCCGCACTTTGGAGGCCGAGGGCGTCACCGAGTACGTCGAACTGGGGCCGGACGCGGTGCTGACCGCACTCGTACGCCAGTGCGTGCGGGAGGAGCCGGGGGCGCTGGTCCCGCTGCTGCGGGCCGGCCGGTCCGAGACGACGACGGCCTTCACCGCGCTCGCCACCCTGCACACGCGGGGCGTCGAGCTGGACTGGGGCGCGTTCTACCCCGGCGCGGACGTGGTCGACCTGCCGTCGTACGCCTTCCGCGCCAAACGGCACTGGCTGCCCGAGGCGGGCGGGACCGCGTCGGCCGCCGCGCTCGGGGTCGGCGACGCCGGTCACCCGCTGCTCGGTGCGGCCGTGGCGTTGCCGAGCGGGTCCGTCCTGCTCACCGGAGGTCTGTCGCTGCGCCGCGCCCCGTGGCTCGCTGACCACCGCGTCGGCGGGGCCGTCCTGGTGCCCGGTGCCGCGCTGGTGGAGATGGTGCTGCGGGCCGGTGAGGAGGTGGGGCTTCCCGCCCTGGCCGGTCTGACGCTCGCCTCGCCGCTGGTGCTGCCGGAGGAGGGCGTGGTCGAGGTGCAGATCGCCGCGTCGCCGGAGGACGGGTCGGTCACCGTCCACTCCCGTGCCGCCGGAGGCGTCTGGGTCCTCAACGCCGAGGGCACGCTGACCGCCGACATCCCCGCACCGGGCGAGGTGCCCGCCGTGACAGGGGACGAGGTCGCGGTCGACTACGACCTCCTCGCCGAGCGCGGTTACGACTACGGGCCCGGCTTCCGCGGCCTGCGGTCGTTGCGCCGCCGGGACGGTGAGCTGGTCGCGGAGGTCGCGTTGCCCGAGGCGCTGCACGCCGACGCGGGCCGGTTCGTCCTGCACCCGGCGCTGCTGGACGCGGCGCTGCACCCCGTGCTGTTCCTGGGTGCCGAGGTGCTCCCGTTCACGTTCTCCGGCGTGGCGGTGTTCGCTCCTGGTGCCACGGCGGCCAAGGCGATCGTGGTCACGAGCGGCGGAGGCGACGGGTCGCTGTCGGCCTCGGTCACCCTCGTCGACGCCGGCGGTGCGCCGGTGGCCGTGATCGAGGACCTGTTGCTGCGGCCGAGGACCGCGACGAGGATCCCCGAGCCGGGCATGCACGCGCTGACGTGGCGACCGGTGCCCACGCCTGCCGGACCGCCTCCCGTGATCGTCACCGATCTGTCCACTGTGGAGGGATCGCCCGCTTCGGTCGCGCTGAAGGTGTCCGGCGAAGCGGCCGCTTCTGTCCACGAAGTGCTTGCCGCCCTGCGGTTCTGGCTGACGGAGGACCGGTTCGCCGGATCCCGGCTGGCCGTCGTCACCAGAGGCGCGCAGGTCGAGTCCTCCGACCCGGACGGTGCCGCCGTGTGGGGCCTGGTGCGCACCGCGATGACCGAGAACCCCGACCGGTTCGCGCTCGTCGACCTCGAACCGGGAGCCGACGACTCGGGCATCGCGATGGCGCTGGCGTCCGGCGAGCCGGAGACCGCCGTGCGCGGCGACCTCCTCGTCCCACGGTTGGTGCCCGCCGTCGCGGAGGGCGACACCCCGGACTGGGGGAGGGGCCCGGTGCTGGTCACCGGTGCCACTGGCGCGCTCGGTGCGGTCGTGTCCCGGCACCTGGTGACCGTGCACGGCGTGCGGGAGCTGCTGCTGCTCTCCCGGCGCGGTGCCACCGCGCCCGGTGCCGCCGAGCTGGTCGCGGAGCTGACCGCGCTCGGTGCCGAGGTCACCGTCCTGGCGTGCGACGCCGCCGACCGCGCCGCGCTCGCCTCGGCGTTGGAAGGCAGGAACGTCGGCGCGGTGGTGCACACCGCCGGTGTACTGGCCGACGGGCTGCTCACCGCACTGACGCCGGAGCAGGTCGACGCGGTGCTGGCACCCAAGATCGCCGCCGCCCGCAACCTGCACGAGCTGACCCTCGGCCACGACCTGTCCGCGTTCGTCCTGTACTCGTCGGTCGCCGGCCTGCTCGGCACGTCGGGGCAGGGCAACTACGCGGCGGGCAACGCCTACCTCGACGCGCTCGCCGCACACCGCCGCGCACTGGGTCTTCCCGCCACCTCGATGGCGTGGGGCCTGTGGGCGGACAGCTCGGGCATGGCCGGGAAGCTCACCGACGTCGACCTGCGCAGGCTGGCGCGCGCCGGGCTGCCGCCGTTGACCACCGAAGAGGCGGTGCGGCTGTTCGACCTCGCCGTCGCCGGGCCGGAAGCCGTCGTGTCGCTCACCCGCTTCGACATCACCGCCCTGCGCGCCCAGACGGGTCCGCGTCCGGCCGTGCTGCGCGATCTCGTCCGCGACCGAACGCGCCGCACCCGTGCCGTGAACGCGGGCGGTACAACGGATCCGGGATCGCGACTGGCCGCGCTGCCGCCGGCGGAACGTGCCGCCGCGGTGCGAGAACTGGTCAACGCGACGGCGGCCGAGGTGCTCGGCCACGACGACCCGGCGTCGATCGACCCGGCGCGGTCGTTCCTCGAGATCGGCTTCGACTCGCTGACGTCGGTGGAGCTGCGCAACCGGCTGGCCGCGGCCACCGGTCTGCGGCTTCCCACCACGGTGGTGTTCGACCACCCGAGCCCCGCCGCCGCGGCCGCACACCTCGACGGCCTGCTCGCGTCGGCCTCCGCGCCGCCGTTGCTGGCGGAGCTGGACCGCATCGCCGCACTGCTCGCCGTCCCCAGCGGCGACACCGCGGCCGCGGCCGAGCGTCTGCGCGAGCTCGCCGACCTCGCGGCGGGTGCCGTCCCCGGCTTCCAGCCCGAAGTTCCCGACACCGACCTCGACACCGCCAGCGACGAGGAGCTGTTCGCGCTCCTCGACGACCTGGACTGACCCTTCCACCCCGCCTGGACAGGAGAGAGCACCCGTGGCTGACGAAGACCAACTCCGCGACTACCTCAAGCGCGCCATCGCCGACGCGAGGGACGCGAAGCGCAAGCTGCGCGACGCTGAGGAACGCGAGCACGAGCCGGTCGCGATCGTCGGCATGGCCTGCCGGTACCCCGGTGGCGTCCGCACGCCCGAGCAGCTCTGGGACCTGGTGGCGGACGGCGTCGACGCCGTCGGGCCGTTCCCGTCCGACCGGGGCTGGCCGGACGACCTGCACGACCCGGACCCCGACGCGGTCGGCAAGGTCTACGCGACCGGTGGCGGGTTCCTGGAGGACACCGGCGGGTTCGACGCCGAGTTCTTCGGGCTGTCCCCGCGGGAGGCGGTCGCGGTCGACCCGCAGCAGCGGATGTTGCTGGAGACCACCTGGGAGGCCGTGGAGCGGGCGGGCATCGACCCCGTTTCGTTGCGCGGCAGCAGGACCGGCGTGTTCATGGGCGTGATGTACAACGACTACGGCTCGCGTCCCGACCTGCCGCCGGAAGGCGTCGAGGGGTATCTGTTCAGCGGCAGCGCGGGCAGCATCGCCTCCGGGCGGCTGGCCTACACGTTCGGCTTCGAGGGGCCGACCCTCACCGTCGACACCGCGTGCTCGTCTTCGTTGGTGGCACTGCACCTCGCCGCCGGCGCACTCCGCCGCGGCGAGTGCGGCCTGGCGGTCGCGGGCGGCGTGACGGTCATGTCCACGCCGACGGCGTTCGTGGAGTTCTCCAGGCTGCGCGGACTTTCGGCTGACGGCCGGTGCAAGTCGTTCTCCGACGACGCCGACGGCACCGGCTGGTCCGAAGGCGTCGGCGTGCTGGTGCTGGAGCGGCTGTCCGACGCGCTTGCCAACGGGCACACCGTTCTCGCCGTGGTGCGCGGCTCGGCGGTCAACTCCGACGGCGCGTCCAACGGCCTGACGGCACCGAGCGCCCCCGCGCAGGAACGGGTCATCCGGCAGGCGCTGGCGTCGGCCAGGCTGACCGCGGCCGACGTCGACGTCGTCGAGGCGCACGGCACCGGCACGACGCTGGGCGACCCGATCGAGGCGCGGGCCGTGCTGGCCACCTACGGGCAGGACCGGGGCACGTCCGGGCCGGTGCTGCTGGGCTCGCTGAAGTCCAACATCGGCCACTCCCAGGCGGCGGCCGGTGTCGGCGGCGTGATCAAGATGGTGCAGGCCATGCGGCACGGCGTGGTGCCCAGAACCCTGCACCTCGGCACCCCTTCGTCCCATGTGGACTGGGACTCCGGCGCGGTCGACCTGCTCGCCGAGGCCAGGCCGTGGCCGGAGGTGGACCGTCCGCGCCGGGCCGCGGTGTCGTCGTTCGGATTTGGCGGGACCAACGCGCACGTCGTGATCGAGGCAGTGGACCCGGTTGCGGCTGAGGAGCCGCGGCCGGTGCTGCCGGCGACCCCGTGGGTGCTGTCGGCGCGCACGGACGCCGCTCTGGTCTCGCAGGCGCGCAGGCTCGCGGACTGGGCGTCTTCTGATGGGCTCGCGGTCACCGACTTGGATGTCGCCGCCGCGCTCACCCAACGGCGTGGTTCGATGCCGCGCCGGGCAGTCGTGTCGGGAACGGACCGGGCCACGCTGGTCGCCGCGTTGCGCGGGATCACGGGCGGGGTGGAAGCACGGGCGGGCAAGACCGCGTTCGTGTTCAGCGGCCAGGGCAGCCAGCGCGCGGGCATGGGCCTGGAGCTCGCCGAGGCGTTCCCGGTGTTCGCTTCGGCTTTCGACGAGGCGTGCGCCGCGCTCGGACTGGAGCGCTCGGTGATCGCCGAGGGCGACCTGACGGACACCGGTGTCGCCCAGCCCGCGTTGTTCGCGTTCGAGGTGGCGTTGTTCCGCCTGTTCGAGTCGTGGGGCGTGCGGCCGGACGTCCTCATCGGACATTCGGTCGGTGAGCTCGCCGCGGCGCACGTGGCCGGTGTGCTGAGTCTCGCCGACGCCGCTGCCGTCGTTGCTGCGCGTGCCCGGTTGATGGCCGCGCTCCCACCCGGCGGGGCGATGCTCGCCGTCGAGGCCACCGAGGAGGAGGTGCTGCCGCTGCTGACCGAGGGCGTCGGCATCGCCGCGGTGAACGGGCCTGCGTCCGTCGTGGTGTCCGGGGACGAGGCCGGGGTGCTCGCCGTGGGCGCGGCGCTGACCGGACGCCGCACGACCCGGCTCGCGGTCAGCCACGCGTTCCACTCACCGTTGATGGAGCCGATGCTGAACGACTTCCGCGCTGTTCTGGCCCGCGTGACTCCCAGTGAGCCGCAGATCCCGGTGATCCCGACTGCCGACGTGGATGCCGCGTGGGGCACACCGGAGTACTGGGTGCGGCAGGTGCGCGAACCGGTCCGCTTCCGCGCGGCCCTGCAGTCCGCGCAAGGGGTGCGCACGGTGCTGGAGATCGGTCCTCGGCCGGTGCTTTCCGGTCTGATCGGTTCTTCCGCCGTCGCCGCTGTGCGAGCCGACCGCGAGGCGATGTCCGTTGTGGACTCTCTGGGCCAGCTGCACGCCAGGGGAGTTCCCGTCGACTGGGTGGCGGTGCTCGGCCGCGGTCCGGTCGTCGTCGACCTGCCCACGTACCCGTTCCAGCACGAGCGCTTCTGGCTCGACCAGACGCGTTCCGCCGGCGACCTCGGCGCGGCGGGCCTCGCCGGCGTCGACCACCCGCTGCTGGGCGCGGCGGTCGAGGTCGCCGACTCGTCCACGACCGTCCTCACCGGACGGTTGAGCACCGCTGATCATCCCTGGCTCGTCGACCACCGCGTTCACGGCGTGCTGCCGCTCCCCGGCACCGCGCTGCTGGAGATGGCCGCCAGGGCCGGGTCCGTCGCGGGCGTGCCGCACGTCGCCGACCTGGTGCTGACCGCCCCGCTCGTGATCCCGCCGACGGGGGTGGTCGACGTCCAGCTGGTCGTTGGCGCGCCGGATGTTCACGGCTTTTGTCCGCTGACCGTTCATTCGCGAACTGATGGGGATTGGGTCGCCAACGCGAGCGGGAAGCTCGGTCCTGACGGCCCGGCGCCTGCCGGGTTGCGTTCCTGGCCTCCGGCCGGGGCGGTCGAGGTGGATCTCGACGGTCTGCACGACCGCGCCGCTGATGCGGGCTTCGAGTACGGGCCGGCGTTCCTCGGTCTGTCGCGTGCCTGGACCGTGGGTGAGGACATCTACTGCGAGGTCGAGCTGCCGGAGTCGCTCGACGCTGCTCGTTATGCGGTGCATCCCGCGCTGCTCGACGCCGCCCTGCACGTCCTGCTGCCCGGTGGGGTGGGGGATCGTCCCGCGTCTTTGCCGTTCAGCTGGTCCGGGGTGACGGTTGCGGGGCAGGCGGGGGCTGCGGCTCGCGTTCGGTTGACCAAGACCGGGCGGGACTCGGTGGCGCTCGTGGTCGCGGACGGCTCGGGCGCTCCGGTCGCGGAGGTGGGGGAGCTGGTGCTCCGGCCCGTTGCGGATGGGGTGTCCGCGGCGCCGATTCTGGCTCTGCGGTGGGAGGTTGTGGAGCGTCCGGCGGCATCGGTCGACGGTGTCGTGGTGTTGGGCGGGGTCGCGGGGGCGCTTGGCTCCGCGGATCTGGCTGCGCTCGGCGAGGTCGTGGACCTGGCGGCGCTCGCCCAGCAGTCGCCCCGCGCCGTCGTCCTCCCGATCCTCCCCGCCGCCACGGACGCCGCCGCCACCACCGCCGCCGTGCACGCGGCCCTCTCAACCGTCCGAGCCTTCCTTTCCGAACCTGGCCTCGACGGAACAGTCCTCGTTGCCCTCACCCGGGGCGCCGACGGCCCCGAGGCCCCTACCGACCTCGCGGCCGCCGCCGTCCTGGGTCTGTTGCGCAGTGCGGTGGCCGAAAACCCCGGCCGGATCGTGACCCTCGACGGTCCCGCGACCCCCGGCGACATCGCCGCCGCCATCGCCTCGGGTGCGTCCCGGCTGGCCGTGCGGGAAGGTGCGCTGCTCACTCCGCGGCTGGCGCGCGTCGCCCCTGCGGCGCCGAAGAGGTACGACCGGGGCCCAGTTCTGGTCACCGGGGCCGGTGGTGCGCTCGGCGGGGTGCTCGCGCGCCGGCTCGTTGCCGAGCACGGTGCCCGTGAGCTCGTCCTGGTCGGTCGTTCCGGCAGGGTCGACCCCGCGTTGCTCGCGGAGCTGAGGGAAGCGGGGGCCGAGGTCGTCGTCGCAGCGTGCGACGTGGCCGATCGGGACGCGCTCGCCGCGTTGCTCGCCGAGCATCCCGTGACGGCGGTCGTGCACGCGGCCGGTGTCGTGCGGGACGGTGTGCTCGACGGGCTCACCGCCGACCAGGTCGACGCCGTGCTGCGGCCCAAGGTCGACGCGGCGTGGAACCTGCACGAGCTGGCCGGCGACCTCGACGCGTTCGTCCTGTACTCCTCGATCGCGGGGGTCATCGGCACCGCCGGGCAGGCCAACTACAGCGCCGCCAACGCCTATCTCGACGCGCTCGCCGCGCACCGCCGGTCGCTCGGGCTGCCCGCCGACTCGCTCGCCTGGGGGCTGTGGTCGTCCGCCAGCGCGATGTCCGACGGGCTCGCCGATGCCGACCTGCGCCGCATCGCCGACCTGGGGCTGACCCCGATGGACGAGGACGCCGCCATGGCCGCGTTCGCCGGCGCGGACGGGGTCGTCGCGATCACCGGGCTCGACACGGCCGTGCTGCGCGCGGGCGGGCCGGCCGTGCCCGAGGTGCTTCGCGGGCTCGTGGGCACCCGGCGAACAGCCGCGAAGCCCGCGGCGCTCGACCCGGCTGCTCTGCTGGACCTGGTCCGCGCCCAGACAGCGGCGGTGCTCGGGCACGCCGATCCGGCGGGTGTCGCCGCCGACCGGGTGTTCTCCGAGCTCGGGTTCGACTCGCTGACCTCGGTGGAGCTGCGCAACCGGCTCAGCGCCACCACCGGCCTGACGCTGTCCACGACCCTGATCTTCGACCACCCGACCCCGGCGGCACTCGCCGCGCACCTCGGCGAGCGGATGGCAGCCGCCGCACCGGCCGCGCCCGTCGAGGTGCGGGTGAGCGTCGACGACGACCCGATCGTCATCGTCGGCATGGCGTGCCGGTACCCCGGAGGGGTCCGCTCGCCGGAGGACCTGTGGGAGCTCGTGGCTTCCGGGGCCGATGCCATCTCGGAGTTCCCCACGAACCGCGGCTGGGACGTCGACGCGCTCTACCACCCCGACCCGGACCACACCGGCACCACGTACTCGAAGCACGGCGGGTTCCTGCACGACGCCGACAAGTTCGACGCGGCGTTCTTCGGCATGTCGCCGCGCGAGGCCACGGCGACCGATCCGCAGCAGAGGTTGTTGCTGGAGACCGCGTGGGAGACGCTGGAGGACGCGGGGATCGACCCCGTTTCGTTGCGCGGCAGCAAGACCGGCGTGTTCGCGGGCGTGATGTACCACGACTACGGACGTGGCGCGTCCGGTCCCGCCGCCACCGAGCTGGAGGGGTATCTCGCCGGAGGCACCCTGGGCAGTGTCGCGTCCGGACGGTTGGCGTACACGTTCGGCTTCGAGGGACCCGCGTTGACGGTGGACACCGCGTGCTCCTCTTCCTTGGTGGCGTTGCACTTGGCGGCGCAGGCGTTGCGCAACGGTGAATGCGATCTGGCGCTGGCCGGCGGTGTCACGGTGATGTCGACCCCGACGGCGTTCGTCGAGTTCTCCCGGCAGCGCGGACTTTCGGCCGACGGCCGGTGCAGGTCGTTCTCCGACGACGCCGACGGCACCGGCTGGGCGGAAGGCGTCGGCCTGCTGCTGGTCGAGCGACTGTCCGACGCTCAGGCCAAGGGGCACACCGTGCTCGCCGTGGTGCGCGGCTCCTCGGTCAACTCCGACGGCGCGTCGAACGGCCTCACCGCCCCGAACGGTCCGTCGCAGCAACGCGTTCTGCGTGCCGCCCTCGCCGGCGCCGGCCTGCAACCGTCCGAAGTGGATGCTGTCGAGGCGCACGGCACCGGCACCACGCTGGGCGACCCGATCGAGGCCGGTGCGGTGCTGGCCGTCTACGGCGGCGAACGTCCCACGCCGCTGGCGCTGGGCTCGCTCAAGTCCAACATCGGCCACACCCAGGCCGCGGCGGGCGTCGGCGGTGTGATCAAGATGATCATGGCCATGAAGCACGGCGTGCTGCCCAAGACGTTGCACGTCCGCACCCCCTCGCCGCACATCGACTGGTCTTCCGGGGCGGTCGAGCTGCTGACCGAAGCCCGCGACTGGGTCGCGGAACGCCCGCGCCGCGCCGGTGTGTCGTCGTTCGGCATCTCGGGTACCAACGCGCACGTCATCATCGAGCAACCTTCAGACGCAAGTGATGAACGGCTCATTTGTTCACCTCAGGTGGACAAAAGAGCCGTTCATCGACCTGATGTGGTGCCGTTGGTGGTGTCGGCCCGGTCTGGGCAGGCGTTGCGTGCGCAGCTTGATCGCATTGCGGACCGGGTTGACGGTGCCGATCTCGCGGCCTGCGCACGGGATCTGGTGTCCAGGGCCCGGTTCGAGCACACCGCCGTGGTCGCCGTCGGCCCGGACGACGACCCTGCCGCCGCGTTGCGGAACGCGGTGCCGCTGGCCCCGTCGAGCGGTGGACTGGCCTTCGTCTTCACCGGGCAGGGCAGCCAGCGCGCCGGTATGGGGCAGGAGCTGTACGCGGCGCATCCCCGGTACGCCAAGGCGTTCGACGAGATCTGCGCCGTGTTCGACGAGCACCTGGACCGCCCGTTGCGGGACGTCGTGTTCGAGGGCGGACCCGACCTGGACCGCACCGGGTACGCGCAACCGGCGCTGTTCGCGGTGGAGGTCGCGCTGGTCCGGCTGCTCGAGTCGTGGGGGATCGTCCCCGAAGTGGTCGCCGGGCACTCGATCGGCGAGATCGTGGCCGCGCACGTGGCCGGGGTGCTGACGCTCGGCGACGCCGCAGCCCTGGTCGCCGCACGGGGTGCGCTCATGCAGGCGTTGCCGCCCGGCGGGGCGATGGTGGCCGTCGCGGCCTCCGAGGACGAGGTCGCCGAACTGCTTGCGCCGCACCGGGAGGTCGCGGGGATCGCTGCGGTGAACGGACCGGCCGCGGTCGTGGTCTCGGGCGCCGAGGAGGCCGTCCTGGCCGTCGCCGCGGCGCTCGCCGGACGTGGCCGCCGCACCAGCAGGCTCACCGTCAGCCACGCCTTCCACTCGCCGTTGATGGACCCGATGCTGGCGGAGTTCCGCGAGGTCGCCCGCCGCGTCACGTTCGCGGAGCCGCGCCTCCCTGTCGTCAGTGCGCTGGCGGGCAGCCGCGGGGTGACCGATCCGGAGCACTGGGTCGCGCACGTCCGCGAGGCGGTGCGCTTCGCCGACGCCGTCGACGGACTTGCGGCCCACGGCGCCGGCTCGGTTCTGGAGGTCGGTCCGGCCGCGGTGCTCACCGCCCTGGTCGCCGACCGGATCCCTGCCGTGCCCGCGCTGCGCAAGGACCAGCCGGAGCAGCACACCCTCGCCGCCGCGGTCGGCACCCTGCACGCGAGGGGTGCGACGGTGGACTGGGACGCCGTGCTGGGCAAGCGAATCCGCACGGCCCTGCCGCCCTACGCGTTCCAGCGCGAACGGTTGTGGATCAACGCCGCACCGGTCGGCGCCCCCGCCGTCACCGGGCTCACCTCGCTGGACCACCCGGTGCTCGGCACTCTCGTGCCACTGGCCGACACCGGCGAACTCGTGCTGTCCGGTGTGGTGTCCGAGGAGACGTTGCCGTGGCTGTCCGGGCACGTCGTGGTCGACGCACCGGTCGCACCGGCGGGTGTGCTGGTCGACCTCGCGCTGCGGGCCGGAGCCGAGGCGGGCACCGCCGCGCTGAGGTCGTTGGTCATCGAGGCGCCGCTCGTGGCCGCCGGTCCGGTCCGGGTGCAGGTCCGCGTCGGTGCGCCCGACGAGGACGGGGCTCGCGAGGTGACCGTGCACGGCTCGGTGGGCGACGCGTGGATCCGTTACGCCGCAGGGGTTCTCGTGCCCGACCCCGGTGCTCCACCTGTGCACGCGGTGGACCCGCTGGTCCTGGACGCTGCTCACCCCTCGGAGCCGGGGCCCGCGGTGTGGCGCGTTCCGGTGCGCTGGCACGACGTCCGGGTGCGGGAGGACGGGCCGCGCGTGGGGGAGGTGGTGCTGGCCGACGTGCCGGTGGCCGCGTTCGCCTCGGGTCGCGCTCCGGCCGGCCACGACTGGGACGCCCTGCCGTCGGACGCGCACGCCGTGATCGCCGTGGTCGGTGCGGACTTCCCCAGCACCCCTGTCGACGCGGTCGTGCTCCTCGGCCAGGACGCCTCCGAAGAGGCCGCAGCGGCCTGGCTCGCCGACCCGCGCGTTGCCGGTGTTCCGATCGTCGTGGCCACGACCGGCGGTGTCTCCGTCGCGGGTGAGCCGGCCGATCCGGAGCAGGGCGCGCTGTGGGCCTCGGCGCCGCGTCGAGGGCCGGTGATCGCCGTCGACTACGCGCCCGGTGCCGACCTGGTCCTTCCCGCGGCCGTCCTGGCCGACGGGACTCCGTTCGCCGCGGTGCGTGACGGCGTCGCGTACGTCCCAGCGCGCGCCACACCTGTTGCGTCCCAACGAGGTGCGCTCGACCTGACCGGCCTCACCGACTCCGAGGTGCGCAGGGCCGTGCTCGACCGGGTTCGCGCCGACGTCGCGGCCGTGCTCGGTCACCGCGACTCCTCGGCCGTCGGCGTCGACCTCGCCTTCGGGGACCTCGGGTTCGACTCGATGACCGCCGTGGCGTTGCGCGACCGGCTGGCGTCGGCCACCGGTCTGACCCTGCCCGCCACCGTCGTCTTCGACCACCCGACCCCGGCCGCGCTGGCCGGAGCACTGGTGGACCGGATGACCGAGGACGCGGTCGATCCCCTGCACGCGGAGCTCGACCGGCTGGAGGCCGTGCTGGCCGAGGTCCGGCCTGCCGACCGCGATGCCGTCGCCACCCGGCTGCGCGGCCTGCTCTCCCGGTGGAACGAGGCCGCGGAGATCGACCCGCTGGGCGACGTGACCTCGGACGAGCTGTTCGCCCTCATCGACAACGAGTTCGGCCGCGCTGGTGGCTGAGTCCCGATCCGCAGCGACCCGGAGTGGAGCAATGGCAGACGAGCAGAAGCTCATGGAGTACCTCAAGTGGGTCACCGCCGATCTGCAGAAGGCGCGCAAGCGCGTCGAGGAGCTCGAGGCGGCCGAACCGGAACCCGTCGCCGTGGTCGCGATGGCCTGCCGGTATCCCGGTGGCATCGCCTCCCCGGACGACCTGTGGCGGCTGGTCGAGGACGGCCGCGACGGCACCGGACCGTGGCCGTCCGACCGCGGCTGGGACGTCGACGCGCTCTACGACCCAGAACCGGGCCAGCCGGGCAGGTCCTACACCGATCGAGGGGGATTCCTCAACGATGCGACGACGTTCGACGCGGCGTTCTTCGGCATCTCCCCGCGCGAGGCGTTGGCGATGGATCCGCAGCAACGGCTGCTGCTGGAGCTGTCGTGGGAAGTTTTCGAACGCGCTGGCATCGATCCCGGTGCCCTGCGAGGCTCCCGCACAGCGGTCTTCGCCGGAGTGGGCGAGCAGAGCTACCTCGGGCTGGCCGGACCGCGGGAGCTGGAAGGCTTCCTGATGACCGGAAAGCTCTCCAGCGTCGCGTCGGGCCGGATCGCCTACACCTACGGGCTGGAGGGCCCGGCGATCACCGTCGACACCGCGTGCTCGTCGTCGCTGGTCGCACTGCACCTCGCGCTCCGGTCGCTGCGGTCGGGGGAGTCGGCGCTCGCACTGGCGGGCGGAGCCACCGTGTACGGCTCGCCCAGCGGGTTCGTCGAGTTCTCCCAGCAACGCGGTCTCGCCGCCGACGGTCGCGCCAAGTCGTTCGCCGCCGCCGCGGACGGCACGGCGTGGGCGGAGGGCGCGGGATTGCTGCTTCTGGAGCGGCTGTCCGACGCACGCCGCAACGGTCACCCCGTGCTGGCCGTGCTGCGCGGCTCGGCGGTCAACTCCGACGGCGCCTCCAGCGGCCTCACCGCGCCCAGCGGAAGCGCCCAGGAACGGGTCATCCGCGACGCCCTCGCCGACGCCCGCCTCCGACCGTCCGATGTAGACGTCGTCGAGGCGCACGGCACCGGGACCCGGCTCGGCGACCCGATCGAGGCCCACGCCCTCCTCGCCACCTACGGCAAGGAGCGGGGGCCGTCCGGCGAGCCGCTGTGGCTGGGCTCGTTCAAGTCGAACGTGGGCCACAGCGTCGCGGCGGCCGGGGTGGGCGGCGTGATCAAGCTCGTGCAGGCGATCCGGCACGGTGTGCTGCCCCGGACCCTGCACGTGGACGCCCCCACGCCGGTCGTGGACTGGTCGTCCGGCGCGGTGGAGTTGCTGACCGAGGCTCGGCCGTGGCCCGATCACGGACGTCCGCGCCGGGGTGCGGTGTCCGCGTTCGGTGTCAGCGGTACCAACGCCCACCTGGTCGTCGAGCAGGCACCGCCTGATGAGCCGGTCGAGTTGGTGGAACGGGCGGAGCTGCCGGTGCCGGTGCTGCTGTCCGGAAAGGACGGTTCTGGGTTGCGCGCGCAGGCTGCTGCGCTGGTTGTGCACCTGGAGGCTCATCCGGATCTCTCCGTCCTCGA
Organism: Lentzea rhizosphaerae; assembly: GCF_042649515.1. NCBI lineage: Bacteria > Bacillati > Actinomycetota > Actinomycetes > Pseudonocardiales > Pseudonocardiaceae > Lentzea > Lentzea rhizosphaerae. Next base: position 264,655 of record NZ_JBHRZI010000005.1, on the reverse strand, counting down.
CGTCGCCACCACCCTCGCCACCGGGCGTGCCGCGCTGGACCGGCGGGCGGCTGTGGTCGCGGCCGACCGGGATGCGCTGCTGGACGGGTTGCGCACTCTCGGCGACGGAACGGCCGTGGCCGGCGGGCGCACCGCGTTCCTGTTCACCGGCCAGGGCGCCCAGCGGCCGGGCATGGGACGTGAGCTGGCGGCCCGGTTCCCCGTGTTCGCCAAGGCGCACAACGACGTCGTCGCCGCGCTGGACCCGCATCTGAGCCGGCCGCTCGGGGACGTCCTGGACACGGACGCGGTGCACGACACCGAGTTCACCCAGCCCGCGCTGTTCGCCTTCGAGGTCGCCCTCCACCGGCTGCTGGAGTCCTGGGGCGTGCGACCGGACTTCGTCGCGGGCCATTCACTCGGCGAGCTGACCGCCGCGCACGTCGCCGGGGTGTTCTCCCTGTCCGACGCCGCCAGGCTGGTCGCGGCCAGGGGCCGGTTGCTCGGCGCACTGCCCGCGGGTGGCGCCATGGTGGCTGTCGCGCTCCCTCCGTCCGAAGTGGACGATCTGCCACCCGGTGTCGACGTGGCTGCGGTGAACGGACCGTCGTCGGTCGTGTTGTCGGGGCGTGAGGACGCGCTTCTGCCGTTCGTTGAGACGTTGAAGGCACGCGGCGTGCGCGTCAAACGGCTCACCGTCAGCCACGCGTTCCACTCCGTGCTCGTGGAGCCGGTGCTGGCCGAGTTCCGCGCTGTGGCGGAGTCCGTTACCCACCAACGTCCCGAAATCTCATTGGTGTCCAATGTGGATGGTTCTGAGGTGCGGGAGCTCGATGCGGACCACTGGGTCCGGCACGTGCGCGCCGCCGTGCTCTTCTCCACCTGCGTCGACACCCTCGTCGCGGCGGGCGTCGAGACGTTCGTCGAGGTGGGCCCTGCCGCAGCGCTGACCCCGCTGGTCCGCGAGGTGCACGACGGCGCGGTGGGGGCGCAGCACGGCGGTGACGAGGTCGTCGACCTGGTGACGGCTCTGGCCGCGGTCCACGCGCGGGGCGTGCCGGTGTCGTGGGAGGCGTTCTTCGCGGGCCTCGGCGGCCGGCGCGTCGACCTGCCCACGTACGCCTTCCAGCGGGAGCGGTACTGGGTGGTCGAGTCGGTGGCCACCGAAGGGCTGGACGCGACGGACCACCCGGTGCTCGACACGGTCGTTCCGGTGGCCGGGCGCGACGAGGTGGTGCTCACCGGACGAGTCACCGGCCGGGCCAACCCGTGGGGCGACCGCGTGCCGGCCTCCGCGCTGGTCGAACTCGCGGTGCGCGCGGGCGACGAGACGGGAACTCCCCGGCTGGCCGGCCTGACCACGCAGAGCCCGCTGGTGCTGCCCGTTCGCGGTGCGCTGCACCTCCAGGTGCGGGTCGGCGAACCCGGACCAGACGGTCGACCCGTGACCGTCCACTCGCGACCCGAGCGGCACACGGCGTGGACGCTGCACGCTGAGGGCCTGCTGACCCGCTCCAGCTCTGCCCCGCCTTTGCTGGACGGCTCTGGTGTCGAGGTCGAGGCGGATTCCGGCGGGTTCGTCCTGCACCCCGCGTTGCTCGACGACGTGCTGGAGGCGGTCCGGCCGGGTGCCGTCCCGGTTGAGTGGCGCGGCGTTGAGGTGTTCGCGCACGGTGCGACGAAGCTGCGGGCCGCGGTGGGTGGTGACGAGGACATCGTTTCCTTGTCGCTCACCGATCCTTCGGGCGCACTGGTCGCCGTGGTCGACGAGGTTCGCATCACGGTTGGGCAGGACACCGCTGTCGCCCGGTTGCGCCCCTTGGATGCGTTGCTGCGTCCGGACTGGATCGCGTTGCCCTTGTCAGAGAACGCTTCTGGTGGTTGGGCGGGGGTGGTCGAGCCGTCGCGCGTCGATCCAGGTGAGTGTGTTTCGGCTGTGCTGGTTGAGCTTCAGCGGCACCTCGCGGGGAATGCCGCGGACCCGCTCGTCGTGCTCACCAAGGGCGCTTTCTCGGTAGCCGGTGAGCCGGTTCGCGATGTGGCGGCTTCGGCGGTGTGGGGGCTGGTGCGGTCCGCGCAGTCCGAGCACGCGGGGCGGGTCGTCCTGGTCGACGCGGACGAGCGGCCGTCCGACGCGCTGCTCGGAGCTGTGGTGGCGTTGGGGGAGCCGCAGGTGGTGGTGCGCGGTGGGGAGGTGTTCGTGCCCCGCTTGCGTCGCGCGCCGTCTGGCAACGGGCCGTCCGGGCGCTGGACCGGCACCGTCCTCGTCACCGGCGGCACCGGAGCCCTCGGCTCCCTCCTGGCCCGCCACCTCGTCGTCACCCACGGCGTGCGCGACCTCGTCCTGACCAGCCGCGCCGGCACCTCCGCCCCGGGCGCCGACGCCGTACAAGCCGAACTGACCGGGCTCGGCGCGCGAGTCGTGGTGGCCGCGTGCGACGTCTCCGACCGCGACGCCGTTGCCCGTCTGCTCGCCGAACATCCCGTCGACGGCGTCCTGCACGCCGCGGGCACGACGGACGACGGTCTCGTCGCCGACCTGACCCCGGAGCGCGTGGCGAGGGTGTTCGCCGCCAAGGCCGACAGCGCCCGGCACCTGCACGAGCTCGCGGGTGACGTCACGGCGTTCGTGCTGTTCTCGTCGCTCGCGGCGACCATCGGCGGTGCGGGGCAGGCGAACTACGCCGCGGCCAACGCCTACCTCGACGGGCTCGCCGCCCTGCGCGCCGCCGAGGGGAAGCCCGCCACCTCGATCGCCTGGGGGTTGTGGGACGTCACCAGCGGCGTCACCGGGCACCTCGACGACGCCGACCGCAGGCGCATCGAACGTGCGGGCTACCCGGCGATCGGACCGGAGCTCGGCGTCGCGGTTTTCGACGCGGCGGTGCGGGACGGTGCTCCCGTGGTCGTTGCGGCGCCACTGGACGAGGTTGCTCTGCGGTCGCGGCCGGACCAGGTTCCCGTCGTGCTGCGCGAGATCGCCAGGCTTCCCCTCCGCCGTGCCGCGCGCGGGCCTGGTGACGCTCGATCCCTTGCGGAGCGGCTGGAAGGAGTTGGTGCGGAGGAACGGCTCGGCGAGGTTCTGAAGGAGGTGCTGGCCGCGGCCGCCGACGTGCTGGGGCTCAACGACTCTGCGGCCGTGCCTGTCACGTCGTCGTTCCCCGACCTGGGTTTCGACTCGCTGTTGTCGGTCGAGCTGCGCAACCGCCTCGGCGCGAAGACCGGCCTGACGCTGCCGCCGACCGCGGTGTTCGACCACCCGACGCCGCACGCGCTGGCCACCTACCTCGACGGCGTGCTGGCGCCTGCGCCGGACGCCGTGGACGCGGCGGTGGACTGGGCGGCGGAGATCATCCTGCCCGACGACGTCGTCCCGGCAGGCACGATCGTCTCCGAGCTGGACGACGTGCTGCTGACCGGCGCCACCGGTTTCCTGGGTGCGTTCCTGTTGCGGGAGCTGCTGGAGTCGACGGAGGCGCGCGTGCACTGTGTGGTGCGCGCGGCCGATCCCGCCGACGGACTGCGCCGGCTGCGGGAGAACCTGGAGTGGTACCGGATCAAGGCCGACCTCGCCAGGGTCGAGGTGGTCGTCGGCGACCTCGCGGCGGCGGGACTGGGACTCGCGGCGGAGGAGTTCGACCGGCTCGCGGGCCTGGTCGACGCGGTGTACCACGCGGGGGCGGAGGTCAACTGGTTGCAGCCGTACCGCGCGCTCAAGGCCGCGAACGTCGGCGGCACGGTCGAGCTGCTGCGCCTGGCCTCCCGCCACCGGACGGTGCCGTTCCACCACGTGTCGACGACCGGCGTCTTCGCGGGCCCGGTCACCCGCGGCGTTCCGTTGCGCGTCACCGATCCTGCCGGCCCCGGTGAGGCCCTGCCCAGCGGCTACACGCAGAGCAAGTGGGTGGCCGAGGAAGTCCTCGACCTGGCACGCGGCCGCGGCCTCCCGGTCTCGGTCTACCGCGTCGACCTCGTCTCCGGCGACACGGCGACGGGAGCCTGCCAGACCCGCGACTTCGTGTGGATGTCGGTCAAGGGCCTCATCCAGGCAGGCGCCTACCCGCGGGGCCTGACCGCGCCACTGCACATGGTTCCCGTCGACTACGCGGCCTCGGCAGTCGTTGCCTTGTCCACAATGGACGCGAAAGGCACGTTTCACATCGACAGCCCCGGTTTCCTGGACTTCGCCGACCTGGTGGCCGCCGTCCGCAGCTACGGCCACGACCTCCGCGAGCTGCCGGCGGACGAATGGCGCGCCGCCGTCACCGGCGACCGCGACAACGCGATGCTCCCGCTGCTCGACGCCTTCGAGCTCATGATGGCCGACAGCGAGGGCTTCTACCCCGCGATCGACACCACCGCCACCGAGGAGGCCCTGGGCACCACGTCCCCGCCCGTCACCGAAGCGCTCGTCCACACCTACCTGGACTTCTTCACCGACCTGGGCTGGCTCGCACCGCCTCGGACATGAGCGAGGCCGGGTGGCTCCGGTCCGCACCTTCGCTGCCCGGTATGGCGCGAAAAGCACGTTCGGGCCATCTAGCGGC
>NZ_JBHRZI010000005.1:166167-260099 GCF_042649515.1 Lentzea rhizosphaerae | reverse complement strand
GGGGGGGGGGACCTGATTAGAGGCGGTCGCCCACCCTGTCGACGAACCCGGAGGCGTCCTGCGGCTCGTCCTTCTCACCGAGGTAGACGTACGTCTCCTTGTCGAACACCATCACGTGCGGCTTTGCCTTCGACCCCGGTGGCTCCGGCCAGGTGATCCCGATGCCGGGACGGCCGGACGAGACGTTCTGCACCACCGTCAGGCCCTCCACCCTGGTCGCCGCCTCGAACAACGCCGCCCGCTGCGGGCCCGGCAGGTACGACATGCGGAACATGGACATCACGTCCTTGCCGTACGAGTAGGTCGGTCGGCTCTTGCCGTTGCCCTGCAAGAAGTCCAACATGCCGTCGGCCGTGGTGGGGAGGTCGTCCCGGTACGAGCGGGACGGCGTGCAAGGCTCGGTTTCGCCTGTCGGCTTGTCGAACTTGTCCAGCACCTTCCTGCGGCCGCCCACGCAGCCCGGCACGGTGGTCGGCGCCTCGTTCTTGCCGCTGCCGATCCGGCCGTCGTGGGTGCCGTCGACGGAGAACCAGGCTTCCCACTCGCCGTCGCGCACGTAGTAGAACTGGTCTGGCCGGGGTACCACGTCGGGCTTCGAACGGGCTGTCGCCGCGGCGTGGTTCAGCAGCTGCACGGTCGTGTCCACCGGGGTGGTGGTGGGTGCCGCGGCCTCGGGGTGGGGCGTGTCCGGTGTGGTGGACGGCAGCACCATCGCCACGGCGGTCACCGTTGCCGCCACGGCGATCGTGGCGATGGCGATGACTCCGGCGCGGCCGCGTCCACGTGGCTTCATGCCCGCCACGAGCTGGGCGCGTGCGGACGCGAGCTGGTCCGCGGACTTGAGCGGGGTGTCGTCCAGTTCCCGGACGAGCTGAAGGTCATCCATTGTTGAGCAGCTCCTCGACCTCGGTGTGGTTGTTGGTTCCCAACGCTTCCCGGACCTTCCGGCGCGCGCGGTTCAGCCGGGACCGCACCGTGCCCACCGGAATCGTCAGCGCCTCCGCGACCTCGAGATAGCTGAGCTGCTCCCACGCGACCAGCAGCAGCACGTCCCTGTCCTCCGCGGACAACGCCGCCAGCGCGCCGGTCAGGATCGACCGCATGGCCTGCGCGGTGACGTCCGCGGCCACGCGGTCGGCGTGGTCGTCGACGGGCGGCCCCGCGGATGGCGGGCGGTGCCGGCGCACCTCCTCCCGCCGGTGCTGACCGACCAGGTTGGTGGCGATGCCGTACAACCACGGCCGGGCGTCCTGGCGGGAGGAGTCGTAGCGGTCGCGCTTCGTGAACGCCGCGAGGAACGTCTCGGCGAGCAGGTCGTCGGCGACCTGCTGCCCGAGGCGCCGGGCGAGGTAGCGCTGGATGTGGGGCGCGTGCCGGTCGAAGATCACGGCGAACTTCTCCGGCACGCGCAGCGACGCCTCGATGAGCTCCGCGTCGGTTGCTGTCATGGTGGCCTTTCGAGCGAAGGGTCTTCGCCCTGTTATCAGCAGAACGCCCCGATCGGGTTCACGGCAGGGCCTCCATCAGGCGATTCAAGATCCGTCCTAGGTTTGTCCTGGACGTCCGGCTCACCGTTCGCCCCACATTTCTACGTGGTTCGGAAAGGGTGTTCGTGAGAACTGGAGCCAGAGTGGCGAGGATCAGCCTCGCCGTCGCCACCGCCTCGGCGGTCCTGTCCAGCCCGGCCACGGCCGCTGTGGCGGTCGACCTGCCGGTCACCGCGACCGCCGTCGCGGTCATCACGCAGGACCCGCACGAGAACGACGCGCCGATGACGCACGCCCAGCGCATGGCGCTGGCGGCGGCGTCCGACCGGGCCGCGGTGTACCCGGCCGACCTCTCGGTCCCGTACGTCGCCGGCGGCAAGGTCGTCGCCACGGCAACAGCCACCGCCTCGTCCGATGCGCTCAGGGTGGGACGTGAGCCGTACAACGTGCCCACGACGGAGCCGGACCTGGGCTCCGACGACGGCTCGATCGTGAGTCCTCCGGTGGAGAAGGAACCGGTCGAGCCGAACCCGGTCGAGGACTCGGGTGCCACCGCCTCGTCCGTCCAGGCCACCACGGCCATCTCGCCGAACTTCACCACCGTGAAGTACAGCGCCGCGCAGCTGGAGGCGGTGCGGGACGAGGTGCTGACGCTGACCGACCTGCCCGGTGCCGCGTCCCTGGTGTCGGCCTACGTGGACGCGTCGAACAACCGCGTGCTGGTCGAGACGTCGGCTGTGTCCACCGAGCTGCGCCAGGCGCTGGCGGCCAGGTACGGCTCGGACCGGGTGGCGCTGTACCACCAGCCCGACCTGGTCCGGCCGGAGACGCAGGAGCGCGGCTGGGACGAGAGCCCGTTCGCGGGCGGTTCCGAGATCAAGAGTGACACCTGCACCAAGGGGTTCGGCTGGGTGCACCAGGGCAAGTCGTACATCCTCACGGCAGGCCACTGCACGTCGATGAACGCGGTCATCTCGTCCAACGCCGGGTCGGTCGGCAAGGTCACCGCGGACAACTGGAACAACAGCAAGGGTTCGGTCAAGTGGAACGGCCAGTCCTACTACTCGGGTGACCTGGCGATCATCAAGATGGAGGCCGGCAAGGCATCGACGACCCTGATCTACCGGGGTGGCCCCAACTCCAACAGCTACGGCACCGTCACCGACAAGTGGGGGCCGTCCGGCCCCGGCGACCGGCACTGCGTCGGCGGCCGGATCACCGGCGAGATGTGCGGGTTCAAGGTGGTCGCCTCCAACGTCACCGTGAAGTACAACGACGGCACGACCCTCAAGGCCGCGAACAAGTCGCTCCGCAACGGCAAATGCACGAGCAGGGGTGACTCGGGTGGTCCGGTCTACACGATCCGCAGCGACGGCAGCATCGCCGCCAAGGGCATCCACAGCGGGAGCGGCAGGAGCGGCAGCTGCCGCGAATACTTCACCGACACCTACCTGGCGGAGAAGGCGCTCCCAGGCGTGCTCCGCGTCAAGGCGCCGAAGTAGTTCAGCACGCCGGATCACCGCCGGATGTGACGCCCGTCACGCCATGTCACGTTCGTTCTCCCGCGGCCCGTCTCGTGGTCGTCATCTGATCTGGAGAAGGGGCAACGGCCGTGCACAGGATCGTGATTCTCGGTGCGGGATATGCGGGCGTCATGTCGGCGGTGATCACGGCGGCGCGCACCAAGCGCCGCGACGACGTGCGGATCACCCTCGTCAACGCGACGGAGCGGTTCACCGAGCGGCTTCGGTTGCACCAGACCGCTTCCGGGCAGGAGGTCGCCGACCTGCGCATCCCGGAGCTGCTGAAGGACACCGGCGTGGAGTTCGTGCGCGGTTGGGTCACCGGCATCGACGCCGCCGCGCACACCGTTCGCGTCGACGACGAGCAGGTGTTGGAGTACGACACGCTGGTCTACGCGTTGGGCGGGGTGGCTGACACCGCGGCGGTCCCCGGCGCCGACGACCACGCCCACACCCTGAACAGCAGGCGGGAAGCGGAGTTGCTGGCGCGGCGGCTCGCCGACGCAGGCACCCGCACGGTCGCGGTGTGCGGCAGCGGGCTGACCGGTGTGGAAGCGGCGGCCGAGATCGCCGAGCAGCACCCGGAACTGGGGGTGGTGCTGCTCGGCAGGCAGGAACCCGGCGCGACCCTGGGCGTCAAGGCCAAGGCGTACCTCGACGCCTCGCTGGAACGGCTGGGCGTGGAGGTGCGCAGCGGTGTCGAGATCGGCAAGGTGCTGCCGGACTCCGTCGAGCTGGTGGGCGGCGAAAGCGTTGCGGCAGACGTGGTGTTGTGGACGAGCGGGGTGCGGGTGTCACCGCTCGCGGCCGCGGCCGGGCTGGAGGTCGACGGGAACGGGCGCATCGTCACCGACGCCGCGCTGCGGTCGGTGTCGCACCCGGAGATCTACGCCGTCGGCGACGCGGCCCTGATCCGGCAGGGCTACGGCGTCCTGCACGGCACCTGCCAGAGCGGCATGCCCACCGGCGTGCACGCCGCCGAGTCGATCGTGCGGGAACTGCGCGGCAAGCGGCCCAAGCCGTTCCGGTTCGGCTACTACCACACGCCGGTCAGCCTGGGCCGCCACGACGCCGTTGTGCAGTTCACCAGGCCGGACAGCAGCCCCAGGTCGTTTCTGCTCACCGGTCGCAGGGCGGTCTGGTACAAGGAGACGGTGACTTCCTCGCCGTGGCCCACGTACCGCCGGCTCATGAGCATGCCCGGCATGGGCTCGGTCTGGCCGCGCGGTGGCCGGTTCACCCGATGAACGACGTCTTCGGCGAGTACCGCAACCTGCTCTTCTCGGTGGCGTACCGGATTCTCGGCACCGCGGCCGACGCGGAGGACGCGGTGCAGGACGCCTGGGTGAAGTGGTCCTCTTCGGACAGGTCCCAGGTGGCCGACCCCAAGGCATACCTGGTGCGGATCGTGTCGAACGTGGCGATGGACCGGCTGCGTTCGGCCAAGGTCCGGCGGGAGACCTACGTCGGCCCGTGGTTGCCGGAACCGATCCTGACGAGCGCGGCAGAAACGTCCACTGTGGACCTGGCGGACACCGTGTCGATGGCGGTGCTCGTGGTGCTGGAGACGTTGAGTCCTCTCGAACGCGCGGTGTTCGTGCTGAAGGAGGCGTTCGGCTTCAGCTACGGCGAGATCGCCGACGCAGTCGAACGGTCAGAGGCCTCGGTGCGTCAGGCGGCGCACCGGGCCCGCGAGCACGTGCAGGCCCGGCGCCCCCGCTTCCACACCGACCGCACCCGGCAGCGCGAGGTGACCGAACGGTTCTTCGCGGCCGCGACCGGTGGTGACATCAACACCCTGATGCAGCTGCTCGCGCCGGACGTGACACTGTGGACGGACGGCGGCGGCAAGGTGCGCCAGGCGATGCGTCCCGTCATCGGCGCGGACAAGGTCGCCACCTGGTTCGCGGCCATCGGCACGCGGCCCTACCAGGGCGTCGAGATCGCGGACATGAGCGCCGAACTGGTCGAGCTCAACGGCGGCGTGGGCGTGGTGTTCACCGGCGCCGGACGGGTGATCGCCACGCTCACACTCGACCTCGACGACACCGGCCGGATCGTCGCCCTCCACAACGTCGCCAACCCCGACAAGCTCGGCGCCGTCACCGGCCGGATCGTCCGCGAGATCTGACCGCACCCCTCGTTGGGTCAGTTGTCGAAGTAGAGCATGGCGCCGGGGCACTGGTACGGGCAGTGGAGCTCCGCCCTGTAGTTGCCGGCCCGCCAGCCGCTGAACCACCGGTCGTGCTCTTCCCCTCGCTTCTTGTTGTCGCGCACGATCTCAGGGTCGCCCGGCCCGTCCATGTACCGGATGAGGACGAACGAGTTGACCGGCTCCGGCTGACCGGGTTCCCACGGGGCATTCCAGGGGATGCCCGTGGTGGCGATGTGGGGAGTCGCGCCGGCGGGGACCCAGAGCGGTGCGGTCACGCAGATCCACTGGGTCACCCGGCAGGACCTGTCAGCCAGCACGGACGGTCCTCCGGTCTGCGCTGCGGCCGGTTGTCCCGCGAGCAGTGTCGATGCCAGCGCGGCCGCTACCGCGCCGACGGCCCCGAACTTGAGCTTTCCCGTTGCCATGTAATAGCCCCCTCTTTCTGATGCGCCGCTGTTTGCGACTACGCCATCACCGTGAACGCGATCGGTTTCACTGCGGTTTCATCGCCGCGGTGCCACTGTCGTGGTGGGGGAGGCCCTCATGAAGACGGAGTTCGGTGTGCTCGGCCCGCTCCGCGTCGCGGTGGAGGGAAAAGACGTCGATCTGGACCAGCCGATGCTCCGCCGTCTGCTGGCCGTGCTGCTCTGCGACGCCAACTCGCCGGTGTCCGCCGAAGCGCTCGCCGAGGCGCTCTGGGAGGCCAGCCCGCCCGCGTCCGCACGGAAAACGCTTCAGCTGTACGTGCATCGGCTGCGGAAGAAACTCGGTGACCCGGCGCGGATCGTGCACGGGCCCGCGGGCTACCGGCTCGTCGTGCAACCGGGGGAGTGCGACGCCGACGAGATGCGGCAGCTGGTCGCCGACGCCCACGCGACCGTCGATCCGGGGCGGCGTGCCGGGGTGCTGCGCAAGGCGCTGGCGTTGTGGCACGGTGTTCCGCTGGCCGAGTTCGCCGACGTGCCGGCCGTGCTGGCCGTGTCGGAGGCGCTGACCGACCGGTGGCTCGCGGTGCTGGCCGAGCGGGTGGACGTCGACCTGGAGCTCGGCCGGCACGACGATCTCGTGGCGGAACTGACCGAGGTGGTGGCGCGGCACCCGTTGCACGAACGGTTCCGGGCCCAGCTGATGCTGGCGCTGTACCGCTGCGGCAGGCAGGCGGACGCGCTCGCGACCTACCACCAGACGAGGGAGGTGCTGCGCGACGAGCTGGGCGTTGATCCGTCCGACGCGCTGCACACGCGGTACCAGGAGGTGCTGCGTGCCGATCCGGCACTGGACCTCCCGGTGCGGCCGCGCCGTCCCCGGCCGGCGCAGCTGCCCGCCCCGCCGCGCGACTTCAGCGGGCGCACCGAGGAGCTCAGCGAGCTGGACGACGCGGTGGCCGGCGCCGCCCTGGTGACGATCTCGGCGATCGCGGGTGCCGCCGGTGTCGGCAAGACCGCGCTGGCGCTGCAGTGGGCGCACCTGCGGCGGGCGGACTTCCCCGACGGCCAGCTCTACGCCGACCTGCGCGGAGCGGCCACCACGGAGCCGGTCGACGCGGCGCACGCGCTCGGCGAGTTCCTGCGGGCACTGGGCGTTCGTGCCGAACACGTCCCGCAGGACCTCGACAGCGCCGCCGCGCTCTACCGGTCGCTGGTCGCCGACCGCCGGATGCTCGTGCTGCTGGACAACGCGCACAACGCGGACCAGGTGCGGCCGCTGCTGCCCGGCACGTCCACGACGGTCACGCTGGTGACCTCGCGCAGCCGTCTCGGCGGTCTGGTCGCGATCAACGGTGCGCGCCGCCTGTTGCTCACGCCGCTGCACCCGTACGAGTCCCTCGAACTGCTCATGGCGCTGCTCGGCGGCCGGCGGATCGCCGCCGAACCCGACGCCGCGGCCGCCCTCGCCGAGGCCTGCGGTCACCTGCCGCTGGCACTGCGGATCGCCGCCGCGAACCTGCTGGACCAGCCCCGCCGCCGCCTCACCGACTTCGTCTCGGACGTGACTCGCAACCGGCTGAGCGCTCTCGCGGTCGACGACGACGACCAGGCCGCCGTGCGCTCTGTGTTCGGGCTGTCGTACGAGCGTCTCGAACCCGCGGCGCGCAGGGTGTTCCGGCGCCTCGGCCTCGTGCCGGACCTCGACGCCACACCCGAGATCGCCGCCGCGCTGGACGCGATCGACGCCGGACGCGGCGGCCGGCTGCTGGAGGTGCTGTACGACGCTCATCTGCTCGACAGCCGCACACCCGGCCGGTACGTGTTCCACGACCTGATCGGCTTGTACGCCAACGAACGCGCGCGGACGGAGGAGGACCCGCAGAGCCGCGAGGCGGCGCTCGACCGGCTCTACGCGTGGTACGTCGGCAAGCTGGCCGCGGCGGACCGGCTGCTCCTGCCCTACCGCCCGGCCATCGTCGAGGCCGACCCGGCGGCGCCGTTCGACAAGGCGCTGGAGGCACTGGCGTGGCTGGACGGCGAGAGGTCCAACCTCGTGGCACTGGTCCACCACGCGGTGTCCACGGGAAGACACGTGGAGGCGTGGCGGATCCCGTTCCTGCTGGGCGGCTACTTCGAGCACCGCGGCACGTGGTCGCTCGGCGCGTCCCTGCACCGGTACGCGGTCGACGCCGTGATGAAGCTCGACGCCACCCACGCCGAGGTTCCGGTCCGAGTGCAGTTCTCGATCTCGCTCGTGCACCTGGGACGCGTCGACGAGGCGGTGCGGGAACAGCAACGGTGTCTGGCCATCGCCAAGGAGACCGGCAACACGCAACGGGAAGCGGGGATACACAACAACCTCGGCTGGATGTACAACGAACTGGGCGACACCGTCCGTGCCGTCGCCTCGTACGAGGCCGCGCTGGAACTGTTCACGGCGGCCGACGACCGCGGCTACCTGGCCATCACTCTGCAGAACCTCGGCGACGCGAAGTCGTTGCTCGGTGACTTCGCCGGAGGTGTCGCGGATCTCGAACGGTCACTGGCGATCGCGCGAGAGGACGATCTCGTCGGCCAGCAAGGGGATTCCCTGGTGTCGCTCGGCCAGGTGCACGCGCGGGCGGACCGGCACCACGACGCGGTCCGGTACTTCCGCTCCGCGCTGGCACCCGTCGAAGAGGCCGACAACAAGATGACCCTGGCCCTCACGCACCGCGAACTCGGCCAGAGCCTTCGCGTTCTCGGAGACGCTGCCGCCGCAGCCGACGAGTTCGCCGTCGCAGCGCGGCTCTACCGCGACACGGACGACCTGCACCTCGCCGTCGCCGCCTATCTCGACGTTGCCGGAGTTCGCGCTGAGACGGGCGATCTGGACGCGGCAGGGCGCGCGTTCGACACGGCGAGGCAGCTGCACCTCCGCGCGCCCGACCCGGTCAACTCCCGCAGGCTCGACGAGACGGCGGAGCGGCTGGCCTGAGCGCTCCACAGTGGACTCGTGAACCTGGTGATCGGCGGTCACTGACGGATGAACGGCGCATTTGTTCACCTGAGGTGGACAAAAGCGCCGTTCATCCACGTCGGGACCGGCGCCGGCCTGTCACACCGCGCAGTGCAGCCGGGCACTGCCCGCGTGGAGCGTGATCTCGTCGCGGAACGAGACGGTGGGCGGGCGCACGGCCTCGACACCCCAGTCGGGGGTGGGCGACCACGCGGGCGGGGTGTTGGCCAGGATGAAGTCCTGCAGGATGCCCTGGCGGGTGTGCTCGTGCAGGTGCGTGTTCACCGCGAGCCTGATCGGCGCGTCGCCGGTGGCTGCGGCGAGCGCGTCCAGGAAGAGCCGGGTGCGGCGGGCGGTCGCGCAGGTGTCGATGACGACGACCTCGCCGTCCGCGTGCACCGCGCCGGCGTTGTTGATCCACCAGGTGCCGTCCGGCTGGATCCAGGCGTGGACGCCGGGAGCGACTTCCCGCAGTTCTGGCTGAGCAGTCATGACGGGCAACCTACTTGTGCGGAATCCGGAGCACGGTGCCACGTCCGGACACGTGGAGGGTGCCGTCCGGTGCGACGGCAAGCCCGGTGAACGCGCGCGGGCATCCCGGCATGCCGTGGGTGAACAACGCGCGGGCCGTTCCAGGAGGACTGAGCGGCAGATCGCCTGCCTCGGTCCTGATGTCACCGGTCACCAGGCCGATCGCCAGCACTCGCCCCCGGCCCGCCTCCACGACGAGCAGTTCGTCACCCCTGACGGCGATGCCCTGTGGCGCGGCAAGACCTTCCGCGATCGGCTGCCCGTCGTCGACCCGGTGCACGACGCCCTGCTCGTCGCTGACGTAGCACCGCCCGTGAGCGTCGAACGTCACGTCCACCGGCTCGGAGAACCCGTTCGCCACCACCGTGATCGCATCGTCGGCGTCGATCGCGATGATCCGTCCCGCACCTGTCTCCGCGACCACGAGGGCACCGTCGTCGCGCACCGCGATGCCGAGGGGGCAGCGCAAACCCTTGGCGCGCACCCTCCGTCCTGTGCGCACCTCGCCGTACTGCGAGGTCGTGTGCAGCTCGTCCCGGCCGGCGGCGATGCCGTGCGTGGAGCTGAGGGTGCGCTCGCCGGCCACACGGTAGTGGTCCGCCGCGTGGAGGGTGCCGGTGCGGTCGACCGCGAGACCGTACGGCCCGACGAGGCTCTGCGGCACGATCTGGCGGATCCCGCCGTCCGGGTGGACCTCCGCTATGCCACCGCTCGCGAAACTGGAGACGTACACGTGGTTGTCCTCGTCGACCGCGGCGTTGTCCAAGCCGAAGATTCCGGTCGTGATCACCTGCCGCCGTCCGTCGGGGGAGATGCGCGTGATGTCACCCTCGGGGCCGGCGGAGAGGACCAGCAGAGCGCCTTCGCGGTCGAAACGAACCGCCACCGGCATGTACACGCCGTCGGCGACGAGCTCCGGGGTGCCGCCGTCCGGCGAGATCCGGTGGACCTCGCCGGTCAGCATGTGCGGGTAGTGGAGGTGGCCGTCCGGGCCGAGCTGCATCGCGTTGGCCATCGGCAGGTCGCCGGTGAGCACGACGGGCTCGCCGCCGTCGGGGAACAGTTCCAGCAGCCGCCCGCCGGGGCGCATCTCGTTGACGAACAACCGGTTTCCCGCACAGGTGATGCCGTTCGGCACCTTCACCTCGTCGCTGACCAGCGTGAGCTCGCCGAGCGGGTCGCGCCGCCAGACCCGGCCGGGCACGAGGTCGGTGATGTACATCGACCCGTCGGCGCCGAACGCGATGTCGTCCGGTGACTGGACGACGCCGCCCGCCGGCACGACCACCTCGACCTCGGCCGTGGAGAGGTCGACGGCGCTGATGCGTCCACCGAGGAAATCGGCCACGTGCAGGCGCCCGTCCGGGCCGAACGCGATGCCGTTCGTGCCGTGGAAGGGATTCATCCGGGCATCACCATGACGTCGTCCATGCCGTTCCGCCGCCAGTCACGGAGGAGGGCGTGGAAAGCGGTGGCACCCTTGGCGAAACCCCGGCGCGGGTGGGGCTTGCCCTCGTTGTTGTAGTAGCCGGGAGTGCATTCGAGGTAGAACCGGTGGAGCTCCTCCGCGTTCTCGCCGAGCGCCGACACCCAGGCGTCCACCGCCTCCTCGCTCGGTTCGACCCACCGGGCGCCGCGCTTGCCCGCCTCCGCCACGACCGCCGCGATGTGGCTCGCCTGCTCGTCGAGGACGTGCGCGAAGTTCACCGACGCGGCGTTCTGCACCGCCCCCATGGTGAACAGGTTCGGAAAACCGTTGCAGTAGAAGCCGTGCAGCGTCCGCGGGCCCCGGCTCCAGTGCTGCAACAGGTGGGTGCCGCCGCGCCCGTGCACCGGCAGCCGGCCGGTGATCATGTCCGACATGGCCACCTGGAAACCGGTGGCGAAGATGATGCAGTCCACCTCGTACTCGCGGTCGCCGACCACGATCGCGTTCTCCGTGACGCGCTCGACGCCGCCGTGGTCGGCCGTGTCGACGAGGGTGACGTTGGGGCGGTTGAAGGTCTGGAGGTACTCGTCGCTGAACGTCGGCCGCTTGCAGGCGTAGCGGTACCAGGGCTTGAGCAGCTCGGCGGTCTCCGGGTCCTGCACGATCTCGTCGACGCGGGCGCGGATCTGGTTCATCTTCCGGAAGTCGAGGAGCTCCTCGGCGCGCTCGCGTTCCTCCGGCGTGAGCGAGCCGCGGTCCTGGCCCGCGGTCATCTTCCGCAACAGCCGGGCGCTGCCGGTCCACGCGTCCGCGACCAGGTCCTCGTCGGTCTCGTCGCCGCTGACGATGCCGAGGAAGTTCTCCATCCTCTCGCGCTGCCACCCCGGCCGCAGTGACGCCGCCCACTCGTCGTCGGTCGGCCTGTTGGCGCGGTAGTCCACAGTGGACGGCGTGCGCTGGAAGACGTACAACTGCTGCGCGTCGCGGCCGAGGTGCGGCACGACCTGGATCGCGGTCGCGCCGGTGCCGATCAGGGCGACGCGCTTGTCGGCGAGTCCGCTGAGGTTCCCGTTCGCGTCACCCCCGGTGTAGCCGTAGTCCCAGCGACTCGTGTGGAATGTGTGCCCGCGGAACGTGTCGATGCCGGGGATCCCGGGGAGCTTCGGCCGGTCCAGAGTGCCGTTGGACATCACCACGTACCGCGCCCGCATCCGGTCGCCGCGGTCGGTGGACACGATCCACCTGGCCGCATCCTCGTCCCAGCTCAGGCCGGTGACCGCGGTCTGGAAGCACGCGTCGCGGTAGAGGTCGAAGTGCTCGCCGACGGCACGGGCGTGCCGCCGGATGTCCTCGCCTGGCGCGTACTTCCACGCGGGGACGTGCCCGAGCTCGTCCAGCAACGGCATGTAGACGTACGACTCGATGTCGCAGTGGAGTCCCGGATAGCGGTTCCAGTACCAGGTGCCGCCGAAGTCGCCGCCCTTCTCCACCACCCGGATCGAGCCGACGCCCGCCTGCCGCAGCCGTGCCGCGGCGAGCAGGCCGCCGAGGCCGCCGCCGATGACGACGACGTCCACCTCGTCGTGCAGCGCTTCACGGTTGAAGTGCGGATCGGCGTGCGGGTCGTCGGCGTAGAAGCCGAACTCACCGGTGACGTCTCGGTACTGCGCGGAGCCGTCGGGACGGATGCGGCGGTCGCGTTCGGCCCGGTACCTGGCGCGGAGCTCGTCGGGATCGAAGCCGAGGTCTTCGGAAAGCACGGGAGAACCTTTCGCTGGGTGGGGTTTCTCAGACCGCGGACCAGCCGTTGTCGACCGGGAGGACGACGCCGTTGATGTTCGAGGCGGCGTCGGAGGCGAGGAAGACGATGGCGTTGGCCTGCTCCTCCGCCTGCGAGACACGGCCGATGTTCTGCATGTACCTGCCGAAGACCTGAGGTCCGTGCGCGGCGGGGTCCATGTTCAGTGCGATGCCCGTGGCCACACCGCCCGGTGCGATGGCGTTCGCGCGGATGCCGGACTCCCGGTACATGACCGCCACCGAGCGCGTCAGTCCGATGAGGCCGGTCTTCGACGTCGTGTACGCGAGGCCGGCGGCACTGCCGCGCAGGCCCGCCTCCGACGCGGTGTAGACGATGGAGCCCTTGCCCTTGGCGAGCATGTGCGGCAACGCGGCACGGGTGAGCTTGAACGGCGCGGTGAGGTTGACGCCGAGGACGCGCTCCCACTCCGCGTCGGTGACGTCGGCCGCCGCGCTCATCGAGTCGGTGATCCCGGCGTTGCACACGAGCACGTCCAGGCCGCCGAACTGCTCGACCGCCGTCGCGACCACCTCGTCGACCACGGCGGACTCGGTCAGGTCACCCGCCACGGCGACTGCGGTGCCGCCGGCCGAGGTGATCTCCTCGGTGACCGTCTTGGCCGCCTCGGCGTTGATGTCGGCGACCACCACCTTCGCGCCGAGCTGCGCGAACTGGAGGGCCGCGGCCCGCCCGATGCCCGATCCGCCGCCGGTCACGACGACGCTGCTGCCGTTCAGATCGTTGTTCATACCCCCCACCATAGCCACTTATTGGCACGGAGTGCCAGTATGTCGCTGAAGGACAAGAAGTAGGATGTCCGGACGGAGGTGACATGCCCAACCAGCAGACCCGCACTTCGGAGCGCACCGGACGACCGCCGCTGACCGAACGGCGCAAGGCGGAGACTCGCCTCGAGGTGGCGCGCGCGGCCGTCGGCCTCTTCCTGGCCAAGGGGGTCGCGGGCACGTCCGCCGAGGAGATCGCGGCCGAGGCGGGCATCTCCGTGCGCACGCTGTGGCGCTACTTCCCGAGCAAGGAGAGCTGCGTCATGCCGCTGCTGACCGGCGGGATCGAGCACACGGCCGCGTGCCTGCGTGCGTGGCGCCGCGACCAGGGCGTCTCGGACCTGCTCGTGATGCTCACGTCCGGCCGCATCGGATCGCCCGGCGAGCTGACGGCGATGATGAACTTGGTCCGGCTGGCCCGGACCGAACCGGGCCTGCGCGCGGTCTGGCTGGAAGCGCACCGGGAGGCGGAACCCGCGTTCGCCGAGGCGCTCGCCCACCGCGCGGGCCTGGCCGAGCCCGACCTGGTCACCGCGATCCAGGCGGCGATGATCAACAGTGCGTTGCGGGTGACCGTGGAGCACCACGCGTTCAACACCGAGACGCCGGAGTCCCTGGCGGCGGCGACGGCGGAAGCTCTCGTGATCGCGGCGCAGGGGCTTCCGACGTAACGCGCGCCGCAGTGGCCCTCCTCGCTCGCGAAGAGGGCTTGCGGTGGGCCTGAAGTTGTTGCGCCGGAACGGATCCGCGTCACCGAACCTTCCTGTTACGGTGGCAATCATGGGGAGACGACGACTTTCGCTCGGCACCACCCAGGAGACCCTGCTGATCCCGTTGTACGGCAGGGCGGTCGAGTCGAGGAAGAAGCGGCCGGCGCTGCACGACGCCAAGGCCGTGGAGATGGTCGGCTCGATCGACTACGACTTCGCCAAGTTCGACGGCGGCCGCAGCCTGCTCGGGTCCGTGTTGCGCACGCTCATCTTCGACGGCTGGGTGCGGGCGTTCCTCGCCCGGCATCCCGGCGGGACCGTGGTGGAGATCGGCACCGGGCTCAACACGCGGTTCGAGCGGCTCGACAACGGTGCCGTGCGGTGGTTCGACGTGGACCTGCCGGACGTCATCGACCTGCGGCGCCACTTCTTCGCCGACGACGAGCGGCGGACGATGATCGCCTGCTCGGTGCTCGATCACGCGTGGACCGACGTCGTGCGGGAGAGCGATGGGCCGTACCTCATCATCAGCGAGGCGGTGCTGCTCTACCTGTCCGAAGAGGACGTTCGCACTGCACTGTCCCTGATTTCCAGCAGCTTTCCGGGTGCCGAGGTCGCCTTCGACACCGGTTCCCGGCTCATGATGGACTTCCAGCACCAGCACGACTCGCTGAAGAAGGTCGACGCCGTCATGACGTGGGCGTGCGACGAACCGCGGCGGATCGAGGACTGGGGGATCGGTCTGCGGCTGCGCGAGTCCCGGACGGTCGCAGAGCCGCAGGTCGCCGTCCGGCGGGCGCTGCCGGTCCGGTACCGGGTGATGCTGCCCGCGCTGCGGTGGTTCGCGGCCCGCAAGGTGGGCAGCTACCGGCTGAACCTCTTCGGGGTTCACAGCGCGCCGGAGTAGAGCACGCAGGCCCGCGCGCTGTCGCCGGCGAACCCGTCCAGCGGCAGGCCGAACGCGCCGCGAGCCGATGCCGGTGGCAGCGCGGGAGACCCGGCGACGAACGGATACAGTCCACTGAGGACGGAAACGGCGTCGGCGGGACCGACTTCGGACGACAGCAGGGACAGCACCGCCTCCGGCAGGTCGTCGAGCGAGGCGGCCTGCCACTCGTGGACCGCGGTGAGGTCGCCGTCGCGGACGAACATCCACGCGCCGCCCTGGTCGTCGGTGCTCAGCAACAGGACGACCAGGTCCTTGCGGATGATGTCGCGGGGGAGCGCGAACAGCTGGACCGCCAGCTGACGGCGCGGTCCGCTGAAGCAGTACATGCCCCAGTGGTGCACGGCTTACAGCGCGATCACGAAGGCGCGGACGGAACGGTCCGCGGCGTAGGCACCGAGCGCGTGACCGAACGCGCCACGCGGGGTGGGCGGGCACGGAACCAGGCCGTGCTCGACGAAGCCGCCGTGCTCGCCCAACGCCGCCTCGATGCCGTCACCGGCGTTCATCAGCAGCGACATGATCCGGATCGGCAGCGCGCCGAGGCTCGCACCGTGCCAGCTCGCGACCGGGCCGCTGTCGTCGTCGGCGTGGGTGCGGGAGAAGACCCGGATGTCGGCCGCACGCTCGCTCTCCACCAGCAGCGCGTACCAGGTGTGCCCGACGATGGTGCGGGGTAGTGCGTACACACTGCGCGTCACCGAGTCCGGGGTGCCCGCGAACGCGAAGCAGCTGATCTCGGTGACGGCCCGCGCCGTGCTCTCCCGCATGCGTGCGACTGTAGGAGGGGCCCGGCGGGGCACCCAGTCGGTGAACCACCCGTGCGGTGAACTCCTGCCGGGGAAATCCCCTACCGATACGCTGGCCGCATGTTCGACTTCGACCGGTTGCGCGCGCTCGTGGCGGTCGCCGACCACGGGTCGATGACCGGTGCGGCCGCGGCACTGTGCCGCACCCAGCCGTCGGTCTCGCGCCAGATCGCCGCGCTGGAAAGGCAGGCGGGCGTGCCGCTGCTCGTGCGCTCGCCGACGGGCGCCTCGCTGACGCCCGCGGGCGCGCTGCTCGTCGAACACACCCGCGGTGTGCTGGATCGCCTTCATCGCGCGGAACGCCAGCTCTCGGCGCTCGGCGGCGACGGCGGCTCGCTGACCATCGGCTCCTTCAGCAGCGCCAACACCACGTTGCTGCCGCGGGCGTTTCACGACTACGTGACGAGGAATCCGCGCGCTGCCAAGCCGTTCGTGCCGCAGACCGACCCGGAACGCCACCTGGCCGACCTGCGTGCCGGCCGGCTCGATCTCGCGCTGGTGACGGAGTGGGACCTGCACGCGCAGGACCTCGACGGGATCGAGCTCGTCCCGCTCGTCGAGGACGAGCTGCTGGTGGCGTTGCCGCGCGACCACCCGTTCGCGCGCGAGCGGCTGACGCTCGCGGACCTCAGCGACGACACGTGGATCGACGGCGCGCATCCGGACTGCCTCGGGCCGCTCGACGGTTTCGTGTCGGCGGTGTCCGTGCACTGCGACGACTGGACTGGCAAGCAGGGACTGGTCGCTTCCGGGGTGGGGGTGATGCTGTTCCCGTCGCTCGCGGTGCCGAGCGTGCGCCGTGACGTTGTGGTGCGTCGGCCGTGTGACGAGATTCCGCGCCGGCGTCTGTACCTCGCGTGTCCTGCGGGTGCGCGGAGGGTGCCAGCGGTGTCGTCGATGGTGGAGTCGGTGCGGGCGGCTGCGGCTTCGTTGCCGGACCGGGCTTCGGTTGGTGGTCGGGGTGGGATTTCTGGGCGGAGGTACGAGTAGGTGATCGCGAGCGTGGTCGAGGTGGCGCCTGGGGGAGGAGCGCCCCACGACCACGCCCGCGATGCCGGTGCACGCCCTCGCGCGCACCGACCGCCGCGGTCGCGCCTTCGCCTGCCCACCAGACGTCAGCCGGCGACCGGAGTCCGTTTCCTCGCCAGCGGCACCAGCAGCGACCCCGCCGCGACGACGGTGGTGACTGCGGCGGCCACCGCCCCGGCCCCAGGGGAGTAGCGCTCCACGAGCACGCCCGCGATCCCGTTGCCCGCCGCGAAGCCGACCCAGTTGGCCGCGATCAGCACCGCGAACGCCTGCGATTTGGTGGCGTCGGTGCTGTAGTCGCCGACGAGCATGGTCTGCAGCGCGTCGGACGGTCCGTTCACCGCGCCGGCTACGGTGAGCACCACGAGGGTTGCCACCGCGCCAGGGCCCAGCCCGATCGTGGCCACCAGCAGACCGAACAACGTGAGTGCGCCGACCAGTTGCAGGAGCGGCGATCCCGGCAACCTCATGCCGCCGTAAAGGAAACTGCCCAACGCGCCACCACAGGCCATGGCGGCGAGCAGCACACCCGCGCTCATCCGCAAGCCGTCGGCGTGGGCGACCAGCGAGACTTCCAGCGCTCCCAACGAGAACGCGCCCAGCACGACTACCGCCAGCAGGTGTGCGAGCCTCGGGTTCCGGTGCAGAGCCAGGTTTTCCACGTCTTCGAGACGGTCTAGTTCGATGGCGCGCACGGCCCGTGCGCCGCGCAGCCACCACGTGCCCGCCGCGGAGGTCACGGCGGTGACCACCACCGCGTAGATCGGTGCCAGCACCGCGACGACACCGGCCACGATCAGCGGGCCCGCGATGAAGACGGTCTCGGTGAGCAGGCCGGACAACGAGAACAGCGTGCGCTTCGCCTCCTCGTCGGTGACCCGGGCGATCACCGTGTTCGAGATGGCGCCGGCCGGTGGGGTGCACGCGCCCGCGAGGAACGCCAGCACGGTCAGCGCGGGCGGCCACGGTTGCGTCATCGCGGTCAGGACGAACAGGGTGAAGCAGGTCGACTGGAGCACCGACGCGACGGCCAGCGCGGTTCGCGGGCCGCGGCGGTCGGCGATCCGGCCCCACAGCGGTGAGGTGAACGCGAGCGCCACGGCGTAGGCGCCGGACACGGCTCCTGCGCTCGCATAGCTGCCGGTGGCGCGGTGTGCGACCAGAAGCAGTGCCAGCACCACCATTCCCGCGAGCAGCCGGCAGGCGAACGCGGCCCCCATGACCCTGGCCATGCCGGGGATCGCCAACGCCGTGCGGTACCGGGTCAGTGCGGTCATGAAGCCACGATCGCGGTGGCCCGAACTCGCGGTCAAATGATCGTTCAGTGCAGGGGTATGCGTTCCGCGCATGTCTCCTTCCTTCTCCTGTCAGTGAAATCGCCCAATCGACCGGGTGCGGCGTGCTCACTACCGTGGGTGAAGTCCTCTCAGGACGTGGCGAAGAATTCTTGCAGGAGGGGAAAAATCGATGGCTGTTGAGATTTCTCGGGCCCCGCAGCAGGTCGAGGCCAAGGTGCAGAAGTGCATCACGGCCGCGTGGGACTGCCAGTCGCACAGCTTCATGGGATCGCCGGAGACCGTCGAGGCCAACCTCGTCGCGTTGCCGGACGACCTCGTGCAGCGGCGCGTGTACATGCTGATGATCCAGGGCGACGACCGCGCGGAGGCACGCGTCTTCGAGCGGTTCTCGTTGGAGGACACCGACGGCACCGTCTCCACGTGGGCAGAGGGCGACCTCGGTGAGCTCGTCACGCAGATCACCGACGTGCTGGTCCGCAACCGCGGCGTGCACTGCCCCGGCGAGCAGGTGAAGGCGACGATCACCGAGGAGCGCGACTTCATCGTCGAAGGCCCGTCGGCCGCGCCGAAGACGGCGGCCGAGGCGTTCTCCGGCCCGCTGGCCGCGTTCAAGAACGACAAGTTCGTCCAGGCCACCGTGATGATGCTCTGCTGATCCGGCGCACGAGAAGGGGACGGCGACCGCGCCGTCCCCTGGTGGGTCACTCGGCGATGGCGGGTACCGGCTCCGGAACGCCTCCTTCGAGCAGCCACCGCGCGATGATCGCGGCTCTGCTGTGCACTCCGTAGCGCACGTAGAGCCGTTGCAGGTGGGAGTCGACGGTGCGCGCGGACATGCCGAGTCGTTGCGCGATCTCCTTGTCTCCCAGACCTTCGGCGATGAGGGACAAGATCTGTGCCTGACGTGGACTCAGATGCACCAGCGCTACCCCCGAAACCAGTTGTTCAGTATGAAAATCATTATCGTGACGAAATGACGCCGGTGACTTCCGCGCGACCACAGGATTGTCCGAAGGAATTGCCGTACGGCACCTGGCCGTCCCCGATCAGCGCCGCCGACGTCGCGCGCTCCCGCGTCAGGTTGTCCTTCCCGCAGGCGGCGGGCGGGCAGGTCTGGTGGCAGGAGTCGAAACCGGGTGAGGAAGGCCGGTGCACGGTCGTGCGCTCCGGCCTGATCGAGCTGGCGGCACCGTGGAACGTGCGGAGCACCGTGCACGAGTACGGAGGCCTTTCCCACCTCCCCGTGCGCGACGGGGTGGTGTTCTCGAACTACAGCGACCAACGGGTGTACCTGGCCGACGGCGGAGGCGTGCGCGCGCTCACTCCCGCGCCGCACGAGCCGGAAGCGCTGCGGTACGCGGACTTCGCTCTCTCACCGGACGGCGCCTCGGTGTTCTGCGTGCGGGAACGGCACGACGACGACCGCATCACCAGGTCGATCGTGGTGGTGCCGCTCGACGGCTCCGGCGTCGTGCGCGAGGTCGTGTCCGGCGCCGGCTTCTTCGGGTTCCCCACCCCGTCACCGGACGGCACCCGGATCGCGTTCGTCTGCTGGAACCACCCGAACATGCCGTGGGACGGCACCGAACTGAGAGTGGCGGACCTCGACGGCGGGCTCGGCAGCGTGGTCATGGGCGGCCAGGCCGAGTCCGTGCTCGCACCGGTGTGGTGCGGCGACGCCCTCTACGCGGTGTCCGACCGGTCGGGCTGGTGGAACCTCTACCGCGCGGACCTGAACGGCCGTGTCCGCGCGTTGTGCCCGCGCGCCGAGGAGTTCGCGGAACCGTTGTGGGAGCTCGGAGACCGCACGTTCGCGGTGTTGCCCGACGGGCGGCTCGCCGTGCTGCACGGGCGCGGCGACCTGCGACTCGGCGTGCTCGACCCGGACACCGGGATCCTCACCGACGTGCCGACCCCCTACACGTCGTTCATGCCCACGTTGTCGGCGGACGGCACGGTCGTCGCCTGCATCGCGGGGGCGCCGGACCGCCCGCTGGCCGTCGTGCGCATCGACGTCGCGACCGGGGCGACCGAGTGCCTGCGGGCCGAACTGGAGGAGCTGCCGCACACCGAGTACCTGCCGCGCCCCAGAAGGCTCGAGCTCGACGGCATCGGCGGACACACGGTGTACGCGCTCGACCATCCGCCGTCCAGCCCGGTGGCGCGGGCGCCGGAGGGTGAGTTGCCCCCGTACGTCGTGTGGGCGCACGGCGGTCCGACCGGGCACGAGGTCGGGCTGGCCGATCTCGCGAAGGCGTTCTTCACCAGCCGGGGAATCGGCGTGCTGGACGTGAACTACGGCGGGTCCAGCGGGTACGGGCGCAGGTATCGCGAGCGGTTGAACGGCCGGTGGGGCGTCGTGGACGTCGCGGACGTCGTCGCCGCCGCCCGGTCGCTGGTGCAACGCGGCCTGGCCGACGGCAGGAGGCTCGCGATCCGCGGCCCGTCCGCGGGCGGCTCGACCGCGCTCGGTGCGGTGACCACCGGTGTCGCAGCGCACGGTCCGACGTTCGCGGCGGCGGTGTCGTACTTCGGCGTCGCGGACTTCGAGGCACTCGTGGCGCTCACGCACGACTTCGAGTCGCACTACCTGGACGGCCTCCTCGGACCGCTGCCGGAGTGCGTCGAGACCTACCGCGCGCGGTCGGCGATCGGCCACGTCGGCCCCGGAACGTGTCCCGTGCTGTTGTTGCAGGGCAAGGAGGACCCGGTCGTCTCGCCCGCGCAGGCCGACGCCATGGTCCGCGACCTCGACGCCAACGGCATCGCGTACGAGCACCTCGTGTTCGACGGTGAGGGACACGGCTTCCGGCGCGCCGAGACGATCATCGCCTGCCTGGAGGCGGAATTGCGGTTCTACCGCACCCATCTGGTTTTCTGATACTGATGGAGGGCCCCCGGACGCGCGCACTGCGTCCGGGGGCCCTCGTCATCGCGCGACTACATCACTCAGTGACTGCACGTGGGACACGTGCAGTTCGTGCACGTGCAGGCCTCGCACGTGTCGTTGCAGTTCGGGCAGTTGCACTGGGTCTCACTGAGCATGAGTACCTCCCCTGATAGTGGAATTGCCATATCAACCTATGGCGATTCCACTATGACTGACCGTCAGTCAGTCGCGGGAGACCGCAGGCTTCATCTCTCGGCAAATCCTTCGGTCGTCCACGCGACGACTGGTCGGGTGGTGGCTGACAGTGCGATCTGCATGCTGGTCAGGGGGTGCCTCGGCCGACCGTGCCGCTGTGGATCGCCGGTGTGGTGGCAGCCCGGCGTCGCTGAGCTGCGGTGGTGCGGATCGTCCAGTTCGGACACGACGACGCCCGAGGTGCACGCCTTGATCACGCGTGCGCCTCGGGCGGCGTCGTCGTCACGAAGGGTCGCGGTCAGTGCGGCTTGCGTCCCAGCATGGTTCCGTTGGCCCCGGCTGCATCGAGGTCGATGTACTCGAGGTCGGTGAAGCCGGCCTCGGTCAGCCAGCTCTCGTACTCGCCCCTCGTGTAGTTGGCGCCGCCGGTGGTCTCGACGAGCATGTTGAGGCTCAGCAGTGCGCCTTCCAGCGGCCCGTCCCTGTCGTCGGAGATGAACTGCTCGCAGATCACGACCGTGCCGCCGGGCTCGATGGCGTCGTACACCTTGCGCAGCAGGACGACGTTGAACTCAGGACCCCAGTTGTGCAGCACCGTCGACAGCAGTGCGACGTCGTGTCCGCCGGGAAGTTGTTCGTCGGTCAGGAAGTTGCCGGGCGCGGCGGAGATGCGGTCCGCCATGCCTGCCGCAAGGGCTGCCTGCTCGATCATCGGGCACACCGACGGCAGTTCGTACACCGTTGTGTGGAGCTGTGGGTTCACCTTGCCGAGCTCGATGCCGTAGATGCCGCTGCCGCCACCGACGTCCAGCAGCCTCTTCGCGCCGGAGAGGTCGACGGCCCTGGCCAGGGTGGCCGCGGTGTAGGCGGAGAGCGACCGCATCGCCGAGTAGAACAGCCTGGCCTCTTCCGGCGAGATGCCCTCGAACGGAGTGGCCTGCGTCTTCGGGTCCCAGCCGACCGGTGCGTTGGTGCGCAACGCATCCGTCAGCCGATCCCACGAGTGGTAGGCGCGGACGTCTTTGAGCTTCACGTAGTCGCCGAAGTAGTGTTCCTTGCCCATTACGAGGAACTCTTCGGCCACGGCGGAGTTCCGGAAGTACTCGCCTTCCGACTCGAGCAGTTCCATCGCGGTGCAGACGGTCAGCAGCATCCCGGCGGGTCGATCAGCGAGGCCGAGGTCACGGCAGATCTCCGCCTTCGTCGCGGTCGTGACCTTGGACAGGTGGTTGAAGAGGCCGAGGTCCACGGCCGCCGCCAGTGCCTTGGTCATCCCGAAACCGCTCGCGATTCGCATGAGCGGCATCGGGGTGACCACATTCGTATTCGCAACCACGCCATTTCCCCTTGGTGGTGAAGACGAAAAGTTGAGTGAATCCCCAGAAACCGTCGCAGAGTCCGTGCACACCAACATGACTGACGGTCAGTCATCACTGTAACTCAGGCCGGTCTAGTTGGGAACCTTTTGCATCAACGGGTCAAAGCCGTGCACACCGTGGTCGTGAAGGGCGGGGCGCGAGGGCGGGCGGGGCGGGCGAGGCGCTGAGTCGGAACCCCTGGACGAGCGGACCGCGGCCGCCGCGCACCCACGTGATGTCCGCCGTGCTGGAGCCGCAGACTCGGGACGTCTTCCGGGGCGGCCTCGGGGCCGTGGCCGACGGCTTCCTCGCGCGCCGACCCTCTTGCTTGTTGGAAATGGGTTTCGTTTACCATGGGCCTATGCGTATGCTGTACGCACGAGGTGATCAGGGGGAGGACTTCTGTTGTGACCATGACTGTTGATGCGTCAACTACTGTTGCGGAGGCCGAGTCGAGCCAGCGCGACACCGAGAGGCTGCGGGTCATGGACCTCCTCGGTCCGGTGCGGGGACGGCTTTTCCTGGGCACCGCGATGGCGTTCGTGAGCTCCGTCCTCGGGCTGCTGCCCTACGTGGCGGTGGCCGAGATCGCCGCGTTGCTGCTGACAGGTGGAGCGCGATCGGCGGTGGTGTGGTGGGTCGTCGCCGGTGTGCTCGGTGCCGCCGGGCGGCTCGGGCTGCTCGTGGTCGCCAACTTCGTCACCCACTACGCCGACGCGGACCTGCAACGGCATCTGCGCACCCGGCTGGCCAGGCACATGGCCACCGTGCCGCTCGGGTGGTTCGGTGGCCGAGGCTCCGGTGAGCTCAAGAAGGTGATGGACGACGACATCGAGGACATGCACCACCTGGTGGCGCACGCGATGCTCGACGTCGCCAGTGCCGTTGGACTGCCGCTGGCCGCGATCGTCTACCTCGTCACCGTCGACTGGCGGATGACGCTGGTGACACTCGCGTTGCTGCCGTTGTCCGTGCTGGCCATGCGCATCGCGCACCGCACCATGCCGGCCAGGATGGCCCAGTTGATGGATGCGCAACGCAGGATCAACAACTCGACGATCGAGTACGTCGACGGGATCCAGGTCATCAAGGCGTACGGCCAGGACGGCGGCGCGTACCGGCGGTTCTCGTCCGTTGTGGACGAGTTCTGCGACGTGCTGGCGGCGTGGACGCGAGAAGCGGGCAAGGCGATGTTCGCCAACATGGCGCTGCTGTCGCCCGCGTCGGTGCTGGTGGTCGTGCTCGGTGCGGGAACGGGACTCGTGGCCGCCGGCTGGCTGCAGCCGGTCGACCTGCTGCCGTTCGTGCTGGTGGGTGTCGGGCTGCCCGCGCCGTTCATGACGCTGCTGCAGGGCACGCAGTCGTTGCGCAAGGCGCGTGTGGCCGCGCAGCACGTCTCGGACGTGCTCGCCGAGGCGTCGCTGCCCGCGCCGACGCGCCCGCGGGTGCCGTCCACGTACGACGTGAGGTTTTCCGCCGTCGACTTCTCCTACGACGGCAGCAACAAGGTGCTGAACGACGTCAGCGCGTCGTGTCCACAAGGGACGGTGACGGCGATCGTCGGGCCGTCCGGGTCGGGCAAGACCACGATGACCCGGCTGATTCCGCGCTTCTTCGACGTGACAGGTGGCGCCATCGAGATAGGTGGCGTCGACATCCGCGAGATCCCGCAGCACGAGCTGCTGCGGCGGATCGCCATCGTGTTCCAGGACGTCGTGCTGGTGCGCGACACCGTCAGGGAGAACATCCGGCTCGGCCGGCCGGACGCGACGGACGCCGACGTCGAGGCCGCCGCGCGGGCCGCGCGGATGCACGACGTGATCGAGAAGATGCCCGAGGGCTACGACACCGTGGTGACCGGGCGCGGCGGCGTGCTGTCCGGTGGTGAGCGGCAGCGGTTGACGATCGCCCGAGCGATCCTGCAGGACGCGCCGATCGTGCTGCTGGACGAGGCGACCGCCATGGTGGATCCGGAGAACGAGGTCGCCGTCCAGGAAGCGCTGTCCGAACTGACCAGGAACCGGACGCTTCTCGTGGTGGCACACCGGTTGCACACCATCGCGCACGCCGACCAGATCCTCGTGCTCGACGGTGGCCGGATCATCGAGCGCGGTACCCACGACGAGCTCGTCGAACGCGACGGCAAGTACGCGCGGATGTGGTTCATCCAGCAGATGACGACGGAGGCGGTCCAGTGATCAAGCGGTTGCTGCAGATCTGGCCGCACGGCCGGATGTTGAACATGCTCACCGGCAGGTACGTCGTCATCGGCGTGCTGCAGGGCTGCCTGCTGGTGACGATCATCCCCTTGCTGCGGGCCGTGCTGGCCACCCCGCCTGATCTCGACGCCGCCGTGCGGTGGCTCGGCGTGGTCGTCGTGCTCGGGTTCGCCTACCTCGCCGGGGTGTCGTGGGCCAAGGCGCTCGGTTACCGCACCGCCAACGAGATCATGCGGGACCTGCAGCACGACGTCGGGCGGCACCTGCGGCGGCTGCCGCTCGGCTGGTTCGTGGGCAACCCGTCGGGCCGGCTGGCGCGCGCCGTCGCACAGTCGACGCCGTCGGCGGCGAGTGTCGTGTCGCACGTCTGGCCGGAGCTGGTGCAGTCGATCGCCACGCCCGCGACCGTGGTCGCCGGGGTGTTCTTCATCGACTGGCGGATGGGCGTCGCGTTCCTGGTGACCGTGCCCGCCGCGATGATCGTGACGAGGTGGTCGGGTCCCGTGGTGCGGGACACCCAGGGGATCATGGACGACGCGTCGGCGGAGGCGGCGGGGAGGGCGATCGAGTTCGCCCAGGCACAGCCGGTCTTCCGGTCCACCGGGCGCGCGCTCGAGGGCTTCGCGCCGATGGAGCGGGCGCTGGACGAGCAGCGGCGCACCTTCCGCAGCGCGCTGACCAGACTCACGGTGCCGCAGCTGGTGTACGTCGGCGTCGTGCAGCTGGGCTTCACGATCGTGCTGATCACTGGCACGTGGCTCGCCCTGGGTGGTGAGCTGACGGTGCCCGACGTGGTGGCGCTGCTCGTGCTGGCCACCCGGTTCGTGGAGCCGCTCGCCCAGGTCGGCAACCTCTTCGGCGCGATCCGGTCCGCCGACATCGCCGTCGAACGGGTGTCGGAGGTGCTCACCGCGGCCCCGCTGCCCGAACCGGGCACGTCGGCACCACCGGCCACGGCGGAGATCGAGTTCGACGACGTCACGTTCTCCTACGACGGGCGGCCGGTGCTGCGCGAGCTCTCGCTGACCATCCCGGCCGGTGCGATGACCGCGCTCGTCGGACCGTCCGGCGCGGGCAAGACCACGCTGCTGCGGCTGATCGCGCGGTTCTGGGACGTCGACAGCGGCGCGGTGCGGATCGGCGGGACCGATGTGCGAGACCTGGCCTCCGGCGACCTGATGGACCAGATGTCCATCGTCTTCCAGGACAACTACCTCTTCGACGGCACGATCGAGGAGAACGTGCGGCTCGCCGCACCGGACGCCACGGACGAGCAGGTGCGGGAGGCGGTCACCGCAGCCCGGCTGGACGAGGTCGTCGAACGCCTGCCCGACGGCTGGCAGGCGCGGGTCGGCGAGGGCGGGTTGTCGCTGTCCGGCGGTGAGCGTCAGCGTGTCGCGATCGCCCGTGCCCTGTTGAAGGACACGCCGATCGTGCTGCTCGACGAGGTGACCGCGGCGCTCGATCCGGAGAACGAGGCCGCGGTGGCAGCGGGCATGAGCGCACTCGCCGCGCGGGGCAAGACCATCGTCGTGATCGCCCACCGGCTCTCGACCGTCGTCAACGCCGACCAGATCGCGGTGATCGACGCCGGCACGGTGATCGAGCTCGGCACGCACGACGAACTGATCGAACGCCGTGGCCGGTACGCGGGCTTCTACGCCGAACGGTCCCGCGCGGCGGGCTGGCGGATCACGTCAGGGCCGCGGTGATGAGGATCGACCACGACGAGCACAAGCGGGCCGCGCAGGACGGCGGCTTGGCCGAGTTGCCGGAGTTGAGCTTCGGGTGAACGGAGCATCGAGGCGGGACACGTTCCGGTTGCTCGGGATGCTGCACGCGGGCCAGTACCTGCCGATCAACTTCGTGTACATGGCGCTGGTGGTGATCCTGCGCGACCGGGGCGCGTCGCTGAGTCAGATCGCTCTCGTCAGCTCGGTCGGTCTGTTGTTCGCGGCCAAGTTCCTCTGGGCGCCGCTGCTCGACAGGTTCGGCGGGCGCAGGGGCCACTTCCGCTCGTGGCTGCTGGTGCTGCAGCCGTTGATGGCCGCGGTGCTGATCGCGTTGCTGCCGTTGGACCCCGTCGGCGACTACGGCCTGCTGATGGTCGTCGTGCTGGTGGTGGTGCAGGCCGCGGCCGTGCAGGACGTGGCGGCCGACGCGCTCGCCGTCCGTGCGCTGGAACCGCACGATCGCGGCGTGGGCAGCGGCGTGCGGTTCGCCGGGGGGTACGTCGGCAACATGCTGGGCGGCGGCGCGGTGCTGTTCGTGTACTCCCAGTGGGGCTGGCACGCGGCCGTCCTGTCGCTCGCCGTGCTCACCGCCGTCCCCCTGTGGCCGCTCGTCCGGTACCGCGAACCGGAGTACGCCGACATGGGCGAGCGTCCCGGTTTCCGCGCGGTGGTGACCGTGTTCAAGGTGCCGGGCGTCGTCCGCTGGACCCTGTTCCTGCTGCCGCTGAGCTGGATCGGTGTTGCCGGCGCATACGCGATGGTGCCGCCGATGCTCGTCGACGCGGGCTGGTCGGCTGATCGCGTCGGGCTGGTCGTGGGCATCGCCGTCAGCTCGGTCGGCGGGGTGGCAGCGCTCGGCGCGGGGTTGCTGGTCGAACGCCTCGGCCGCAGGCGCGTGCTCGCGTTGTCCTGCGGGGCACAGGGCCTGGCGCTGCTGGGGTTCAGCCCGATGGCTCTCGGCCACGCGCCGTTCCTCATGACGACCGTCGCGTTGTGCTCGTTCGGTGCCGTGTACGCCGCCGGGTCGGTTGTCATCAACGCGATCACGATGGACTTCACCCGGCCCGCGACGGCCGCGAGCGACTTCACCGTGCTGGCGAGTGTCGGCACGTTCGTGTCGCTGCTGGGAGGCGCGGTGGCCGTCGCACTGGCCGGCCAGGTGGGCTACCTGACCGTCCTGGTCGGAGCGACCGCGTCCGTCCTGGCGGCGGCTGTCGTGAACGCACGGTTGAAGGATCCCCCGGTGGTGGTGCCACAGGTGGTGCAGGACAATGTGTCGGTGGTGAGTGCCTGACCTGGTTCGGCATTCGCCACATCTCGAACCGGTGCGGCGACCGCACTGCGCATACTGGGGCGCGGCAGCATCGGTGGGCGTGAGGATGGGGATGACGACGGCGCGGAACACAGCGGACAAACGCGGCCTGCTCCTGGACGCGGCGGAACGGATCATCGTCAACAAGGAACTGTCCTCGCTGACGGTCGACGACGTGACGGTGGCCGCCGGGGTCGCGAAGGGAACGTTCTACCTGTACTTCCAGTCGAAGTCCCATCTCGTCGCCGCACTGCAGGAACGCCTGGTGGAGCGGTTGATAGCGCAGCAGGAACTCCTGCTGTCCCGGTTGCCCGAGGACGACTGGGTCGGCAGGCTGGAGATGTGGATCGTGGAGATGATCAACGCCTACATGATCAACTCTCATCTGCACGACGCGTTGTTCGCGCACGCGTCAGGCGCCAAGGACGTGCAGACCGGCGTCTCGGCGGCGAACCGTCACCTGCTGATGCTGTCGGCGTTGCTCAGTGGTGGTCGTGACGCCGGCGTTTTCTCCATCGACAGACCGAAGATCAACGCGATGCTGTTGTACGGCGCGATCCACGGCATGCTCGACTACGTCGTGCACCACGACAAGACCATCCCGCAGGACACGGTGATCGAGGAGATGTGCGAGTTCGGCCGCAAGCTGGTCGGAGCTCACTGAGGCCTGTCTCGAAGTGGCTGCCGTTCACCCCGTTCATGCCCAGCCGGCCCCGCCGAGCGCCGACCTGTTTCGGCCGTTCGTGACTGCTTCTTGCCGGGCTTGCGCGCCAGCCGGGCGTCGATGTCGTCGCGCAGGTGCGGGCACTCGGTGGCGACGTTGTCGCGGTGACAGCGCAACGCGTGCTCCAGGTACGCCTTGGCCGCGGTGAGCTGCTCGATCTGGACGCTGATCGAATCGATCCGGGCGTGCACCACCTCCTGCCAGTCCTGGTTGTCGTTGCGCTCAGCCAGCAGCGCGGCGATGTCGGACAGGCTCATCAGCCCGGTTTCCTGCAGGAACTGAATTGTCGCCAGTCTGCGCACCTCGGCGTGGTTGTAGTACCGCCGGCCGACCCTGCGGTCTCGTGGCGAGATCAAGCCCTGCTTCTCCCACCAGCGCAGCGTCGACGTCGCCACGCCCAGCTGTTCGGCGACCGCACCGATCGACATCGACTCCACCAGACCACACAAGCGCATCCGGATCCGCACGCGCAACCGTGGTGGCGCGGACGCTTGACTTGAAGTCGACTTCAACTGCAAGCCTCGTCGTGACGATTCCACGACGGGGAGGAACCGGCGATGTGCGGTATCGCGGGCTGGGTCGACTGGGAACGAGATCTCACCGATGAGCGTCCTGTGCTGGAGGCGATGACCGAAACCCTTGTCCCGCGCGGACCTGACGCGGGCGGTGTGTGGCTCTCGCCGCGGGCCGCGTTCGGCCACCGGCGGTTGAAGGTGATCGACATCGAGGGCGGCGTGCAGCCGATGCAGGCGGGCCGGGGTGGTGAGCAACCGTGCGTGGTGACCTTCAACGGAGAGATCTACAACTTCCGTGAACTGCGCAACGAGCTGCAGGGGCGGGGCCATCAGTTCCGCACCCGCTCGGACACCGAGGTGCTGCTGCACAGCTACCTCGAATGGGGTGAGAAGTGCCTGTCGAAGCTGAACGGCATGTTCGCGTTCGCTGTCTGGGACCCCAACCGGCAGGGCCTGCTGCTGGGGCGCGACCGACTGGGCGTCAAGCCGCTGTTCTACCTGCCCCACGCCGCCGGGGTGCTGTTCGGCTCCGAGCTGAAGGCGATCCTGGCCCACCCGATCGCCTCGGCCGAGGTGGACGCGGAGGGACTGGTCGAGTTGCTGTGCGTCAACCAGAGCCCCGGTCACGCGGTGTTCCGCGACATCCGCGCGCTGCGGCCAGGCCACTACGCGTGGATCGACCGGCGGGGCTGTCGTGAGCTGCGGTACTGGGGCCTGGAAAGCGGTGGTCACCCCGACGACCTGCCCGCCACCACCGAAGCGGTGCGGGAACTGCTCGAGGACGTCGTGCAGCGGCAGTTGATCGCTGACGTGCCGGTGGGCACCCTGCTCTCCGGTGGACTGGACTCCAGTGCGGTGACCGCCCTGGCCACTGCCGCGCGGAACCGGGAGGGGCGGGACCGGCTCGCCACGTACTCGATCGACTTCGAGGGCAACGAGGAGAACTTCCAGCCCATCGCGATCCGCCCGGAACAGGACAACCCGTTCGCGCGGATGGTGGCAGAGCACGTCGGCAGCGACCACACCGAATTGCTGCTGGGTACCGACGAGGTGGTCAAGGCCCGGTCCGAGGTGCTGCGGGCCCGCGACATACCTGGTCTGGCCGACACCAACGCCGCCCAGTACCTGCTGTTCCGGGAAGTCAAGATGCGCTCGACGGTGGCGCTGTCCGGCGACGGCGCGGACGAGATCTTCGGCGGCTACCGGTGGTTCTTCGACGAGCGGATGCTCAACGCTCCGACATTTCCCTGGGCCGTCTCGGTGTCCGGGTTCGAACCGGTGCTCGACCCCGAGCTGTGGCAGAAGCTGCGGCCACACGAGTACATCGCCGACCAGCACGCGCAAACCATGGCCGAGGCGCCGGCGTTGGACGGCGAGGCACCGGCCGATGCGCGGATCCGGCAGATGTTCTACGCCAACCTGACTCGGTGGCTGCCCTTGCTGCTGGACTTCGTCGACAGGATGAGCATGCGAGTCGGACTCGAGGTCCGGGTGCCGTTCTGCGATCACCGGTTGGTGGAGTACCTGTGGAACACGCCGTGGGCGTTCAAGTCGACCGAGGGGCGGGTCAAGAGCCTGTTGCGGGATGCGGTCGCCGACCTGTTGCCGACGGCGGTGCTGGACCGGAAGAAGACCTCGTTCCCGGTCAGTCAGCACCCGGCCTACGAGCAGACGCTGCGTCAGCAGATGCGGGCCGAGTTGGCCGACTCCAACTCGCCGCTGCTGCCGCTGGTGCGCAGGCAGGCTGTGCTCGACCTGCTGGAGGGGCCGCTCGGCGCGCAGGGCATGTGGCGCTCAGCGGACACGCTTTCGTTGCTGTTGCAGATCGCCGAGTGGGTGCGCACGTACAACATCCGCATCCGGTGAAACAACGCCGGCACCGTGGTCACGGGTAGCTGATGTGGACTGCCGGTAGGCCACCGGCAGTCCGCATCGGGTCAGCTGTCGAGGGACACCGCGGCTCTCATTCCTCGGTAGATGTTTCGGTGCTCCCGCGACGACTGGTCACGAAACGACCGAGATGCTCGTCCGTGTTGACATTGCCGACACGGGGGAGGGCGTTGATGAACGTTGCGGTGATCGGTGGCGGTGTGGGCGGGCTCGCCGCGTCGCTCGCCCTGCGCCAGGTGGGGGTGCGCACGACGGTGTTCGAGCGACAGCAACAGTTCCCGCGTGTCGCCGTCGGCATCGTGCTGACACCGAACGGGGTGCGCGCGCTGGACGCGTTGGGTGTCGGCGACCAGGTGCGCGAACGCGGCCACTGCCTCTCCCGTGAGGCCGCGCACCAGGTGAGCACGCTGGACGACCAGAGCCTCGGCGCGATCAGGTACGGCGAGTTCTACCAGCGCCACGGCACCCCGTTCGTCGTCATCCGGCGCGCGGACCTGCAACAGGTTCTGCTCGACGCGCACGGCCGGTCCGGGCTGCGGATGGGCGCGAAGTTGGTGGAGGTCCGCGACGGTGACCACGCGGCGACGGCCTGCTTCGCAGACGGCTCGCACGTGTCGGCGGACGCGGTGGTCGGCGCGGACGGGCTGCGTTCGGCGGTGCGTGGCCAGCTGTTCGGCGTGGAGCCGCCTCGCCACGTGGCCACGACGCTGCGCGGCATCACCCGGCGGGAGCTGCCTCCTGGCAGGACCGACGGGTTCACCGTGGTCGGCCCTGGTCTCGGCATGTTCTTCGCGCCGCTCGGCCCGGCCGAGATGTACTGGACCGCCACGATCATCTCCGCGGAGGGCTGGCCCCGCGACCCTGCGGAGTCGATGCGGCGTCTGCTGGAGCGACTGGAGCACTGGCCGTCGGTCGTGTCCGAGCTGGTGCGCGCGGTCGACCGCGAGTACCTCGTCGCGACGGACCTCGCCGACCGTCCGCCGCTCGCGGTGTGGAGCAAGGGGCGGATCACGTTGCTCGGGGACGCGGCACACGCCATGACCAACTTCCTCGGCCAGGGCGCGAACACCACGCTGGAGGACGCGGTCGTGCTGGCCAGGTGCCTTGATCGCGTGGAGTCCGACGACATCGCCGACGCGCTCACCGGCTACGAGCTGGAACGGATCGGGCGCACCACGAGGATCGTGCAGAGCTCGGCGGCGCTGGCCAGCGGTGAGTGGAGCCGGGACACCGCCGAGATCTTCAGCGACTACCTGGAGAAGGTCCTCAACGGCGAGTTCATGGACTGGGTCTACGGCTTCTCGCCGGACACCGGGCACTCCCGGCGGCGACAGGTCACGGAGGCGCGGTCGTGAGACGACACGTCGAGATCGCGGGAGCGGGGTTCGCCGGACTGACGGCGGCCATCGCACTCGCGCGGCGCGGCTGGTCCGTCCGAGTGCACGAGCGCGGCACCGAGCTGCGTGACTTCGGCGCGGGCATCTTCCTGTGGGAGAACGGTTTGCGCGTGCTCGAGTCGATCGGCTGTGCAGACCGCGTGCTGCGCCGGTCGCACGAGGCGGCCCAGTGG
The DNA here is from genome assembly GCF_042649515.1 of Lentzea rhizosphaerae. Lineage (NCBI taxonomy): Bacteria > Bacillati > Actinomycetota > Actinomycetes > Pseudonocardiales > Pseudonocardiaceae > Lentzea > Lentzea rhizosphaerae. The sequence goes on along the minus strand of NZ_JBHRZI010000005.1, from coordinate 227,764 downwards.
GAGGAACGCGACTCGCAGGGCACCCTGATGAGCACGCGGCCGTTGCCGTTGCCCGGCGGCCTGCGCATGATCACCCTGACCCGCCAGGACCTCTACGCCACCCTGCTGGACGAGGCGCGGTCGCTCGGCGTCGAGTTCCGCACCGGGTCGCACGTGGTGGAGGCGGACCCCGACGGGTTCCTCGTCGCGTCAGGCGGACGGCGGTGGCCGGCCGACCTCGTGGTGGCCGCCGACGGCATCCGCTCGACGGTGCGTGACCAACTGGGACTGCTCGACGCCCACGACGTGTTCGGCTTCGGGATGTACCGGTTCCTGGTGCCACTCGACCGCGCGCCCGGCGGCTCCGGTCAATGGCGCAACTACGTGAACTACTGGAACGTGGAGCTCCGGCGGCGGGTGCTGTACGTGCCGTGCAACTCCACGGACCTGTACCTCAACCTCGGTGCCCCCGACGGTGACGAGGACGCGATCGGCGAGCCGCTGAACGAGGAGGTGTGGCGCGCTTCGTTCCCGGTGCTCGCGGAGTTGCTGACCGGCCTGCCCGCGGCGCCCAGGTTCGACCGGTACGAGGTGCTGCGGCTGCGCAGGTGGTCGGTGGGCGCGGTGGCCGTTGTCGGTGACGCGGCACATGCCATGCCGCCGACGCTGGGCCAGGGCGCGGGCACCGCGATGATGAACGCGCTGAACCTCGCGGTCGCCGTCGACGAGGCCGACGACGTCCCGGCGGCGCTGATGTCGTGGGAAGCCCGTGAGCGGCAGGAAACCGAGCGCACCCAGGACACCTCGGTGGCCCTGCTCGCCCAGTTGGTGCCGCGGGAGGGAGAGCAGCGTTCCGAGTGGACGGAGGAGCCGCTGCGGACGGCGGCGCGCTCGCCACGCGGTTGACCTGCCGGCCCCGGGACACCTCCCTCCCGGTGGAACGCCGCCTTCGTCCCCGACGACGAGGGCGGCGTTCGCACATCGAGGTCTTCGCGCACCGCGCTGAACCCGCCTGACCGTCGAACACGGGATCCGGCGCCCCGCGAGGTCGGCGACGGCACCACAATCCATTGTGGACACTTCGGGTGTACAGGTCGAGCTCGATCACCAGGACCCGGCGGTCATCTTTGTCAGCGGCAGGGGATTCGATCCACGATCCGAGGCTGCCAGCGGTGGTGACGACGACACGTCACGGTAGTACCGGGGGATCGACCGAAGTGTCTGCCACGTGTCCCGATTGGTGTTGCTACGGAGAAGTCTTCGGCCCTGCCGCGATGACTCGCAGTCCGAGCTTTTCCAAGCTGGAGGACATCGGCCCACGGTCCCGAGGAGCAGCCGCATGACTGGTCAGGTGTTGGTGTCATCGACGGCCACGTTCGTCGACGTGGTGCGGGGGCACGCCAAGCGAGCGCCCGACGAGGTGGCGATCGAGCTCGTCGACGCCGACGGGGGCCGGGTCGCGGTGACCAGGGGGCAGCTCGACGCAAGGGCGGGTGCGGTCGCGGCGGCGTTGCGGGAGAACACCGAACCGGGTGAGCGGGTCGCGCTCGTGTGTGCCACGACGACTGACTTCATCGAGAACTTCTTCGGTGCCCTCTACGCCGGTGTGTGTGCGGTGCCGTGCCTCATGCCCGCGACGACGGCGAACTCGAACCGGCGTCGCCGGTTCCAGCGGATCGTCGCCGACGCCAGGCCGTCCGCCGTGCTGGCCGCGGCCGACGACGTGGACGTGCTGAGGTCTGCGTGGCCGGAGGACACCGAGCAGCCCGTCTGGTTGCACAGCGAGGACGTCGTCGAGAGGGAGTTCACCGGCGAACCGATCACGCCGGACGCGCTGGCGTTCCTGCAGTACACCTCGGGGTCGACGAGCGACCCGAAGGGCGTGGTGGTGAGTCATGCCAACCTGATGGCGAACCTGGCGTCGCAGCAAGGTGGGTTCGGGCTCACGCCGGACGACACGTTCGTGAACTGGATCCCGCTGTTCCACGACATGGGGCTGGTCGGTGTGCTGCTCAGTTCGCAGTTCGTGGGGTCGCGGTGCGTGATGATGCAGCCGCACGCGTTCGCGGAGAAGCCGATGCGCTGGCTGCGCGAGATCTCCGAGCAGCAGGGTCCGGTGGTCAACTTCGCCCCGAACTTCGCGTTGAGGATGTGCGTCAACCGCACGACCGAGGCCGAGCGGGCCACGCTCGACCTGTCCCGGTGGCGCCGGCTGATCATCGGTTCTGAACCGACCATCCCCCGCGTGCTGCGTGAGTTCGGTGACGCGTTCCGGGTCAGCGGGTTGCGGCCGGAGACGATGACAACGGCCTACGGGCTGGCCGAGATGACGCTCACCGCCACGACCTCCGTGGAGGGCGAACTGGATTTCCTCGAGGTGGACGCCTCCGAGTTGGAGCACGGCCGGATCACCGCCCCTGCGGGCGAGCGGATCAGGGAGCTGACCACGTGCGGCGTGCCGATGCCCGGCTGCTCGGTGGAGATCGTCGATCCGGACACCGGCGCCCGGCTGCCCGACGACCTCGTCGGTGAAGTGTGGCTCGCGGGTGACTCCGTCGCCGGCGGCTATTGGAACACCGCGAGCGAGGACACCTTCGCGGCGCGGCTGGCCGACGGGAGCGGGCCGTACCTGCGCACCGGCGACCTCGGGTTCCGGCACCGCGGGTCGCTGTACCTCACCGGCAGGAGCAAGAGCCTCGTGATCATCCGGGGCCGCAACATCTTCCCGCACGACGTGGAGGAGACGGCGGGAGCGGCGGCCGCGGAGACGATGCCAGGCCTGGCGGCCGCGTTCGCGGTGCCCGTCGAGGAAGAGGAGCGGCTCGTCGTCGTGCAGGCGGTGCGCGCCACCAGGGAGACCGACCTGGTCGCCGTCGTCGACGCCGTCCACCGGGCGGTCGTGGCCGAGTTCGAGATCGAGCCCTACGACGTCGTGCTCGTCCGGCCTGCCGGTGTGCCCCGCACCACGAGCGGGAAGATCCAGAACGTCGCCTGCCGGGAGTCCTATCTGGACGGTTCCCTGCCCGCGCTGGCGAGCCGCAGGGACACCCGCGCCGAGCAGGGCGGGTTCGGTCGAGGCACGCTGGCCGCGATGACGCCCGCGGCACGGCGTGGAGCGCTGGAGGCGTGGCTGAGGCAGCAGATCGCGATCGCCGCGCGGGTGTCGCCCTGGCAGATCGACGGTGGCGCGCCGCTGACCGGGCTCGGGGTGGACTCGTTGCGGTTGCTGGAGTTCCGCGGGACGATCGAGCGCGAGCTCGGCGTCTCGCTGACGAGCACCACTGCCGTGCTGGACGCCATCGTGGACGAGGTGCTCGCCAAGCTCGACGAGCAGGCGACCGCACCGGCCGAGGAAATCGTCCCCGACCCGGCGCACCGCTTCGACCCCTTCCCGCTGACCGACATCCAGTACGCCTACCTCGTGGGCCGCAGCGAGACGTTCGAGCTGAGCGGTGTCGCCACGCACGGCTACTTCGAGCTCGACGCCGACTCGCTCGACCTGGACCAGCTGCAGGCGGCGTGGCGCAAGGTCGTCGACCGGCACGAGATGCTGCGTGCGGTGGTGCTGCCGGACGGCACGCAGCAGGTGCTGGAGACCGTCGAGCCGTACCGGATCGTCGTGGACTCCTCCGCCGACGAGAAGTCCGCGCTGGCGGTGCGCGCGCAGATGTCGGCGGAGATGCGTCCGGCGGACGAGTGGCCGTTGTGGGAGGTGCGGGCGAGCCGCTTCGCCGACGGGCGGGTCCGGGTGCACCTCAGCTTCGACCTGCTCGTCGCCGACCTGTGGAGCCTGCGGCTGGTGATGCGGGACTGGGCGAGCTGCTACACCGAGCCCGGCCTGGAGCTGCCGGAGGTCGAGCTGTCGTTCCGCGACTGCGTGCTCGCGCAGGCACGCGCGCAGGACTCGCCGCGGGCGAGCGCCGCGCTCGAGTACTGGCGTGGCCGGATGGACACGCTGCCGGGCGCGCCGGAGCTGCCGCTCGCGGTCAGCCCGCGCGAGATCAAGCGGCCTGAGTTCGTGCGCCGGTCGAGGCGGATCTCGGTGTCGGCGTGGAACCGGGTCAAGAAGCTGGCCGCCAGTCACGGGGTCACGGCCTCCACGACGTTGCTCGCCGCGTACGCGGCGGTGATCGGGCGGTGGAGCAGGTCGCAGCACTTCACGTTGAACGTCACGCTGTTCAACCGTCCCGCGGTGCACCCGGACATCGCCGAGGTGGTGGGCGACTTCACCTCGATCGACCCGCTGGAGATCGACCTGCGCGAACCGGCGCCGTTCGCCGCTTTCGTGCAGGCCGTGCAGACCCAGCTCTGGAACGACCTCGCGCACGACGCGGTGAGCGGGGTGCGTGTGCTACGTGAGCTCGCGCAGGCACGCGGCACGGCCACGGGCGCGCTCACGCCCGTCGTGTTCACGAGCGGTGTCGGCCAGGGCGAGGACGAGTCGCTGTTCCCGATCGAGCTGGGCCGCAACGGGTACACGGTGTCCCAGACGCCCCAGGTCTACCTGGACCACCAGGCGATCGAGGACACCGGCGCGCTGACGCTCTCGTGGGACTCGGTGGACGAACTGTTCCCGGCCGGCGTGCTGGACGACATGTTCGCCACGTACTGCGCGCTGGTGGAGCGGCTCGCCGACGAGGAGTCGTGGCAGTCGTCCGGTGTGGCCCTGCCGCGGTGGCAGGAGACGTTGTTCGACGACGTCAACGCGACCGGGGGCGAGCTGCCCGACCAGCTGTTGCACGAGGCGGTGTTCACCCGCGCACTGTCCACTCCGGACGAACCGGCCGTCTGGGCCGGCCGGTGGCTGACGTTCGGCGAACTGTGCGGCCGTGCGGTGACCGTCGCGGAACGGTTGCGCGCCATGGGGGTACGGCGTGGTGCCGCGGTCGGGGTCGGCGTGCGGAAGGGCTGGCGGCAGATCGTCGCGGTGCTCGGCGTCGCGGCGGCCGGCGGGATCTACGTGCCGATGGCGCCGGACCTGCCGAGGGAACGCAGGCGCTGGCTGCAGAAGCACTCCGGCGTGTGCTGCGTCGTCACCGAGGAAGCGCACCTGGACGCCTGGTCCGGCGTCGCCACGCTCGACGTCGACGTCGACGGCTGGGAGGAGGCGGACGTCGCGGCCTGGGAGTGCCCTGCCCAGCCCGGTGACGTCGCGTACGTGATCTACACGTCGGGGTCGACCGGCACGCCGAAGGGTGTGGCGGTGACGCACAGGTCGGCGCTGAACACGTTGGCCGACGTCTGCGAACGCTTCGGCATCGGCGCGCAGGACCGTGCCCTCGGCCTGTCGTCGCTGAGCTTCGACCTGTCCGTGTTCGACGTGTTCGGCGTGCTGGGCGTGGGTGGCGCGCTGGTGCTGCCGGAACCGGAGGCGGCACGGGACCCCGGCCGGTGGCGGGAGCTGGTCGTCGAGCACGGCGTGACGGTGTGGAACTCGGTTCCCGCGCTGGCGCAGATGTTCTGCGCCCACGCGGAAGGTGAGCAGGACGTGGTCGGACTGAAGGTCGTCATGCTGTCGGGCGACTGGATCCCGGTGGACCTGCCGGAGCGCCTGCACGCCGTGGCACCGGGTGTTTCCGTGCTGAGCCTCGGCGGTGCCACGGAGGCCGCGGTGTGGTCGATCTTCTTCCCGGTCGAGGACGTGGACCCCGCCTGGGTCTCGATCCCGTACGGGAAACCGTTGCGCAACCAGAAGTTCGCGGTGGTCAACGAGCGTGGTGAGCGGAGTCCGGTGTGGGTGTCCGGTGAGCTGCTCATCGGCGGTGACGGCGTTGCGACGGGGTACTGGCGCGACGAGGAGCGCACCGCGCGGAGCTTCGTGTCCGCGCTGGACGGCGACCGCTGGTACCGCACCGGTGACCTCGGCCGGTACTGGCCGGACGGCGTGATCGAGTTCCTCGGCCGGGAGGACTTCCAGGTCAAGGTCGGCGGTTACCGGATCGAACTCGGCGAGATCGAGCACGCGCTGACGTCGCATCCCGACGTGCGGCAGGCGGTCGTGATCGCGTCCGGCGAGCGCGGCGACAAGCGGCTGGTCGCCTTCGTCACCACCGAGGAGAAGAAGGCGGAGGACGCCGGTGACGTCGAACTGGATCCGGCCCGCCGGATGGAGTTCACGCTGGCCCGCCACGGCCTGCGCCGGCTGTCCGGCCAGGCGGTGCCGCTCGTCGACGCCACGCGGCCGCGCACGAGGTCGAGCCGGCGGGCGTTCCTCGGCGAAGCCGTTCCGTTCGAACGGCTGAGCGGGCTGCTCGGCGCGCTGCGGGCCCGTGCGGGAGACCGCGCGTTGCCCGCGTACGACTACGGTTCCGCGGGCGGCCTCTACCCCGTGCAGACGTACGTGTGGGTCAAGCCGGACCGGGTCGACGGCCTGCCCGGCGGCGCGTACTACTACGACCCGGACGCGCACCGGCTGGTGCGGTGCTCAGCGGACGAGGAAGGCCCCGGCCCCGACTTCGCGGCCGCCTCCAGGTCGCTCTACGACGGTGCCGCGTTCGCGATCTTCCTGGTCGCCGACCACGCCGCGATCGAACCGCTGTACGGCAAGCTCGCCCGCGACTTCACGCTGATCGAGGCCGGGCTGGTCACGCAGCTGCTGGAGACCACGGCGACCGGCTGCGAGCTCGGGCTCTGCCAGGTCGGCGGCACGAGGCAGGACCGGATCACGGACCTGTTCGCGCTCGGTGGGACGCACGAGCTGCTGCACGTCGTGGTCGGTGGCGTCCCGGACGACCAGCCGCAGGCGGAGGGTTCGCTCGCCGAACGGCTGACCGAGCACCTGACCAGGCGCCTGCCGGGCTACATGGTGCCGTCGGTCATCCGGGTCGTCGACGCTCTCCCCTTGTCAGGGCAGGGAAAGGTCGACCGCGGTGCGCTGGCGGCGCAGAGCGTGGCGGTCGCGCGGAGCACCGCGTACGAGGCACCGGCGAACGAGCTGGAGCAGCTGGTCGTCGACATCGCACGGGACGTGCTCGGCGGCGTCGAGGTCGGCGCGCGGGACAACTTCTTCGAACTCGGCGCCAGCTCGGTCCGCGTCACGTCGATCTACCAGCGGTTGCGTGCCGAACTCAACCGGGACTTCCCGCTGCTGACCGTTTTCGAGTGCCCGAACGCACGGGCGCTCGCCCAGCGCCTCGCCGGTGCGGACGACGACCGCGCCGCCGCGCGCAAGGGCAGTGACCGCGGCAGGCGGCTGCGGGCGTCCCGCCAGCGCCGCCGCTCCTGAAAACCCCGACGCACCACGGAGGACTACCAGTGTCCACTGCAGACACGAGCACCACGGACATCGCGGTCGTCGGGATGTCGGGACGGTTTCCCGGCGCTCCGGACGTGCACCGGTTCTGGCGCAACCTGAGCGAGGGCGTCGAGTCGATCACCCCGCTCGACGCCGCAGAGCTGCTGGCGGCGGGCATCCCCGCGGACGTGCTGGGCCAGCCCGGTTTCGTCAAAGCCGGCGCGATCCTCGACGACATCGACCTGTTCGACGCGGGCTTCTTCGGCTTCACCGCACGGGAGGCGGCGCTGCTCGACCCGCAGCAGCGGATCTTCCTCGAATGCGTGTCGGAAGCGCTGGAGGACGCCGCCTGCGTGCCGGGCGAGCAGGAAGTGATCGGTGTCTACGCCGGCGCGAACCTGCCGACCTACCTGATCTCGAACCTGCTGGGCGGCGCGCGGCTCACGCCGAACGCCACGGCGTTCGAGCTGATGATCCACAACGACAAGGACTACCTGGCCACCCGCACCGCCTACAAGCTCGACCTGCACGGGCCGTGCGTCACCGTGCAGACCGCCTGCTCGACGTCGCTGGTCGCGGTGCACCTGGCGTGTCAGGCGTTGCTGAACGAGGAGTGCGATGTCGCGGTCGCGGGCGGAGTCTCCGTCCGGGTGCCGCAGCACACCGGGTACGTGCACGAGGAAGGTCTCGTCTTCTCCCGGGACGGGCACTGCCGCCCGTTCGACGCGGAGGCGAGCGGCACGGTGTTCGGCAGCGGCGCCGGCGTGGTCGTGCTCAAGCGCCTCGAGGACGCGTTGCGCGACGGCGACCACGTCGAAGCCGTCGTGAAGGCCTCCGCCACCAACAACGACGGTTCCCGCAAGGTCGGTTACACCGCACCGAGCATCGACGGGCAGACCAGCGTGATCGCCACCGCGCTCGAGGTCGGCGGGCTGGACGCGTCGACCATCAGCGCGGTCGAGGCGCACGGCACCGGCACGCTGATCGGTGACCCCATCGAGGTCACCGCGCTCACCAGGGCGTTCCGCGAGCACACCGCGGAGTCCGGGTACTGCGCGCTCGGCTCGGTCAAGTCGAACGTCGGCCACCTCGACACCGCGGCGGGCATCACCGGGCTCATCAAGGCGATCCTGCAGCTCAAGCACGAACAACTGGTCCCGAGCCTGCACTTCAACCGCCCGAACCCGCAGATCGACTTCGACCGCACCCCGTTCCAGGTCAACACGAGCCTGGTCCCGTGGAAGCCGAACGGCACCCCGCGCCGGATCGGCGTGAGCTCGTTCGGCATCGGCGGCACGAACGCCCACGTGATCCTGGAGGAGGCGCCGAGGACGGCCACCGAAGCCGGCCCTGCTGAGCGCGAGCAGGTCGTGCTGCTCTCCGCCGCCACGCCCGCCGCCCTCGACGACGCGACCGCCCGGCTGGCCGAACACGTCGGCGCACAACCGGAACTCGACCTGGCCGACATCGCCGCCACCCTGCAGACCGGACGTGCGCACCGCCGCTACCGGCGTTCCGTCGTGTGCACCGACCTCGCCGAGCTGCCGGGACTCCTGGAGGGTGAGGTGCCCGATCGGGTGTCCACCTGGGACAGTCGTGCCGAGGAGCCCGGTCTGGTGCTGCTGTTCCCCGGTCAGGGCACCCAGTACCCCGGCATGGGACGCGGCCTGTACGAGACCGAGGAGCTCTACCGCGCCACCGTCGACAGCTGCCTGGAGCTGCTGCGGCCGTTGCTGGACAGGGACTTGGCGGAGCTGCTGTTCGACGGCGACCCCGCCACGCTCACCGACACCCGGTACGCCCAGCCCGCGCTCTTCGTCACGGAGTACGCGCTGGCGGTGCAGCTGGAGGCGTGGGGAGTCCGGCCCGAGGGCATGGTCGGGCACAGTGTCGGCGAGCTGGTCGCCGCGTGCCTGGCCGGTGTGTTCACCCTGCCCGAGGCGCTGAAAGCGGTCGTGACCAGGGCACGGCTGATGGCCGAGCAGCCGCCGGGAGCGATGCTGTCGGTCGCGGCGAGCGAGGCCGTGGTGCGGCCGATGCTGTCCGGGAGTCTCGCCGTGGCGGCGGTCAACGCCGACGAGCTGATCGTCGTCTCCGGTCCGAGCGACGAGGTCACCGCGTTCGGGGAGGCCCTGGCCGGGCAGGACATCACCGCGCGTCCGCTGCGGACGTCGCACGCGTTCCACTCGCCGATGATGGACCCGGTGGTCGAGCCGTTCACCGAACACCTGCGCTCGATCACGCTGCGGCCGCCCACACGGCGCTTCACGTCCAACGTCACCGGCACCTGGATCACCGACGAGCAGGCGACCGACCCGGCCTACTGGGCGCGGCAGATCCGTGCGGGAGTGAGGTTCGCCGACTGCGTGCGTGTCGCGACCGCGGGCGGGCCGTTCGTGATCGCCGAGGCCGGCCCCGGTCACGCGCTGGGCACGCTGGCGAGGCAGAGCCTGCCGCCGCGCAGCGCGGTGTTCGCCACGATGCGGACCGCCACCGACGAGCGGGCCGACGGCGTGGTGCTGCGGGAAGCGCTGGGCAGGATGTGGGGTGCGGGCATCGGGGTCGACTGGACCGCGCTGCACCGCGGCGAGCGGCGCAGGATCTCGTTGCCCACCTACCCGTTCCAGCGCAGGCGCCACTGGGTCGAGCGGTCCGACGGCGGCGGTGGTGTCGTCGCGCACGTCGAGATCACGCCGGACGTCGACGCGAACGACGAGCGGTCGCTGCTGCTGGCCGACTACGTGGCGCCCCGCGACGAGCGGGAACGCCTCGTCGCCGGGGTGTGGGAGGAGTTCTTCGGCATCAGCCCGATCGGTGTGCACGACAGCTTCTTCGAGCTCGGCGGCCACTCACTGCTCGCGTCCCGCGTCGTGACCAGGCTGCGCGAGCTCGGCGTCGAGGTCACGCTGCAACAGCTGCTCGCGGCACCCACCATCGCGGGCGTCGCCGCGTGCGACGGACAGTCCACATCGGACGCCCTGCCGGTCGTCACGCCCGATCCCGAGCACCGGTTCGAGCCGTTCCCGTTGCTGGAGATCCAGCAGGCGCAGTGGATCGGGCGGTTCGGCAGCTTCGAGATGGGTGAGGTCGCCGCGCACGTCTACCTCGAGTACGAGAGCGACTCGCTCGACCTCGAACGGCTGGAGGCCGCGTGGCGCAAGGTGGTCGACCGGCACGAGATGTTGCGCGCGGTCGTGCTGCCCGACGGGCGCCAGCGCGTGCTCGAAACCGTTGAGCCGTACCGCATCGAGGTCGACGACCTCGGTCCGGAGGCGGTGCGCGAGCGGATGGCCGCGCAGATGCACACCGTCGACCAGTGGCCGCTGTGGGAGGTGCGGGCGACCCGCGGCGCCGGCGGCCTGCGGGTGCACGTGAGCTTCGACCTGATCGGAGCCGACGTCGCGAGCTTCTTCTTCCAGGTGCAGCGGGACTGGCAGCGGTTCTACGAGAACCTGGACTGGAACCCCGCGCCGCTCGGCCTGTCGTTCCGCGACTACGTGCTCGCCGAGTCCGCGATGCGCGAGACCGCCCTCTACGAGCGATCTCTGGAGTACTGGCGGGAGCGCGTGCAGACGCTGCCGCCCGCACCGGAGCTGCCGGCGCTCAGCGCACCGTCCGGGCCCGCCGAGTTCTCCCGCAGGCACGCCAGGATCGACGTCGAGCGGTGGAACCGGGTCAAGCAGATCGCCGCGGCGCACGGTGTCACGCCGACCAGCGTGCTCGTGGCCGCCTACGCGGCCGTGGTCGGGCGGTGGAGCAAGTCGCAGCACTTCACGCTGAACCTCACCGCGGTCAACAGGCTGCCGTTCCACCCCGAGGTCGACGAGCTGGTCGGCGAGTTCGCGTCGTTCAACCTGCTGGAGGTCGACCTGCGCGAGGCGCCGGTGTTCGCCGACGTCGTCGTGCAGGTGCAGCAGCGCAGCTGGCAGGACCTGGAGCACCGGCACGTCAGCGGCGTCCGGGTGCTGCGCGAGCTGGCGCGGGTGCGTGGCTCGGCGACCGGCGCGCTGATGCCTGTCGTGTTCACCAGCGCGTTGATGCAGGACCCCGGCACGAGCGGCGGTCCGTTCGCGTGGCTGGGCACCCAGCAGCACGTGATCTCGCAGACCCCGCAGGTTTCGCTCGACCACTTCGTGATGGAGGTCGACGGCGCGCTCGACCTGTCGTGGCACGCGGCGGACGAGCTGTTCCCCGCCGGCGTCCTGGACGACATGTTCGACACCTACCTCGCGCTCGTCGAAAGCCTGGTCGAGGAGGACGCGTGGCAGGCCGTGGGAGTCACTCTGCCCGCGTGGCAGGAGGAGGTGTTCAGCGACGCCAACGCGACCGAGGGCGAGCTGCTGGACATGCTGCTGCACGAGGCGGTCTTCGCCCGTGCGCTGTCCGTTCCGGACGTTGAGGCGGTCTGGTCGGACGGCACGTGGCTGACGTTCGGTGAGCTGTGCGGCCGGGCGGTGCGGCTCGCCGAGTCGTTGCGCGAGAACGGGGTCGGCCGCGGCACGCCAGTCGGCATCGGCGTGCAGAAGGGCTGGCGGCAGACGGTCGCCGTGCTCGGCGTGCTGGCGGCCGGCGGGATCTACGTGCCGATCGCCCCCGACCTGCCGGAGGAACGCAGGCAGTGGCTCGTCGAGCACTCCGGGGTTGCGTGCGTGGTGAGCGAGATCGACGAGAGTGCTGACTGGCGCTCGGCCGACCTCGCGGGCTGGGAGTGCCTGGCCCAGCCGGACGACGTCGCCTACGTGATCTACACGTCCGGGTCGACGGGCGTGCCCAAGGGCGTGGCGGTCACGCACCGGTCGGCGTTCAACACCCTGGCGGACGTGTGCACCCGGTTCGGTGTCGGTGCGGGAGACCGGGTCCTCGGCCTGTCGTCGCTGAGCTTCGACCTGTCGGTGTTCGACGTCTTCGGCGTGCTCGGTGCCGGTGGCGCGCTCGTGCTGCCGGAGCCGGACGCCGGGCGCGACCCCGGCCGGTGGTGGGAGCTCGTGACCGAGCACCAGGTGACGGTGTGGAACACCGTGCCCGCACTGGCCCAGATGCTCGCCGAGCACGCCGAGGGCCGGCCGGACCAGCTGCCGTTGCGGGTGATGCTGCTCTCCGGCGACTGGCTGCCGGTGAGCCTGCCGGACCGGGTGCGGGCGTTCGCGCCCGGCTGCGCGGTGGTGAGCCTGGGCGGTGCGACCGAGGCCGCGGTGTGGTCGATCTTCCACGCGATCGAGGAGGTCGACCCCGCCCGGGTGTCGATCCCGTACGGAAAACCGTTGCGCAACCAGGCCTTCATGGTGGTGAACGAGCTCGACGAGCACTGCCCGGTGTGGGTTCCGGGCGAGCTGCTCATCGGTGGAGCCGGTGTCGCACAGGGATATTGGCGCGACGAGGAACGCACGGCGCGGAGCTTCACCGACGGCTGGTACCGGACCGGTGACCTCGGCCGGTACTGGCCGGACGGGGTGATCGAGTTCCTCGGCCGGGAGGACTTCCAGGTCAAGATCGGTGGCTACCGGATCGAGCTGGGCGAGATCGAGCACGCGTTGCTGGACCACCCGCAGGTCGCGCAGGCCGTCGTCACGGCGGCAGGAGACCGGGGCCATCGGCGGCTGGTCGCCTACGTCGTACCGGACGGCGGGCTCGACCACGACGGGCTGCGGGCCCACCTGGCCGACCGGCTGCCGTCCTACATGGTGCCGTCGCAGTTCGTCGTGCTCGACCGGTTCCCGTTGAGCAGCAACGGAAAGGTGGACCGGGCGGCGCTACCGGACCCGGCAGCCGACCGGGCGCACGACGGTGAGGAGGTCGTCGACGACCGGCTGCGGGCGCTCGTGAACCAGCTGATCGCGATCGTCGCCGACGTGCTCTCCCGGCCGGACGTCGGCCCGCACGACAACTTCTTCGACCTCGGCGGCGACTCGATCCTCGGCATCCAGGCGGTGACCCGCGCGAACGCTCTCGGGCTTCCGGTGACACCGCAGCAGTTGTTCGAGCACCAGACGGTGGCGCAGCTCGCGGGTGCGCTGGTGCGGTCCGGCATCACGCCGGTGACGCTGGAGGCCGCCCCGCTCACGCCGTACCAACGCGCGCTGCTCGCCGATCAGGCCGAGTGGATCGTGCTGGACGCGTCCGAGCACTTCGACGTGGCCGTGGCGGAGGAGGCGTTGGCCGAGCTGGTGGCGCGGCATCCCGTGCTGCGGCTGGTGGTCGACGCCGACGCCGGCGAGCAGCGGGTGCCTGCCGAGCCGGGGGAGGAGCCGTACATCGCGGACATCGATCTCTCCGCACTGCCCGGTGACGAGCGGGCCGGGCTGATGAGCCAGATGGTCGGCGAGATCGCGAGCGAGCTCGACCCCGCGGTCGGCGAGATGGTCAAACTCGCGGTGTTCGGGCTCGGCGACGGGCAGCGCAAGCTGGTCTGGGTCGCACACCGGCTGGTGGTCGACGACCGGTCGTGGCAGATCCTGCTGGGCGAGTTCGCCTCGGCGTACGACCAGCTGGCACGGCAGGAGCCGGTGCGCTGGTCGGAGCCGGCGGGGCCGTACAGCGCGTGGGCGAGCGGTGTCTCGTTGCCCGCGATCACCACGGGCACCGGCGCGTCGCGGGACCGGACGGCGCACCAGGCGGTGCCGGCGGACTGGCGAGAAGACGCCTTCGGCGCGTTCCACGTGTCGCTGACCGAGACCGTCGCCGCGGCACTGCTCATGGCGGTGGACGGACGGGTCGTCGTCGCGAAGAGCGCCGAGCGGGTCCAGGGCGCCGCCGACCTGAGCACCACGGTCGGCCGGTTCACCACGCTGATCCCGTTGCCGCAGCTGGAACCGGGAGCGGCCGTGCCCGATGTGATCAACGCCGTGAAGGACGGTTTCCGCACCACGAGCTGTACCGAGGTGGAGCTGTCCGAGCAGGACGTCCTGTTGCACGAGGTGCCCGCTGACTGGCGGCTGGCGGGCCCGGCCCGCTTGCCGGCGGACTTCGCGGGACCGGAGCACCGCGGCGGCGCACCGGCCGGGCCGCGGCTGGAGATCGGCGCCGCCGTCGTCGACGGCGTGCTGCGGATCCGCTGGCGGCACCGGGAGGAGCACGACCCCGCAGAACTGGGCAGCCGGTTCGAGGAGGCGATCGAGCGCATCGTCGCGCACTCCCGTGCGGCCGAGACCGGTTCCTACCGCACGTCCGACTTCCCGTTGGCCGGGCTCGACGAGGAAGGCCTCAGCTCCTTCCTCGCCCGCTTCGGCGACTCCGACTGAGAGGCAGTGATGGCGAAGAACATCGAGGACCTGTACGGCCTCTCGCCGATCCAGCAGGGCCTGCTCTACGAGCAGCTGCACCAGCCGGCCAGTGGCGTGTACGTGGAGCAGCTCAGCATCACGTTCGCCGGTGCGATGCGCCCTGACCTGTTCGGCCGGGCCTGGCAGGCGGTGGTCGACCGGCACCCGATCCTGCGCACGTCGTTCCACTGGAACGACGAGGGAGAGCCGCTGCAGGTCGTGCACCGGAGCGTGTCGCTCCCGCTCGACCTGCAGGACTGGCGCGACCTGCCGGCGGACGAGCAGGAACGGCGTTACCAGGCGTGGCTCGTCGAGGAACGCCTCCAGGGCTTCGACCTGACCGCGGTGCCGTTGATGCGCGTGTCGCTGATCCGGCGCGACGAGGACACCTGGACGTTCGCCTGGCGCTTCTCGCACCTGCTCATGGACGGCTGGTCGTTCGGGCTCGCGATCATGGACTTCTTCGCCTGCTACCGCGCGCTGTACCGGGGTGAGGAGCCGGGCCTGCCCGAAGCCGTGCCGTACCGCAACTACGTCGGCTGGTGGCACGGCCGGACGACGACGACCGAGGAGAAGTTCTGGCGGGAGGAGCTGGAGGGCTTCGAACCCGTCGCCCCGCTCGGTTTCGCTCCCGACCCGGTCGAGATCGGCGTGATGGGAGTGCACGACTACGTGCACATCACGCTGGGCGACCTCGCGGACGAACTGCAGGTGCTGGCGAAGCAGCACCAGCTCACCCTGCCGACGATCACCCAGGCGGCGTGGATCCTGCTGCACAGCCGGCATCTCGGCACCGATGACCTCGTCACCGGCGTGACGATCGCACACCGGCCACCGGATCTCCCCGGAGCGGGCGGCATTCTCGGCCCGATGATCGTGACGCTGCCGGTCCGCGCGAAGCTCGACCCGGCGGAGCGGCTGTCCGACTGGCTGCGCCGGTTCCAGGCCGAGCAGGCCGTGATGCGCGAGCAGTGGTCGCTGCCTCTCGTGGAGATCCAGCGCCTCGCCGACGTGCCGATGCCGTTGCTGCAGACCACCGTGTCGTACGAGAACGTGCCGATGCCGCAGTTCCAGCTGGACGACGTCGAACTGTCCCTTGTGGACGCCGTGTACGACGGGCGGACGCACTACCCGATCACCATGGTCATCATGCCCGGCGACGACATGCCGTTGCGCATCATGCACGACCTGCGGCACTTCGGCAGGGATGCGGGCAGGACCGTCGCGGCGCAGCTCCGCGCGCTGCTCGAACAGATGGTGCGCCACCCCGACACCCGCATCGGGGACTTCGATCCCCGGCCCCGGGAGGAGATCGCGGCCTTCGCCGCCCACGTCGCCGAGCCGCTCGTGCCGGTGCCGCAGGGCACGCTGCCGGACCGGTTCACGCAGTGGGTGCAGCGGCAGCCGACCGCGGTCGCGGTGCGATGCGGTGACGTCAGCATGACCTACTGGCGGCTCGACCAGACCGCCAACGGGATCGCGCACCTGTTGCGGGCACGGGGAATCGGCGCGGGGTCCCTGGTGGGCCTGTGCGTGGAACGCTCGGCCGACCTGGTCGTCGCCGTGCTCGCGGTGCTCAAGGCGGGAGCGGCGTACGTGCCGCTCGACCCGGAGTACCCGCCGGAGCGACTGCGGTACCTGGCCGACGACGCGGACCTGCCGCTCGTACTGGCGAGCGGTGCGGTCGCCGAGGTGGCGTCCGCTCTGGGACGTCCCGTGCTGCGGCTCGACGACAGGACGCTCTGGCCGGAGGCCTCCGCGCCGCCGGCCGTCGACACGACCGGTGACGACCTCGCCTACGTGCTCTACACGTCCGGCTCGACCGGTCAGCCCAAGGGTGCGCGCGTCACGCACCGCGGCGTGCTCTCGTTGCTCGCGGCCGCGCAGGAGACGTTCGGTTTCGGCTCCGAAGACGTGTGGACGCTGTGCCACTCCTACGCGTTCGACTACACCGTCTGGGAAATGTGGGGAGCGCTCGCGCACGGCGGCGCAGTCGTCGTCGTGCCACCCGGTCTGGCACGTGATCCCCTTGCGTTGCAGGACCTGGTGGCCGCGGAAGGCGTGACGGTCCTCAGCCAGACGCCCGCCGCGTTCGAGCAGTTCGCCCCGCGCGACGACCTCGCGCTGCGCTACGTGTTCCTCGGCGCGGACCGGCTCGACCCGCGCACGCTGAAGCCCTGGGCCGAGCGGGACGTGACGCTGGTGAACCTGTACGGGCTCACCGAGACCAGCGTGGTCAGCACGTTCCACCGGATCGGCAGGGACGAGATCGAACGGGGCGACGGCGCGAGCGTGATCGGCTCCCCGCTGCCGAACCAGCGGCTGTACCTGCTCGACCCGTCCGGAAGGCCGGTTCCGATCGGGGTTCCCGGCGAGATCCACGTGTCCGGGCCCGCGGTCGGGCTCGGCTACCACGGGCGAGACGAGCTCACCGGCCAACGGTTCCTGCCGGACCCGTTCGCACCGGGCGAGACCATGTACCGCACGGGCGACCTCGCCCGCCGGCGCCCCGACGGCGAACTGGAGTACCTCGGCCGCGCCGACGGACAGGTGAAGGTGCGCGGGTTCCGCATCGAGCCGGGCGAGATCGAGTCCGAGCTGCGGGCACATCCGAACGTCCTGTCCGCCTGCGTGATCGTGCGGTCGGGCGCGCTGATGGCCTACGTGGTGCCGGACGGCTCACGCGTGCCGGAGGCAGAGCTGTATCTGCACCTGCGGGAGCGGCTGCCCGCGCACATGGTGCCCGCCGCCGTCGGCTGGATCGACGCGGTGCCGATGACACCGAACGGCAAGATCGACCACGCGGCGCTGCCCGACCTGCGGGTCGCCGGCCAGGCGGAGCAGAAGGTCGCGCCGCGGACCGATCTCGAACGCCGCGTGGCGGATGTCGTCGCCGCGCAGCTCGACCTGGAGGACGTCGGCGTGCTGACCGACCTCGGCCAGCTCGGCCTGCACTCCGTGCTCGCCATGCGGTTGTCCGCCGCGCTGAAGGCGACGTTCGGGGCCGACGTCCCGGTCAGCCTCCTGCTGGTGAACCCGACGGTGGAGCGGATCGCGCAGGCGGTGGCGGGTGACTGAGCAGGAGTGGCGGGACACCGTCCGGGAGTTCGCCGAGCGGGAGATCCGGCCCCGGTCCGCCGAGATGGACCGCACCGCGCGGCTGGACGCGCTGCTGCGCGACGAGTTGTTCGCGTCGGGTCTCATGGCGGTCGAGATCCCGCGCACCTACGGCGGCAGCGGCAGAACCCTCTTCGACGCGATGGTGAGCATCGAGGAGGTGGCGCGGGTCGATCCCGGTGTCGCGGTGGTGGTCGACGTGCACAACGCGTTGATCGTCAGCACGATCCTCCGGCTGGGCAACGGTGATCTCAAGCGCCGTTTCCTGCCCGCGCTCGCCCGCGGCTCGATCGGCGCCTTCGCGCTGTCCGAGGAGCAGGCGGGCAGCGACGCGCTCAACCTGAGGACCGTCGCCGAGCCGGTGCCGGGCGGATTCGTGTTGCGCGGCCGCAAGAAGTGGACCAGCAGCGCGGTGCACGCCGACCTGTTCCTGGTGTTCGCCACGTCCCAGGACGGCAGCGAGGCCTCGGCGTTCCTCGTCGACCGCGGCGCAGCAGGCCTGACTGTCGCCGAACCGACCGACCAGCTCGGCGTGCGGGCAGCGGCGACGGCCGCGCTCACGCTGGACGGCGTGCGGGTGCGGGCGGTGGACGCGGTCGGCGGTGTGGGCGCCGGCCGGTCGGTGGCCTTGGCGGCGTTGGACATCGGCCGGCTCGGCATCGCGGCGCAGATGGTGGGTCTCGCCCAGGGCGCGCTCGAGCTGAGCCTGCGGTACGCGGCGCGGCGGGAGCAGTTCGGCAGTCGGATCAACACGTTCCAGGGCGTGCAGTTCCCGATCGCGTCGGTGGCGACTCGGGTGCAGGCCGCACGGGCGCTGACCTACGAGGCGGTGCGGGCGGTCGAGCAGGGCTGCACGCCGGTCGAACGGTTGCGGTTGTCCGCCATGGCCAAGCTGTTCGCCGCCGAGGTCGCCGAGTACGCCGCCGGGGTCGCCGTGGAGGTGCACGGCGGGATCGGGTACGACCGGGCTCATCCGGTGGAGAAGTTCTTCCGGGACGCCAAGGCGGGCATGATCTACGAGGGCACGGAGAACATCTTGCTGCGCACCATCTTTCCGACGCTGGCCGTTCCGGCGGACGTGGGTGTCGCCGTTCCGGCCGGGATCGGGTGAGTGCGTGCGTTCTCAGGTGGATGAACGGCGCTTTTGTCCACCTCAGGTGGACAAAAGCGCCGTTCATCCACGTCGGGACCTGGGCTGGTGAGGCCAGAGGTTTTCGGACAGAACCCCAGGTCGCGCAGAGGTCAGGAGCGGATGTGTCCTCTGGTGTTGTGCTTTCCGCGTGCGAGCCGACCGGCCCGCACGCGTCAGATGGTCCGGTCGGTCAGGGCGGAGTGAGCGCGTGCGTCCTCAGATGTTCTGTTTTCCCTACGCGGGCGGTTCGGCGCGGGCGTACGCGCCGCTGCGGCAGGCGCTCGACCAGGTGGCCGACGTCCACCTGGTCGAGCTGCCGGGACGGGGCAGCCGCATCCGCGACCGGCCGGTGGACCGACTGGCGCCGTTGCTGGACGACCTGGTTCCCGCCCTGCTGCCCCACCTCGACCAGCCGATCGTCCTGTTCGGACACAGTCTGGGTGCGGTGCTGGCGTTCGAGACCGCGCGGCTGCTGCGCAGGCGCCACGGGCGAGTGCCCGCCCGGCTGATCGTCTCCGGGCACCGGGCGCCGCACCTGCCGTTGCGGGAGGCGAGGATTCACCACCTGCCCGACGACTCGTTCGTGGTCAGGCTGCGCGAGTTGAACGGCACGCCGGACGAGGTGTTGCGCAACGCGGACCTCATGCGGTTGCTGTTGCCCGCGTTGCGCGCCGACTTCACGGTGTCCGAGTGCTACCGGCTCTCTCCGGAGGAGCCGCTGGACTGCCCGATCTCGGTGTACGGCGCGACGTTGGACCCGGACATCCCGATCGCGGATCTGCACGCGTGGGCCCGGCACACGAGGGGACGGTGCCGGGTCGACGTCTTCGCTGGCGACCACTTCTTCCTGCACACCCAGGAGGCCTCGCTGATCAAGGCCCTGTGCCGCGACCTGCGCTCATGAGTCGTGCCCCAGCATGTCGGACAGCTCGCTGCGGCCGGTGATCCGCAGCTTGCGGTACACCTGGGTCAGGTGCATCTCCACCGTGCGGCGGGTGACGAAGAGGGTGCTCGCGATCTCCTTGTTGGTCCTTCCGCCCACCGCGAGCCTCGCCACCTGGCGTTCGGTCGCGGTGAGGGAGTCGACGCCGTGCACGCGGCCTCGCGCGCGGCCGCCGGCCTCGCGCAGCTTGCGTTCCAGCGCGTTCGACAGCACCGTCGCGCCCGCCTCGTCGGCCAGCGCACAGCCTTGTTTGAGGCGGTGCCGGGCGTCGCGTGCGCGGCCGGCGCGGCTGAGTGCGCTGCCCAGTTCGCCCAGCGCCACCGCCAGATCCAGCTGCGCGTCGCTGTCCTCGAGCACGTTGATGGACTCCATCAGCAGATCGAGTCCCGCGTTGCCGCCCACCGCCTGACCGGCCGAGCACAGTGCTACGCCCAGCCGGTGCGCCCGGCAGCCCTGGCTGCGGGCCTCCGCCAGTTCCTCGTCGGCCAGCCTGCGTGCGGTGTCGCGGTCACCGAGCGCCAGCAGCGCACGGACCGCGTGCACCCGCCACGGCACGGCGTACGGCCCGCGATCTCCCCAGGAGGACAGCAGCTCCCCGCAGCGCAGGACGTCCGACAGCCCGCCCACCGGGTCGCCGAGCGCCTGCCGCAGCCGTCCCCTGCCGAGCAGCAACGTCACCCGGTGCCAGCGCGGCGGGGCGTCGGCGTCGAGCTCGGTGTCGGCCAGCAGTCGCGAGGCCACCTCCAGGTCACCGCGTTCCAGCACCGTGTCGACCAACGGGCCGAGTGCCGCCATCAACGGCGCCTGCCGGACCTCGCCGTCCAGCGTGCTCAGCACCGCCAGCGCGGCGTCCGCGTCCACCGCCGCCTCGGTCACCCTGCCCAGGCGCAGCAACACCTCGGCCCGCAGGCTTCGCGCGAGCACTTCCCGCACCGGGCCCTGGCGTTTCGCCGTCACCCATTCCGTGGTGTACGGCAGGATTCGGTCGTAGTGCCCGGTGGACAGCACCGCCCGGGCGGTCATCAGCCACGCCAGCGGCAACCCCGGCGATCCGGTCGGCGCCAGCAACCGCCACGCCTCACCGGGTTCCACGTCACAGGCAACCGCACCGGTCAGCGTCGCCGCGATGCGCTCCGCCCCGTCGGTGTGCTTGGCGCGCTGCAGCCGCCGGGTCGCGCGCAGAGCCGCCGCCCGCAGCGCCGGGTCGTCGATCGCGGTGGTGACCAGCTGCAGCTCGATCCGGGTGCGCAGGGGCTCGTCCTCGGAGGTCGAGGACACCACCTCCTCCAGCAACGCGACCGCTTCTTCCGCGCGCCCGAGGGAGTGCAGCGCCTGCGCCTGTTGGATCGCGACGGCGGCACGGTGCCGCACGTCCGTCATCTGGTACGCCTCGGCGAGGTGTTCGGCCGCCTGGCTCGGCGCGAGCTCGAGCTCGGCGAGGCCGAGGAGGTGCACGATCTTCATCCTCGCCTCGTCCGGGAGCGAACGGGAGAGCAGTTGCCGCAGCAGCGGTACCCGTGCCTGGGCCGTCTCGCTCTCGTGCAGGCCGTGCACGACGTCGATGAACAGCTGAGTGGCCAGCGGCGACTCGACGGCGTCGGAACCGAGCAGGAACGACACCACCGCGCGCGGTGAGGCCTGCGACCGTTGCAGCTTCTCGGCCGCGACGAGGTGCAGCACCGGCCGTTCGACCGGCGAGATGGCGTTGCGCACCGCCGCCGCGACCACCGGGTGCTGGAACGCCACCGTGTCCCCGGTCCGCAGCAGCCCGAGCTCGGTCATCGCCATGACCGCGTGCGCCGCGTCGGTCGACGACACCCCGGCGACCTCGCTCACCAGCGGGAGCCTGGCGTGGTCACCCAGCAGAGCCACGGCCTGCGCCACCTGCGCGCACGCCGGCGCGGTGTCCGGCAGCCTGCCGAGCAGCCACGGGTGGATGCTCGGCGGCACGACCTCGCTGATCGACGACGGGAGCTCGGAGTACCAGGTCAGCGCTTCCAGCACCTCGCCGACCAGGAACGGGTTGCGGCCGCACCACCACGCCAGCGCGGCGGGCAGCCCCGGTGGCACGGATCCGAGCGCCTGCGCGACGAGGTCGCGCAGCGCCGTCCCGGGGAGCGGACCCAGCCGGATCCTCGACGTCGAGCTGTGCGACCGCAGCATCTCGCCCAGCAGCACCGGATCGGGACCGTTGGCACCGCTGAGCTTCGAGCAGAGGATGGCGACCGGCCACCCGCTCGTGCGCCGGCTGAGAAACGCGAGACAGTGCAACGAGGACAGGTCGCACCAGTGCAGGTCGTCGACCACGATCAGCACCGGCGCCTGCCTCGCCGCGGCCAGCACCGTCCTGTGCACGTCGCGGCAGGCGGCCTGCAGGTCCTCCTGGCCGCCGGGACTGTCGCGGTCGGGGGCCTCGTCCGCCCACCCGCACAGCCGGCGGACCAGGTTGAACTCGAGGTGGGACTCGTACCGGCTGGCACCGGTCGAGAGCACGACGAAACCGCGCCGTTCCGCGGCACTCGCTGCGGCCCTCAGCAGCGTGGTTTTGCCCGTGCCGGCACCGCCTTCGACGAACAGCACGGCGTCGTGCCCCCGCGCGACGACGTCGAGACGCTGTTCCAGCCCGATCAGGTCGGGAGGGACGGGTGGCTCACACAAGTGCACTGTGGACCGAGGATGGGGAAGCCTAACTCCGAGTGGTGTCGATTCGACGTCGAAACTCATCAATCGTCCCCGTTGTCGTATCGGTGTGCGCGCCCTTGACCGGTTCTCCCCGTCGCCACACGTGCGTGACGAGTTCCGGTCGTGTGAGCACGGAAATGTCGGCGACCGGGTCGGCGGCGAGCGCGATGACGTCCGCGTCGTAGCCCTCCGCGAGCAGACCGGACCTGGGCGCCTGCGCGCCCAGGGTCGCGGGTGCCGCCGCGGTTCCCGCCTCGATCGCCTCCAGCGGGGTCATGCCCGCGGCGACGAGGTGTTCGAACTCCGCGCCGTTGCGGCCGAAGGACAGGGGAGTGCCGGGCAGGCTGAGTCCGAGATCGGTGCCCGCTGCCATCGGCACACCCGCTGACAGTGCGATCTGCATGCTGGTCAGATGTTCCTCGGCCAGCCGTGCCACCTTGGACCGCCAGTGCGGTGGCAGCACGGCGAGGTTCGCGTGCAGTGCCGCGAAGATCGTGCGTGTGGGTACGAGGACGGCGCCGCTTTCCTTGATGGCGGCCGCGGTCTCCTCGTCGATCTGGCTGCCGTGTTCGATGGTCGTACAGCCCGCGGCGACGGCGGCCAGCACGCCCTTCTTGCCGTGGCAGTGCGCGGCGACCGCACGGTCCGCGCGTCCGGCTTCCTCCACGATCGCGCGGAGCTCGGCGTCGCTGAACTGCCGGTGGTACGGATCGTCCATTTCGGACACGACGCCGCCCGAGGTGCACACCTTGATCACGCGTGCGCCCTCGCGCAGCTGCAGCCTGGTCGCCTTCAGGCACTCGTCGACGCCGTCGGCGAGAATCTGCATTCCGTTGGCACGGCACGGATCGCTGACCGACTCGTAGGGCAGCCGGTGCGCGTCGGAGTGTCCGCCGGTCTGGCTGATGACCTTGTTCGCGCTGTAGATCGACGGCCCGCGGACCGTGCCTTCCGCGACCGCGGTCGCGAGGTGCACGCCGTAGCCGCCGAGGTCGCGGACGCTGGTGAAACCGGCCTGCAGCAACGTTTCCGCGTCCTTCACCGCACGCGCCGTCGCGAGCGGTGCCGGGGTGAGCATCATTTCCTGGGTGCTCGCTCCCTCGCGCACCCCGGCGAAGTGCACGTGACAGTCCCACAGGCCCGGCATGACGACGGGCACGGAGACAGTCGGGTGCGACTCGGGCGGGGCGCCGTCACGCGGGCCCGCATAGGAGATTCGGTGGCCGTCGACGATGACGGTCGCGTCGGACAAGGGTGATCCCCTGCCGGGAATCATCACCTCCGCATCGATGCGGTACATGCAATTCCCCCGGATGATCGTCAGTGTGGCTTGCGCGCCGGCATGTCGAGGCTCGGCAGTGCGGCTTCCAGAGGCCCGTCCCGGTCGTCCGGGACGAACTGCTCGCAGATCACGACCGCGCCGCCGGGTTTGATGGCCTCATCCACCTTGCGCGGCAGCGTGACGTCGTGCCCGCGGGGAAGGCGTTCGCAGGTCAGGGAGTTGCCGGGTGCGCCGGAGAGGCCGACGGACCTGGCCGGTGCGGCCGCTGTGCAGGCGGACGTCGACCGCATCGCCGAGTGGACAGTGCCTCTTGCCGGGGATGAGGAACTCCTCGGCCACGGCCGCAGCCAACGTCTTGCTCATCCCGAAACCACTCGCGATTGGTGTGAGCGGCATCGGTCTCACCCGATCCACACCTGCAACCACACGCCATTCCCCCTTATGGGCACAGAAATCGAGTGACTCCCCATTGACCGAACACGTGTCAGACAGGAATGACTGACCGTCAGTCATCACTGTAGCCCGCCCGGACTCGATTGGGAACCTTTGGTATCGGTAGCGGCCGAAAGCCTTGCGTGCACACTGTGTTCGTGAAGGACGGAGTACGAGGGCGGGTCGGCCGGGCGGGGCCGCTGAACCGGGCCCGCATCATCAGGGCAGCGATGCGGGTGGTCGAACGCGACGGCGTCGAGGTGCTGACGATGCGGCGGCTGGCCGATGAGATCGGGACGGCGCCGATGTCGCTCTACCGGCACGTCGCGGACAAGCGCGAGGTGTTGCTGGAGCTGCTCGATGCCGTCTCCCGGCAGATCACCGACCGGCCTCTGCCTGCATCGTCTGATCCCGGCAGCCGGTTGGTCGAGACCGTCGTCGAGGTTCACCGAGTGCTCGAGGCCAACCGCTGGGTGGTGCAGGCCGTGCTCGCGGTCGAGGAGTTGCCGCCGAGCGCTCTGCGCCTGTCGGAGCACATGTTCGCCGCGATGCGCGTGGCCGGGTTGGACGAGCGGACCGCGGCCGCCGCGCACACCGCCATCTGGCACTACACGTGGGGACACGTGTTCTTCGGCCACCTGTCGGCGACCTCGGCGCGGGCCTACGACCGTGAGGAGCCCACCGGCCGGGCGCGGTACGAGGAGCTGGCGCACGTGATGCCCGCCATGCTGGAGCAGAAGAGCCAGGACGTCTTCCGGGAAGGCCTCAAGGCCATGGTGGACGGGTTCCTCGCGCGCTGACCGCTTGCTTGGTGGAAACGAGTTTCGGTTAGCATGGCTTCGTGCGTATGTTGTACGCAAGTCGTGACCTGTCTCCTCGACGGCACGGACGAGCAGGTCCGGGAGGCTGTCACCGCCGCCGACGTGTCACGATCGCCCGTGCCCTGGTGAAGGACACGCCGATCGTGCTGCTCGACGAGGCGTCCCGCGCGGCGGGCCGCCGCATCACGTCGGGGCCGCGGCCATGAGGATCGACCACGACGGGCCCTGCGGCGGTCACGACCTGGAGGACGTGTACCTGACGCACATGCGCGCCGCGCGCGACAACAGCTTCGCCGCGACCGTGCGGCAGATGTTCACCGAGCGGCGTGCCGCGGACCTGCGCACCGCGTGCTGGGCCGCGGCGCAGCTCGCGGAACAGCACTCGCACGGCTCGGACGTGCAGGCGCTGGCCTGGGCGCGCCGGTGCTGCCACGCGTACGCGGAGTACCGCGCGGCGGTCGTACCGGCGTGGGTGCGCGCGATGGCCGCGCTCACGGGTGTCGCGCTGCCGATCGACGACGTGGCGCGGGAGAACGAGGACCCGCTCCACGTCGCGGTGCAACGGGTCCGGTGGCAGTGGGCCGAATTGCGGGAGTTGAGCTTCGGGTGAACGGGACCTCGAAGCGGGACACGTTCCGGTTGCTCGGGTTCCCGCACGCCGGTCAGTACCTGCCGATCGGCTTCTTCCACGGGCGCAGTCGCACCACCGCTCCTGGCTGCCGCGGACCGATCTCGGTGCGCTGGGCGGTGTTCCTGTTGCCGCTGAGCTGAATCGGTGTGACCGGGGGGCAACGCGCCGGTGCCGCCGATGCTCGTCGACGCGGGATTTCTGGTGAAACGCCTCGGCCGCAAGCGTGTGCTCGCGTTGTCTTGTGGGGGACAGGGACCTGGTGCTGACCAGCGTCGGCTTCTTCGTTTGGTCGTCGGGAGGCACGTTGGCCGTCGCGGTCGCCGATCGAGTGGGGTATCTTCCGATCCTGCTCGGTGCCGCCGTGTCCGTCCTGACGGCGGCCGTCGTGAACGGTCGGTTGAAAGACCTTCCGGTGGTGGTCGTCCCGCAGAGGTCACCGGACAACGTGCCGCTCGCGGGTGCGCGATCGACTTCGAGTTTCCGCCGTACCTCGAATCGACGTGCCGGCCTGCAGCGCATACTGGGGCGCCAGCACAGGTGGGCGTGAGGATGAGGATGACGGCAGCGCGGAACACAACGGACAAACGCAGCCAACTGTTGGACGCGGCGGAACAGATCATCGTCACGAAAGGACTGTCAAGCCTGACGGTCGACGACGTGACGGGAGCGGCGGGTGTCGCGAAGGGAACGTTCTACCTCTATTTCCAGTCCAAGGCCCACGTCGTGGCCGCACTGCAGGAACGAGTGGTCGAGCGGTTGATCGCGCAGCAGCAGCTGCTGTTGTCCCGGCTGCCGGAGGACGACTGGCTCGGCAGGCTGGAGGCGTGGATCGTGGAGATGATCAACGGTTACATGCACAACGCGCATCTGCACGACGCGTTGTTCGCCCATGCGCCAGGGGATGCGGACGTGCAGACAGGTGTGTCGGCGGCGAACCGCCATCTGCTGATGTTGTCGACACTGCTGAGCGATGGCGCCGACGCCGGTGTTTTCTCCATCGACCAGCCGAAGATCAACGCGGTTTTGTTGTACGGCGCGATCCACGGCGTGCTCGACTACGTCGTCCACCACGACAAGTCCATCTCGCAGGACCTGGTGATAGAGGAAGCGTGCGAGTTCGGTCGCAAGGTGGTCGGAGCTCACTAGCGCGTCGCGACGAAACCGCGGCATCGCAGAGTGTTCGAGTTCGGCGACGAGGTTGGTGGCGCGGGTCGGCTTGGGGTGGTTCGGCGCGGGTTTCAGCGGGGTGGTCACCTGCCATGCGACGTCTCGCCTTGCGTTGGTGGTTGCGCAGATCGTATGACGAGCTTTGGTTGCGTCATCGCCGCTTCGCGACGATTGCGATTGGGGCTTGACTTCGGGGCCCTTGCGAGGCGCTGTGTCGGGCGGAAAAGGTCGGATGCTCCGCACCCGCCCGATCCGAAAAGGCTAGCACCTCGCTCCCAAAGTCAAGCCCCAATCGCATTCGTGCGTGGTCGCGTTGGGTTGTTCGGCTCACGTCATTACCGCTTGCCTGCGTTCGCAGAGCCCTGTCCGGCTCGCCTTCGGCATCGCGTTCGGGGTGGGGTCGGCTGGGTGATTCACTCGATTGTGTTCGCACTTTCCCGTTATCTTGCTGTGATCTTGCGGTAGAGTAGAACACGTGATCGAAACCCGCCTCCTCTCCACCGACGAGCTGCTGCGCAGTCTCGTCGACGAGGTGACGGAAATCCGGGTCCGTGAAAATGCAGCGTTGCAGATGATTGCCGAGTTGGATCGGCGTGGAGCCGCGAGCGAGCTCGGGTACAGGAATCTGCCGCAGGTGTTGCGGCATGTTGTCCGCTGGGATCTGCATGTCGCCACGCGGTGGATCGACACCGCCGCACTGCTGACCAGCGAGATCACCCCGACTGGCAGCGAACTGGCTCCGGTGCTTCCGCTGACGGCGCAGGCGGTGGCCGAGGGCGCGTTGTCGGTCGAGCACATCGCGGCCGTCGCCGCGGTCATGAAGACCGTGCCCGCAGAGCACGAGGCGACCGTGGTGGGCTACGCCCGCACCTTCGAGCCCCGCACGGTCCGTACCCTGGGCGGGAAACTCGCCTACTCCCTCTATCAGGACGACCCCGAGCCTCGCGAGCCCGACCCGACGCCGCCGCCTGCGAATGAGCATTCGATGCAGTGGAAGAACGGGCGGCTGGAGATCCGGGCGAAGCTGGACAAGGTCACCGGCGCGAAGTACGAGGCGCTGCTCGATCCCTTGGCCAAGCCGCGCCCGGACACCGGGGAGGGCCCGGACCCGCGCACCCGCTCCCGACGCGAAGGCGACGCCCTGGCCGAGCTGATCGAGTTGATGCTGCGCGCCGACCAGCTGCCCGAGCACGGTGGTGAGCCGGTCACGATGACGGTGACCTTGCGCTACGAGGATCTGGTCAAGCAGGTGGGCGAGGCGATGCTGGACACCGGCGAGCACCTCCCCGCCGATCAGGTCCGCCGGGTGGCTTGCGACGCGGGCATCATCCCCGCCGTACTGGGTGGCGAGGGTCAGCCGCTGGACATCGGCCGCAAGACCCGTAGCTTCCCGGCCCGCATCCGCCGGGCCCTGGTTCTCAGGGATCGTGGCTGTGCCTTCCCGGGCTGTGACAGACCGCCCCGGCACTGCGACGGCCACCACGTCCGGCATTGGGCCGACGGTGGGGACACCTCGGTCGACAACGCGGTGTTGCTGTGCCGTGCGCACCACACGCTGATCCACCAGAGCAAGTGGGAAGTCCGGATGATCAACGGCATCCCGACCTTCTACCCGCCGGCCTGGCTCGATCCGCAACAAAGACCCAGACGCAACCTGATCAACACCGCCTGACCACGGCCAAGCGGTGCCGCTGAAGCCCGCCCCGGCCACGGCCAGGCACTCTCGCTACCGCTGCCGGGCCACCGCCAGGCACCCTCGCCAACGCCGAGAACCAACGGCGGCATGGGGCGGCCGTTACCCCCTGCCTCGTGGTACTACAGCCGCGTAGAGACAATTCCGGGAGGCGATTCCCGCGAGGCTAATCCGGCGAGGGCAATCCGCGAGATCAATCCTGCGGAGCTAGTCCCGCAGAGGTAATCCCGCATGAGCGTCCCGCGTGGTCACGTCCAGTACAGTCAATCTCGCGGAGCCGAAGCCAAGCACCCAACAACCGCGATGGCGAAGCCGAGCCGGACAGGGCTATGCGTCATCGGGCAAGCGGTAATGACGGAAGCCGAACAACCCAACGCAACCACGCACGATTGCGATTGGGGCTTGACTTTGGGCGCGAGGTGCTATGCTGGTTGGATCGGCCGGGCTCTTATTGCCCGGCTTTTCAAGGCCGATGAGCGCCTCGCAAGGGCCCCGAAGTCAAGCCCCAATCGCAATCGTCGCGAAGCGGCGATGACGCAACCAAAGCTCGTCATACGACCCAACGAAACCGCCAACGCAAGACGACACGACGCACGCCCCAACGTGCTCAACGCGGTCAGTGGGAAATGTCGCCGACACGGCAGTGTTGCGAACGGCCACCGTCCAGGAAGGACGGTCCGTGACCGTCGGCCGCGACTTTGACGCCGCGACCGGCAGCGATCACGATTGGCGGCGTGACACGACGATCTTCCGCCACACCGAGCATCCGGGACGTCGCGGCCGCGGCCGGCGTCTCGCACCAGACCGTGTCACGGGTGCTGAACGACTCGCCGCGGGTCAACGCCGACACCCGCAGGCGCGTGCTCGAGGTCATCGAGCGGCTCGGCTACCGCCCGAACCGCGCCGCCCGCGCGCTGGGGTCGGGCGTGTCGAACACGGTGACGGTGGTGGTGGCCAACACCACGCTGTACGGCTACGCCGCGACGTTGCAGGGCATCGAGGAGGCGGCGCGGTCCGCGGGTTTCGCCGTGGGTGTCCGCGTGGTCGAGTCGGACGACCCGGTCGACGTCCAGCACGCGGTCGAGCACGTCAGCGACCCCGACGCGGGCGGCGTTGTGGTGATCGCGTTCGACACCGCAGGCGCCGAGGTGCTGCGCGCTTTGCCGCCGCAGGTTCCCGCGGTGGCCGCCACGGAGGCCGGCGGCCTGGCGGGAACACCGCGCTCGATGATCTTCCTGGACGAACGCCAGGCCGCCGTCGACGCGACCACGCACCTGCTGGAACTGGGCCACCGCACGGTGCACCACGTGGCGATCCCGTCGGAGAGCGGCACGAG
Organism: Lentzea rhizosphaerae; assembly: GCF_042649515.1. NCBI lineage: Bacteria > Bacillati > Actinomycetota > Actinomycetes > Pseudonocardiales > Pseudonocardiaceae > Lentzea > Lentzea rhizosphaerae. Next base: position 198,056 of record NZ_JBHRZI010000005.1, on the reverse strand, counting down.
TGCCCGCCAGTCGGGGTGGCGCGCCGCGCTCGAAGCGGCGAACGTGCCGGTGCCCGAGGTGCTGACGGCGGGCTGGGACGTGCGGTCCGCGTACCTGGCGGGGGCCCGGCTGGCGGCCGACCCGGACGTGACGGCGGTGTTGTGCGGCAACGACGACACGGCGCTGGCAGTGCGGCGCGCGCTCTACGAGGCCGGGCGGGACGTGCCGGGAGACGTGAGCATCATCGGCTTCGACGACGTGCCCGGCGCCGCCTACTGGACGCCGGCGCTCACGACGGTGCGGATGGACTTCGTGGGACTCGGCCGGGCGTGTCTGGCGGCCATCGCCGCGGAGCTGGCAGGGGAGCCGCGGCAGGTGATCTCGCTGGCGCCGCCGTCGCTGGTGGTGCGTGAGTCGACGGCGCCGCCGGCTGCGTGCTGAGTCGTGGGTGGTCTGGGGAAGCGAGTCGTGGTGGGTGACCACTCCACCGCGGTTCGTGGTCCGCGAGTCCGCAGCCCCTCTGCCGTAACAACTGCGTAACGCACCCTTTCGCGAACGTTGTGTTAACGCTCACACTGTGCCGACGATGTGACCGGTCACACCGAATTGACCAGCATGAATGGGGCGACAGTGATCTCAATCGAGTCCAGCACCGGCGTGGCCTGGGGGCATTCTGCGCTGGAACTCGTGGTGGACGTGGCCCCGGACGGATCGGTCGCGGTGCGCTCGCTCTCCGCCGGTGGTGACGCGGCCGACTCCACAGGTCGCTCCTCCGCCAACGCCCCCACCGATCACCCCCTCATCGCCCAACCCCTCGTCGAGGTCCTCGTAGCAGGCCACGGCCGAGCCAGGGTCTCCCACCGCTTCTCCGAAACCGCCGTCGGCCGGCGCCTGGTCTACGCCGGTTCGGCCCGCCGCACCGACGGCAAGTGGAGCGAGCTCCACGTCGACCTGCGCGACGAGCAGACCGGGCTGGCCGCGCGCACCACGTTCCGGTCGGTCGACGGGGTTGCGGCCTGTCAGATCACCACCACGGTGACCAACCGGGGTCCGGAGTCGTTGACCCTGCTGGGTCTCACTTCCTTCGCGGCCGGTTTCAAGGCGAAGATCGAGGACCTCGACGTGCTGCGGGCCGACAGCGAGTGGCTCGGGGAAGGCCGTTGGACCCGCCGGCCGTTGCGCGAGAACGCCTTGCCCGACCTCAACCTGGAACTCCACGGCCAGGACGGGCGCGGCAGCCTCAAGGTGGTCAGCACCGGCACGTGGTCCACGGGCACGGTTCTGCCCACGGGTGGTCTTGTCGACCGCCGGACGAATCAGGCCTGGCTGTGGCAGATCGAGCACAACGGGCCCTGGCGGTGGGAGGTGGCCGAACGAATGGACGGCGCCTACCTCGCGTTGCTCGGGCCGACCGACATCGACCACCAGTGGCAGCACCGGCTGCTGCCCGGCGAGTCCTTCACCTCTGTGCCGGTGTCGGTCGCGGTGTCACAGTCCGGTGTGGACGGTGCGATTGCGGCGCTCACGAAACATCGCCGCGAGATCGTGCGGCCGCACCGGGATCGGGCCGCGCTTCCGGTGGTGTTCAACGACTACATGAACACGATCATGGGTGATCCCACGACCCAGAAGCTGCTGCCACTGGTCGACGCGGCCGCGGCGGCCGGTGCGGAGGTGTTCTGCATCGACGCCGGCTGGTACGACAACGGGTCGAGCTGGTGGGACGGCGTCGGTGAGTGGCAGCCGTCGGACACCAGGTTTCCCGGCGGGATCGAAGAGGTGATCGCGCACATCCGCGATCTCGGCATGGTGCCGGGACTGTGGCTCGAGCCCGAGGTGATCGGCGTGCGCAGTCCGATGGCGGAGCGCCTGCCCGAGGCGGCGTTCCTGCAACGCGGTGGTGTCCGGCTCGTCGAGCACGGGCGCTACCACCTGGACCTGCGCCATCCCCGTGCCGCCAAGCACCTCGACGACGTAGTTGACCGGCTCGTCGAAGAGCTCAACATCGGGTACTTCAAGCTGGACTACAACATCGACGCCGGTGCCGGTACGGACTTGGCGTCGGACAGCCCCGGCGCCGGCCTGCTCGCCGCCAACCGGGCGCACCTCGCGTGGCTCGACGGTGTTCTCGACCGGCATCCCGGTCTGATCCTGGAGAACTGCGCGTCCGGGGCCATGCGGATGGACTACGCGATGATGGCCCGGATGCAGCTGCAGTCGACCAGCGACCAGCAGGACCCCCTGCGCTACCCGCCGATCGCCGTGGCGGCACCGATGTCGCTGTTGCCGGAGCAGTCGGCGAGCTGGGCCTATCCGCAGCCGGACATGTCCGACGAGGACATCGCCTTCACGCTCTGCACCGGGATGCTCGGCCGGCTGTACCTGTCGGGGCGTCTCGATCTCATGACGGCCGCGCAGCTGGAGTCCGTGCGGGCCGCGGTGCGCGTCCACCAGAAGATCCGGGCGGATCTCGCGACCTCGGTTCCGTTGTGGCCACTGGGTTTGCCCGCGTGGGACGACAGCTGGCTGAGCCTCGCGCTGACCTCCGGTGACGTCACCTACCTGGCGGTGTGGCAGCGCGACAGCGACCAGGAGAGCGTCACGTTGCCGCTGCCGCACCTGGGCAAGAGCGACATCGACCTGGAAGTGCTCCACCCTCGCGACCTTCCCGAGTGGACGTCCACTTGGGATGGACAGAATCTGACCCTGACGGCCCGGCGACTGCCGGCCTCGGCACGCCTGTACCGGATCACAACGATTCCCTCACCCGAAGGATCCACCCGATGAAGAGCTGGATCAGCGTTGCGGCAGCCCTCCTGCTGGGGCTCACCGCGTGCAGCGACCCCGGTGCGGACAGCGCCGCCGGCGGCCCGGTCTCCTGGGCAGACCCCACCGCGTCACTGAGCGGTGTCGAGCTGACCGTCTGGGCGGCGCAGAACAGCAACACCGTGCCGGAGCAGGTGGTGGCGGCGTTCGAGAAGGCGACCGGTGCCGAGGTCGACGTCGTGACCATCCCGGACCCGTACGAGCAGGGCGTGCAGACCAAGGTGGCCACCGGTGACAAGCCGGACCTCGCCTTCTGGCAGCCCACCGCGTCCATGCTCACGGCCATCAACGCCAAGACCAACCTCCAGCCCCTCACCGACGCGCCCTGGCTCGGCAAGCTCGCGCCGGAGCTGAAGGACATCACCGGCATCCTCGACGGCACCCGGTACGCCGCGCTGGTCACCAGCCCGGCCGTCGAAGGCGTCTACTACAACAAGGAAGTCTTCGCGGCCAACGGGATCACCGAGCTGCCGAAGAACTTCGACGACATGATCACCAAGGCCAGGGCGCTCAAGGCCAAGGGCGTCACGCCGTTCTTCGAGATGGCGGGCGACCGCTGGGCAACGCAGTGGTGGGTTCAGGTCCAGCTCGCCGACGCCGCCAAGAACGGGCTCTGGGAAAAGATCAACACGGGCAAGGAGACGTTCACCAGCCCAGTGGTCGAAGACGCGATCAAGAAGTACAAGTCGCTGATCGACGAGGGCCTGTTCAACGCCGACATCAAGACCGCGAAGTTCGAGGACCAGGGCGCCGCGCTGCTCGACGGCAAGGCCGCGATGGCGGTGCAGGTGAACTCGTTCTTCGGGCAGCTGCAGGCGAAGTCCGACACCGCGACGCTCGACAAGAAGATCGGGTTCTTCCCGATCTCGCCCTCCGGCAACGTCGGCACGTTCATCCCGGACCAGTCCAACGCCCTCGTCGCGTTCCGCACCGGTGACGCCAAGCGCGAGGCCGCCGCGAGGCAGCTGCTGTCGTACTGGATGGGTCCCGGCTACCAGGAGTTCGTCAACGCCCGCAAGACCGTCTCGTTGCAGCCCGCGGTCGCCAACCCGGCCGGTGTGCCCAAGGCGCTGCTCGACGTGCACGCGTCGCTGGGCACCGCGGTCGGCTCCATGCAGGCGCTGGCCGTCGCGAACCCCGACCTGTACATCAACCTCGCGGACATGATCGCCGGGACGATGACACCGGAACAGGTCGCGAAGGCGACGCAGGACCAGTTCGCCCAGCTGGCCAAGGCGGCAGGGGCGCCGGGGTTCTGATGTCCGTCACCTCCTCAGCAGTGCGGGAGCGGTCGCCGGCGCGGCCGCTCCCCGTGCCGGAACCGCCGCGCCGCAACCACATCAGGCGGCAGACGCACCCGATGTGGTTCCTGGCCCCGGCTTTCGCCATCCTGCTCGTCTTCTTCTTCCTGCCGACGCTGTTCAACTTCGTCTACGCGTTCACCGACTGGTCCGGCTTCAAGAGCGCGATCAACCCGGTGGGCTTCGACAACTTCGCCCAGCTCGCGGCCGACGGCACGTTGCTGCGCGCAGTGCGGATCACGCTCGTCTACGCCGTGCTGGTGGCGTTGTTCCAGAACCTCTTCGGCTTCGGGCTGGCAGTGCTGCTCGAACGCGACACGACGCTCAACCGCGTGGCGCGGATCTTCTTCCTGGTGCCCGTGCTGATGTCCGCACTCGCGGTCGGCTACATCTTCCAGGCGTTGCTGAAACCGCAAGGGAGTCTGAACCACCTGCTCGGCATCGACTACGCGTGGCTCGGTGACACCACCTGGACGATCGTCGTGGTCGCGGTGATCCACGCGTGGAAGTGGATGGGGCTGTCGATGCTCATCTACCTGGCGGGCCTGAAGACGATTCCCGAGGACCTCATGGAGGCGGCGCGCATCGACGGCGCCTCCCGCACCAGGGCGTTCTGGAGCATCAGGTTTCCGTTGCTGGCGCCCGCGGTGACGTTCAACGTGGCCACCGCGCTGCTCGGGTCGATGAACGGCTTCGACATCGTCCAGGCCACGACCGGCGGTGGACCGGCACGCACCACCGAGATCCTCAACATCTTCATCTACCGCACGTTCGGGCAGGGCCTGTTCGCCCAGGCCACCGCGATGAGCCTGGTGCTGTTCCTGCTCGTCGCGCTGCTGGCGTTCCCGGTGATCCGGACGTTGCGCAGGCGGGAGGCGGTGCTGTGAGGAAGGCTCAACCCTTCGCCGTGACCGCGCTCGTGCTCGTGGTCATCGGCATCCCGCTGTGGCTCGTCGTGGTCACCGCGGGGAAGTCCCAGGGCGAGGCGCTCAACCCGGATCTCTCCCTGCCGCAACACTGGCAGCTGCTGGAGAACCTGCGCCAGGTGTGGACCGAAGGTGAGGTGCCCGCCGCGTTCTTCGGCAGCCTGCTGGTCGTCGTGCCGACGGTCGCCCTGCTGCTGACGTTCGGGTCGATGGCGGCGTGGGTCCTGGCCCGCCGCGCGACCCGGCTGAACGCGGTGCTGTACGCGTTGGGCATCAGCGGGATCGTGCTGCCACCCGCCGTCGTCACGGTCGTGTTGTTGCTGCGTCAGCTCGGGCTCGCGGGCTCCGCCATCGGCATGATCGGTGTCTACACGGGGATCTACCTGTCCACGGTGATCTTCTTCGTCACCGGCTTCGTCCGGACGATCCCGCCGGCGCTGGAGGAGGCCGCGCAGATCGACGGCGCGGGCCCGCTGATGGTGTTCTGGCGGATCGTTCTGCCGTTGCTGCGGCCGGTGCTCGCCACCGCGACGATCCTGATCTGCCTGTACGTGTGGAACGACGTGTTCTACGCGTTCTTCGTCGTCGGCGGCCGGCTCGACACCCTGCCGCTGAACCTGTTCCGCGTGGCGAGTGCCGGTCTGTACCTGAACAACTGGCACCTGATCTTCGCCTACGTGGTGCTGATGAGCCTGCCGCTCGTCGTCGTGCTCGCCGTCGCCCAACGAAAGATCATCTCCGGCATCACCGGCGGTGCCGTCAAGTGATCCGAAACGGAGCTCCGATGCGTGTCCCTGCCTGCGCGGTCGTTGCCGTGCTAGCGCTCTCCACCCTGTCCTCACCGGCCGCCGTCGCCGCGACCGAGACCCTGCGTGTGGATCTCGCCTCCTCGACGGGCGCGTTCCGCGGCGGCGCCACGGGCATGCTCTACGGTCTCGGCGACGAAGGCGTGCCGTCCCAGGACCTGATCGCGGGAATGCGGCCGCGCAGCATCTCCCAGAAGGCGCCGGACGGGGACCAGCACCCCAACGGCGACGCGCTGAAGCTCGCCGACGGCTACTTCGCCGCGGGCGGCACCGAGATGCACATCTACGCGCAGGACGTGTACAGCAAGTGGCCGTACGAGGACCTGGGCATCGACGACTACGCCGCGAAGTTGCGGCCACAGCTGGAGAAGGTCGCCCAGCGCCCCGACCGCGACAAGTTCGTGTGGACGATCTTCAACGAGCCGGACGGCATCTGGTACTCGGACTGGGCGAACAAGAAGCAGAAGTTCTTCGCCGACTGGACCAGGATCTACCGGCTGGTGAAGTCCGTGCTGCCCAACGCGCGCATCGCCGGCATCGGTGAGACCCGGTACCGCGCGGACCACCTGCGCGAGTTCCTCACCTACGCCAAGGCGAACAACGTGCTGCCGGAGTTGACCAGCTGGCACGAGCTCGGCCCGGACTCGCTGGCGAACTACCGCAAGAACTACGCGGAGTACCGCGAGATGGAGAAGCAGCTCGGCATCTCGCCGAGAGAGATCGTCATCAACGAGTACACCAACAAGCGCGACACCTCGGTGCCGAGCCAGATGGTCCAGTGGATCACCATGCTGGAAGACACCAAGGTCGACGGTCACATGGCGTTCTGGTCCATGGCCGGCAACCTCAGCGACCACGCCGTGCGCGCGAACCGTGCCAACGGCGGCTGGTGGCTCACGAAGTGGTACGGCGACTTGTCCGGCAACACGGTCAAGGTGACGCCTCCGCAGCCGAACGTCAGGGACACGTTGCAGGGCATGGCGACCCTGAACCGCAGCGCTGCCAAGGCGACGGTGCTGCTCGGCGGCACGGCGAACGACGTGAACGTCGCGCTCACCGGAATCGACCGCAAGGTGTTCGGCGACCAGGTCGACGTGCGGATCTCCAAGACCAGCTGGAGCGGCTACGAGGGTGACGCGGGCCAGCCGCCGGTGGTCGCGGCGTCACGGATCCGCGTCGCGAACGGCGCGGCGACGGTCAAGGTGCCCGGTGGTGACCAGCTCGCCGCGTACCAGGTGATCATCACGCCGGCCTCGGGTGCGGCCCCGGTGGCGAACGCGCCGTGGCAGGCGAGCTACGAGGCCGAGAACGGCACGGTCGAGAACGCCCGGGTCTACGTCCAGGACGACGGTTCGGGCTCGTGGGACATGGCCATGCGCTACACCACGTCCGGCCGCAAGGACGTCGGCTCCATGAACCGGCCGGACTCGCGCGTGACGGTCAACGTCACCGTGCCGCGCACCGGCACGTACAAGCTCGGGGTCTTCTACGGCACCAACGCGGTCGTCGGCCAGCAGGCCCTCTACGTGGACGACGCCCACGTGCGGAACCTGACCCTGCCCGCGACGCTGGGCTGGACCTACCGCGGCCGGTACGACACGCCGGTCCAGCTCACCGCGGGCACGCACCGGATCTCGTTGCGCACCAGCGGTCCCGGCGGCTACCTCGGTGGCTCGTCGGACATCACGCTCGACCGCGTCGATCTCACCGAGGTCACCGGTCCGGAAAGGACGGTCTACCCGCTCTCCGAAGCGCGTGGCTCCAGCGCGATGCTGCGGGCGGGCGAGTCCGTCACCACCTACGTGTCCGCGGCCGAGGACGGGTACTACCGCCTCGACACGACGCTGACCGCGACCGGCAGGAGCACGCTCGGTCTCACGCTCTCCGGCCGCAGGGTCACCGGCGCCGACCTGACCACCACCTGCGCCGGTGCGTGGAGCGGCAGCACGACGGTGCACCTGAAGGCGGGCATCACGGAGGTCAAGCTGTCCAACGAGGGCCGCACCCCGCTCGCCACCGGCACGCTCACGGTCACCCGTGACGCCGCGGCCGACCGCAACGCGGTCCGCGTCGAGGCCGAGGCCGGTCAGCTCGCGGGCGGCGCGACGATCGCGTCGAGCCCCTGGGCGTCCGGCGGTTCCTACGTCGGCTACCTCGGCAACAACGGCACGCTGACGGTTCCGCGCACCGGCGTCGGTGCCGGTCAGTACAACCTGACCGTCTCCTACGCCCAGGCCGACAAGAACACCGGCCACCCGTACAACACCGACATCATCAACCGGTCGCTCGTCGCCACCGAGGCGGGCGGCAAGGCGACGGCCGCGCGGTACCGCCACAACTACACGTGGGACGGTTTCTGGCTGGAGACCTCGCCGCTCGACCTGGTCACGCAGTCCGGCGCGGTCACGTTCGGCAATCCCGGTGCGTGGGGACCGAACGTCGACTGGGTCCAGTTCGCCCCGCTCGTGGTGGCGAACAAGGTGACCCGGCGGTCCTGAATGATGAACGGCGCTTTTGTCCACTTGAGGTGGACAAAAGCGCCGTTCATCACCGGTTTGCGATCTTTGTGAGCAGTCCGACACTACGTGATCTTCACCCGAACGGGTGACATAGCCTGACGCTGTCGACCCAGTTGAGACAGCAAGGGGGAATGGTGGGAACGGGGTTCCACGCCGAACCGGAAGGTTTGAAGCACACCGCGAAAACCGACATCGGCAAGCTCATCGACCACACGCACACCGCCAGGAGCAAGCTCGCTCAGACCGAGCAGCTCGACGGCCAGGCGTTCGCCGGTGACGTCGAGGTCTACGAGGCGCACGGCGAGTGGGCCGGCGCACGGTCGATGCTCCTCGACGTCTTCGCGAGGAACAAGGAGAACCTCGAACTGGCGCAGGAGGCCCTCATCGAGGTCGCGGACCGCTACATCGCCGCGGACGAGGACAACCAGCGGACGCTCGGAGGGCTGCTGCCGTGAGCTGGGCCAGTGACATGCAGAAGCACGCCGACTACTTCTGCAAGAAGTTCGACGAGCAGGAGGACTGGTTCTTCCCCGACCACCTGGAGAAGAACGCGAGCTACCCGACGGCGAAGGAGGACATCCAGCTCCTGTTCACCAAGTTCGGCCGGTTCATCGACGTCGAGGTCGCGCTCGAGGGCGTGCGGCAGGAGATCTCGCTGCTGTCCCGGGCCGCGGACGACATCGACCAGGACTTCTGCGAGGGCGTGCTCAACGACATCGACCTCTACCTGGAGAACTGGGAGGGCGATGCCGCCGACGGCTTCCGCTCGTACCTGCGTGGCCAGCCGAGCATCGAGGGTGCGCTCGCCCGCAAGCGGGACGTCGTCCGTGCCGCCAAGTACGCGATGCAGGCCTATGAGAAGGCGATCACGAGCTTCCGCAACGACGTGCTGTCCCTCGTCGAGACGGGGCAGAAGGGCGTCCAGGCCGGCGAGGTCAGGGAAGCCAAGATCATGATCTCGCTCGCGTCCGCGGCGGTGTCGATCGGTGTCGCTGCCGCGAGCGCGGGCACCGGTGCGGCGTTCATCGCCACGCTCGCGGTGGGTGACGCGCTGCAGTCCGGTTCGGCCGGGGTCAACGCGACCGTGCTGGAGGCGAGCAGCGTCGAGGAGGTCGTAGGGGAACTCCCCGGCAAGGGCGAGCACATCCTCGAGACCGGCCGCAGGCAGATGGAGAAGATCCGTCTGGCGTTCCGCGCGGTCGCTGAGAGCATGACGGGGTCGAGCATGCCGGAGGTCAACCCGCCACGGCCCCGCATCATCACCGACGACAGGTTCAACCCGGACGACTTCCACCAGGACGGCCGCAAGCCGTCGGGCAAGATCAGCCACGACGACCTGGTGAAGGAGCCGAAGGAAGCGGACAGCGGTCCCGGTCGGCCAGGCCTGTGACGGAGGACGCCGAGGCGCGCGCGGCTCGGCTGCGCGCCCAGTCCGAGGAGGGTGCGGCGGCGGTCGACCGACGCCAGAACGCGCGGGAGTGGGCCGAGAAGCAGGTCGCCGCGGTTCAGGGCACCGCGCAGTCCGAACACGGTGACGTGCGCGCCACCGTCGACCACTCAGGACTGCTGCTGCGGCTCGAACTGTCGCCGCTCACCAAGCAGGCCAAGCAGGACGACCTGGCGCACGCGATCACCGCCGTCGTGCGCCAGGCGACCGCCGACGCGCGGAACCAGGTGCGCGAGGTGTACGTGAAGCTGCAGAACGAGGGCGTGATCCGGGCGCTGCCGCCGTTCCTGCTGCCCGCGCCCGAAGTCGGCTCGGTGGCGCTGGCACTGCCCGTGCGGGGCAACGCGCCGTTGAAGCGGGCGGGTGACCACGCCGAAGAGGGACCGCCGGACAGCTGGCTCAAGGAAGAACCCTGGTGAACACGACGGGCGGTTCATCAGTCTGAACCGCCTGTCGTGCCGTGCTTCGTCCCGGTTTTCGCGGCGCCGGCGTCGGCGCACGGTCCACGAAGGACGTTGTGCCTGGAGTCGCGTACATGCAGCTGGCAACCACGTTGAGTGCCAACAAGAACGGCTACACGGCTGTCATCCGCAACACCGGCAAGACCGTGGCCGCGATGGTCCTGCTGTCGCTGCGCGAACGCAACGGAACCGACCGCGTCCTGCCCGCCCTCTACAGCGAAAACGTCTACAGTGGACATTCACCGTGGTGGGTGGGCCCGGTTCGTTTGAGCAGCCGCGTGGCGAGCACTTCGGAAGCGATGCCACGACCGATGGCAAGCCCAGCCTGGTCGCTGAACTCGAAGTGCTGCCCGCCGAACACCCGCGACCGGCCGGCCTCGACGGCGGCGGCGGAGAAACCCGGGTAGGTGCGCGCTTGACCGTCAGGAGCGGTGTCCGTGGTGTGCGCGAAGCGGATGTTGTCCGCGCAGAAGAACCGCGCCAGCACGGCCGCCGCCGCACCGCTGTAGGAGCTGTGTCCCGACGGGTACTCCGGTGTTCCGCCGATGCCGCCCGCTCGCGGCGTCCAGCTCGGGTTCGGCTGCGTAGACGGGTTTCCGTCGGTGTCGGCCTCGCGGATCGCCGTGGCAGGACGCCAGTGGCGGTAGGTGAACTTGGTCGCGACGGTCGGAACCGTGCTGTCGGCCAGCGCCATCGTCAGCAACGCCAGCAGCCGCGCCGAGTCCGCCAGCGAACGGTCGCGGGACACGGTCAGCGCGATCTTGACCCACTCACCGGCGGGCTGGTTCGTTCCGGTCGGAACCGACCAGAACTGGAAGGTCGCGAGCTTGTCGGGGGCGGGGAGCGCGGCGTCACCGAGGAGCGCGACCTCCGCGAACGCCGCGGCGTAGTCCAGGCTGCCCAGCGCAGGCGGTGGACCGGGAACGTGCGCGGAGGGGTTGCTGACGGCGAACGGCCGGACGTCGCGGTACTGCACGCCGGACCACTCGGCCCGGAACACGCCGGGCCCCGTGCCGGCGGGCTGGCTCTGCACCGGAGTCGAACCGTCGTCGGCGCGGGAGACGACCACCCGTCGGCCGACCTCACGTCCCCACTGCTCCCCGGCGTCGCGGTGACCACCGGCCGGCAGGCGGTCCAGGTCGGTGCGCAGTTGCACGTCATAAGCGTCAGCCCGGCCGGGATCCAGCCGGACGAGAACGGCGTGCGCGGCAGCGACGGCCGCGGCGCGGGCATCGGCGCCGTGCGGGCCTGGACCGGGCACCAGCGCGGAGGTGCGTGCGGGCCTCGCCAGTCCGTTGACCGCGTCGTAGACGGCCACGTTGAGCATTGCGTAGGTGCGTGCCGCGTCGGCGTCGGTGGCGCGGGTGGCCCGCACCGCGTTCAGCGCGAGCTCGTTCCACACCCGCACGCCGCCCGATCGCGGCTCGGCGTCCGCGGGTGCGCCCACCCCGGCGGCGGTCACACCGAACACGAGGGCCAGGACGAACTTCTTCACGGCCTCGCCTCCCAACAAGGCCCATCGTGGCGTGCTTCCGGCGGTTCTGCGACGGCCGCCGGGGGTGACCTGGCTGGTACGAACGGTTGTCGTCACGGACGGTTCAGCGCGGCCCTGTCGCGAAGGTAGGTCAGCGTCGCGAGCACCCGCCGGTTGCGGTCGTCGTCCGGTGTGAAGCCGAGCTTGGTGAAGATGTTCCCGACGTGTTTGTTCACCGCGGCCTCGGAGACGACGAGCTTCCCGGCGATGGCGGCGTTGGTGCAGCCCTCCGCCACCAGACCGAGCACCTCGAGCTCGCGGCCCGTCAGGGTGGCCAGCGGGGTGCGGCTGCGTTTCAGCAAGGTGCGGACCACCTGCGGGTCCACGACCGTGTCGCCCGCCGCCACCCGGTGCAGGACGGAGATGAACTCCCGCACGTCCCCGACCCTGTCCTTGAGCAGGTAGCCGACGCCGGTGCCGCCACCGGAGTCCAGCAGGTCCGAGGCGTAGCTGGTCTCCACGAACTGGCTCAGCAACACCACCCGCAGGTCCGGGCGGTCCTGCCGCAGGCGCACCGTCGCTCGCAGGCCCTCGTCGGAGAAGCCCGGTGGCATGCGGATGTCGGTGACGACCAGGTCTGGGTCGTGTTCGGTCACGGCCGCGACGAGCGCCTCCGCGTCGCCCACCGCCGCCACGACCTCGAATCCGAACCGTTCGAGCAGCGCGGAAAGCCCTTCCCGCAGCAGCGCGCCGTCCTCCGCCAGAACGGTGCGGATCACCTGGTTCGCTTGCACGGCAACTCCGCTCGCACGATGGTCGGCCCGCCTGCCGGGCTGAACAGGGACAGGGTGCCGCCGATGGCCGCGACGCGGTCGGCCAGGCCGGTGAGGCCGGTGCCGCGCCCGGCGTCGGCGCCGCCACGGCCGTTGTCGGTGACCTCCACGGTGAGGACGTCGCGCCGCACCTTCGCGGAGACGCTGATTTCGGTGGCACCGCTGTGTTTGCTCGCGTTGCTCAGCGCCTCGGAGACGACGAAGTAGCCGGCGCTCTCCACCGCGCCGGGCGGGCGTTCGGGGATGACGCAGTCGACGGTCACCGGTGTCGCCGAGCGGTCGGCCAGATCCATCAGCGCGGCCGGCAGACCGAGGTCCGACAACACCTGCGGATGAATGCCGTGGATGAACTCCCGAAGTTCGGTCAGCAGCAGCTTGGCCTGTTCATGGGCGTTGGCCACGGATTCGGTGCCGGGGGAGTCCGGCGGCATCTCCACCTTCGCGAGACCCAGCTGGAGAATCAGGCTCACCAGCCGTTGCTGTGCGCCGTCGTGCAGGTCGCGCTCGATCCGGCGCCGTTCTGCCTCGAAGGCGTTGACCAGGCGTTCGCGCGACTGCGAGATCTCCACCAGCTCGACCCGCAGCCGTTCGTCGGAACCGCCCGAGAGCAGCCCTCTGGCCGCCATCCCGTGCAGGCCCGCCACGCCGGAGACCAGGTACAGCGCCACCGGGAACAGGGCCAGCCCGAAAAGCGCGTACGGCAGCGCCTCGGACACCGTGCCGGCCTCGCTGAAGCCGAGCGCGAGGGGAGCGTACGACCCCACCAGCAGCGGGCTGGTGATCAGCGCGACGACCACCGTCAGTGCCAGGACCAGCACCAGGCACGGCAGCGCTGCCAGGGACACCACGACCAGGTGGGCGACCTCTCTCCAGGCCGCCGCTTCGGTGTACCTGCGCCGGATCCAGCCGCTGCTGGTGGCGGGACGTGGCACCGGCTCCGCGTGGATCAGCCGCAGCCGCAACCGTTCCACCCGCGCCACGGGCAGCGCCACGAGCGGGGCGCTGACCAGGATCAGCAGCAGGCCGCCCAGACCCGACGCCACCACCTCGGCCGGTGCGACCGGCTCCGGTCCGGCGAACCGGAGGACGAGGTAGGCCCACGGCAGGCACAACGCGACGACCGCGGCACCGGCCGGCGCCGACACGAGCGGTGTGCTCAGCACGTACGACAGGCCGCGCCACGGCCAGCTGGTCAGGAGGAAGCGGCGAAGCGCCATCGACTCCCAGATCGTGGCTGCGTTGTGGACCGGCACGGCTCCCACCGTAGTCAACATCAACATCGGCGATCGGAGGTAGAGGTTTCTCGACCTTCCGCTGGGCAGCTGAGATCAGTGACACCACCCGCGGCACGCGATTGGCTTGTCCCTGCCGGAAGCCGAAGCAATGGGGGTCTCATGTCGTGGCAGGGGGTGCCGGCCGTGGAGCTGCACGAGGTGACGCGGTACCACGGAGCCAGGGACACCGGCGTGGCCGCGCTCGCCGGCGTGAGCCTGAGCTGCCCACCGGGGACCTGGACCGCGGTCATGGGCCCGTCGGGTTCCGGCAAGTCCACCCTCCTGCACTGCGCCGCCGGTCTGGACCGGGTCACGAGCGGACGCGTCCTGCTCGCGGGCAGGGACATCACCGCCGCGCCGGACAGCGTGCTCACCGCACTGCGCCGCCGCACGGTCGGGTTCGTGTTCCAGAGCTTCAACCTGATCGCTTCGCTGACCGCCGAGCAGAACGTCGCGTTCCCGTCGAAGCTCGCCGGGGTGCGGGTGTCCAGAAGCGACGTGCGTCAGTCCCTGGCGGGCGTCGGGCTCGCCGACCGCGCCAGGCACAAGCCGCGTGAACTCTCCGGCGGCCAGCAGCAGCGGGTCGCCATCGCCCGCGCGATGATCTCCCGGCCCGCGGTGCTGTTCGCGGACGAACCCACCGGCGCGCTCGACTCCCACTCCGCGAAGGTGGTGCTCGAACTGCTGCGCACCATGGTGCGGACCGCGGGTCAGACCATCGTCATGGTGACCCACGACCCCGCGGTCGCGGCCAGCGCCGACACGGTGGTCTTCCTCGCCGACGGCCGGATCGTGGACCGCGTCGGCTCCCCGACCGTCCACGAGGTCGCCGAGCGGCTCGCGAAGCTGGAGGGCTGAGCCTTGTTCCAGCTGTCGTTGGGCACGTTCCGCGAACGGTGGGAGCTGTTCGCCGGAGCGGTTCTGAGCGTGGCCGTCGGTGTTGCTCTCGTACAGGCCTCGGTGCTGGTGCTGGCGGCCACCGGGGAACCCCAGGTCCCGCAAGGGATGTCCCGCCAGGCCGAGGACAAGATCCGTGAGGGGTTCGTGGCCGCCGCGACCGTCATGGGCATGACCGCGTTCCTCGCCCTGTTCCTCGCGGTGTTCATCGTCAGCTCCACCTTCGGCTTCACCGTCGCCCAGCGCCGTCGCGACCTCGCCCTGCTGCGCCTCACCGGCGGCAGCCGCACCCAGTTGCGGGCGTTGCTGCTGTCGGAGTCGGTGCTGCTGGGCGTGATCGGGTCCGCGCTCGGCGTGCCGTTCGGCGTGGCCGCGAAGTACGCGCAGACCTGGTTGCTGATCGAGATCGGCCTGTTGCCGGACGGCTTCACCGCGCCCTGGCGGCTGTGGGCCGTCGTCGTCGCCGGGGTCGCGGGTGTCGGTGTCGCTGTGGCCGGGGTGTTCACCGCCTCGCTGAGGGCGGCGCGGATCCTGCCGCTGGAAGCGTTGCGGGAGACGGGAAAGGCCGCCAGGGTGATGACCTTCTCGCGGTGGTTCTCCGGTCTGTCCTTCGCGGCCTGCACCCTCGCGATGGTGCTGTGGGCCCAGGACGCCAACCTGATCGGCGCGATGATGGCCGCCCTCGGCATCTCGATGTTCGGTGCGGTCGCGATGAGCCTGCTGAGCCCGCTGGCGGTCCCGGTTCTGGCCCAGGCGGTGGGAATTCTCGTGCCGGGCGGCACCCTGGCCGGCCTGGCGCGGGCCAACCTGCGGGACGGGGTGCGCCGCAGTGCCGCCACCGCGTCCCCGTTGATCGTGCTGGTCGCGTTGCTGCTGGGGCTCGCCGGCACCTTCGGCTCGCTCTCCGCCGCAGGTGGCGAAGAGGCGAAGCGGTCCGTGAACGCGCATCTCGTCGTGACCTCCACAGGTGCGGAGGCGGAACGGCTTCCCGGCATCGAAGGCGTGGCTGTCGCGTCCCGGCAGAACGCCGTGGACATCACGATCACCACGCGGAAGACCCGGAACGGCCGGGTGATCACGCGAAGCTTCTACAGCGGGATCATCGCCGTGGACGCGGCCGACTACGCGCGCACGCACACTCTCCCTCCGGCGTCGGGAGATCTGGCCGCGCTGACCGGCACCGCGGTGTTCACCGGCCCTGCCCTGCACGCCGAGCGGATCGAGACCGGCCAGGTGCTCCAGGCCGAGGCGGACGGGCAGTCCCTGGAGCTGACCGTCGCCGGCGGTATGCCGGAGACCCTGGAGACGGGCGACAGCTTCCTGGTCCCGCGCCGGATTCTGCCCGAACGGGTGTGGGCGGAGGCGCCGACCGAGACCGTCGTCCAGGTCGCGCCGGGACAGCACCCGGACGACGTCGCGGAACGGATCGGGAACGCGGGCTTCAGCCGGGTCCAGACGGTGCCGGACTGGGCCGTGGCCCGCGCGGAGGCAGCCCAGGACGGCAACGTCAAGATCCTGACCGTCCTGATGGGACTCGCGGGCCTCTACGCGTTGATGGCCGTGGTGAACTCGGTGGTCGTCGCCGGAGCCGAACGACGGCGCGAGTTCGCCGTCGCCAAGGTGACCGGGCTGACCCGTCGCCAGGTGATCGGTGCGGCCGTGATCGAGGCCGCCGGGGTGGCGGTCATCGGCGTGGTGCTCGGGTGCGCGGTGGCCGCGGCGGCTCTGGCGGGCATCGGCGGCGCCGTGCACGAGGCAATCGGAGTGACAGTGGTGCACGTCCCGTGGACGCTGCTCATCGTCGTCGCGATCGGCTCGGTCGCCGTCGTCGCGGTGACGAGCGGGGCCACCGCGACTGTCGTCACGAGGATCCCGCCCGTCTCGCTGGTCACGTCCGCGGAGTGAGGGAGCGGCTCAGCCGGTGCGGCGTGCGAACTGCTGGTTGGTGCCGCTGCCGCAGGTCCACTGGATGAGCCTCGCGCCGTTGGCGGTGGAAGCGTCCGACACGTCCAGGCACTTGCCGCTGTGCCGGGCGACCAAACGGTAGTTCCCGTTGCCCTGGTCCTGGAACGCCCACTGCTGGTTGGTCCCGCTGCCGCACCGGTACTGCAGCACGCCGGCGCCGTTGGTGGTGGAAGCGTCGGACACGTCGAGGCACTTGCCGCTGTGCTGCGCGATGACCTGGAAGTACCCGCCGCCCGCGTCGGTCAGGCGCCACTGCTGGTTGAGCCCGGCGCCGCAGGTGTACTGCAGGACGGTGGCACCGTCCGCGGCCGAGTTGCTCGTGACGTCGACGCACTTGCCGCTGTGCCGGGCCACCAGGTTGTAGTACGGGCCTCCGCCGACGCCGGTGAGCGTGCCCGCCGCGGTGTCGATCGACAGCTGCGGGTACCAGGGCATGATCATGGTGCTGTTGCTGGGGAAGGCCAGTGGCAGCCAGACGTACTGCGAGTCGTTGACGGTGCCGCCGATCGAGTTGCCCCACCGGTCGCCCAGGTACAGGTACGAGGTGCCCGACGTGCCCTGGACCGGCAGGACGAACGCCGTCTGCGAGCCGTAGGTGGTGGCGTTGCCGATGTCCGCCATCGCCGTCCACGGACCGGAGAGACTGGTGGCGGTGGCGTAGCGCTGCTGGTTCGGGTTCCAGCCGCTGGTGCCCGAGGTCAGCATGAAGTAGACGCCGTTGCGCTTGAACAACGCCGGTGCCTCGCGGAACTGGCCGGGCCACGGGTTCGCGAGCAGGGCGGCGTAACCGGTGAAGTCGGCGTTGAGCCGGAAGATGCTCAGGTCGGCGTTGTCGGCCGTCGCGGTGATCTGGTACGCGGTGCCGTCGTCGTCGACGAACAGCGTCTGGTCACGCGACGTCGTGCCGCTCGGCGGGCGGAAGCTGCCCAGCCACGTGTAATTGCCGTCGATCGTGTCGGAGACGGCCACGGCGGCGCGGGCCTCGTTGTAGTCCTTGCCGTTCTCCTTGTGCATCCACATGACGAACTTGCGCGTGGTGGGGTTGTAGATGACCTTGGGCCGTTCGATGTTGGCCGTCTGCAGTTCGGCGGCGCTCGACTGGGTGAGCGCGTTGGTGCGGAACTCCCAGGTCTTCAGGTCGGTTGAGCGGTAGACCGAAACGGCCTTGAACGTGTTGTCGGGATTGCGGTTCTCGCCGAGCCAGTAGTAGTAGGCGCCGACCTTGAGCACACCTCCACCGTGGGCGTGCACCACGGCTCCGGTGGTGTCGGTGAACTGGGTCGCGTTCGTGATGACCACCGGCGCGGCGGAGGCCGGGGTGATCGCCAGCGGGGACAGGAGGACCATGGCGGCGGCCACGGCGAATCTGCGGAACATCATTGGTCCCTCCGGATGTGTGCGCGGGTACTACGGGCCGACGACTCGCCAGTCCTGGTTGGCGCCGCCGGAATCCGTCCACTGGATGGCCACCGCGCCGTCGGCCGTGGAGGCGTCGGAGATGTCCAGGGCCTTGCCGCTGTTGCGGTTGACGAGCTTCACGCTCGCGGCGAACGGCCGGTCGTAGATCTCGAACGCGCGGATCGAGGCCCAGACCCCGGACGGCAGCCCGGTGACCGTCACCCGCACGTACCGCGCCCGGGCGATGAAGACGGCCGTCTGGACCTGGCTGGTGCTTGTCGTGCTGGTCTGGTCGGACAGCGTCGTCCAGGTCGCGTTGTCGGTCGAACCCTCGATCCGGTACCGGTAGTTGGCGGCGTCGAGCTCCCACGCGATCCGCGCGCCGGTGATCGGTTTGGACGAGCCGAGGTCGACCTCGAGCCAGTGGCCGGTGTTCCCGTTGTTCGCGCACCAGCGGGTCGAGGTGGACGAGTCGACGGCCTTCGCCGCGGTGTTGCCCTTGCTCGTCTCCTCGCTGCTGGCCGTGGCGGTCCTGCCCGCCGCGATGTCGGCCGGCTGCACGGACCGGTCGAGCACGACCCCGACGACGCTGTCCTGCGGATGGCGGGTGCGGTTGATGCCGGTGATCGTGATCTGCCCGGAGCTCACCGTGAACGGCAGGGCGGCGCCCGTCGCGACGTCGACCACGGAGCTCACCTGCGCGTCACCGATCGACGGAGTGGTGAACGTCGTGCCGCTGTAGCCCGGCAGCAGGTGCACGTAGAAGGTGTTGTCCTTGCTGGTGAAGCCGTACTGCCCGTCGACCGGCTCCCACGGGCCGCCGCGGGTGCCGTAGACCGAGCTGCCGTAGATCGACATGTACGTGCCGACCTGACACAGGAGCGCGGCCTGGCTCGGCGGAATCACGCCGGTCCGGTCGGGGCCGACGTTGACCAGGCACGTGATGTTGCGGACCCACGCGTTGACGAGGACGTTCATGGTGTCGCCGTACGACATCGCGCTGTCACCGGTGTAGCCCCAGGCCCCGCCCACGGAGAAGCACTTCTCGGCGACCTCGCCCGTCCGGATCGCCCCGCTGGGCACCGAACCGCCCTCTTCGCTGGTGTAGTCGCCGATCCAGCCGGAACGCGAGGTGGTGACGATGTCGGGTTGGTGCTTGCGCACCAGCCCGGTCAGGCCGAGCGGCTTGCCGGCGGCGTCGGTCTCGCTGTAGGCGACGTCGACTGGCCACTGGTTGGCGGCGTCGCGGGACTGGCCCGGCTCCCAGAAGAACGCGCCGTCCGCGTCGGTGCCCTGCTCGGCGATCCAGCCGCCGTCCCACCAGAGGTCGTCGATCACGCCGTACTGGGTGACCAGCTCGCGGACGTGCTGGTACACCTCGTTCTTCATGATCCGCGCGTTCTCCTCGTGCGCGGCATCGGTCGTGTAGTTCCACGGGTTCGGCGCGCAGTCGGTGCCGGTGACGTCGTAGTACCCGGGATAACGCCAGTTGATCGGCGAGTAGTAGAGGCCGACCTTGAGCCCGGCGGCCCGCACCGCGGCCACGTAGTCCTTGACCAGGTCCCGGTTCAGCGGGGCCTGCGCCGAGGTCCACGAGTTGGGGTGCGCGCTCGGGAACAACGCGAACCCGTCGTGGTGGCGCGTGGTCAGCACGGTGTACCGCGCGCCCATGTCCTTGGCCAGCTGCGCCCAGTCGGCCGGGTCGTAGGCGCTCGCGGTGAACTGCTGGCTGGTGGCGTCGGTGACGAACTTGCGGTAGTTCTCCGGCGTCACGGGCGCGTTGTGCATGTACCACTCGCCCCTGGCCGGGCCCGCGTACGGGCCCCAGTGGAGGAACATGCCGAGCTTGGCCTCCTGCAGCCACCGGACCTTCGCGTCGGACTGCTGCTCGACGCCCAGGTCGACTTCGGGAATGCGCAGTGGTGTCAGCGGCAGGGGAGTGGCGGTGATGGCGAGTGCTCCTGTCCCGGCGATGAGGCTTCTGCGACTGGCGCCTTCGGGCATGCGAGACCTCCGATCAACGAAGGTTGTGCTGGGCCGCCTCGGCATGTGGCCGGCATGTCCAGTTGGGCCCTGGCGCGAGACATTCGCATCGAATGATTTCTTCGACAAGACTTTGTTCGACCTTGTTCGGTCGATGTTGGCGATGATTGGTCGGATGTCTGTGCAGGCAGGTTCCGGACGCGTCACGGACGTTCTTCGCCGTGTGAGTCACGCCTGCAGGGCGGACGTGAAAGCCCGGATCTTGGGCTGACCGGCCGCGCCACGGCGCACCGTGGCGAAGATCTGTCGTCGCGGACGTCCGGGGAGCCGGCGCGCCACCACGCCGTGCCGGTCCCCGGCGCCCGCCAGGTCGGGCAGCAGCGCCGCCGCGAGCCCGCGTTCCACGAATCGCAGGTGGACCTGGAGATCCGTTGAGGTGTAACGGACATCCGGCTCGAACCCCGCCTGCCGGCACACCGTGGTCGCCCACTCCCTGGCGGTGGTGCCGACGGGTTCCATCACGAACGGGCGAGACGCGAGCCCTGCCAGCGGCCGTCGGCTCCAGCTCGACGGGGTGACCAGGCGGAGCTCGTCGGTGAGCAGGTCGTGCCGCTCGGTCTCGCGCGGGCGGGGCAGCGGGTGTCCCGGGTACTCCTCGCCGAGGACGACGTCGAACTGCCCGGCCAGCAACGAGGGGAGGGCGACCTCGGGTTCCAGCTCGGTCACCTCGACGCGCAGCCCGGGGTGGTCCTGTTCCAGCCGGGTGAGGGCGTTCGGCACGAGGGTGAGGACGGCGGTCTGGAAGGCGGCCACGCGCAGCGTGCCGACGTTCTCGCCGAGGGACTGGGCGAGCGCGGCTTCTGCTCGTTCCACCTCCTCGAACAGGACCTCGGTGTGCGTGACGAGGAGTTCTGCCGCTGCGGTGAGCCGGACCCGGCGCCCGGCCGGCTCCAGCAGCGCCACGCCCGTCTCCTTCTCCAGCGCGGCGAGCTGCTGGGAGACGGCGGAAGGGCTGTACGACAACGCCTCGGCCACGGCGGCGATGGTGCCTCGGCGGGCGAGCTCGCGCAGCAGGCGCAGGCGGCGGAGGTCGAGCATCGCGACTCCTCGAAGCATCAGTTCTGCTTCACGTTATCGTGCTCGATTCCGCGCTGGACCTGTCGAGTCGCCACGCTGACGATGGACGGCATGAACTGGTACTGCTCGCCGGCCGCCCGGGACTGGACCGGCCCGCTCGCACCGGGCACCGCCGCCCAGGACTTCCACCGGTCGCTGCCGGGCTACGCGCCCACACCGCTGGTGGCCGTCCCCGAGATCGCCGCCGAGCTCGGGGTCGGCCGGGTCCTGGTGAAGGACGAGTCGGCGAGGCTCGGGCTGCCGGCGTTCAAGGTGCTCGGCGCGTCCTGGGCGTGTCACCAGGTGCTCACGCGGCAACCCGGCGTCTCTCTGGTCACCGCGACCGACGGCAACCACGGCCGTGCGGTGGCGCGCACGGCGGCGCACTTCGGTGTCGGGGCAACGGTGTTCGTGCCGGAGGTGACGCTCGCGGGCACCATCGCCCTCATCGCGGGGGAGGGCGCGGAGGTCGTGCGGGTGGACGGCGACTACGACGCGGCGGTCCGGCGTGCCGCGGAGTTCTCGGAGCGGTCCGGCCGGGCACTGGTGCAGGACACCGCGTGGGACGGCTACGAGGAGGTGCCCGCCTGGATCGTGGAGGGCTACCGGACGTTGCTGGAGGAGATCGACGCCGAGCTGGGCGAGCCACCGGACCTCGTGGTGGTGCCGGTGGGGGTCGGGTCGCTGGCCGAGGCCGTCGTCCGGCACCACCGCCGTCCGGGCGTGAGCCACCCCGGCGTTCTCGCGGTGGAACCCGGCACCGCCGCGTGCCTGGTGGCGAGCCTGTCGGCGGGACGGCCCGTGACGGTGCCGACCGAGGCAACGGTGATGGCCGGCCTCAACTGCGGCACCGTCTCCGGTTCGGCGTGGCCCGTGCTGCACGCGGGATGTGACGCGGCCGTGGCGGTCACCGACGACGAAGCCCTCCGAGCCGTCGAGGACCTCGATCGGCTGGGTGTGTCCTCGGGGCCGAGCGGCGCGGCCACCCTGGCGGGACTGCGTGCCGCCCTGACCGATCCGGGGCGGCGGGCCGCACTCGCCCTGGCTTCCGACGCCGTCGTGGTCCTGCTCAGCACGGAAGGACGCCTCCGGTGAACGTCCTCGAGCTGCTGGAGCAGCTGGTCCGCATCGACTCGGTCAACCCCGGCCTGGACCCGTCCGGTGCCGGTGAAACGGAGATCGCCCGTTTCGTCGCCGACTGGGGACGAGCCGAGGGGCTGAGCACCGAGATCGTCGAGAGCACTCCCGGCAGGCCCAGCGTCGTGCTGCGCGGCGGACGAGACACCGGCGGCCGCAGGTTGTTGTTGTGCGGTCACCTCGACACCGTCGGGCTCGCGGGCGCGCTCGCACCTCGCGTCGAGGGCGACCGGCTGTACGCCCGCGGCGCCTACGACATGAAGGCCGGCCTCGCCGCCGCTCTCATCGCCTGCCGCGACGCGTCCCGCTCCGGGATCGACGGGGAGGTCGTCGTCGCGGCCGTCGCCGACGAGGAGGTGGCGAGCCTCGGGATCCAGGACGTCCTCGCGCACCTCGACCCGGCCGGCATCGACGCCGCCGTGGTCACCGAGCCCACCGAACGGCAGGTCGGCACCGCCCACCGCGGGTTCGTCTGGACCGAGGTCACCGTCACGGGTGTCGCCGCCCACGGCTCACGACCCCACCTCGGCGCCGACGCCATCCTCGCCGCGGGCCACCACCTCGTCGCGTTCGACGAGCTGGACCGGCACCTGCGCGACAGGCCGCATCCGTTCCTGGGGCCGGGAAACCTGCACGCGTCGCTGATCTCCGGCGGCACCGAGGAGTCCACCATTCCCGACCGTTGCGTGTTCACGGTGGAACGCCGCACGTTGCCCGGCGAGACGCTCGACCGCCTCGAGGCCGACGTGGCCGATCTGCTCGAACGGTGCCGGCCAGCCGACCCGCGTCTCGAGGTCACCGCGCGGACTGTCCTGCACCGCAACGCGATGCAGACACCGCACTCCGAGCCGATCGTGCGGATGCTGCTGGACGCGGCGGGTTCCGGCACGACCGCGGCACCCATGTCCTATTGGGCCGACTCGGCTTTCCTGTCCGACGCGGGCATCCCGACCGTCCTCTACGGACCGGAAGGTGAAGGAGCGCATGCCGACGTCGAGTGGGTCAGCCTCTCGGGCACCAGCACGGCCGCGACCGTCCTCACCGGACTCGCGCGGAGGTTCTGTTCGTCGGCAAGATCGGAGTCCGAACGGGCGATTTGAGCAAAGGAAAGATCAAGATACGGTCTGCAGGGGTGAAGCGAAGATCGTTGGCAACGCCCGTCTGCGTCGGGTTGATGGTGATCGGCGTGGCCGCCGTGCCCCGCCTGCTCGAGCCGGAGCACGACCACCACGTGGAAATCTCCGCCGCCGCAATGGTTCCCGCCGCGGCCGAGCTGCCGAGGGACGGCTGGGTCGCCACCGCGAGCAGTGACGAGACGGGCAACGAGCCCACGCGGGTGCTGGACGGGGACCGGGCGACGATCTGGCACAGCCGGTGGAGGACGGCGTCGTCGTTGCCGCAGTGGCTGACGATCGACACCGGCAAGGTGCAGCGCGTGTCCGGACTCGTCTACACACCGAGATCCGGCCGCGCCAACGGCAGGATCGGCCGGTACGAGATCCGCCTGAGCCAGGACGGCACCACCTGGGACGCGCCGGTCGTGACGGGCACGATGGCCGACGACGAGGCGGTCAAGACGATCGGCTTCGCGGTGAGCAGCGCGCGGTACGTGCGGCTGGTGGCGTTGTCCGAGGCGGGCGAGCGCGGTCCGTGGGCGAGCGCGGCGGAGATCGACCTGCTGGGCGATCCCGGTCTGCCACCGCCGGTGACCGGCAACCCGAGCGTGACCGGCGCCTGGGGCCCGACGATCGGGCTGCCGATCGTGCCGGCGGCATCGGCGTTGCTGCCCGGCAACAAGCTCCTCATGTGGTCCGCCTACGCGGCCAACGAGTTCGGCGGTGCCAACGGGTACACCCAGACCGCAGTCATGGATCTCACCACGGGCCAGGTCAGCGGGCGCCGGGTCGACAACACCGGCCACGACATGTTCTGCCCCGGCACGTCGATGCTCGCCGACGGCCGCATCCTCGTCACCGGCGGCAGCAACGCCACGAAGACGAGCATTTATGACCCGCGCACCGACACGTGGTCCAGCGCGCCGGACATGACCGTCGGCCGCGGCTACCAGGGCCAGACGACCTTGTCCACGGGCGAGGTGTTCACCGTCGGCGGCTCGTGGTCCGGTGGCCGCAAGGGCAAGGCGGGCGAGCTGTACTCGCCGGCCACCAACACGTGGCGACCGCTGCCGGACGTGCCGTCGACGCCGTTCCTGACCGCCGACCCCGCGGGCGTGTACCGCGCCGACAACCACGCCTGGCTCTTCGCGACCGGCGGCGGAAAGGTCTTCCACGCGGGGCCGAGCGCGAGGATGAACTGGATCGAGACGGCGGGCCGGGGCAAGGTCGTCGACGCGGGCACCCGTGGCGACAGCCGGGACGCGATGAACGGCAACGCGGTCATGTACGACATCGGCAAGATCCTCACCGTCGGCGGAGCCCCCGCCTACGAAAAGGCTGACGCCACCAAGGCCGCGCACGCGGTGGACATCACGGGACGCACACCGTCCGTGCGCCGGACGTCGGACATGGCCGCGGCGCGGGCTTATTCGAACAGCGTCGTGCTGCCGGACGGCACGGTGGTGGTGATCGGCGGGCAGAGCTACCCCGTGCCGTTCTCCGACCAGACCTCCGTGCTGGTGCCGGAGCTGTGGAACCCGGCGACGGGCCGGTTCACCGCGCTCGCCGCGATGGCCACCCCGCGCAACTACCACAGCGTGGCGAACCTGCTGCCCGACGGAAACGTCTTCTCGGGCGGTGGCGGGCTGTGCGGCAAGTGCGCCACCAACCACCCGGACGGCCAGATCTTCACGCCGCCGTACCTGCTCAACGCCGACGGCTCCCGCAAGCCCCGCCCGGCGATCACCTCCGCGCCGGCCGCGGCAAGCGGTGGATCGACGATCACCGTCGGCACCGACCGTGCGGTGAAGGGGTTCTCGCTGGTGCGGACGAGCTCGGTGACGCACTCGGTCGACAACGACCAGCGGCGGGTGCCGCTGACGTCCTCGGTGGTCTCGCCGACGTCGCACCGCGTCGCGATCCCGGCTGATCCGGGGATCGTGCCGCCGGGGAACTACCTGTTGTTCGCGCTCGACATCGCCGGGACACCCAGCGTGGCGGCGCAGCTCAGGATCGGTGGTTGAGCGGGTTCGACGACCAGGCCGCGGCGGCCATGCGACGCAGTTCCGCCGCGGCGTCCCGCATCGCGCGCCGAGCGTGTTTGTCGCACGCCAGGAACGAGGCGAACCCGTGCACCATCCCTTCGCGGTGCAGGTGGGTCACGGGTACCGCGGCGGCCTTCAGTCTGTCCGCGTACTCGACGCCTTCGTCCCGCAGCGGGTCGAACCCGGCGGTGACCACGCAGGTCGGCGGCAATCCGCTGAGGTCGGGAGCGCGCAACGGCGAGGCGTACGGCTCGAACAGCCGCTCGGCGTCCGGTGAGTAGCAGGTCCGGTACCAGGCGAGCAGGTCGCTGTCGATGAAGAAGCCGCTCGCGAAGGTCTGGCGCGAGCGGTGCTGGCTCATCCCGTCGACGGCCGGGTAGAGCATCAGGTTGAACGCGGGCTTCGTCGTCGCTTCGTCCACGCACCGCTGCGCCACGACGGCCGCGAGCGCCGCGCCCGCGCTGTCTCCGGCGACGCCCACGGCGCCCTCGACCCCACCGAAGCGTTCCACGTGCGAGGCGATGTACCGGAACGCCGCGTGAGCGTCGTCCACTCCGGCCGGATACGGGTGCTCCGGGGCGAGGGAGTACTCGACGGACACGACCCGCACGCCGCCGTGCCGGCTGAGGAAGCGGCAGACGCCGTCGTGGCTCGTGATGCTGCCGAGCACGAAGCCGCCGCCGTGGAAGAACACCAGCACGGGAAGCGGGCCCGTCGCGCCGGGCGGGCTGTACACCCGCGCCGCGAGCGGGCCGCGTGGGCCGTCCACAACGGTGTCGTGCACCCGGACGTCCCGGGCGGCACCGGCGAGCAGCACGGAGGAGACGATGTCGTAGTCCCTGCGGGCCGCCGCCATGTCCGGGTTCGCCAGGGGTTCGGAGCGCGGCACGAACCGTTCGAGTGCGATCAGCAGCTGAGCAGTCGGACTCAGCTGCGCCCCCTCGACGTGGACAGGCCTGCCGACGATCGCGCGGATCACCGGGTCCGGCAGGCGCAGGGCGGCCGCTGCCCCGAGGCTGGCCGCACGGAGGGCCAATCGCACGGACGACTCCTTCAGCGTCACTCGAAACTGTTAGCGACAACAGTGAAGAAATCGACATTCAGTGTCAAGTAACCGTCCATTCGAGACGGCTGAAGTGAGCGCTCACACAGTGCGTGTCTCAGTTCGCGACGAGCCGCCAGCGGTTGTCCGCCGAACCGTTGTCCGGGTCCTGCACGACCTGCGCGCCCGCGCTGGCGGAGCCGTTGAGGACACCGAGCAGCTTGCCGCTGTTGGCGTTGCGGATCTTGTGGGTGCCGTCGCCGTTCGGGATCAGCGTCCACCTGTGGTCGGCGGTGCCGTTGTCAGACCACTGCAGGACGCGGGCGTTGTCCGCCGTGGACATGTTCTCGACGCCGAGGACCTTGCCGCTGTTGAGGTTGCGCAGCCGCACGTCGGACCCGTCGGTGATCAGCTGCCAGTTGTGGTCCGCCGTGCCGTTGTCGTGCCACTGCACGGCGAGGCCACCGTCCGCTGTGGACATGTTCTGGATGCCCAGCACCATGCCGGTGCCGGCGTTGACCAGCCGGTAGCTCGGGCCGGAGGCGTTCCAGTAGACCGTGTAGTTGAAGCCGTGCGCGTCGTGGAACGGGCCGAGGTTCACCTGCGCGCCGTTCGCCTTCGCGGTGAACGCCAGCGACGACGTGCTGGTGCGGGTGACGGAGCTGACGTCCAGCGAGGGCAGCGCGGACAGGCTGGTGTTGCCGTAGTTGCCCGCCAGCACGGCCGGGCCGTAGGTCAGCGCGACGACACCGGTGTTGTCGTTGGCGGGCTGGGCCATCACGCGCATCGGCAGGCGCAGCGTCACCACGTCGCCGGACGCCCACGTCCGCGTCAGGGCCGCGTAGGTGCCGGGCGTGGCGGTGACGTTCTGCGCGGCACCGTTCACGCTGATGGTCGCGCCCGTGGTCCACGCGGGGATGCGCAGCCGCATCGTCCAGGACCCGGCCGCGTTGCCGGTGACGGTGAGCGTGGTGGTCTCGCTCGCCGGGTAGGTGGTGGCCTGGGTGACGGTGATGCCGCGGGACGACCACGTCAGCACCGACGGCGTGTAGAGGTTCACCGTGAGCGTTGTGCCGTTGTGGAAGTAGATGGAGTCGGCGAGCTTGGTGTTGGTCTCCAGGCCGGTGCCCTGGCAGCACCAGAACGTGCCGTAGTCCGTGCTCCAGTTGCCGCCACCCCACGCGGGCCCGGTGTTGCCGCGCCGGTGGCCGGGGTTGAGGCCGGTGAAGTAGCAGATGTGGCCGTGCGGGTCCGCCGGGTTCTGCGCGCCGATCAGGTGGTTGAGCAGGGCGCGCTCGTAGAAGTCGAAGTAGGACGCTTTGTCCGGTTCGAGCAGCCACAGCTCACGGGCCAGCTTGAGCATGTTGTAGGTGTTGCACTGCTCGCACGTGTCGGTGTTGAGGTAGGACGCGACGGCGTTGGGCGCGCGGAAGTGCTCGGCCTGACTGTTGCCGCCGATGACGTACGTGTGCGCGCCAACCGTGATGTTCCAGGCGTTGAGGGCGATGTCGCGGTAACGGGTCGTCCCCGTCGCCTTGTACTCGCGGGCCGCACCGATCCACTTCGGCACCTGCGTGTTGGCGTGCAGGCCGTTCAGCCGGTCCTGGTTGGCGGCCAGCGGGTCGAAGACCGAGGCGTGGTCGAACCGCTGGGCCGCCGTGAGCCAGCGGGAGTCACCCGTCTGCTGGTACAGGTCGGCGAGCACCGCGTTCATGCCGCCGAACTCGGTGCCGAGGACCCGCTGCATCGTGCTGTAGGACAGCCGTGCCGTGCGCCAGTCCACCCACCCGGCGAAGCGCAGCAACACGTCCCGCGCCTGGGTGTTGTTGAGGTAGCGCCACGCGTCCAGCAACCCGGCGAGCGTCTTGTGCAGCGAGTAGTACGACACGGACTTCGGCGAACCGGCCTCCATCGCGTCGAAGTCCGACTCCGGAAAACCCGACAGGTACCCGGTGTTGAACCCGGCAGCCGCGTTGTTCGCCTGGCACTTGGCGAGCTCGGCGACCATGTAGTTCGCCTTGTCCCGGCACGTCGTGTCGCCCAGCACGGCCCACGCCTGCGCCCACGCCGTGAGGAAGTGCCCCTGACTGTGCGTGCGGAACGGGAAGTTCGGCGCTTCCCACCCACCCAGCGCCGCAGCACCGTTGGTCGACAGCCGGTGGTTGGCGCGGAAGTTGTAGAGCAACCGGTCGACGTCGACGAACCGCAGGTACGCCAACGTCCTGTTCTGGTTGTCCATCCACCGGCCTGCTGTCAGCCGGACCTCGGACAGGTCGAACGCGAAGGCCGACACGCCCGCGTCGCCCCGGACGGGAGGCACCGACGCCGCGTGGGCCGAACCTGCCACGAGGGACGGCGCCGCGGTCGCGACGGCGGCCACGCCCGCGGCCTGGAAGAGCCTGCGTCGACTCAACGATGAGGACATGGCGATGCTCCAGTTGCTCGGCGAAACGTGCGGATCCGGAGAACTGCACCGGAATCTAGCGACGATTCTGTTGCCGGGTCAACGGTGATGTGAGCGCTAACGTTCACATCGATGGCGGGGATAGTCGAAATATTCGACTGATTTGCGGTGCGGCTGTTAGCGCTCACACATCTGGGTGGGGAGCGTGGCGGCTCCATGGCGGGGTGGTCTCGACCTGATGGGGTAGCAGGGGCGCTGGCTCGTGTCACGACCCCGGCCCGCGCCACTACACCAGCGTCACCGCACCAGCCCGCGCCACCACACCAGCGTCACGACACCAGCGGCCGACCCGACACCAGCCCTCGCCCAGTGGTCAGCGGCAGGTCGAGCGCCGTCAGCAGCCCAGCCGGTGCCGCCACGACCGCGGGAACCGCGTTGACCAGCCGCATCGCGGTGGACGCCACACCCGCGGTGTTGTGGTCGCCGTCCCCACCTGTCAGCCGCAGGTCCAGCACGTAGTTGGGCTCACCGGTGACCTCCACGCGGTAGCAACCGGTCCCGGCGGGCTGCGGCCAGTCCGGTGCGTGGTCCGCGGACAGCCTGGTGACGTGTTCGAGCACCAGCACCGGACGGTCGCCGACCATGCCGCTGACGGTGAACCGCAGGGCCGCCATCGTGCCCTCGTCGATCGTGCGGCCCGCTGCCGTGAACGACTGCGGCGCGGGGAAACGTTCGTGATGTTCGACGACCGCGTCGAGTTCGACGTCCAGGGCGGCGGCGAGTTGGCGGACCACGCTGCCCCACGCGAGGGTGAGCACTCCCGGTTGCAGCAGCAGGGGAGTGTGGCCGGGTGCCGAGCCGAAGCCCATGATGTCGAACAGCACCAACGGGTTGTCGTAGGTCGAGTAGTCCGTGATCTCCGAGCAGCGGATCTGGTCGATGCGCTGGCACGTGCCGGACAGCAGCAGCGGCAGCCAGTCGTTGGCCCAGCCGGGGTCGATTCCGTTGACCCACAACGAACTTCCGCCCTCGGCCGCGGCCTGGCGGACGGGCTCGACCACCTCCGGGGGCACGGTGCCGTCCGGGTACGACAGGAACACCGGGCCGCTCGCCACCACGTTGATGCCCGCCCGCAGGAGCCGGCACAGGTCGTCGATCGCCTCGTTCAGGCGGTGGTCGGCCATCGCCGTGTAGACCACGCAGTCGGGCGCGGTGGCGATCAGCTGGTCGGCGTCGGTGGTCGCGGCGATTCCGAGGGAGCGGTCGAGGCCGGCGAGTTCGCCCGCGTCGCGGCCCTCTTTCACAGAGCTGGACACCCACACGCCGGCGAGCTCCAGCTCCGGGTGGTCGATGATCCCCCGCAACGCCCACTTGCCGACGTGTCCGGTGCTCCACTGCACCACGCGATGGGCCACGTGCGTCTCCTCAGAGGTCAGGGAGGTTGAAGTCGAGGTTGGGCGCGCCGATGCCGCCGTCGACCCGCAGCACCGAACCCGTGGTGTAGCCGGAGGCCCGTGACGCCAGGAACAGCACGGCGGCGGCCACCTCGTCGGGATGTCCGAGGCGGCGCAACGGTGTCGCCTGCTCCATCGACGTCCTGATCTTCTCGTCGCGCGCGACCACGTCGAGCGCCGAGGTGTGCACCGAGCCCACGTCGATCGCGTTGACCCTGATGCGCGGCGCGAGGTCCGTGGCGGCCAGGCGCGTGTAGTGGGTCAGTGCGGCTTTCGCCGTGCCGTAGGCCAGAAAACCGCGACCGGCGAGCCTGCCCATCACCGAGGCGATGTTGACCACCGACCCGCCGCCGCTCTCGAGCATGAGCGGAACCGCGGCGCTGGTGAGCGCGTGCGCGGTGGTGACGTTGAAGTGGAAGGCGTCCTCGAGGAAGTCCGGCGTGGTCGTCAGGAACGTGTTCGGCAGGGTGCCGCCGACGTTGTTCACCACCACGTCCAACCGCCCGAACCGTTCGGCCGCCGTGTGTGCCAACGATTTCACGGCGTCCACATCGGACAGGTCCGCCGCCACGGCGACAGCCCGCCGCCCCAACGCCTCGATCTTCCCCGCGACCTCGGCCAGCTGCTCCGCGGTGCGCGCGCTGATCACGACGTCCGCACCCGCCTCGGCGAGCGCGACCGCCGAGGCGGCCCCGATTCCGCGGCCCGCGCCGGTCACGACCGCGACCGCACCGGGCAACCCGAACATGTCCGTCACCACCCGGCCAACGTTAAGCCCAGGTGCTTAAAAGTCAAGAGGCGCGTGTTAACGTTGGGTCGTGGCCAGTGCGGACGCCAGGGAGCGGATCATCGTCGCCGCCGAGCGGTTGATCGCCGAGCACGGCGTGGAAGTGCCGTTGCGCGACATCGCGACGGCCGCGGGCCAGCGCAACAACTCCGCGGTGCAGTATCACTTCGGCGGCAGGGACGGGTTGATCGACGCCGTCGCGGAGCACCGCATCGCCGACCTGGAGCAGCACCGCCTGGAACTGCTCACCGAGGCCGAGGCGACCGGTGAGGCGCACGACGTCCGCGCCCTGGTCGCGGCACTGGTCGTGCCGATGCTGACCGTGCCGTACGAGCACGGCGCCACCCACTACGCGCGGTTCCTCGAACAGGTCCGCACCCACCCGGCCCTGGCCGCGGACGCCAACCTCGACCGGGCGGGCCGGGCCGCGGTCCGGTTGATCATCATGCGGCTCGACCGCGCGCTGGAGGACGTTCCGCCCGCGGTCAGACGCCGCCGGCTGCGCGTGCTTCCCACCGTGTTGTTCGCTTTGCTCGCCGATCGCGAACGGGCCGTGTGCGCGGACGACCTGTCTCAGGACGACGCGCACACGGCCTCGGAACTGGTCGACCTCGTCGTCGGCATGCTCACCGCGCCGGTGTCGACTTAGAAGTCCCGTCCGCACCCTCGGCTGTTTGGCGCGAAAAGCACGTTCGGGCC
>NZ_JBHRZI010000005.1:0-166111 GCF_042649515.1 Lentzea rhizosphaerae | reverse complement strand
GTTCGTGGCCCCGTTGCAGGTCCACAGGACGAGCTTCGTGCCGTTGGCCGACCCGCTGCCGCTGGCGTCCAGGCACAGACCGGAGTGCGCACTGGTGATCGTGCCGTTCGCGTTGACGTTCCACTGCTGGTTCGCAGCACCAGTGCAGTCCCAGATCGCCGCCGGGGTGCCGTTGGTGGTGCCCCAGCCGTAGGCGTCGAGGCACTTGTTGCCGTAGACCACCATTTGCTTGGACGAGCTGTTGTAGGTCCAGCTCTGGTTGGTGCCGCCGTGGCAGTCCCACAGCTGGAGCTGCGTGCCGTTGTTCGTGGTCGCCCCGGGAACGTCGGCGCACCGGCCGGACGGCACGCCCACGATCTGCCGGGCCGTGCCCGTGGGGTCGCCGATGCTGCCGGGCACGGAGCGCAGCGCGGTGTTCCAGACGGCGGCCATCTTGTCGTAGCCGCCGGCGGTCGGGTGGACACCGTCGATCAGGTCGGCCGTGGTGAGGGCGGAGTGCATGTCGACCAGGTGCACGCGCTTGCCCGCGTTGACCTTGCTCTGCACCATTCCCGGGATCGTCGCGTTGAACGTCCGCGCGCGGGACTCCTGCCCGGCGTCGGACAACGGGATGATCGTTGCGACGAACACGTCGGCGTTCGGCGCGGTCGAGGTGATGCGGTCGACCAGAGTGGACAGACGCGCGGGCGCGTTGGCGACGTCGAAGTTCTGGAGCACGTCGTTGGTGCCGATGTGCAGCAACACGCTGCGGGGGTTGGTGTTGCGCAACCAGGTGACGATGTTCGCGTCGATCTGGTCGATGCGCCAGCCCGGATGTCCCTCGTGGTCGTGGTCGCCCAGCGACGACGGACCGTTGAACTGCGAGCCGACGAAGTCGACGCGGTAGTTCCCGAGCCGCTGCCACAGCCCGATGCGATAGCCACCCGGCACCTGCGTGCCCTCGGTGATCGAGTCGCCCAGCGGCATGACCCGCGTTCCGCCGTTGGACTCCGCGACCGCCGGTGCGGCCGGCAGCGCGGCGGTGAGCAGAGCGGCGGCGCAGGCGATGGCCCGCCACGTCCTGATCGTCATCGTGTTCTCCTCGATGAGAGCAACAATGGTGTTAGCGATCACATTGGGCTGCGAAGCAATGCGGTGTCAAGGAAACTCCCAGTTGAGACGAATTGTCGATGACCTCGTCGAATGCCTTCAACAGATCGATTCTGAAAGATGATGGTCTGACACATTCGCGGCGGCGGGACGGGCAGTCGTTCGAGTTAGCGTTCACATGAACGGTGAAATCAGCTGGTGTGCGACCAGCCGGCACGCCGTGTCGGGCGCCCCAGCCCCGCGGCACCCTCGAACTCTCGCCCCCGCCGAAAGCGCATCTCCGTCGGTGATCACTCAACGTTTCCTTGCGGTTTCGAAGCGTTACGTGTAGGTTATATTCCCTGGGAGCGCTCCCAGTCCGCCGCTGCTCGATCCCCTGCTCGATCATCGGATGGAGGCCCATTCATGCGTACGCGCAGCATCGCAGTGATCATCGGCATGCTGGCCTGCACAATCCTGTGGACCGCCCCCACGGCGTCGGCGCACGGCACGATCGTCGGCCCTGCGACCCGCGCCTACCAGTGCTGGAAGACGTGGGGCAGTCAGCACACCAACCCCGCCATGAAGGACCAGGACCCCATGTGCTGGCAGGCCTTCCAGGCCAACGCCGACACCATGTGGAACTGGATGAGCGCGCTGCGGGACGGGCTCAAGGGCAACTTCCAGGGCGCCACGCCCAACGGGCAGCTCTGCAGCAACGCCCTGGCGCGCAACAACTCGCTGAACACGCCCGGCCGGTGGAAGACCACCAACGTGGGCAGCAACTTCACGATGCACCTGTACGACCAGGCGAGTCACGGCGCCGACTACTTCCGCGTCTACGTGAGCAAGAACGGGTACGACCCGACCACCCAGAGCCTCGGTTGGAACAACCTCGACTTCATCATGCAGACCGGAAGGTACGCCCCGGCCAAGGACATCACGTTCAACGTCCAGACGTCCGGCTACCGGGGGCACCACATCGTCTTCACGATCTGGCAGGCTTCGCACCTCGACCAGGCCTACATGTGGTGCAGTGACGTGAACTTCGGCTGACGCAGCTGAGTCGTGAGCGGGTGTGGCCGCCAGAAACGGCCACACCCGCTCACGATCGCGTGGCCACGGAGTCGCGTGCCCGCACCGGCATCGGCAGGCGGTGCGTCTCGCCCAGCGGTGCGGATCCCTCGCTGTCCCGGTCCATCTCGCGCAGGAGCACCTCGACCGCCTTGCGGCCGAGCTCGTAGTGGGGGAGTGCGACCGTGGTGAGCTTGGGGCGGATCCAGGTCGCGACGGGGTGGTCGTCGAACGAGACGACGGAGACGTCCGAGGGCACCTTGAGGCCGAAGTCGTCGAGTGCCTGGTACGCGCCGACGGCGATCCGGTCGTTGAGGCAGATCAACGCGGACGGCGTGGTCTCCCGCAGCAGTTCCCGGGTTGCCTCGTAGCCGAGTTCCGGCTGCCAGTCCGAGCAGATCCGGCCGCCGGCGATCTCGACGCCCGCGCCGGTGAACACCTCGTGGATGCCGGTGAGCCGTTCGACGCCGGCGAGTGCTTCCGGTGGGACGTCGCGGATCCGCGGACCGACGCCGATGAGGTGGATGTCGTCGCGGTGGCCCGCGTCGAGCAGCACCTGTGCGGCGCTGCGGCCCGCCCCGATCTCGTCCGGCACGACCGAGGACAAAGTGGACGGTCCCTTCGGCACCGCGTTGAGCAGCACCGCCGGGCCGGACGTCAGCACGGACGGGGTCTCGACGGCCCTGGTGAACATCGACGCGAAGATGATGCCGTCGACCTGGCGGTCGTGCATCGCCTGCAGCAGGCCGACTTCCAGGTCCTCCTCGCCCTCGGTCTCACCGATGAACAGCAGCAGGTCCTGCTCGCGGGCGGCCTCGACGGCGCCCTTGATCATGTCGCCGGCGAGCCGGGAGGTGGCGACCGTGTCCGAGACGAAGCCGATCGTGCGCGTCTTGCCGGTGCGCAGGCCGACGGACACCGCGTTGCGCCGGTAGTCCAGCTCCTTCGCGGCGGCGATGACCTGTTGTTCGACGCTGTGCGAGATCCGCAGCTCACGGCTCCGCCCCGCCAGCACGAGCGACGCCGTGCTCCGGGACACGCCGGCGCGCTCGGCGACCTCGGCGAGCGTCACCCTCCGTGGACTCAAGGAAAAACCTCCGCACCGCAGGATCTTGACTTCAGTCGTGGGGAGGGTAACACTGCGCCCTGCTAACACGATTTAGCAACCGGCGGACAGGCGCCGGTCGGCCAAGAAGACCGAGGAGGCGCAATGCCGCGTCGCACCAGTCACCGCGGAAGTCTGGCCGGTGCCGCCTTACTGGCAGCCGCTCTGCTGGCAGCCTGCGGCGGACCCGGCGGCACGGGTGTTCAGTCGACGGACACGGGCGCGGCCCTGACCGAGCAACCGACCTGTGGCACGCAACCGGTCACGCTGCGCGCGTACTTCGAGACGGGCTTCCCGTTGCCCAAGGCGCTCAGCGACGAGTTCTCCAAGCAGTTCCCCAACGTCAAGTGGGACATCCGGGAGGACCAGTTCGCGGTGATCACGCAGAACGCGCCGCGCGTGCTGGCGGACGACCCGCCGGACCTGATGCGCCTGCCGCAGGTCTCCGAGCTGGTGAAGAACAACCTGCTGAAGAACCTCGACGGGTACGCCGGAGTGTTCGGCTGGGACAAGTGGCCGGCGTCCCAGCTGGAGCAGCTGCGCATGAAGCCCGGCGGCGGCGCGCGCGGTGAGGGCTCGTTGTTCGCGATGGGACTGAACTTCAGCGTCACCGGCGTCTTCTACAACAAGACCCTCGCCGAGCGGGTCGGCATGACGGCGCCGCCCACCACCCTCGCGGAGTTCGACGGCGTGCTCGCGAAGGCGCAGCAGGCCGGCGTCACCCCGATCACCGTGTTCAACGGCGGCGCCACCGGCGGGCTCGCGTTCCCGCTGCAGAACCTCATGGCGGCCTACGGTGATCCGAAGCCGGTCAACGACTGGATCTACCAGAAGTCCGGCGCCACGATCGACACCCCGTCGAACGTCAAGGCGGCACAACACCTCCAGGGCTGGATCAAGTCCGGCTACTTCACCAAGGACGCCAACGCGACGGACTACGCCAAGATGATGAGCGAGTTCCTGGCGGGCAACGGCCTGTTCATGTTCAACGGCGACTGGGAGTCCGGGAACCTCGACAAGAAGATGCCGGGCAAGGTGGGCTTCTTCCCGTTGCCCGCGGAGAAGGGCGGCAAGGTGGCGGCGATGTCGGCGCCGCTCACGTTCGGCATCGGCGCCAAGGCGAAGAACGCCGACTGCGCCGCGGTCTTCCTGGACTGGGTGGCCACGAACGAGACCGCGCGCCGGATCGCGGTGGAGGTCGGCGGTTCGCACCCGATGGGAGCGGCCGACGCGAAGATGCCCGCGGTGGCTCAGGGCACGGTGACGGCGGAGACGCTGGCCGCCGGTGAGCGGATCTCGAAGGACAACGGCGCCATGGACTTCATCGCCAACGCCACCGGCGCGATCTACGCCAAGAGCTGGACTCCGCAGCTGCAGAAGCTGTTCGCCGGGGAGCAGAGCCCTGAGGGGCTGCTCAAGGCGGTGCAGAGCGACTACCAGACCCAGGTCGGGAGCTGAACCACCGATGACGCAGCGGATGGCCGGTGGCGTTCTCACGCCGCCGGCCGCACGTTCTGA
This sequence comes from Lentzea rhizosphaerae, assembly GCF_042649515.1. Taxonomy (NCBI): domain Bacteria; kingdom Bacillati; phylum Actinomycetota; class Actinomycetes; order Pseudonocardiales; family Pseudonocardiaceae; genus Lentzea; species Lentzea rhizosphaerae. Next base: position 161,346 of record NZ_JBHRZI010000005.1, on the reverse strand, counting down.
AGTTCTCCCGAAAACCGCGAAGCCCCGCGTGCGGCGGCGCGGGAAGGCCTGGGTCGCGTGGCTGTTCGTGGCCCCCGCGATCACCGCCTACGCGCTGTTCGTCCTGCTGCCGATGGGACGGACGGTGCAGTACTCGTTCTACGAGTGGGACGGCATCGGCGCTTCCCCGTGGGTCGGTTTCGACAACTACGTCAAGGTGTTCACCGACCCCGAGCTGTCGGGCACTATCGTCAACGCCTTCGAGCTGATCGTGTTCTTCAGCGGTGTGCCGGTCCTGCTGGGTCTTGCGATCGCCGCCACGATCCGGCGCATCGCCACCAGCCGACTCGCCGTCGTCGCGCGGACTGTCCTGTTCATCCCGCAGGTGATCCCGTTGGTCGCCGCCGGTATCGCGTGGAGCTGGCTGCTGTCGGGCAACGGCCTGGTCAACCAGGTGCTGTCCGCGATCGGGCTCGGCGGCGTCACCAGGGCGTGGCTCGGTGACTTCGGCACGGCGCTGCCCGCGGTCGGCGTGATCGGCGCGTGGGTGCTGCTGGGCCTGTGCACGCTGCTGCTCCTGGCGGGGATGAGCAAGATCGACCCGGCGCTGTACGAGGCCGCGCGCATCGACGGCGCGGGACCGTTGCGCGAGTTCTTCTCGATCACCGTGCCGAGTCTGCGGCAGGAGATCGGCGTCTGCGTCACGGTCACGGTCATCGCGGCGCTGGCGAGCTTCGACATCGTCTACATCGCCACGCAGGGCGGTCCGGGGAACACGACGATGGTGCCCGGGCTGGAGATCTACTACCAGGCGTTCGTCGAACGGCAGGTCGGCGTGGCGTCCGCTCTCGCGGTGGTGCTCGTCGTACTGGTGCTCGTGTGCGTGCTGCCGATCCAGCGGCTCACGAAGGAGGAGTCGTGATCGTCGGACGTCGTGAAGCGTGGCTGGGACGGGTGTTCCTCGTCCTGCTGATGGTGATGACCCTCCTGCCGCTGGTGAGCCTCTTCGTCACCGCGCTGCACCCCTCCGGCACGTACCCGACCGGCCTGGAGTGGCCGAGCGAGCCGCGGTGGGACAACTTCGCGACCGCTTTCCAGGCGGCGCACATGGGTGAGCTCCTCCAGTCGAGCACGCTCATCGTGCTCGGTGTGGTGCCGCTGTCGCTGCTGCTGGCGACGATGGCGGGTTTCGCGATCGGTCAGCTGAGGATGAAGGGACACCGCTGGGTGTTCCTGATGTTCGTGCTCGGCCTGACGCTGCCGTACGAGGGCGTCATCACGCCGTTGTACTACCAGATCCGGGACCTGGGCCTGCTGAACTCCAGGTGGGCGATCATCCTGCCGCTCGTCGCGTTGTTCATGCCCTTCGGCGTGTTCTGGATGCGCGCTCACTTCGTCACCATGCCCGGTGACATCTCCGAGGCGGCTCAGATCGACGGTGCCAACTCGTGGCAGCAGTTCTGGCGCATCCACGTGCCGCTGGCGATGCCGGCCATCTCCTCGCTGGCGATCCTGCAGTTCCTGTGGACCTGGAACCAGTTCCTCCTCGCGATCGTCCTCGTCGGTGACCCTCGCAAGCGCACCATGGCCGGTGCGCTCGGTGCCTTCCAGGGCCAGTGGGGCACCGACATCCCGTTGCTGTGCGCGGGATCGCTGCTCGTGCTCGCACCCGTCCTCGTTCTTTTCCTGATCTTCCAGCGCCGCTTCACCTCGGCGCTGCTGCAGGGCTCTCTGAAGGGCTGATCCGCTGACCGACATCCAGACCACGCGGTGGACGAGACGGCACCTCGACCGGCTCGTCCTGGACGGGGCCACCACGGCGCCGATCATCACCGCTGCCCCGAAAGCGCTGCCGCAGCACGACATCTGGGACAGCTGGCCGATCCAGGAAGAGGACGGTTCGGTGTGCCTCGCCGGCGGCGCCGAGCTGTGGATGGCACTGGCCGCTCCCGTTGCCGGGCATCCGGAGGAACGCCACGACCGGGCGCGGATCCGGTTGCTGGCGAGGAAGGGCGACGAGTGGCACGACCTCGGTGACGCGTTCGCCGACGGCGCGTCACCGGGGAGCCGCGAGTGGTCGGGGTCGGCCGTCCGCAGGGCCGACGGCACGGTGTCGGTCTTCTACACCGGAGCCGGTGTGCGCGGTGAGGCCACGCCGACGTTCCACCAGCGGGTCGTCCTGACGCAGCCGCGGCTCACCGTCGACGGAGAGGTCGCGCTCGAACGGGGTTCCGCGCACCGGATCGCCCTGCGCGGGCAGGACCCCTACCTGCCGGCGGACGAGGTCGAGGGAGGCCCCGGCCGCATCCAGGCCTTCCGCGACCCCGGCTGGTTCCGCGATCCGGCGGACGGACGCGAGTACCTGCTCATCGCGGCCTCGATCCCGTGGGGTGACGACTACACCGGCGCCATCGCGCTCGCTGACGTGACCACGGAGGAGTGGACGCTCCTCCCGCCGTTGGTGGTCTCGGAGGGCGTGAACCACGAGATCGAACGGCCGCACGTGGTCGTGCACGACGGCCGGTACTACCTCTTCTTCTGCACGACCAGCCGGACCTTCCACCCGGCCGGTGTCGCGCCGACCGGGCTCTACGGGTTCGTCGCGCCCGCGTTGACGGGTCCGTACCGGCCGCTCAACGGCTCCGGCCTGGTGATCGCGAACCCGGCGGAGCAGCCAGAGCAGGCCTACGCCTGGCTCGTGCTGCCGGATCTCAGTGTCGAGAGCTTCGTGAACTACCTGGCGCCCGACGGGGAAGGCGCGCGGCTCGCCGAGTCCGCGACGGCGCGGGCGCGGTTCGGCGGCACCGTTGCGCCCACCCTCCACCTGACGCTGAAGGGGGACACGACCGCGCTGGCCTGCTGACGGGTGAGACCTCCAGCCACCGGTCCCGGTACACCACCGGGCCGGTGGCTTTTTCGTGCGAACGGATCAAGCAGTTGCACAACTGTTTTCGTTGTCGAAGGACGGTCTTCCTACTGTTTAAGTGTCAGATGACCCGTTTTGCTACGAAAAACTTGACTTGAGGCGGATGTTGGCCAATGATTCGGCAACCACAGGACGAGTGACCCCAGACACAGCGGAAGGGCGCGCCATGACCCGAACCGTCCCCACGGACGACACCAGCGCTCCGTTACCGGAGGGGCAGCTCAAACGCGGTGTGCTCGGCACCGGCGGCCTGGTCTTCATGGTCGTGGCGGCCGCGGCCCCGCTCACCGTGATGGCCGGTGTCGCGCCGCTCGGCCTCATGATCGGTGGCGTCGGTGCACCGCTCGCCTACCTGGCCGCCGGAGCGGTGCTGGTCATCTTCGCGGTCGCGTTCACCCGCATGACCAAGCACGTCAGCGGCGGGGGCGCGTTCTACGCCTACATCGCCAAGGGTCTCGGCAGCGGCTGGGGGCTCGCGGCTGCGCTGCTGGCGCTGGTCTCGTACAACACCCTGCAGATCGGGGTTTACGGCCTGTTCGCCGCGCAGACCAGGGCGACGCTGGCCGACCTCTTCGGGGTGACCGTGCCGTGGCCGGTCATCGCGTTCATCGCCCTCGGCCTGGTGCTCGTCATCGCCTGGCTGGGCATCGACGTCGGCGCGAAGGTCCTCGGCGTTCTGCTGGTGCTCGAGTCCGCGATCCTCCTGTTGATGGCGATCGGGGTGTTCACGCACGGCGGTGCGTCCGGTGTGGACGGTGCGTCGTTCACCCCAGCTGCGGCCTTCACCCCTGGCATGGGTGGTGTGCTGGCGTTCGCCTTCGCGGCGTTCATGGGCTTCGAGTCGACAGCGCTGTACCGCAGGGAAGCGCGCGACCCGGAACGGACCATTCCCCGCGCGACCTACTTCGCCGTCGGGTTCATGGCGTTGTTCTACTGCTTCATCGTCTGGTCCGTGGTGATCGGGTTCGGCAGCGACAAGGTCGTCGGCGCCGCCACCGAGAACCTCCCCGGCCTGTTCTTCGCGGCGACCGAGACCTACGTCGGGCCGTGGGCGGCCACGCTGATGCGCCTTCTCGTGATCTCCAGCGTCTACGCGTCGCAGATCGCGTTCCACAACGCGATCACCCGCTACACCCACGCGCTTTCCGAGGACGGCGTGCTGCCCGCGTGGATCGGCAAGGTGCACCCGCGCTTCGGGTCGCCGTACCGCGCGAGCGTCGTGCAGACGGTTCTCGCGGTGGTCGTGATCGGCGGGTTCGCGTTCGCCGGCGCCGACCCCGTCACGGGTCTCCTGCTGTGGGTCAACACTCCGGGTGTCGTCGGCGTCGTGGTGCTGCAGGCGCTCACCGCGATCTCCTGCGCGGTTTACTTCCTGAGGCGCAACAAGGCGGCGAGCACGCCGGCGGCACTGACCGCCGCGATCGTGTCCACCGTGCTGCTGGCCGGAGCGACCTACGTCCTGATCGACAACGTCGCGTTGCTCACCAACGCGCCGACGAGCGTCAACGTCGTGCTGGTCGGCATCGTGCCGGTGACCCTGCTCGCGGGCTGGGTGTTCGCGATCTGGCTGCGCAGCCGGCGTCCCGAGACCTACGCGCGCGTCGGCCGGGGCGCGGATCAGGAGGCTGCCGCGTGAAAGCGGACCTCGTCCTGTGCGCCGACACCGTCCACACGGTGCACACGCTGACCGTCGGCGCCCGCCCGGTGGAGGCGGTCGCGGTGAGCGGCGGAGTGATCAGCGCGGTGGGCACCAGGCGCGACGTGCGGGACTGGCGCGGTCCGGGCACCGAGGTCGTCGACCTCGGCCGGGCCGTGCTGACCCCCGGCCTGGCCGACGGGCACCTCCACCCGGTGGCCGGGCTGAGCCTGACCGCCGACGTCGACCTGTCCCGCGTCCGTCACCCGGACCAGGCGTGCCGCCTGCTCGCCGAAGCCGCCGCGTCACGCGCGCCCGACGCGTGGGTGCAGGCGTGGGGACTCGACCCGAACGTGTTCGGTGGCAGGCCGTTGACCGGGGCGCTGATCGACGACGCGGTGGGCGGCAGGCCCGCGTTCGTCCGCTTCTTCGACGCGCACTCGGCGTTGGTGACACCGGCCGCGCTGCGCATCGCCGGGATCGACGGTCCCAGGGAGTTCGACCAGCGCTCGACCGTGGTCTGCGACCAGACCGGGCGCCCGACCGGCCTGCTGCACGAGTCGGCGGCGATGCAGCTCGTGCTCGACCACCTCCCGGTGGAGCCCGTCGCGGCCCGCGCGGCCCGGTTGCACGTGCTGCTGCGCGAGATGGCCGCCACCGGCCTCACCGCCGGCCACGTCATGGACCTGCTCGGCGACAGCGAGGAGGTCCTCACCGCCGCCGAGGAACTGGGCGACCTGCCGCTGCGCCTGCGGTTCGCGCCCTGGTGCGATCCCGGCGTGGACGCCGACGGCATTTCTTCGTTGATCGCGATGCAGGGCCGCGGTGGCCGACGCTGGCAGGTCGGCGCCGTCAAGTTCATGCTCGACGGCACGATCGACAACGGCACGGCCTGGCTGGAGGCGCCCGACGCGCTGGGGGAGTCGACGGAGAGCCTCTGGCCCGACGTCGACGCCTACACCCGCGCCCTGCGCGAGCTCGCCGCGGCCGGTGTCCCGACCGCCACCCACGCCATCGGTGACGCCGCCGTGCGCCACGTCCTGGACGCACTCGACGGGCTCACCCGCTCGGCCGCCGTGCCGCACCGCGTCGAGCACGTCGAGACGTTGCCGGGCAACCTGATCGACAGGTTCCGCCGCCAGGGCGTGGTGGCGAGCATGCAACCCACGCACTGCAGCCACTTCACCAGAGCCGACCAGACCGACAACTGGTCGGTGCGCCTGGGCACGCACCGCGCCGACCGCGCCTGGCGGTGCCGCGACCTGCGCGACGCGGGCGTGCCGGTGGTGCTCGGCTCGGACTGGCCGGTGGCCCCGTTCGACGCCCGCCACGGCCTGGCCGAGGCGATGACGCGCAGGCCGGCGCTGGAGCCGGAGGTGCCGCCGGTGGGCCCGACCCAGGGTCTCACCGCCCGCATGGCGCTGGAGGGCTACACGTCGCACGCCGCGCTGGCCGCGGGCGAACCCGGTGGCGGGCGGATCGCGATCGGTGGGCGGGCGGACTTCACCGCGTTCACCGTCGATCCGTTGCGAGCCGATCCGGACGAGCTGGCGCAGGCGCCGATCGCGCTGACCGTGGTCGAGGGCGTGATCGTGCACCGCGCGGCGGACGCACCGGAGTCCGCTCTGGTCCATTGACTGCGGTGGCCAACCCGCCGCGGACGCACCGGAGTCAGTCCGAGCCTGCTGACTCCGGTGCCTGCCGATCCGAGAGCAGCGGTCGCGACGGGTCGGCTTTGGTCCGTTACTCGTTGGGGTGGCTACCTGGGATCAGGACGTGGCAAGCACCTTCTGTGCCCATGCTTGTGCCGCTGCGGCCATGTCCTGCTTCCACGGCTGAGGATCCTGCTCGGCGATTTCGGTCCACAGGCTCGCACTCGCCACTGCGAACACGCCGACACCAGCCGGAGGAGCCGAGCGCCATGCGGGGACCTCTGCGATGCAGTCCTCGGCAGCCTCGGGTGTGTGTCCGGCGGCGATCAGTCGGACCATCAACACGCACGAGTTGATCCACGCCGCGCCTCGACAGGGCCAGGCCCAGTCGACCATCTTGGGACCGTCGGGTCCGATCAGGACGTTCTCGGGGTTGAAGTCGATGTGCAGCAACCGGGTACCGGCGAGGAGATCAGCGTCTGCCGTGTCGTCGATGTGAGCGGCAAACGCCGCGCGCACATCACGAGCTGGCGCATCGGCTGGGTACTCGATCTCACCGATGCGCGTCAGCAGCGTCGCCGTCGCCGCGATGTCCGGCGAGCCGGGCGTGTAGTCGGCATGACGGCCGTCGACGTACTCGAACCCGAGCAGGTCCCATCCAGCCGCGTCAGGCAAGTGCCACAGCAGTCGGGGCGCGACGCCGGCGACGTGCGGTGCGACCGCGGCCTCGCGCGCCTGGCTCGCCACGCCGCGAGAGTCCGAGGGCATTCCCTTGACGAAAACGCGGCCTTCCTCGGTTTCGAACACGGCCGCCAAGGGGCTGTTCGCGCCTGCGCTGACTGTGCGCACGGCCTGGATGGGGCCGGAGCGGGCAGCAACTGCAGCCCGGACGTCGGCAGGCAGGTCATCCCAGGTGATCCTGTGACGCATTGGGTGTCCTCACAGATGTGACGGCGCGGTCGACGGCAGGCTACCGACGTGGCAGCGAGGGCCTGGCGCGACGCCTCAGGCCCTGCGTCCTCCGTTGACGATCAGTACGGAAGGTCGTCGCCGACGGCGCACGAGCAGCGGTTGAACGCGCTCAACTGCTCGACGTCATCGACCATCACGACAGCGTCGGGCGCTGCCGGAGGCGGCGTGAGCTCGATCGTGATCGCGGTCATGGTTCACCTCCCTCCGTGCCGGCAGTAGCGGTTCAAGGGGGCTCCGGACTCCTGGTACAGGCGCGCCAGCGGGCGGCAGGTGAAGCACGTTCCCGACAGCGTGCAGCCGGAACATCCACCGGTGCGGGCCATCAGTCCGTCGGCGATCCCACCGAGGCGCAGCAGGCCGTCGAGGCCCTCGGTGACCAGATCCACGGCAGGGTCCCGGCCGACCTTGCAGATGCTCGCCTTGCCGTGCGGGTCGACGTGAAAGTGCGTGTGTCCCGCGCCGCACCCGGCGAAAGGCCTGCGGGCACGAAGGAACGCAGCCGATTGCGACGGCAGGGTCTCGGCGCCGCTGTGGATCGTGGGCGAGATGTTGCTGTACTCGTTGAACGGCAGGCCGTAGCGATCCGCCAGCGCCCGCATGGCCGTGACCTCGTGCTCGTTGTGCTGTGTGATGACCAGGCTGAGCGTGACCGGCAGGCCGGCCGCGCACGCGGCTTCCAGCCCGCGGCTGAACAGCCGGAACGAGCCTTTGCGGCGCGTCAGCCCGTCGTAGGACTGCTCGGTCGCCCCGTAGACGCTCACGGTGATCCGGTACGGGCGGCGGCTGCTGAGCAGTTCAAGGATCTTGGGCTGATGCAGTCGAGATCCGTTGGACAGCAGCGTGATGACCATGCCGAGGTCCCACGCAAGCTCGTACACGTCGCTGAACAACGGGTCGATCGTCGGTTCGCCCCCAGTCAGCTGAACCCACAGCACGCCCGCGTCCCGCATGAGGTACAAGATCCGTTCACGGGCCTCCCAGCTCATGCCTTCGAACCGCTTCAAGCCCAGGTAGCAGTGTTCGCAGTCGTAGTTGCAGCCCAGGTTGAGCTCGTAGGACGCTCTTCCGTAGCCCAGGACCGAGGGTTCACGGACCAGGACTGTGCCTACCAGCGTCTGCCCGGTCAGATCGAGGTCCCACCGCTGCCGGGCAGCTTCAGCAAGCCAGGACGGCACCACACTGTCAGGTTCAGAGGCCGATGCCAGCAGTTCGCGATAGCGGTTCGTGCCGACCTTCACCCCTCGCGGATCATCGGGCCGGAGGACCAGGTTCTCGTCGAGGAACGGACTGGCGATCAAGGCGTGCAATGGTCAGCTCCCTCGTGTGGTCACGTGGTTTGCCACAGAACCGGGCTCATCTCTCCACTGCGGAGGAATCACGTCGCCATGTCACAGACAACAGACCACAGAGCGCCGTGACCACGGCGGCGATGCCGGAGAACTGCCGCATCCGAGCCGCACAGGCCAGTTCGACCAGCGGCAACTCGACTCCGGACAAGTGCTCTCCGGTCCACGACGAACGCCCGCCAGGAGGATCCCGGCGGGCGTTCGTCGTAGTGGGTGGTGCGGTCCCTACTTCGCGGGGCGTGCGACGAGCCGTACGTCGGAGCCGCTGCGAGCGACGTCGATCAGTTCGAGTCGGAGGATGCCGGACATGCTGTGGATACCTGCGTTCTCCAGTCCACTCTTCCCCGCTCCGAGAAGTGCGGGAGCTACGTAGTTCACGACGCGATCCACCAGGCCCTGCGCGATGAAGCCACCGGCCAGCGTGGGGCCTCCCTCCAGGAAGACGGCCTTGATGTCGCGCGCGAGCAGGCCACGCATGACCGCACCGAGGTCGAGCCCCCGTTCCGCACGCCGGACGCGCAGAACGTTCACCACCCCGTCGAGGTGCGACGCGTCGGCATCGTCCGCGACGACGATCAGCGTAGGCGCGGCGTCGTTGCACACGTTGGCGTCGGCGGGCGTCTTGGCGTTGCTGTCGATCACAACCCGCCACGGCTGACGATCAGGATTCGACACGATCGACAGGTCAAGGCGTGGATCATCGTTTCCACGCACCGCCAGGTTGGGGTTGTCGGCCTGCTGCGTTCCCGACCCGACCACGGTGGCGTGGCATCCGGCGCGCAGGAGGTGCACCTCGGAACGGCTCTCCGCGCTGGTGATCCACTGGCTCGTACCGTCCTCGGCGGCGATCCGGCCATCGAGGGTGGCTGCGAACTTGTAGACGACGAATGGGCGTTGCTGCTCGTGGTTGACGGCGTCCCACTCGGCACGTCCGACCAGTTCCTCAACGCTCAGTGTGCCCACTCGGCTTCTCCTTCGGTGGCAACAGCTTCCAGGAAGTCGTCGACACCAGCGTACGACCGCCACTGCTGCATGCCGGCCGCGCTGCGGGCAAGTTCCCTGACCGTTCGTCGCGACTGCGTTTCGCGGGCGATGGCCAGGGCTGTGCACCCGCTTTCAACCGCGGCATCAGGGAGACCTGAGCGGACCGCGACCAGAGTGCGGCGCGCGAGGTGAAGTCCTCTCTCCCGGTGGAATTCATGTGGCCAATCATCAAGTACCCGGTCGTATTCGTCGAGCGCCTCACGGTACTTGCCGAGGGTGCTCAGAACCGCCGCACGCTGCACCGTTACATAGGCCGGAGTGCAGTAGCCGGCCAACGAATACGGATCTTCCTCATCGAGGTTCTTCGTGCTCAGGTCGTAAGCGTCGTCGATGTGCGACAGCGCCGAGGACTCGTCACCGTCCAGAGCGGACGCGTGGGCTGCCTGCTGACGGGCAGCGGCCCGAACGCGAACACTCTTGACCGACCTGTCATGGCGAACGGACGAGTACGCCAATGCGGCTGCCGCGCCTTCGTCGCCAACTAGTTGCGCCTGCTGGCTCATGCGCATGAGGATGTAGGTCAGCAGATCGGAACTGCCGGATGAGTGAGCCCATTCGAGCGCTTGCCGTGACCACGACCTCCCGTCCTCGAACCTCCCGAGATCGTCGGCCAGCCACCCGCAGAACTCGGCGAACAGGGCACCGACTTCGAACAACCGGCCTCGAGTCTTGAGATCCGCACGACCGAAAAGCCGTGCGACGTTGGAGACCTGCTCGACAGCGGAGTTCACCAAACTCGCGGAGCCGAGCAAGCTGTCGGCCGTCACGAGCGAGTCACGCAGGTCTACGAAGGTGTCCACGACGGCCGGATTGAACGCCCTGGTCCCACTTTCGCCCAGCGCCAGCAGAATTCCCATGCTGACACCAGTCGAAAGGACGCTGCGACGATCGACGCCGGCGCTGTTCGCTGCTGTTTCTTCGCTTTGAGGGAGAGGTGATCCTGCGGAATCGGCCAGCAATTCACGGAGTTGCTGAGGACTCACTCCGAGTGCCTTCGCAAGTTTCGGCCACAGATAGGGCTGTGGCCGGTTCTTCCCGGAATGCCAACGCTGAACGGTCGCGCGATCGACTCCCAGCTTTTCCGCCAAGCCCTCTTGCGTGTAGCCCGCCATCAGCAGCGCCTCACCCAGCGCCGTCCGTCTTGCCATACTCCCAGTGTCCCACCACCCGTGAAAGCCACAAGGGTCTTGTTCGCGCTGGTCACGCCGCAGAGTGCGACAACGATGCGACAAATTGCCAGCGTGAACGCGAGAATTCCCCACCATCTCGGCAAGTGAGGAACCTCGACCTACCGATGTGCGTCGGGGCCGCCGATGCGGTCCGTCAGCAGCGGCCGCGACGGGTCCCACCGCGTGCCCTCCGCGGCGTCACGCCGGCGGCGCGCGATGGCCGACAACGCCTCCAGCACCACGCGGTTCGCCAGCGCCGCCGTGATGTCGGCGTGGTCGTAGGGCGGGCTCACCTCGACGACGTCCATGCCGACGACGGGCAGCTCCAGGCAGATCCGGCGGACCGAGTCGAGCAGCTGCCGCGCGGAAAGTCCGCCCGGCTCGGGGGTTCCGGTGCCGGGAGCGTGGCCGGGGTCGCACACGTCGATGTCGACGGACAGGAACACGCCCTCGCACTCGTCGGTGGCGATGCCGAACGCCTCCGTGAGGCACGCCTCCAGGCCGCGGTGGCCGATCTCGGTCATCTCGTAGGACCGCATGCGTTGCGCGGCCATCCAGTCCAATGTCGACGGTGGGGGCCAGTAGCCGCGCAGCCCGATCTGCAGGAAACGGTCTCCGCGCAACGCACCCGACTCGATGAGTCTGCGCATCGGCTGGCCGTGTCCCCACAGCGAGCCGAACTCGATGTCGCCGGTGTCGGCGTGCGCGTCGAAGTGGAGCATGGAGATCCGGCCGTGCCCGACGACGTTGGCGATGCCCTTGGCGTCGGCGAAGGCGATCGAGTGGTCGCCGCCGAGGACGACCGGGATCGCGCCGGACCGCGTCACGGTCTCGACCGCCCTCTCCAGCGCGGACAGGGCGGTCGTGATGTCGCCGGAGTACATCTCCACGTCACCGGCGTCGAGCACGCGCAGGTCGCGCAACCCGTCGGTGCGCAGTGCGAGGCTGGGGCGCGAGCCGTCGTGGGGGAGGTAGTCGGTGGTGCGGATGGCCTGCGGGCCGAAGCGGGTGCCGGGACGGTGGGAGGTGCCGCCGTCGAAGGGCGCGCCGAGGACGACGACGTCCGCCCCGGCGAAGGACTCCGGTTCGTCGAGGCTGCACCGCTCGACGCCCAGGAACGTGACGTCCGGCCCGAACTGGGCGCCGTAGCGGCTCATGCGTCTCTCCTGTCAGGACTCGATGTTGGCCATGACGTGCTTCACGCGGGTGTACTCCTCGAACCCGTACAGCGAAAGGTCCTTGCCGTAGCCGGACTTCTTGAAACCGCCGTGCGGCATCTCGGCGACGAGCGGGATGTGCGCGTTGATCCACACGCAGCCGAAGTCGAGCCGCTTGCTCATCCGCATGGCGCGCCCGAAGTCACGGGTCCACACGCTCGACGCGAGGCCGTAGTCGACGCCGTTGGCCCAGGCGACGGCCTGGTCCTCGTCGGTGAACCGCTGCACGGTGATGACCGGGCCGAAGATCTCCCGCTGCACCATCTCGTCGTCCTGCCGCAGCCCGGTCACGACGGTGGGCTCGACGAAGAACCCCCTGTCGCCCTGGCGCCGGCCGCCCGCGGTGATCTCGGCGTGGGCGGGCGCGCGGTCGAGGAACCCGGTGACGTGGGCGAGCTGCCGCGCGTTGTTGACCGGGGGCACGAGCGCGTCCGGGTCCTCCGCACCCTTCTCGTAGGTCGTAGTTGTGCGCTTGGCCTGTTCGGTGAGCGCGGCCACGAAGTCGTCGTGGACGCCCGGCCCGGCGAGCACGCGGGTGGCGGCCGTGCAGTCCTGGCCCGCGTTGAAGTAGCCCGCCGTCGCGATCGCGGTGGCCGCGGCCTCGACATCGGCGTCGTCGAAGACCACCACCGGTGCCTTGCCGCCGAGCTCCAGGTGCACCCGCTTGAGGTCGCGTGCCGCCGAGGTGGCCACGGCACTGCCCGCGCGCACCGAACCGGTGATCGCGACGAGCTGCGGGATCTCGTGCTCGACCAGCGCCCGTCCGGTCTCCGGACCGCCGCACACGACGTTGAACACGCCGGCCGGCAGGACCTCCGCCGCGAGCTCGGCCAGCCGGAGCGTGGTCACCGGGGTCGTGTCGGACGGCTTGAGCACGATCGTGTTGCCGGCCGCGAGCGCGGGGGCGATCTTCCAGACCGCCATCAGCAGCGGGTAGTTCCAGGGCGTGACCTGACCGACGACGCCGATCGGTTCGCGCCGCACGAAGCTGGTGTGGCCGGGCAGGTACTCGGCGGCGGCCTTGCCCTCGAGCACCCGTGCGGCACCCGCGAAGAACCGGAGGTGGTCCACGGCGGCGGGCAGCTCCTCGCTCGCGGTGAGCCCGAGAGGCTTGCCCGTGTTGCGGCTTTCGGCCCGCACGAGCTCGTCGGCGTGCTCCTCCACCAGGTCGGCGAAGGCCAGCAACGCGCGTTGCCGTTGTGCGGGCGTCACGTCGCGCCACGTCTCGAACGCCGCGGCGGCGGTCCGGCAGGCGTGGTCGACGTCCTCGGCGCCGGAGACCGGCGTGCTCCCGAACGCCTCACCGCTCGCGGGGTCGATCAGGTCCTCACGCCGGCCCTCGACCGTGCCGACGTGCTCACCGCCGACGAAGTTGCGCAGTTCCAGCCTGTCGCTCACGGTGCTTCTCCTCAGTCGGCGGGTGCTTGGACGACGGATTCAGTGGTGGATGCGCCTTCAAGCTACCGGAACCGCAGGAGGATTGCGATGGTGCGCCCAAGTGATCGCGGATGGTCATACTGGGCGCGTGAAGAGGACGAGCCCCGCGGACGACCGCAACCAGCTGATCATCGACGACGTCTCGAAGGCGATCATCGAGCAGCTCCAGGAGGACGGTCGCCGGCCGTACGCCGCGATCGGCAAGGCGGTGGGCCTGTCCGAGGCCGCCGTGCGCCAGCGGGTGCAGCGGCTGTCGGACGCCGGGGTCATCCAGATCGTCGCGGTCACCGACCCGTTGCAGGTCGGGATGTTCCGCCAGGCGCTCGTCGCGGTCAACGTGCAGGGCCCCATCGAGCCAGTGGCCGACGCGCTCGCCGAGATCGACGAGGTCGCGTACGTCGTGGTCTGCGCCGGTCGCTTCGACGTGCTGTGCGAGGTCGTGTGTGAGGACGACAACGCGCTGCTCGAACTGATCTCGCACCGCGTGCGCACGTTGCCGGGGGTGGCGGACACCGAGTTGCTCGTCTACCTCTCGCTGCGCAAGCAGTCGTACCAGTGGGGGACTCGCTGACTACGGATTTCGTCGCCCTGAACCGTTCTCGCTACTGATTCACTTGCCATCGCACGTTTGGTGTGCGATAAACGTAGGCATGCCGCTTGACAATCTCTGGTTGCACTTCACGCGCCACGCCGACGCCGACGACCACGCCGTGCCCGTCATCGCGCGTGGAGAAGGCGCGTACGTCTGGGACACCGAGGGCAGGCGGTATCTCGACGGGCTCGCCGGCCTGTTCACGGTCCAGGTCGGCCACGGCCGCGAGGAGCTCGCCGAGGCCGCCGCCCGGCAGACGCGCGAGCTCGCGTACTTCCCGCTGTGGTCAGCCGCGCACCCGCGGGCGATCGAGCTGGCCGAACGTCTCGTCGCCGAGGCGCCGGGCGATCTCAACCGGGTCTTCTTCACCGTCAGCGGCGGCGAGTCCGTCGAAACGGCGTGGAAGCTCGCCAAGAACTACTTCAAACTCACCGGCCGACCGACGAAGCACAAGGTCATCAGCCGGTCGCTCGCGTACCACGGCACCTCGCAGGGAGCCCTGTCCATCACCGGGCTGCCCGCGCTGAAGAAGGACTTCGAACCGTTGGTGCCCAGCACTATCCGGGTGCCCAACACGAACTTCTACCGCGCGCCGGAGCACGCGGACGACTACGAGGCGTTCGGCAGGTGGGCCGCGGACCAGATCGAGCAGGCCATCCTGTTCGAGGGCGCGGACACCGTGGCCGCCGTGTTCCTCGAACCGGTGCAGAACACCGGCGGCTGCTTCCCTCCGCCGCCCGGCTACTTCCAGCGCGTCCGCGAGATCTGCGACCGGCACGACGTGCTGCTGGTGTCGGACGAGGTGGTCTGCGCGATCGGCCGCCTCGGCCACACCTTCGGTGCCCAGCGCTACGGCTACCAGCCCGACATGATCACGACCGCCAAGGGCCTCACGTCCGGCTACGCCCCGCTCGGCGCGGTGCTGATCGACGAGCGGCTCATGGAGCCGTTCCGCAAGGACGGCACGGTGTTCATGCACGGCTCGACCTACGGCGGCCACCCCGTGTCGTGCGCGGTGGCGCTGGCGAACCTCGACCTGATCGAACGCGACGGCATCTACGGGCACGTCCTGTCCGAAGAGGACGCTTTCAAGTCCACTCTGGACAAGTTGCGGGATCTTCCGATCGTCGGTGACGTCCGCGGCACGGGTTTCTTCTACGGCATCGAACTGGTCAAGGACCGGGAAGCCAAGACGAGCTTCACCGCCGAGGAGTCCGAGCGGATCCTCAAGGGGTACGTGTCCACCACCCTGTTCGACAACGGTTTGTACTGCCGTGCCGACGACCGCGCCGAACCGGTCGTCCAGCTCTCGCCGCCGTTGATCTGCGACCAGTCCCACTTCGACGAGATGGAGCAGATCATCCGCCACGCGCTGGAAGGCGCGTGGAAGCTGATCTAGGATGAACGGCGCTTTTGTCCACGTGAGGTGGACAAAAGCGCCGTTCATCGCGAGCGGATCGGGTCATCCGGTGATGCCGAAGTAGTCCAGGGCTACGGCGGCCATGCCGGTTGAAGGCAGGCTGTGCCCCGCACCCTGGATGCTGTACGCCTCGACCTTGTCGGCGTACTTGCGCCGGTTCCAGTTCTGGCGCGGGGTGTCGGTGGACGTCGGCGTCTGGCTGAGGCCGAACACGTTGGTCCACTGCTCGATCGACTCCTGCAGCAGCGAGTACGGCACCAGGGTGTCGTTGGTGCCGTGCCACAGCTGGATTTGCGGGCGCTGGCCGGTGAAGCCGGGGAAGGCCTGCCGGACGGCGTCGCCCCACTGCTGCGGGGTGCGGTTCATGGATCCGTTGGTGCACTTGCTGCCGGGCGGCGGGAAGTCGGCGGCGTTGGCGAAGCAGTTGAACGGCACGCCCATGAACGCCGCGCCTGCCTTGAAGACGTCCGGGTAGAGGGCGAGCATGTGCTGCGTCATCATGCCGCCGGACGACGAACCGGTGGCGTAGACGCGGGCCGGGTCGCCGCTGTAGCGCTGCTGGACGTAGGTCACCATCGAGACGATCGACGCGGCATCGCTGCCGCCGCGCTGCTTCCCCGCGGCGGACCAGGTGTCGAAGCACTTGCCGAACCCGGCCTGCTGCTGCGCGCTCGGGTAGATCACGATGAACCCGCGGCGGTTGGCGAGCGAGGCGAACTCGCTGCCCGAGTAGAAGCCGGGGCCCGAGCCGCCGCAGCCGTGCATGGCCACCACGATCGCGGGCTTGGCCGGTCGGGTGTCCGGCACGTAGACGTGCATGCGCATCCCGCCCGGGTTGTTCCCGAAGTTGGTCACCTCCACCAGAGACGCGGCGGACGCCTGTGGTGCCAGGACTCCGGCGAGGGTGAGCAGGGCGGTGAAGAGCGTGATGAGGGCTTTGCGTGTGGTCATCATCGACCTCCGGTCAGGGATTCCGGACCCCCGAAGGTATTCAGATCTCTGACGGCCGTCAATCTTTTGACGAATGACGTGGCGAGCCGTTCGACGAATAATGGGCCGATGTCAGCAGAGTTGACTCCTCCGGACGGTGGCGTTGCCGGGTCCGCGGTGCGCCCGGAAACCGCCGCACTCGCCCTGTTCGGCGACCACGTGCTCGACCGAGGCGTGGCCGTGTCGACGGTCGGGATCGTCACCGCGCTGGGACGGCTGGGCATCGGCGAACACGCAGCCAGGACAGCACTCGGCCGCATGGGCCGCCGCGGCCTGCTCCGCACGGTCCGCCAGGGCCGCCAGGCGTTCCTGGGGTTGACCGACCACGGCACAGCGGTGCTGCGCGACGGCCAACGCAAACTCGACGGCGACATCGTCGATTCGACTTGGGACGGCCGCTGGACGCTGCTGACGTTCTCGGTCCCGGAGAGCAGGCGCGCGGACCGCCACGCCCTGCGCACCCGCCTGGGCTGGTTCGGCTTCGGCCCGCTGCGCAGCGGCCTGTGGGTCTCGACGTCGGACGCGGACGTCTCGGCAACGCTGGCGGAGCTCGACCTCCTCGACCACGCCGAGGTGTTCCGGGCCGAGGCCTTCAGGTGGACGGACCCGGCGCGGATCGCCGCGGAGGCCTGGGACCTGCCGGCGATCGCGGCCGGCTACTCCGACTTCCTGGCGCGCTGGGGCGACGGGGCGTTCGGCCACCTGGACGAGCTGTCGCGGCGGATCCTGCTCGGGGCGGAGTGGTTGCTGCTGATCCGCCGCGATCCGGTGCTGCCGTCGGTGTTGCTGCCGGAGGGATGGCCGGGAACCCGTGCGGCGGAAAGGTTCCGCACGTTGCGGCACGGGTGGGCGCGCCAGGCCGGTGAGCTGGCCGAGAACGTGCTCGAATCCGTTGTGGACGAAGAGGCCCGGTCCGCCTCCGGCCGGTAGCCAGAGTTCTTCGAACGGTGCCGGAAGGGACCTTGTGCCCTGATCATCCGCGGGACTTCCCGCCTAGCTTCGCAGCCGGGAAGTTCCACCCGCAGGGTTCTCGGAGGCTGAAGTGCGCCGGAGAAGGTCCGACGGTCAGATCGCGACGCAGACCGCCGGTGAGGTGCTGGACGACGCGCGCGAGTTCGTCCGCGACCAGGTCGAGTCCCTGCTGGCCCGGCTGCCGGGGGCGAGTCCGGCCGTCCGGATCAAGCTGACGCGCAGTGCTCGTTCCGCGTCGCCGTGGTCGGCGTTGGTGCAGGCCAACTTCGAGCTGCGGGGACAGCCGGTGCGCGGGCAGGCCGCCGGTGCGTTCTTCCACGAGGCGGCGCAGTCGCTGCGACGGAGCCTGGCGCAGCGACTGCCCGCACTTGCGGGGCTCGAGGTCTGGCGGAACGAGCGGCCCCGGGTTCCTGTGGCGGAGGTGGACGGGCGGCGGCAGATCGTCCGTCGCAAGTACTGCACACCGGTGCGCTGCACGCCGGACCAGGCGGCGCGCACGATGGACCTGATGGACTACGACATCCACCTGTTCGTCGACGCCGAGACCGGAGAGGACAGTGCGATCTACCGGATCGGGCCGACGGGGTACCGCCTCGCCCGGCTGGTGAGCACGGCGCCGCCTGCCGGGCGGGTGTCGGTGCCGCTGACGGTCAACGTGCACGAGGTGCCGCTGCTGACCCCGGAGGAGGCGGTGGGGCGGCTGGACGCCACGGAGCTGCCGTTCCGGTTCTTCCGCAGCGCCGAGACGAACCGGGGCTCGGTGCTGTACCGACGCTACGACGGTCATTACGGACTTATCGCCCCGGCTGTCCCGTGATCGACGGAGAGTCCCGGCCCGGCCGGGACTTTGGTCCCTGATGGACCCTTCCGGCCGCGATCAGGATTCACGCGTGCTTCCCGTGACACAGGAGAGAACGTGACCGCCCTGGTTCCCGCACCGGTCGAGGTGCAGCCGAGTCCGCCGCGCGTCCGGATCAAGGGTTCGGCTCTGCTGCAGTTGTTCCGCACCACCGACCACAAGCAGATCGGTGTGATGTACCTCGTCACCACGTTCGCCTTCTTCATGATCGGCGGAGCGATGGCGATGCTGATCCGCACGGAGCTGGCACGTCCAGGGCTGCAGTTCCTGTCCGCGGAGCAGTACAACCAGCTGTTCACCATGCACGGCACGGTGATGCTGTTGCTGTACGCCACGCCCAGCGTCTTCGGGTTCGCGAACTTCGTGCTGCCGCTGCAGATCGGCTCGCCGGACGTCGCGTTCCCGCGGCTCAACGCGTTGTCGTTCTGGTTGTTCCTCTTCGGCGGTCTGCTGATGCTCGGCGGTTTCGTCACGCCGGGAGGAGCGGCGGACTTCGGCTGGTTCGCCTACGTCCCGCTGTCCGACGCGATCCACTCGCCCGGTGCCGGCGCCAACCTGTGGATCGTCGGCGTGGCGGTGGGCGGTCTCGGCACCATCCTCGGTGCCGTCAACATGATCACCACGGTGGTGTGCCTGCGCGCGCCGGGCATGACGATGTGGCGGATGCCGGTGTTCACCTGGAACATCCTGGTGACGAGCGTCCTGGTGCTGGTCGTGTTCCCGATCCTGACGGCGGCGGGCTTCGGTCTGCTGGCCGACCGGCTGCTGGGCGCGCACGTGTTCGACCCGGCCAACGGCGGTGTCGTGCTGTGGCAGCACCTGTTCTGGTTCTTCGGGCATCCCGAGGTCTACATCCTGGCCCTGCCGTTCTTCGGCGTGATCTCCGAGATCATCCCCGTGTTCTCCCGCAAACCGGTCTTCGGTTACAAAGGACTCGTTTACGCCACGCTGTCCATCGCCGCGCTGTCGCTCGCGGTGTGGGCACACCACATGTACGCCACCGGCGCCGTGCTGCTGCCGTTCTTCGCCCTGCTGACGTTCCTGGTCGCGGTGCCGACCGGCATCAAGTTCTTCAACTGGATCGGCACGATGTGGAAGGGGCAGCTGACCTTCGAGTCTCCGATGCTCTTCTCCGTCGGCTTCCTGGTCACCTTCCTGTTCGGTGGGCTGAGCGGCGTGCTGCTGGCCGCACCACCACTGGACTTCCACGTGTCGGACACCTACTTCGTGGTGGCCCACTTCCACTACGTGCTCTACGGCACGATCGTGTTCGCGACGTTCGCCGGCATCTACTTCTGGTTCCCGAAGATCACCGGCAGGATGATGGACGAACGCCTGGCGAAGCTGCACTTCTGGCTCACGTTCGTCGGGTTCCACGCCACGTTCCTGGTGCAG
Source organism: Lentzea rhizosphaerae (assembly GCF_042649515.1). Taxonomy (NCBI): domain Bacteria; kingdom Bacillati; phylum Actinomycetota; class Actinomycetes; order Pseudonocardiales; family Pseudonocardiaceae; genus Lentzea; species Lentzea rhizosphaerae. The sequence continues at coordinate 141,740 of NZ_JBHRZI010000005.1, read as the reverse complement.
CACTGGCTCGGCAACCAGGGCATGCCGCGCCGATACGCCGACTACCTGGAGATGGACGGCTTCACCGGCCTGAACACGCTGTCGACGATCGGCGCGTACGTGCTGGGCGCCTCGACGCTGCCGTTCCTGTGGAACGTCGTCAAGAGTTACTACTTCGGTGAGATCGTCACGGTCGACGACCCCTGGGGTTTCGGCAACTCGCTGGAGTGGGCGACGTCGTGTCCTCCACCGCGGCACAACTTCACCGAGCTGCCCAGGATCCGCTCGATCCGGCCCGCGTTCGAACTGCACTACCCGCACATGGTCGAGCGGATCAACCGGGAAGCGCACGTGAGCTTCACCGGCAAGGAACTGTCTGAAGGGACGAAGGCGCCGTGACCGGCACACGTCAACTGCGCGAACTCACGAACGACGAGGCACTGCACCGGCTCGGCAGCGTTCCCTTCGGCCGCGTGGTGTTCTCCCAGAACGCGATGCCGGCCATCCGGCCGGTCAACCACGTCGTCGACGGCGGCGCGGTGATCATCCGCACCCACCTGGGGGCGGCGTTGCTGCGGTCCGTCGGCGTGGTGGTGGCCTACGAGGCGGACGCGATCGATGCGGACACCCGGCTGGGCTGGAGTGTGATCATCACCGGGTACGCCCGCCGCGTCCAGGAAGCCGGCGAGGTGCGCCGGTACGAGGAGATGCTGCAACCGTGGGTCGACGGCGCGATGAACCAGCTCATCCGCATCCGCCCGAGGATGATCAACGGGTTCGAGCTGGTCGAGGCACGGGAGGAGGTGGTGGTGACCTGAGCGGAGTCAGTCGAATCCCTTCTGCGCGAACGTGGCGGCGGCCCGCGTCCTCAGCTCCACCCGCCGCACCTTCCCTGTAGCGTTGCGCGGCAACGACTCCACGAACACCACGTGCTTGGGCACCTTGTAGCGCGCGAGGTTCGCGGCCAGGTGGTCCCGCAGCGCGGCCTCGGTGAGCTCGGCGCGCACCACGACGTAGGCGACGCCCACCTCGCCCCAACGCTCGTCGGGCACGCCGACCACCGCGCACGTCTCTACCTCGTCCAGCTGCACGGCGACGGCCTCGACCTCGGCAGGGTAGACGTTCTCGCCGCCGGAGATGATCAGGTCCTTGACCCGGTCGACGACGTGGATCCAGCCGTCGTCGGACCTGACGACGTCGCCGCTGCGGAACCATTCGCCGGTGAAGCCGGCTTGAGTCTCCTGTGGACGGTTCCAGTAGCCCGAGAACACGTTGGGGCCGCGGACGAGCAGTTCCGCCGGTTCCGCGCCGAGCGGGGTGATGCGTTCGTCCGAGAGTCCGGCGACGTCGGTGAAGAAGTGCGGGACGCCGGCCGAGACGGGGTGGTCCGGGGTTCCGTCGTGGGTGCTCATCGACACGCCGGGGGAGGCCTCGGTCATGCCGTAGCCCTGCAGCAGCCGGACACCGCGGTCGAGCCACGCCCGCGCGACGCGTTCCTGCACCGGTGATCCGCCGTAGAGCACGCACGTCAGCGAGCTCACATCCGTTGTCTTCCAGGCGGGGTCCTGGCACATCATCTGCAGCATCGTTGGCACGGCGGAGAAAGTGGTGATCCGCGCCTCGGCGATGCGCGCGAGGATCGCTCCCGGATCGAACTTGGCGACCGGCTCGACGCTGCCGCCCTTGAACAACGTCGGCAGCGTGATCTGGCCCAGGCCCACGCAGTGGAACAACGGCGCGATGCACAGTGCGCGGTCGGTGCTGAGGACGTCGAAGTGCGCGAGCTGGTTGACGGTGTTCCACGTCAGGTTGCCGTGGGTGAGCACTGCCGCCTTCGGTTTGCCCGTCGTGCCGGAGGTGTAGAGGAGCAGGCAGGGATCGTCGAGCGTCACGGCGGGCGACGGTGGCTCGCCGGAGCTTTCCGCGTCGAAGTCCTCGGTGCGCAGCACGCGCGGCAGCGGGCCTGCCGACGCCACGAGCTCGGCGGCGTCCGCGCTGTGCACCAGCAGGGTCGCGCCGCAGTCTTCGAGCATGTAGCTGATCTCCGTGCCGGACAACCGGTAGTTGAGCGGCACGAAGATCGCCCCGCAGGACGCGGTCGCGAACAGCGTCTCGAACACGCTGATGTCGTTCACGCCCAGGTAGGCGACCCGGTCGCCGGGGCGCACGCCGAGCCTCGCCAGGGTGCCGGCGAGGCGTTCGACGCGCTGGGCGAGCTCGGCGTACGTCAGCGTGCGGTCAGCCTGCACCAGTGCGGTGCGGTGCGGGGAGATGCGCGCCCGGCGGGCCGGCCAGCTGCCGACGCCGGTGTTGGCAGGTCCGGTCATCGCGTCACCCCAGCCGCAGCACGGGTTTGATGGTGACGCCGGCCAGGGCGTCGTCGACGGCCTGCTGGATCTCCCCGAACTCGTAGTGGGTGATCAGGCGGTCGATCGGCATCCTGCCCGCGGTGACGAGGTCGACGAGCACCGGGATCAGCGACTGCGTCTCGGCGTCGCCCATCGTGAGGCCGACGACCTTGCGGCCGGACAGCATGAAGTTCACGTTGACCGGCACCTGGGTGCCGAACGCGGGGGCACCGACGATCACCGCGGTGCCGCGCGTCGCGAGCGAGGAGATCGCCACGCCGAGCACGTCCGCGTTGCCGGTGGTCTCCACGACGCCGTCCACACCGCGGTCGGACGTGAGCTTCGCGATCGCCTCGCCGAGGTCCTCGTGAGTGGTGTCGATGGTGTCCGTGGCGCCGAGCTCGGTGGCGAGGGCGAGCCGCGACGCCACGCGGTCGGCCGCGATGATCCGGGTCGCGGGGGTGAGCTGGGCGGCCATGATCGCGGAGAGGCCGACCGCGCCCGCTCCGGTGACGAGGAGGGTGGCGCCGGGTCGCGGGGCGAGTACGTGCCAGACCGCGCCGGCGCCGGTCATGACCCCGCAGCCGAGCGGGGCGAGCAGGTCGAGCGGTGCGTCCGCGGGAGCCTTCACCACGCTGCGCTCGTCGACGACGGCGTGGTGGGCGAAGCTCGACTGACCGAAGAAGTGACCGCCGAGCGGGACGCCGTCGCGGGAGATCGGCGACGTCCCGTCGGCTCGTTCGCCGCCGATGAGATTCGACGGCAGCCAGGTGTCGCAGTAGGCGGGGTGGCCGTCGCGGCAGTTCGGGCAGCGGCCGCAGGAGGTGTAGCTCAGCAGCACCTGGTCGCCCGCGGCGACCTTGGTGACCGCGGAACCGACCTCCTCGACGACTCCGGCGCCCTCGTGGCCGAGCACGCCGGGCAGCGGGAACGGCAGGTGGCCGCCCGCGACGCCGAGGTCGGTGTGGCAGATGCCGGCGGCGGTGACGCGGACGCGGACCTCGTCGGGGCGCAGGTCGTCCAGCGTGACCTGGGTGAGCGCGAACCCGGAACCGGCGGACTCGACCACGGCCGCCGTCGTTGTTGTGGACATGGCTTCCTCCTGCGGGTCAGGGGCGGTGACTCTTGATGAACGGCGCATTTGTCCACCTGAGGTCGACAAATGCGCCGTTCATCCCAACCGTTTCTCGGGTCAGGCCAGCGAGATGACGACGGACTTGGTGCGCGTGTAGGCGGCGAGCGCCTCGGGGCCGTACTCGCGGCCGTACCCGGAGTCCTTGACCCCGCCGAACGGGATCGCGGGGTCGAGCATCGCCCAGTCGTTGACCCACACGATGCCCGCCTGCAGCCGCGCGGCCACGCGGTGCGCACGGGCGAGGTTCTCGGTCTGCAGCCCCGCGGCGAGGCCGTACGGCGTGCCGTTGGCCATCGCGATCGCCTCGTCCTCGGTGTCGAACCGCTGCACGGTCAGCACCGGGCCGAAGATCTCCTCCTGCACGACGGACGAGCTGTCCGGCAGGTCCGCGATCACCGTGGGGTGGAAGAAGAACCCGTCGCGGTCGGCGCGCTGCCCGCCCGCCACGATCCGGCCGCCGTCCTTCTTCGCCTGCGCCACATGGCGTTCTACTTTGGACAGATGACGTTCGCCCGCCATCGGGCCGATCACGGTCGCCGGGTCGAACGGGTCACCGAGCGGCACGTGCGGCACGGCGCCGGCGAGCGCCTCGACCACCGCGTCGTACAGCGGTGCCGCGACGAGCAACCTGGGACCGCCCATGCAGAACTGGCCCGTGTTGAACACGAACCCCTTGATGGCCGCGCCGATCGCCTTCTCCACGTCGGCGTCCTCGAAGATGATGTGCGCCGCGTTGCCGCCCAGCTCCATCGTCATCGGCTTGAGCTGCCCGCCCGCCACGCTCGCCGCGTGCCTGCCGACGGCCGTCGACCCGGTGAAGGCCACCTTGTCGACGCCGGGGTGGCGCAGCAGGTGCTCGCCGATCTCGGAGCCGTACCCGGTCACCACGTTGACCACGCCGCCAGGAACGCCCGCCTCGGCGAGGATCTCGGCCATCAGCAACGCGCTGAGCGGCGTGTCCTCTGCGGGTTTGTGCACAACCGTGTTGCCCGCGGCGAGTGCCGGCGCGATCTTCGAGCTCGACAGGATCAGCGGGAAGTTGAACGGCGTGATCGCGGCGACCACGCCGAGCGGCTCGCGGCGGGTGTAGGCGTGCGAGGGGATCGGGATCTGCCTGGTGGCCCCGTCGATGCCCTGCGCCAGCGCCGCGTAGTACTCGTACTGCTCGGCGGTCGTCTCCACGTCGACCGGGCGGCACAGCGAGACCGGCTTGCCGACGTCGAGGCTCTCCACCGCGACCAGCTCGTCCGCCCTGGCCCGCACGACGTCGGCGACGCGGTGCAGGATCCGGGCGCGGTGCCTGCCCGGCGTCGCCGCCCAGCCGTCGAACGCGGCCCGCGCGGCGTCCACCGCGTCGTTCACGTCCGCCGTCGAGGCCCTCGCGACGGACGTCACGACCGTCCCCGTGGACGGGTCGACGACGTTGAACCGGCCACCTTCCGCGGGCTCCCGCCACTGTCCCCCGATGAACAGCCTGCCGGGCGAGACGTCGGGGCGCCGCAGCGTCGTGTCCGGACGGTCGTCGACTGTGGTCATGTGGATTTGCCTTCCTGTGACAGGCTTCGCTGTGATCGAGACGATCGATGGGGAAGGTGAGGCTCTTGCGACCGTCGCTGATGTACGAGGTCAAGCAGGTGGAACTCGCGGTGCGCGCACTCATGGACGAGGTGCTGCGCCCCGCCGGCGTGACGACCCTGCAGTACACCGCGCTGACGGTGCTGGCCGGGCGCGACGGCCTCACGTCAGCGGAACTGGCGCGGAACTCGTTCGTGACCGCGCAGACGATGACCGACATGGTCGCCGCGCTGGAGCGGCGTGAGCTGATCACCCGCGAGCAGGACCCCGCTCACGGCAGGAGGTTGCTGATCAGTCTCACGGACAAGGGCAGGGCGTTCCTGGACGAGCACGCCGCCGAGATCGCGGCGATCGAGGAACGGATGGTGAGCAGGCTCAACAAGGACGAGCGAACTGCGCTGCACGACCTGCTCAACCGGTGCCGCGCCGCTCTTTCCTAGTGACCACGCATGGTTTCCGCTCCTCGTTGAGCCTCGGTATCAGGATCGTGAATATCAGGATTCCTGATATAGAAATCATGGTTCTGCTTAGTTGAACTGTCAAGTGTTCGTCAGAGGTCGAGCACGAGCCGGGGCGAGCGCGACCGGGACACGCAGATCATCATCGCGTCACCGGTCTCCTTCTCCTCATCGGTGAGGACGGAGTCGCGGTGGTCGGGCGTGCCGCCGAGGACGATCGTCTCGCAGGTGCCGCACGTGCCTTCCTGGCACGAGGACAGCACGGACACGCCCGCCCGTTCGACGACCTCGAGCACGGACTGGTCGGCCGGCACGCGCAACACCTTGCCGGTCTCCGCGAGCTCCACTTCGAACTCGTGCCGAGGCCCTTGGTCCGCATCGGGTTTCGGCGAGAACCGTTCGACGTGGAGTGCACCCTTCGGCCACGCCGCGCAGTGCTGCTCGACGGCGGCCAGCAGGGGTTCCGGCCCGCAGCAGTACACCGCGGTGCCTTCCTCCGGTTCGCCGAGCAGTGACTGGAGATCCAGCAGGCCGTGCTCGTCCTGCGGGTGGATCTCGACCTGGTCGAAGGGCTCCAGCTCGTCGCGGAACGCCATGGAGGACCGCGTCCGGCCGCCGTAGACCAGCCGCCACTCGTGGTTCGCCTGCCGCGCCTGCGCGATCATCGGCAGGATCGGGGTGATGCCGATGCCGCCCGCGATGAACAGGTAGCGCTTCGCCTCGACGAGCTCGAAGTGGTTGCGCGGCCCTGCTATCTCGACCAGCTGCCCTTCGTCGAGAACGTCGTGCACGTGCTGCGAGCCACCGCGTCCTTCGGGTTCGCGCAGCACGGCGACCTTGATGGACGACGTGTCCGCCGGGTCGCCGCACAACGAGTACTGGCGGACCAGGTCACCGGTGAGCACCAGGTCGACGTGGGCGCCTGGTGTCCAGGCCGGCAGCGGGTCGCCGTCCGGGTGGCGCAGCGTCAGCAGCACCACCCCGTCGGAGACCGGCTCCTTCTTCTCCAGCAAGAGTTTCATGGCGTGTGCCCGATCGGGTGGTCGAGGATCCACTCCCACAGCTCCACCGGGTCCTCGAACTCGCGCTCGGCGTCGCAGTGGCACACCGCGCGGAGCCGGTCGGTGCCCAGAACCCAATGGACGCGCACCACCCGGTTGCCGGTGAGCATCTTCATGACTTCTCGACCAGCTTCTTGATCATCCTGCGTGCGGCGAGCCCGCCGGTGTCGATGTTGACCGACAGTTCCTGGTAGCCCTCGGGTTCGTTCGCGATGACCTTCTCCAGCACGTTCAGCGCCACGACGTCCTGCATGACGACCGTGCGGTTGTTCTCCGCGAGGAACGCCGAGACCTCCTCGTCGCCGAGCGCGAAGTCCCTTGCCACGGCCCAGAAGTCGTGCGTCGAGTTCTCGGTCTCCGGCGTGATCGCGTAGACGACCTCGACGTGGAACGCATCGGGGTCGGTCCCGTCCGGGTTGGGCACGGACCCGACCGGTGCGATGCGACTGTGCAGCTTGTACAGGCACGGCGGCGTGTACTCGATGTCCTGCCAGCGCGCGATCCTGCCCTGCAGACCGGTCGACTTCGAGTAGAACGGCGGGCACTCCGCGTCGTCCATGTGCCGCGAGACGTAGACGATGCCCGCGTCCTCGTCGACCTCGGTCGTGATCGGCGTGGCCGCGACCTCGGGCGTGCCGATGTAACCGCCGTGCAGGTACGTCTCGTGCGACAGGTCGAGCAGGTTGTCGACGAGCAGCTCGTACCTGGCGTTCAACGGTTCCATGCCGTAGACAGTCGTGTAGTCGTCCGCGACGAGCCACGGCGCACGCGGGATCCGCGACGCGTCGGCGTTGGCCGGGTCGCCGATGAAGACCCACACGAACGAGTCCTGCTCCACGACCGGGTACGGCAGAAGCCTTGCGGTGCGCGGAATCCGGGCTTGTCCGGGCACGGCGACGCACTTGCCGCCCGCGTCGTAGGTGAAACCGTGGTAACCGCAGACCACCTGGTCGTCGACGAGCCGCGAAGGCGGCTGCGACAACGGGAAACGCCGGTGCACGCACCGGTCCGGCATCGCGGTGACCGTGCCCTCGCGGGTGCGCCAGAACAGGATCGGCTCGCCGCAAATGGTGCGGGTGAACAGGTCGTGCTCGATCTCGGACCCGTAGGCGGCGACGTACCACTGGTCGCGCGGGAAGCCGGGCATCGGAGCTCCTTCTTCGTGGTGGGGAGGCTCAGCGTGACCTGAACCACTGCGTCGGTCGTAGCGGGGTTTCCGGAAAATGGAAGCTCTTAGGCCGAGAGGGTGCGCAAGATCGACTGGGTGTCCTCACGCCGACAGGGCCCGAGAGATCGCCTGCGCGCTGGTCCGCACGAGCCTCGCCAACGCGTGCGCGGTCGTGCTCCCGTGCCGCACGACCAACGAGACCGCGGCGATCACCGCCCCGGTCCGGTCGCGGATCGGCGCGCCGACCGACAGGGCGTCCATCGTCACCTGGCGGTCGCTGATCGAGAACCCGTTCGCCCTGACGTCGGCGAGCATCCGGCGCAACCGGGCGGGGTCGGTGACGGTCTCGGCGGTGTAGCGCTCGATCGGGCTGCCGAGCACCTCCTCCTGCACCTCGACGGGAGCGTGCGCGAGCAGCACCAGGCCTACACCGGTGGCGGTGAGCGCGAACCGGCCGCCGACTCGGGTGAGCACCGGTACCGCGCCGGAGCCCGCGATCCGTTCGACGAAGACGACCTCCGCGCCCTCCCGGACGGCCAGCTGCACGTTCTCCCGCGTGATCAGGGAGAGGTCCTCCAGGAACGGCAACGCGGTCTCGCGCAGGCCCGGTCCGCGCGGCGCGAGCGAGCCGAGCTCCCACAACCGCAGGCCGATCCGGTACAGGCCGTCGCCGCCTCGTTCGACGGCACCCCACAGGCAGAGTTCGTGCATCAGCCGGTGCGCGGTCGACAACGGCAGGTCCGCGCGCCGGGCGAGTTCGCTCAGCGTCAGTTCGCGGTGCTCGGCGTCGAACGCGTCGAGGAGCTGGAGCGCACGGCCGATCACCGGTCCGGTGGGACCGGCGGGGCGGCCTCGTCTGGGCGCGTTCACCCCCGCATTGTGCTTCTGAAAGTGTTGTGAGCGCTAACGCAAGAACGCTCCCACAGCTGGAGGCACTGTGCGCCTGATGAGACGGGCACTGGCGTTACCGATCGCGGCGATGGTTCTGGTGATCAGCGGGGGTGTGGCGACCGCGGGGCCGTCCATCGCCTGGGCGCCCTGCGAGGACAACCCGGAGGGCGAGTGCGGGACGCTGAGCGTGCCGCTCGACTGGAGCAGGCCTGGCGGCGGACGCATCGAGCTCGCGGTGGCACGCCACGTCGCCACCGACCCGGCGCGGCGGCTGGGTGTGCTCGTGGTCGACCCCGGCGGTCCTGGGGGTTCGGCGGCGCAGTTCGCGCTCTCCCGCCTGTTCAGCCCCGAGGTGCGGGCGCGGTTCGACATCGTTGGCATCGACTCGCGCGGCACCGGCAACAGCCTGCCGATCCGGTGCGCGGACCTGATGAACGACCAGCCGTCGATCTACCCGTCGGACGAGGCCGGGTTCACCGCGCTGCTGCGCCACAACCAGGGCGTGCTCCAGAAGTGTCGCGAGCGCAGCGGGCCGATCTTCGACCACGCCGACAGCGCCACCGTCGCGCAGGACGTGGACGCGGTGCGCAGGGCGCTGGGAGAGCGGAAGATCAGCTACCTCGGCCTGTCGTACGGCACGGTGTTCGGCCAGCTGTACGCCGAGAAGTTCGGCCACCGGGTCCGCGCGATGGTCCTCGACAGCGTTGTCGACCACAGCGTCGACACCCGGCGGTTCATGGGGGACAGGGCGGCGGCCGTGGACGACTCGTTCGTCGAGTTCGCCCGCTGGTGCGATCGCACCGACTCGTGCGCCCTGCACGGGCAGGACGTGTACGCGGCCTGGGAGAAGGCCCTCGACAGTGACCCCTCCGGCAAACAGCGGTTGATCGACATGGTCTACCAGGGGCTGGGTGGTCCGGACTTCGGCTGGATCGCGAACCTCATCGCCGGCAGTCTCGGCGCCGGGGCCAAGGCGGCGCTGGACTTCGAACCGAACTACGAGTCGGTCCGGCTGGCGACGGTCTGCCAGGACTTCTCGTTGCGCATCAAGAACTTCCAGGAGTACTCGCGGCTGCGTGCCGAGGAGCTGCGCCGGTCACCGATCATGCGCGGCAGCTTCATCGGCCACGACGAGGCCACCGCGTGCATCGGCGTCCCGGGGCCGCCCGCCAACCCACCGCACCGTCTCGACATCTCGGACGCACCGAAGATCCTGGTGCTCAGCGCGCGGCACGACCCGGTCACCCCGTACGCGTGGGCGGTCAACCTCCACCGGCAGGCGCCGCGCAACACCGCCCTGATGACCTACGAGGGCTGGGGCCACGTCGCCTACCCGCGCAGCGCCTGCACCCGCACTGGTGTCGAGAACTACCTGCTCGACCTCGAGATTCCCGCTGGGTGCCCGGCAGTCGAGCCGTCGTGACGCCGACGCAGCACGTCGGCGGTGGCCTCGTCGACGGGTAGCCACGCCTCCAGGTGCAGTTCGGCGAGGGTGACGTCCACGGCGGTGGCGAAGGACGTCAGCGTCGTGAGCAACCGCAGGGTGCCGTCGGAGGTGCGCAGCTCCAGCGGGACCGCGAAACCCAGGTAGTCCCTGCCGGGCGGCGGCGCGTCCGGCAGGTACCCCGACAGCTCGGTGATCAGCTCGGTGAGCCGCGGGTCGGGATGACGAGCCGCCCTGGCGCGCAGGCCCTCGATCACGTGCCTGCCCCACACGGCCAGGTTCTGCACGCGGGCGGCCATGCCGTCCGGGTGCAGGGCCAGCCGCCAGATGTTCTGTCCCGCCAGCAGTTCCGGCGCGACACCCTCGCTGAGCACGCCGATCGCGTCGTTGGCGGCGACGATCTGCCCGAGCGGGCCCGCGACCAGTGCCGGGTAGGGCAGGTGCCCGGCGAGCACCTGGTGCAGCGCCTCCCGCACCGGCCGCATCCGCGGGTCGTCGAGGTTCGTCTCGCTGAACGCGGGCGCGTACCCGGCCGAGACCAGCAGCGCGTTGCGTTCCCGCAGCGACAGGTCCAGCGACTCGGCGAGGCGCAGCACGAGCGGGCGGCCGGGCAGCGAGCGTCCGGTCTCGACGAAGCTCAGGTGCCGCTGCGTGGTGCCCGCCCTCGACGCCAGCTCCAGCTGGCTGATCCGGCGCGCGTCCCGCCACCGGCGCAGTTCGCTCCCCAGGTGGTTCTCGATCGTCTGCACGTCGTCCTTCCTAACCTGTTCGTCCATTCCCTGCAGGGAATTGTTCTGCCCCACCGCAGATCACAAGATCGGTGCATGACCGATGTGAGTGAAGTGATCAAGAAGTTCAACGCCGCGTTCGCCGAGCACGACTGGACGTTGCTGGAGGACCTGGTCCACGAGGACTGCGTGATGGAGGCGATCGAGCCGGCTCCCGAGGGCCTGCGGTGCGTCGGGCGGGACGAGTGCCTGACGTTCTGGCGGGCGCTGGCCGGCAACCGCGACACCCAGTTCGAGCAGGAGGACGTCGTGGTGGCCGGGGACCGCGCGACGATCAAGTGGCGGTACCGGTTCGGCGAGGGCCCGCTCGACTACGTGCGCGGAGTGAACCTGATGCAGGTCCGCGACGGGCAGATCGTGGAAGCCCTGGGGTACACCAAGAGGTCGCCGCGCGAGGCCGTTGATGCGTAGCTGGCGCGCGACCCCCGGTGCGGGGATCGACGGGTTGAGACTGCAGGAGGCGCCTGAGCCGGTGCCGGGACCCGGTGAGGTCCTCGTGGCCGTGCGGGCGGTGTCGCTCAGCTTCCGCGAGTTGCTCGTGCTGCGCGGCACGTACGTGTTGCCGGTCAAGCCGGACCTGGTCCCGGTGTCGGACGGCGCGGGCGAGGTGGTGGCGGTGGGACCTGGCGTGCACCGGACCCGGGTCGGTGACCGGGTCACCGCCGGGCTCTTCCCGAGCTGGCTGGACGGTCCGTTCGGGCCGGAGCACCTGCCGCAGCTGGGCGGGTCGCTGGACGGGGTGCTGGCCGAACTGGTGGTGCTGCCGGAGTCCGCGCTCGTCCCGGTGCCGCGGCACCTGTCCTTCGCCGAAGCCGCAACGCTTCCGTGCGCTGCCGTGACGGCCTGGAACGCGCTGTCCGGTGTGCGTGCGGGCGACACGGTCGTGACGCTCGGAACCGGTGGGGTGTCGTTGTTCGCGTTGCAGTTCGCCGTTCTGCTCGGAGCCGAGGTGATCGCCCTGACGAGCAGCGAGGACAAGGCACGACGGCTGAAGGCGTTGGGAGCGCACGAGGTTCTGCACCGCAGGCCGGACTGGCCCGCCGAAGTGCGCTTCAGGGCAGGCCGCGGCGCCGACCGCGTCGTCGACGTGGCCGGCGACCTGTCGCAGTCGTTGCGAGCGGTGGCGGTGGCCGGGGAGGTGGCACTCGTCGGGTTCATCGGTGGTGAGGTGCCGCCGCTCGACCCGAGGCTGCTGTTCGGCTCCGGTGCGAGCGTGCGGCCGATCGCGGTCGGCAGCCAGGCCCAGTTCCGGGCGATGAACCGCGCGATCGAGGTCGGCGGTCTGCGTCCGGTGGTGGACCGGGAGTTCGCGTTCGAGGACGCCGCCGAGGCCTTCCGGTACTACGAGGACGAGCAACCGCTGGGCAAGGTGGTCATCACGGCCGGCTGAACGCGGCCGCGTTGTCCCGCGCCCAGTCGGCGAAGGTGAGCGCGGGCCTGCCCAGCAGTTCCTCCACGGTGGCGGTGGTGGGACCGGGCCGGGTGGCGTAGTCGGCCAGGGACCCGAGCAGGCGGGCGGGCACCTCCTCGGGCAGTCCCTGCGCGAGGAGGCCCTGCCGCACCTGCTCGGGCGGAAGCTCCTGGAACGACAGCGTCCTCCCGATCGCGGCACCGATGAGCCGCACCTTCTCGTGCTGGTCCAACGACTCCGGCCCGGTCAACGTGTGCACGGCCCCGGCGTGCACGTCACTGCGCAGGGCCTGTGCGGCCACCGCCGCGATGTCGGTCTCGTGGATCGGGGACGTGGCAGCCTCGCCGTACGCCCCGCGCACCACGTCACCGACCTCGACCTGCGGCACCCAGGCCAGCGCGTTGGCGGCGAAGTCGGCGAGGCGCAGTACCGTCCACTCCAGACCGGAGTGCACGACGAGTTCCTCCGCGGCCCTGAACTGGGCGGCGAACCGCGCCTCTCCCGCCGGGTGTGCGACGGTGGTGGCCGACAACAGCACCACGCGCCGGACTCCCCGCTTGACGGCCAGAGCCAGCAGCTCTTCGAGACCCGGGCCGGTGGCACGCGGGCTGATCTGCACCGCCTCCACGCCTTCCAGCACGGGATCGATCCACTGTGGACTGAACAGGTCGCCGTCGCTCCGGGTCACCGCGGTGACCGCGATGCCGTCCTGCAGCAACAGTTTCGCGGTGCTCCGGCCCACGACGCCGTTACCGCCGGTGATGAGGATCATGATGCTTCTCCTTGCAGCTGCTGTAGTTGTCCGAAGACGTCGACGACTCCCCAGATCTCGGCGATGAGGCCGTCGGTGAAGCGGATGATGAAGATCTCGTCGTACCTCACGGACCTGCCGGTCGGCGGCCTGCCCCGGTACTCGCCGAGGTGGGTGCCGGTCACGGTGTTGCGGTAGACGACCTTGTCGCCCTCGGCCACCACCTCCTCGGTGGTGACCTGGATGTCGGGGAACGCGCGCAGCAACGTCACCCACACCTGCTTGAGCGCTTCCGGCCCGGTCATGCCGTTCGGCACCGGGGCGTGGAAGACGAGGTCAGGAGCGACGACCTCGTCGATCGCCTTCGAGATGGCGTCCAGGTCGCCGCTGTTGACGGCGTCGTGGAAGCGGCTGAACGCCGCCTTGTTGGTCGTTGTCATGTGCACGAGACGCCGGGCGCGGGCGGCGTGTGACGCTCCGTGAGCCGGGTCACAACGGAGAGCGTCCGGTCGTGGATGGATGATCGACGCGCTGTAACGAGTCGGGCCGCCACAGCGAGGAACTACCGCAGGCGGTATGCACCAGGAGAGCGGGTGCCCATGGCCGAGTTCACCGTCCAAGGGAGGCCGGCGGAGGAGCCGGCGGGTCGCGACGAGTTCGCGGAACTCTACGGCGGGGATGTCGGCTACGTCGTGCGGCGCGAGGTCGACGTCGCGGGGGTGAGCCGCGGCGACACCAGTCCCGTGCTGCTCTCCGGTGACGATGACGACGTCGTCGAGGTCGCGGACACCGACGGCGTGGTCAGCTTCTACCGGGCCGCCACGCTCGTCGACCAGGCGCGGCGCGGTGCGACGCGAGGTGCGGCGCAGGGGCCGCTCGACGTGACGCCGTTCCTCGGCGAACGCAGCCGCGACGGGGGTTCACGGGTCGCGAACGTGCGGCGTTCGAAGATCACCCTGCCACCCGGTGTCACGAAGGCGCTGAGCGACCTCGACTCCGAGATCGGACCTGTGCTGACCAGGTCGGGTGTCCTCGGCGGTGCCGGGGTGATCGCGGGGAGGTTGTCCGGTTTCGTGCTGACGCCGGCGGCGAAGAAGGCCGTCGAGACCATCACGAACTGGATCGACGCGCCGGTCGCGGACGAGGCAGAAGAGTCGGTGCGGCGGCGCAAGCCCAAGATCCGGGGCGTCTACACCGTGGACGAGAATCTGCTCCTGGAGAAGGAGGGGCGGAAGCCGGTTCCGGACAGCGAGAAGCCCTACCTCGTCCTCCTGCACGGCACCTTCTCGCACACCGAGGCGGCGTTCGGGAAGCTGCGCGGCACGCGGGAGTGGGAACGGATCGTCGACCGGTACGAGGGCCGGGTGCTGGCGTTCGAACACGCGACGCTGGGCAAGACGCCGGCGCAGAACGCGTTGGACGCCGCCAAGGACCTGCCGGACGCGCCGTTGCACCTCGTGAGCCACTCGCGCGGTGGGCTGGTCGGCGAGGTGCTGAGCTACGCGGCGCGACATGAACCGTCGTTCGCCGCCTACGCCGGCGTGCCGGACCACCCGGACCACCAGGCGCTGCGGGATCTGCGCGACAACCTCGCCGGACGCAGGCTCCGGGTCGAACGGTTCGTGCGCGTCGCCTGCCCGGCCATGGGCACCACGCTCGCGTCCGGACGCATCGACCGCTGGGCCTCGTTCCTGTTCAACGTGTTCAACCTCGTGCCCGTGCTGCGGGACACCGGGATCGCCGCGCTGATCAAGAAGTTCCTGCTGACCATGCTGGAGCAGCGCACCGATCCCAGGGTGATGCCGGGACTGGAAGCGCAGATGCCCGAGTCGCCGTTCCTGCGGATGCTGCTCGCGGCGCCACCGCTGGCCGACGGGCTCGGGTCCATCGCGGGTGACGTGCAGGGCCGGGGTGTGCTGAACCGGCTGATGGTGCAGGGCGCGGACCTCTTCTACGGGGAGAACCACGACTTCGTGGTGCCGACCTCGTCGATGTCCGGCGGGGTCAGCAGAGAAGCCTCCCAGCGCGCGTTCTTCCAGGGGCCGGCGGTCAACCACGGCGGCTACTTCGCCAACGAGGACAGCAGGCAGGCGCTGGAGAACTGGCTCGCGGGCAACGGCGCCCAGGGCTTCGAGACCCCGCCGCCACCGCAGTGGCCGGTCAAGCGCGGCGGGACCACCGAGGTCACCGGGCAGGTCCTGCTCGTGCCCGACCTGTTCGGCTCGACGCTGATGCGCGAGAACCAGCTCGTCTGGCCGAACCTGACGGAACTGGTCGGCCACGGCCCGGAAGAAGTTCTCACGGACGGCGAGGCGAAACCCGGCCGGCTCGTCGACGGCTACTCGCTGCTGAGCTCGGCTTTGGCCGGTCAGCACCACGTCACGCCGTGCCAGTTCGACTGGCGCCGCGAGCTCGACGAGCTGGCGGCCGACCTCGCGGACAAGCTGCTCGACGGTACTCCGCACGTGGTGGCGCACGGCGCCGGCTGCCTGGTGCTGCTCGCCGCGCTGTCGTCGGAGCCCCTGCGGTCCGAGTGGAACAGGGCCGGTGGCAGGGCCGTGCTGCTCGGACCGCCGCTGGAGGGCAGCTGGCTCGTCAGGGCGCGGCTGGAGGGCAAGGACGAGTTCACCGCGGCGCTGGCCCTGCTGGACCACACCGCGGACGCCACCCGGGTCGCCGAATGGCTCAAGGACTGGCCGATCCTCGAGGATTTGCTGCCGGAAGAGGGTGCGGAACGGCGAAAGCGCCTGATCCCTCCCAGCTGGACGGGAATCACAGCGGTGTACGGCAGCGCCGAGCAGACGGTGTGCGGTGCCAACAAGGATGGTGGGTACGACGTCTCCCCGAACGGCGACGGGTTCGCACCATGTCCGAGCGATCGCCTGGACGGACCCGCGAGGTGGTACGCGCTCGTGCCGCACGCGGACCTGCCGTCGGATCCGGACACCGTGTCCGCGGTTCTCGACCTCCTCGCCGGACGCCGGCCGAGCAAGCTGCTCACGGCCCCGACGGCCAAGCCGGGAGCCTCGGGCCCGCTCACCGATCCACGTGGTCTTCTCGTGCTGCCGACCGCCGACGAGCTCGTCCGGCTGGCGTGGGGCGGTGGACGTTCGGCAACGCGGCGGCGGGTGCTCAAGGTCGGTGTCGTGCACGGGGATCTGCGCTGGGAGGAGGGCGCGGTGCTCGTCGGCCACCAGGACGGCACGCCGATCAGCGGAGCGGAGAAGGCCCTCGACGCCCACCTGAAGGGAGCACTCGAGCGGCGCGCGGCGTTCCGCCAGTACCCCGGCAGGCTCGGGACGTGCGAGGTGTTCGAGTCCTCCGGTGGACCGGCCGCGATGGTGATCGGGCTCGGCGACGCCGGTGACCTCACGCCCGGTGCGTTGACCGCGGGCGTCACCCAGGCGGTGCTGAGGCTCGCCGCGATCCAGGAGGACCGGACGGCGGAAGGGGAGTCACCCGCGCCGCTGTCGATCTCCGCGGTGCTGGTGGGCACGGCGCTCGTGCCGCCGATGCCGGTCGAGAACTCGCTGACGTCGATCGTGTCCGGTGTCCGCCAGGCGAACCGCAGGCTGGACGACCTGCGTTCACGGGTCGTCATCGACGAGCTGAGGATCGTCGAGATGTACGAGGAGCGCGCGATCCAGGCGACGAAAGCGGCCGTGCGGCTGGCGCAGACCCTCGACGTCAAGGGCGGTGAGGTCGTCGTCGAACGCCGCATGCTCACCGGGTTCGACGGCAAGCCCGGTGCGCCGTCGGCCTACCGCGAGGGCATCTGGCGCACCGTCCGGATCGTCGCCGAGGACAGCGGTGGCGACGCGCAACGGCTCGGGGCGCTCTCGTTCACGAGCATCGGCCGGTCCGCCCGCGCCGAGCAACGGGTGAACACCGCCCAGCGCAAGCTTTTGGACGCGCTCGTCGCGGAGGCCATCGCGGACCACCAGCCGGACGAGCAGCTCTACAACACGTTGTACGAGCTGCTCGTGCCCAACTCGCTCAAGGGACAGGGCTACGGCAGCGAGAACCTGTTGCTGGTCATCGACGAGGAAGCCGGCGCGCTGCCGCTGGAGATGCTCGCCAGCCGGTCGCACGACCTGGACGTGCAGCCGCTCGCCGTCGAGGTCGGGGTCATCCGGCGGCTGGAGACGCGCACGTTCGCCGAGACGACGATCCGTCCGTCGTCGGGGCACGCCGCGCTGGTCATCGGTGATCCCGCGGGCACCGGGATGCCGCCGCTGCCCGCCGCGCGGGACGAGGCCAAGAAGGTCGCGAACCTGCTGCGCACCAAGGGTTACGAGGTCACCTCGATCATCGCCGGGGTGGATGACGACGATGACGTCGTGCCGATCCTGAACGCGTTGTTCCGGCACGAGTACCGGATCGTGCACATCGCGGGACACGGCCACTTCGACGCCAAGGACCCGTCGCGCAGCGGTGTGATCATCGGGAAGGACGTCTACCTCGGCGCGCTGGAGATCGCCAAGATGCGCACCACGCCGGACGTCGTCTTCCTCAACTGCTGCCACCTCGGCGCGATGCAGCTGCCGGACCAGGGCACACCCCGCGCGGACAGGCTGGCGTCGAGCATTTCGCGGCAGCTCATCGAGAACGGGGTGCGCTCCGTGATCGCGGCGGGCTGGGCCGTCGAGGACAAGGCGGCACACCGGTTCGCCACGACGATCTACGACGAGCTGCTGGACGGCGGCGAGCTCGGCATCGCGAGCCTCAACGCCCGCAAGGCGGTCTGGGAACACCACCGGTCGACGAACACGTGGGGTGCGTACCAGGTCTACGGTCCGCCCGCGTTCCGGCTGGATCCGGCGGTGGGCGGGACCGCGCAACGGGAGGAGCTCGTGGCTCCCCGCGAACTGGCCGACGAGCTCGCGGCGCTGAAGCGGCGCGCGGAGGACGCGCCGGACGTCGTGGCCACGGCGCTGGCCAAGGAGCTGGAGGCGTTGCTGGAGTCGACCCCGAAGGAATGGCTGCGAGGACACGAGCTCTCGGCCGTCGGCGACGTCTGGGCCCTGCTCGCCCGGTACAAGGAAGCCGTCGAGTACTACGAGAAGGCCCAGAACGACTGGGACGCGTCCGGCGCGGTCAGGTCTTTCGAGCAACTGTTGAACGTCAGGGCGAAGTGGGCGGTCGAGCGCATCCAGCATCCGGACGATCCCGGGCCCGAGGCGACCGAACTGCTCGACCGCGCCGCCAGGTCGGCTGATCTCCTCCTGCAGCTGGGCGAGACGCCGGAGCGCTACTCCCTGAAGGCGAGCGTCGAGCGCAGACGTGCGTTGTGCGTGGCGTGCGACCCGGGAAAGCTGACCGACGCGCTCGCCGAGGCGCGTGACAACTACCAGCGCGCCGTCGACCTCCACCGCGAGCGGTACGGTTCGATCTACTTCTACCCGGCGCTCAACGCGGTCGTGCTCGGCTGGCTCGCCCACCAGCGCGACGACACCCAGCCGTTCGCCGAGGAGGACGCGCGGAAGTTGATCGCGGGCTCCGTCGCCGCCGCGCGGGCGGAGCGCCGTCCCGACTTCTGGTCCCGCGTCACCCCGGCCGACGCGAAGCTCGCCGAGGCGCTGGTCTCCGGTGAGCTGGTGAAGAACGAGGACGCCGTCGCGGAGGAGTACTTCCGGGCGTTCGCCCAGTCGAGCCTGCGTGCTCGGGCGGCCGTGATCGAGCACATCGATCTCGCCGTGTGCGCGCTGACGCCTCTGGCGGCCGCGAAGGAGATCTCCGAGGCGTTGAAGCGGCTGAAGAAACGGCTGGCGGCGTGGAGTCCTCAGTAGACAGAAGTCAGCACGGCCATCGCACGTCGATGTCGCCGAGGTAGCGTTTTTGTTCCTCAGTGGACAGACCGCCGGTGACCGTCGTGCACAGCGTGCGCATCCACGCGTCCGGATTTCCTTCCCACAAGGTGAGCAGGCCGTTCTCCTTTGCGCTCAACAGCCCTCCGTCACCGGTCGCGACGAGCCTGGTCACCTTCCCCGCCGCGCCCAGGTGCCGCCAGGTGCCGACCTCGCCACCGTCCGCGCTGTTCCACAGCACGAGCTCGCCGGTCTCGGGATGCTGCTGGGCGACCAGGCCGGGCGCGAAGGCCACCGACGCCCGGGCGTTGTCCACACCCCGGCCGAACACCATCGCACCTTCTGACCGTCCGTCGTCGAGCAGCACGCGGCCGTCGATGTCCGTCGCGGCCACCTGCTCGCCGTCGTCGCTCACCGCGAAACCTCCGACGAGGGCGGCGAAGTGGATCTGGCGGATCTTCTCCAGCTCGCCGCCGCTCCACCGCCAGAGCGTCATGTCGGTGCCGCCACCGCCTTCGTGGGCCTGGATCGCCTTCGTCACGACCGCGACGGTGTCGCCGCGGAGGTTCGTCGCGATCTGCTGGTCGTGCGGGGAGCCGCCGACCGGGGCCGTCCCGCGCTTCCCGGCGTCCTCGGCCACGGGTGTTCCGTCGGGGCGAGCCGTGACGAGATGCCTGCTGTCGCTGAGGAAGCCGATCTCGTCGGTGACGATCGAGCCGACCTGTGCGCCGGTGGTGGTGTCCCACGTGGTGTGGGAGCCCGGCCTGCCAACGGAAAGCCGTTGCCCGTCGGGACTGAGACGCACGGTGCCGCCCGGCGCGGAGAACTTCGACTTCTCGGCCAGAGTGGACAGCTCGCGCAGCACGACCTCGCCCGAGCTGGAGACCGCCGCGGTCCCTGCCGCGCTCACCGCCACTCCGCTGACGCCGGGCGGTCCCTGCACCTCGGCGCGCATCCTGCCGTCCCGGTCCGGTGAGGTCACCACAACCGTGCCGTTCTCGGAGATCGAGGTGACAAGTGCGCCGTCATCGCTCATCCGCAGGTCCTGAACGCGAACGGGGTGCTGGAAGAGCTGGGTGGTCTGCGCGAGCGTCTGGTCGTACAGGAGCACAGCACCCTGTTCGGTGCCCACGGCGATGCGCCGCCCGTCGGCGGAAACACTGACACAGCAAGCGTCTTCGCCCACCTCCGTCGTGCGCGTCCTGGCCCGCGTGCCCAGGTCCCACAGTTCGAGCGCGGAACCGTTGAGCAGCGCCAGCGTCGACTCGCTGACCGCCAGGCCGTGCGGCCAGACCCGGCCCGCGCCGAACGCCGTCCAGGTGCCGCTCTCCGGTTCGAACGTCACGACCTTCGCCTGCGGTGAGCGACCGTCGACGGTGTAGAGGCGATCCCCGCGGAACTCCAGCGGACCACCGGGGGCGTTGTCGTCCTGGACCTCGGCCACCGGCCGGCCGGTTTCCAGGTTCCACACGCCGAACTTCGGGGTGGATCCACCGGCGCCGCCGCCGGAGATCGCGAGCCACCGGCCGTTCGAGGACATCGCCAGGCGGTTCAGGTCACCCGAGAACGGGATGTCGTGCGTGAGCGAGCCGTCTCTCGTGTTCCAGACCTTCACCTTCGAACCGTCGGTCCCCGCGAGCAGACTGCCGTCGCCGTTGAGGGCGAGCGCGGACGTCCAGTCCGGCGGCGCGAAGGTGACGGACCGACGGGATTTGTTGTCCCACAAGGAGATCTTCCCGTCGGAGTAGGCGTGGGCGGCGACCGTCCCGTCGGCGCTCATGGCGACACTGGCGCGCGTGGCCACGTTTGCGGGCCGGTTGCGGCTCACCGTGTCGGTGCCGGGAGAGACGATCGACACCACGTGCTTCGCCTGGTCGAGCGTGCTCATCAACGCGGCCTTCGCCTGCACGGACCCGCTGGCGCTCCACGACGACAGCGCGAGCCGGACCGCCAGCTGCGGGTCGGAGGACATCAGCCGCTGCGCCTCGCCGGACATCGCTCTGGACAGCGCGATCCTGGCCTGCTCGGTCGCGCGGTCGCGTTGCGCGGCGGCCACCCGTTGCTGCCACACCGCGACACCGCCCGCCACGAGCGTCAGCGTCAGCAGGCTCGCCAGCACGGAGACGAGCCGGCGCTGCTGGCGGAGGTCCTCGCTGATCAGTTCGTCCTTGGCGACCCCGTGGATCGCGGCGGCCAGCGTGGCGGCCGCGCTGCGGAACTCCTTGCCGCTGCGGCGTTCCCGCTCGCGGAGGTCGACCCACAGCGGCTCGGCGGTGAACCAGCCCTCCAGGCACCGGGGGAGCGCGGTGGTGCGGGCCCAGTCGAAGTCGCCCGCCTCGTCGTCCCAGAACAGCTCGCCGCCGGTCAGCACGATCAGGAACGTGTCCCTGGACTTCTCCTCCCGCCACAGGGCAACCTCGCGGGCGACCCACGGCGACGCGGCCGACTCCGGGCACGCCATGAGGGTGAAGGTGCGCGACGCCAGCAACGCGTCCTGGATCGACGACCACAGGTCAGGGCTCGCGGCGAGGCTCACGTCGTCGCGGAACACCCGCAGCGCCCTCGGCCGGTACCAGGGGCGGCCGATCCGGTGCAGGCTGCGCTGGAGCGACCTGGCGAGCGGCCGGTCAGCCGAGTGGCTGTAGGAGATGAACCCGTCGTACACCCGTGCCCCCTTCGACGACGGGTGATCCTACGGAGATGATCACGAGGCGTCCGGGGTTCTGGCGGAATCGAGGGGCAGGGTCATCGACGCGAACGCCCTGGCGGCCTCGGCGCGGTGGTGGACGGCGTCCTTGATCGCACCGCAGC
This sequence comes from Lentzea rhizosphaerae, assembly GCF_042649515.1. Lineage (NCBI taxonomy): Bacteria > Bacillati > Actinomycetota > Actinomycetes > Pseudonocardiales > Pseudonocardiaceae > Lentzea > Lentzea rhizosphaerae. The sequence goes on along the minus strand of NZ_JBHRZI010000005.1, from coordinate 120,113 downwards.
GCTGGTGTTCCCGTGCGAGCCGGTCGTGCGCCCGGCCCAGTTCGTAGGCGTCGCCGATCGACATGGCGTGCACGATCGCGAAGCAGTGGCAGCCGATCGCCCGTACCGGATCGCCCATCTCCGTGTAGACCTCGCCGAGTTCGTTGAAGGCCTTGGCTTCCAGGCACCTGTCGCCGAGCCGGCGGCTCACGCCCGCGGCCGTGTTCAACGCGTCCACCGCGTCCCGGTAGCGGCCGGTGCGGCGGTGCAGGGCGCCGAGGAACGTGAGCGTCAGCGCCTCCGCGGCGCGCTCGCCGATCTCGCGGCTCAGCTCCAAAGCCCGCCGCAGCAACGGAAGTGCGTCGTCGGGCCGGTCCATCAGCACGTAGCAGGCGCCGAGGTCGCACAACGCGAACGCTTCGTCGACCCGGTCACCGAGGTGTCGCGTCATGGTCAGCGAAGCCCGCAGGTGGCTCACCGCGTCGTCGAGGCGGTCGAGCGAGCGGTACACGAACCCCAGCTTGCACAGCGCGTACGACTCGAGGTCGGGGTCGTCGAGCTCCCTGCTCAGTGCGAGTGCCGCTTCGAGGTTCTCGACGGCACCCGCGTAGTCGCCGGTCAGCCAGCACACGATGCCGAGGTTGCTCAACGCACGGCACTCCTCGGTGCGGTCGCCGATCTCGCGGCTCAGCGTGAGCCCTTCCGCGAGGTGGTCACCGGCTTCCGCGTAGCGCCGCAACCTCTCGTACACGGTCCCGAGGTTGATGAACGCCCGGCACTCGCCCGCGCGGTCGCCCGCCCGCCAGCTGGCTCGCAGGGCATAGGTGTGCAGGGCGAGTGCGTCGTGGTGGTGGGAGTGGTTGAGCAGGTAGGCCCACAGGGTGACCGACAGCCGGTTCGGCAGGATCGGGCACCCGACCTCGGCGGCGAACCTGGCCGTCGCCACCAGGTTCAGCCGTTCCGCCTCGATCCACGCCGTGGCGGCGTCCGGGTCGGAGATGCCCGGCAGCGGCCGGGTGTCGCCGAGCGGGCTGCTGTGCCTGCCGTGCGGGTAGTGGACGTGCACCGCGCACGCGGCGGTGTTGACGTAGTGCTCGAACAGCCGGGTGAGCGCTGGTCTCAGGTCGAGCGCCGTGCTCTGCTCCCCGGCGTAGAGGCGGACGAGGTCGTGCATCCGGTAGCGCCCCGGCACGTGCTGCTGCACCAGGTGCGCTGCCTCCAACTCGCGCAACAGCATCCGGGTCGCTGACGCGGGACGGGTGTCCAGGTTGAACGCGGACGTCAGCGCGATGTCCGGCCCCGGCACCGCGCCGAGCAGTCCGAACAGGTGTGCCGCGTCGGCGGAAAGCCCCGCGTGGGACCACGAGAGCACGGCGCGCAGGCTGGAGTCGGTGTCACCGGCGTCCAGGCCGTCCAGCCGGGTCGTGGTGTCGCACAGTTCGTCGGCCAGCAGGCCGAGCGGGAAGCGCGGGTGGGTGGACGCGCGGGCGGCCACGATGCCGAGCGCGAGCGGAAGTCCCGCACTGCACCGCAGCAACCCTTTCGTCGCCCTGGGCTCGGCCATGAGGCGGGCGGGCCCGAGACGGCGGGCCAGCAGCTGCAACGCGGACACCTCGTCGAACACGTCGAGCGGCACGGACCGGGCGCCGTGGGCGGTGACGAGCCCGCCGAGATCGCGACGGGTCGTCACGACGACCGTGCACTTCGACCCTCCCGGCAGCAGCGGCTTGACCTGGGTGACGTCCGCCGCGTTGTCGAGGACCACGAGCATCCGCCGTTCCGCCACGAGGCTGCGGTACAGGCCCGCCTGCGCGTCGAGGTCGTCCGGCATGGCGGACGACGAGACCTGGAGTGCTTTGAGGAACCCCCGCAGCACGACGTCCGGGGCCGAGGGTCTGCCGTCGGGCGAGAAGCCGCGGAGGTTGACGAAGAGCTGTCCGTCGGGGAACTGCTCGGCGTTGCGGTGCGCCCATTGCAGCGCCAGCCACGTTTTGCCGACGCCGCCGACTCCGCGGATCACGGCTATTCGCGATCCGTGCAGTGCGGCGGTGAGCGCCAGCAGTTCCTGTTGCCTGCCGGTGAAGAGGTGCGAGGCGACGGCGGGTAGTTGCCGGGGCGTGACTCTGTGCCCGGTGCCACCGTGAAGATGGACGTCACCGGTAATGGAGTGCGCCTGGACCACGGTGCCCTGCACCGAGCCGCTCACCCTGCTACTGCCCACGAACTCACCGTAGTGAGCACCTGGTGGGACACGATGTCGTTCGGCGGAAATACGGCGAAGCTGATCGGTCCCGCTGAACGCTGCCGACCATTCGTCGCAAAAAGAACACCATTCGTGGAAACTGGATCATGAAGTATTTCTGCGCGCACGGAATTCACTCATTCCGTGCACACCGGAATGTGGGCCGATCAGCCTCGTGGCTCGAACAACATCGCCGCGACCCGCCGTGCGAGTTCCTCGGGGTCGTCGCCCAGTTCGGGGTCGAGGTTGCGCGTGTTCCACAGCGTCGCGAACCCGTGCACGAGAGACCACGCCGCCACGCCCGCGATCCGCCGGTCCGGGCCGGTGCGCCGGCCCCCGACGTCCTCGACCCCGCCGGCGAGCGCGGCGCCCGCCCGTTCGCGTGCCTCGGTCAGGGCGGGGTCGTCCGGGTGGTGCAGGTCCGGCCGGAACATCACCTCGAAGTGTGCCCGCTTCTCCACCGCGAACCGCACGTAGGCCACACCCAGTTCGACGAACGAGTCCGTGCGCTCGCGGGTCGCCGTCAGGGTTTCGGCCAGGAGCTCGAACCCTTCGGCGGCGAGAGCGGTGAGCAGTCCTGCCTTGTCCTTGAAGTGGTGCATCGGACCCGCGTTGGAGACGCCGGCGCGGCGGGCCAGTTCGCGGAGGCTGACCCCGGCCGGTCCGTGCTCGGTGATCATGTCGACGGCGGACGACAGCAGGGCTCGGCGCAGGTCGCCGTGGTGGTACGGAGGCACGATCTCAATCTTACCGTTGACAAGATGGCGCGCCAACGCGCAATCTTGTCACTGACAAGTTTGGAGGGTGGGGAATGGCTCCGTTCATCGCTTTGGTCGTCGTCACGTCGGTGCTGCTGCTCGTCGGGGTGCTCGGCGTCCGGCAGCTCAGGTCGCTGCCTGTCGCGTTGCGCGGCGGGCTCGCGGTCATGTTCGTGCTGACAGGGGGCGCGCACTTCATCGGTCTGCGCGAGGAGCTGATCGCGATGGTGCCGCCGTTCCTGCCCGCGCCGGGCCTGCTGGTCACCGTGACCGGCGTGCTGGAACTGGCGGGCGCCGCGGGGTTGCTGTGGTCGCGCACCGCGGGCTGGGCCGCGCTCGGGCTCACGGCGATGCTCGTCGCGATGTTCCCGGCGAACGTCCACAAGGCCCTGAACGGCCCGGTGCCGTGGGACGACCAGCTGGTGCCGCGGACGTTGATGCAGATCGTGTTCCTGGCGGCCACGATCACCGTCGCGAGGTGCTCATGGCGCGAAAAGCACGTTCGGGCCATCTAGCGGCCCCAACGTGCTTTTCGCGCCAAACGAGTTCTGGCCAGCGAGAACAGCTGATCGCCACATTCGCGGTCGACACGAGGTGTCGACCGCACACGTGGTGCACCGAGTTCGGACGCTTTTAGCATCAGCGCACGGTTTTTGCCTGCAATGACGGAGGCGGGACATGCGATCGAGGAACGCGTTCCTGGGGTTGGTGGCGGCGACGGGTCTGGCCGTGGCGTCGATGTCGATGTCGACCGCGGCGGTCCCGGCGCCGCAACCCGGCACCCTCGGCGGGTACGACATCACCGGCACCTACGTGAGCGGCCTGTCGTCCGGCGGGTTCCTGGCCAACCAGCTCCACGTCGCGTACTCGAGCGTCTTCCAGGGCGCGGGCATCTTCTCGGCCGGCGCCTACGACTGCGCGCAGAACAGCGTGAACACCGCCCAGTTCGCGTGCATGGACACCTTCCAGCCCCGCAAGACGCCCGCCGAGCTGGAACAGCTCACCAGGACCCGTGCGACGGCCGGCACCGTCGACCCACCGCAGAACCTCTCCGGTGATCCGGTGTGGCTGTTCCACGGCACGGCCGACCAGACCGTCGACCGGGCGGTGAACGACGACCTCGCCACCTACTACCGCGACTTCGGTGCCGGGGTCGTCTACAACAACACCACCGCGGCCGGGCACGCCTGGGTCAGCCCGATCGGCCCGAACAGCTGCGGCTCCACGACTTCGCCGTACGTCAACAACTGCGGGACGGCCGATCCGGTCAGGGAGATGCTCGGGCACCTGTTCGGTCAGGTGAACGCGCCCGCGTCCACGTTGTCCGGCAAGCTGATCCAGTTCGACCAGGGCAGGTACGTCCCCGGCGGCAACCCGGCGCCGGTCAGCATGGGACGGGAGGGTTTCGCTTACGTGCCAAGGGCGTGCGAAACCGGGCCGTGCAAGCTGATGGTGACGTTGCACGGCTGCTACCAGTACTACGGCCTGGTCGGGAACGCGTTGATGGACAAGGGTCATCTCAACGAGTACGCCGACACGAACAACATGATCGTGCTCTACCCGCAGGCCACGACGATGGCCGGGAACCCGCGCGGCTGCTGGGACTGGTGGGGCTACCAGTCCGCGCAGTACGCGCTCAAGAGCGGGCCGCAGATGGTCGCCGTGGTGAACATGGTGAAGGCGCTGTCCGGTGGCGGTGCGCCTCCCACGACTACCACGACTGCGCCGGTGCCGGAGTGCGTGACCGCGAGCAACTACGCGCACACCACCGCCGGTCGCGCATACGTCCTCTATGGACAGACGTACGCGGTGGGCTCCGGCCAGCTGCTCGGCTTGTGGAACACCTACACCACCAGCAGCATCCGCCAGACCTCACCGAACTACTGGGTGAAGTGCTGACCCGGCGGGGTCTCTGAGCACCTGGCCAGAAGTCTTGTCCGGAGCCTCTGGACTCGTTGGTGGCGAGTGGCGTCTGCAAGTACCACCAACTCTTGATCGAATCGCCGTCAACCACACCCAACCCGTTCGCGGCCCACCGAACCGCCACAGTGGCCTCAGGCCAGGGCAGGCCTGTTGGTGGTAGCAGAGTGCCTGTTGATGTCGAGTTGGTGGTACTTGCAGACGCCAATCGGCGCCGGACGCACGTCCGGCGGACGAGTAACGGACACAACTTCCGGCAGCCTGCTCAGCCCGAGCTGCCGGCCACCGGCAGCTCGTCCTCGCTCGTGCCGGCACCGAGCACGATCCCGGCGATCTCCTCCGCGATGTCCTCGATCAGGTAGTCGCTCGTGCTGCGGGCGATCCGTCCGAGCAGCAGCGGGCTGTGCTTGCGGACCTCCTCCTTGGTGGTGCGGTGCCAGATCGGGAGAACCCACTGCCGGTCGTCGTCGATCTCGCGCGTGAGGAGGGCGTCGAGCTCCGCCTGCGGCCAGCCCTTGCGGAAGAAGTCCGGTGACAGCACCACGACGCCGAACCTGCTGCTCGCGATGCCGCTGTCGATCTTGCGCCGCAACGGGTCACCCATCCTCAGCTCGTACCGGTCGATCCACACGGACAACCCGGCCTTGACGAGCAGCCTGGCGAGCGGGTGGGCCACGGCCGGGCCGTCCTCGCTCGCGTACGACACGAACACGTCCTTCTGCTCCGCCTCCTTCTCCAGTTCTGCCGTCAGCAGGTCGAAGTTCTCCTTGATCCGCACCAACGACGACTCCGGCGTCATGGCCGGCAACACGGGCATCGGTGGAAGGTCGGGGCCGTACACCTTGACCGAGCTCGGGATGCGCCCGTCGGCCTGCCGGTGGAGGGCGACGTACCACCGGTCGTCGTGCGGGATGTCCAGGTAGACCGGCGACTTCCGGCAGTAGCCGCCGAGGTAGCGGTGCTTCTCGCCCTTCTCGTAACGGCGGAAGTTCCTGGCGTCCATGAGCTTGACGTTCGCCGCGGTGTCGTGCAGGCGCACGCGGACGCGGGCACGTTTCGGCTGGTGCTTCAACGCGTAGTACTGGATTTCGCTCGGCGCTCCCGCCGGTCCCACGCGGAAAGCGGGCTTTCCCCTGCCGAACGGCAGCCGGGGATCCGGATGGCGCCAGACCCAGACCAGCAGCCAGGTTTCCAGCGCGAGCACCAAAGGCCAAAACGAATCGAGCCAGCTCCACACGGTCAGCTCCGTCCGGTCAAGGCGATTCCGCATCATCGCTCGTGACGAGAAGTCCGCGCGTGGCCCGTTGGAGCTACTTTCGAGAAGCAAATTCCGATAGTTCTTGGAATTCAATAGCTGCGTTGTGGCAAATGAACGAGCCGCACGGCGTCACCTGCGGGAGCTGATGATCCCCAGGTCGATCGCGGCGGCCACGGCCGCCGTGCGCGAACCGACGCCCAGCTTCGTGTAGATGCGGGCCAGATGGGACTTCACCGTGCCCTCGGTGAGGTGCAGACGGGCGCCGATGGCCTGGTTCGACAGGCCGTCGGCGACCAGCGTGAGGACCTCGGCCTCGCGGCGGGTCAGGCCCGTGCCGGGGGTGCGCAGGCGGTTCATCAGGCGGTCGGCCACCGCCGGGGCCAGGGCGGTGTGGCCCGCGGCGGCGGTGCGGACGGCGGCTGCCAGGTCTTCCGGCGGTGCGTCCTTCAGCAGGTAGCCGGTGGCGCCCGCTTCGATGGCGGGAACAGTGTCGGCGTCGGTGTCGTAGGTCGTGATGATCACGACTCTGGGTGCGCCGGGGCGGCTCGTGATCGCGGCGGTGGCCTCGGCGCCGGTCATGCCGCCCTTGAAGCGCAGGTCCATGAGCACCACGTCCACGTCGCCCTCCGCGGCGCGGGCAACGGCTTCCTCCGCGGTCTCCGCCTCGGCCACGACCACCAGGCCGGGTTCCGTTTCCAGGACTGCGCGCAGGCCGGCGCGGACGATCGGGTGGTCGTCGGCGAGCAGGAGGCGGATCACCGCGCGTCCTCGGTGAGGGGGAGGCGGGCGGCCAGTGCCGTGCCGCGTCCCGGGGTGCTCTCCACGGCGAACGTGCCGCCGAGGGAGTGGGCACGGGCGCGCATGGCCGGGAGGCCGAAGCCCTCGTCGGCGCGGTCGAAGCCGGTGCCGTCGTCGGTCACGTCCACGGCCACCTGGTCGCCCAGGTAGCTCAGGGTGACGTCGGCGGTGCGGGCCCCGGCGTGCTGGACGGTGTTGGCCAGCGCCGACTGGGCGATGCGCAAGAGCGCCACCTCGTGGGCGGTGGGCAACGGCACGGGATCACCGGTGAGGTGGAAGCGGACGATCACCGGGTGCTGGGCGGACGTGGTGGCGCACAGGCGTTCCAGGGCGTCGGACAACGGTGCCGCCGCCAGCGCGGGCGGGCTCAGGGCGGCCACGAAACGCCGTGCCTCCGCGAGGTTGTCGACGGCCGACCGCCTGGCCTGGTCCACGTAGCCGGCGGCCTTCTCCGGGTGGGCCGGCAGGGCACGTTCCGCGGCGCGCAGCAGGAGCTGGATGCTGGACAGGCCCTGGGCGAGGGTGTCGTGGATCTCGCTCGCCAGCCGTTCGCGTTCGGCCAGTACACCGGCGCTGTGCTGGGCCTCCGCGAGGTCGGCGCGGGTGGCGGTGAGCTCGTCGATGAGCACGCGGCGACGCTCGCTCTCGCGGTAGAGGGCCTGGTAGCCCCACACCACGGCGACGGCGACGGCGGCGCCCAGGGCGGGACCGATCGCGACGGCCGGGGTGAACGTGCCGGTGTGCGCGGCGAAACCGGTGATCGCGGTCGCCGCCGTGACGACCACCGCTGCCAGGCCCGCGCGGCGCGGCAGCAGGTGGAGCTGGAGGAAGTACAACGGGAAGGCGAGCCACACCGCGTCGGCGGACAGGACGAGCAACGCCACCCACGTGAGGCCCACGGCTGCCGACCACAACGCGGCGGCCCGGCGGGACGTGCGCACCAGGGGCAGGAGCGGACCGGCCGCGTAGACCACGCCCAGCGCGACGGCGACCGCGACGACCGGCGGTGTGCCGCGGACCGCCGTGAGGGCGAGCAGGCCCGCGACCAGCAGGTGCAGGCACCAGGTCAGCACGCGGCTGGTCGGGGTGAGGGCCGGAGCGGTCGTGTCCACAGTTCACCCAGCTTAGGCACCCGGCCGCGGTTCGGCCTCTGTCGAAAGTGACAACTTCCTTCTCCTCCTGCGCCAGAAGCGGGCGAGACGGTGCGCGGGCCACAGTGGACGCATCCCTCCACGAAAGGCTCAACACCGTGTTCGTCGCCCTGAGAGACCTCAGGTTCGCCAAGGGCCGCTTCGCCCTGATGGGTGTCGTGATCGTGCTGATCACCCTGCTGGTCGGCCTGCTGTCCGGCCTGACCGCGGGCCTCGGCAGGCAGAACGTGTCCGCGATCACCGACCTGCCCGTCGACCGGATCGCCTTCTCCGGCCAACAGCTGTCCTATTCGGACTCCACCGTCACGCAGGAGCAGTGGCGGCAGTGGGCTTCCACTCCGGGCGTGCTCCTCGCCGAGCCGGTCGGCATCAGCACGACGAAGGCCACCGCGGGCTCCCGCAGCGCAGCGGTCTCGATCTTCGCCGTCTCCTCGGGCCTGGTCCCGGAGGTCGGCGACAGGTCGGTCACGATGTCCGTTCCCGCAGCCGAAGAGCTCGGCGTCCGGACCGGCGACACCGTCACCCTCGCCGGACGGGACCTGACCGTCGCGGCCGTGCGCGGCGACGCCTGGTTCAGCCACACCCCCGTCGTGTGGACGAGTCTGGGTGACCGCACGACCGCGACCGTCATCGCCCTCAGGACCACAGGCGACGTCGTGGACGTGCCCGGCACTCGAACGACCACAAAGGACGGTTCGCTCGACGCCATCGGCTCCTACCGTTCGGAGAACGGCTCGCTGCAACTCATGCGCGGCTTCCTGTTCGTCATCTCGGCACTGGTCATCGGTGCGTTCTTCACCGTCTGGACGATCCAGCGCAGCGGCGACATCGCCGTCCTGAAAGCCCTCGGCGCGTCCACGGCCACGCTACTGCGCGACGCACTGGGCCAGGCGCTCGTGCTGCTCACGACGGGAACCCTGATCGGCACCGCGCTCGCCGCCGCCGTCGGGCTGCTCGTCCGCGGCACCGTGCCGTTCCTGCTCGACCCCGCGACCGTGCTCGTCCCCGCCGCCACCACGATCCTGCTCGGCGCGGTCGGTGCGGCGCTGGCCGTCCGCCGCATCGTCACCGTCGACCCGCTGACCGCACTGGGGAGTGCCCGATGAGCCTGACCCTGACCGACATCACCCTCACCTATCCCGACGGCGACACCAGGCTCACCGCGCTCGACCGCGTCACGCTCGACGTGCCCAGGGGCACCACGACGGCGGTGATCGGCCCGTCGGGCTCCGGCAAGTCCAGCCTCCTCGCCGTCGCCGCCACCCTCGTCGCCCCCGACTCCGGCACCGTCACGATCGACGGCACCCCCGCCTCCGGTCTGTCCCGCGGCAGGCTCGCCGAACTGCGCCGCCACCGGATCGGCATCGTCTTCCAGCAGCCCAACCTGCTGCCCGCGCTCACCGCCGCCGAGCAGCTCCAGGTCATGGCTCACGTCACCGGCCGCAAACCCGCAGAAGCCCGCCGCAAGGCCCTAAAACTGCTCGACGCGGTCGGCCTGGCCGATCACGCCGGACGCCGCCCGCACCAGCTCTCAGGTGGTCAACGGCAGCGCGTCAACATCGCCCGCGCACTGATGAACGACCCCACCGTGCTGCTCGTCGACGAACCCACGAGCGCGCTGGACCACGACCGCGGCGCCGCGGTGGTCGGCCTGATCACACGGCTGACGCACCAACAGGCGACCGCGACCGTGCTGGTCACGCACGACCAGAGTCACCTCACGGCGGTGGACGACGTCGTCGCGATTCGCGACGGCCGTCTGCACGAACCGGATCCCGTCCTCGAACCGAACGCCTGGGGAGGAGCAGAGGAGTGATCCGTGAGCGGACTGTTCGCCGCGCTCGACGTCGTGATGGACCGGCTGGTGGTTCCCGGCTACTCGAAGTGGGGATTCCGCCTGCGCAGGCGGACCTGGCCCGCCGGAGACCCCGAGCCCGGTGTCCTGCGCGGCGGGCTCGCCGTCGTGACCGGGGCCGGTTCGGGGCTCGGCAAGGCCACCGCGCTGGGCCTCGCCCGTCTCGGTGCCGCCGTGGTGCTGGCGGTGCGCGACGAGGCCAAGGGGCAGTCGGCTCGGGCCGAGATCATCGCCGCGGTGCCCGGCGCCGTCGTCTTCGTCCGCCACTGCGACGTCTCGAGCTTGGCGTCCGTGCGCCGCTTCGCCAGCGGGATGTTGGAGGAGTTCGAGCGCGTCGACGTCCTGGTGCACAACGCCGGCACCCTGCCACCGCAGCGCACGACCAGTGCGGAGGGGTACGAGCTGACGTTCGCCACGCACGTGCTCGGCCCGTTGCTGATGACGGACCTGCTGCGCTCGCTGCTGGCCGCGTCGCCGGACCCCAGGGTGGTTCTCGTGTCCTCCGGCGGCATGTACACCCAGCGCCTGCGTTCGGACGATCCGGAGTACCGCGAGGGCGAGTACCGCGGCGCGACCGCGTACGCCCGCACCAAACGCATGCAGGTCGCGCTCGTGCCTCTGCTGGCCGACCGGTACGCGTCAGAAGGCGTGGGTGTGCACGGAATGCACCCCGGCTGGGCCGACACGCCGGGCGTGGCCGGGTCGTTGCCGGGGTTCCACCGGCTGGCCAGGTCGTTGCTGCGCAGTGCGGAGGAGGGCGCGGACACCGTCGTGTGGCTGTCCGCGACCAGCCCCGCACCTCCCACCGGCCGCTTCTGGCACGACCGGCGGGAGCGGCCGACTCACTACCTGCCTGCCAACCGAAAACGCGGTGACGTCAGCGCGTTCTGGTCGTACTGCACGAACATCACCGGCGTGCCTCCGAGATGAACGAGCGGTACCAGTGGTAACTGGCTCGCGGCGTCCGCTGCTGGGTCTCGTAGTCGACGTGGACCAGGCCGAACCGGTGCTTGTACCCGTGTGCCCACTCGAAGTTGTCGAGCAGCGACCAGCAGAAGTACCCGCGGAGATCCACACCGGTGGCCTCGGCCGCGGCGGCGATGTGGTCCCGCAGGTACGAGATGCGTTCGGTGTCCTCGAACCCTTCCACGTCCGGGTAGACGCAGCCGTTCTCCGTGACGTACACGGGCGGCAGGTCCGGGTGGCGCGCCTTGAGGTCCGTCAGCGCGGTGGTGAGACCGGCGGGTTCCACCGGCCAGCCCATGCCGGTGCGGGGGACGTCGGGCAACCGGGTCGTGTCGACGCCGATGTCGTGGGCGGTGCGCTTGGCCGGGTCCGGCTCGCGGTGAGGCGCGTCGGCGACGTGCAGGCGGTAGTAGTAGTTGAGGCCGACGTAGTCCAGCGGCTCGCCGATGATCGCCAGGTCGTCGGCGAGCCGGAACGAGAAGTCGGTGATGTCACCGAACATCGACGTCAGCTCGTCGGGGTACGCCGAGCCGAACAACGGGTCGGTGAACTGCCGGCGCAGCAGGCAGTCCTGACGGCTCGCCGCGGCCACGTCGGCGGGAGAGTCCGTCACCGGCACGGTGGGGGACTGGTTGAGCACGATGCCGAACTCCTGCTCGGCCAACGCGTTGGCGCGCATCGCCCGCACGGCCAGGCCGTGGCCGAGCAGCAGGTGGTGCGCCGCCGCCAGCGCGCCGTGGCCCTCGCGTGCACCGGGGGCGTGGCGGCCTTCGCCGTAGCCGACGATCGAGGAGCAGTACGGCTCGTTCAGCGTGGTCCAGTTCCGCACGACGTCGCCGAGGGACTCGTGCACGAGGGCGGCGTAGTCGGCGAACCGGTGGGCGGTGTCGCGGTTGCGCCAGCCGCCCTCGTCCTCCAGCGCCTGTGGCAGGTCCCAGTGGTACAGCGTGATGAACGGCTCGATCCCCTTGCCCAGCAACGCCTCGACGAGCCGCCGGTAGAAGTCGAGGCCGCGCTGCTCGACCCGGCCGCGGCCGTCCGGCAGGATCCTCGACCACGACAGCGAGAACCGGTAGGCGTCGACGCCGAGGTCGGCGAGCAGGCGCACGTCCTCTGCCCAGCGGTGGTAGTGGTCCGCCGCCACGTCGCCGGTGTCGCCGTTCGCGACCGCGCCGGGCACGGTCGCGAAGGTGTCCCAGATGGACGGTCCACGACCGTCGGTTCGTGCCGCCCCTTCGATCTGGTAGGCCGAGGTCGCCACACCCCAGCGGAAGCCGGCCGGAAAGCTCACAACGTTCTCCTCTGCGAGGTCAGCCCTTGACGGCGCCCGACATGATGCCGCCGACGATCTGGCGGCCGAACAACAGGAACACGGCCAGCACCGGCACGGTGCCGATCGTCGCCGCGGTCAGCACGAGCGTGTAGTCGGTCGTGTAGCCGGAGGCCAAAGTGGACAGAGCGGTCTGCACGGTCGGGTTCTCCGGTACGAGCACCACGAGCGGCCAGAAGAAGTCGTTCCACGCCTGCATGAACGTGAACAGCCCGAGCACCGCCGCCGCCGGTCGTGCCGCGGGCAGCGCGACGTGCCAGAACAGCCGCAGCGAGTGGCACCCGTCCATCCGGCCCGCCTCGAGCAGCTCGTCCGGGATCGCCCGCTCGAAGTACTGCCGCATGAAGAACACGCCGAACGCGGTCACCAGCCCCGGCACGATCACGGCGTGGATCTGCCCGGCCCAGCCGAACTCGCTCATCATCATGTAGAGCGGGATGATGCCGAGCTCGGTCGGGATCGCCTGCGTGCCGATGATCAGCAGCAGCAGGACGTTGCGGCCGCGGAACTTCAGCTTGGCGAACGCGAATCCCGCGAGGGTGGAGAAGAACACCACCGACACGGTGACCGTGCCCGCCACCACGATCGAGTTCATCATCGCCAGCGCGAAGTCGGTGGTGTCGAAGACGCGGGCGATGTTGGCGAAGAGGTGGCCGCCGGGCACCAGGACCGGCGGCACGCTGTCGATCGCGTCCGGTGTCTGCGAGGACACCACGAACGACCAGTACACGGGGAAGGCGGACCCGGCGAGCACGGCGATCAGGGCGGCGTACGTCCACGGCCCGGCCACGCGCCTGGCGAGCCTGCGCACCCGCAGCGCCGGGCCGGTGGGTCGCACCGGCGCCGGCCGGTCCAGCACAGCGGTCATCTGAAGTCCTCACTCCGTCTGGATCCGTTTGGTCACCAGGTAACCGAGACCGGCGACGATGATCGTGGCGATCGCCAGCACGACCGCGATCGCCGAGCTGTAGCCGAAGTCGTAGTTGGTGAAGCCCTGCTCGTACAGGTACAGGGCGGCGGTCTGGAACTGCCGGTCCGAGCCACCGGTCGCGGCCGCCGCGCCGGGGTTGAACAGCAGCGGTTCGGCGAGCAGGCGCATGTTGCCGGTGGTCGCGATGATCGTCGTGAAGATGATCTGCGGCCGCAGCAACGGAACCGTGATCCGCCAGAACTGCTGCCAGCCGCTCGCACCGTCCAGGGTGGCCGCCTCGTACAGGCTGGGCGAGATCGCCTGCATGGAGGCCAGGAAGATCAGCGCGTGGTAGCCGGTCCAGCGCCACACCACCATCACCGCGATCGCGATGTGCGAGGTGGCGGTGCCGGCCTGCCAGTCGATCTGCCCGGCGCCGAACAGGTCCAGCACCCAGTTGACCAGGCCGAAGTCGCGGCCGAACAGCTGGGCGAAGATGATCGTCACCGCGGCCACCGAGGTGATGTTCGGCAGGATCACGCCCATCCGGAACAGCGTGCGCGTCCTGACCTTGCGGTTGAGCAGGGCCGCGATGCCGAGCGCGAACAGGATCTGCGGCACCGTCGTCAGCAGCCACAGGCTCAGCGTGTTGCCCATGGCGTTCCAGAAGTACGGGTCCGCGAGCAGCTTCGCGTAGTTGGCGAACCAGACGACGTACGCGCCACCTTCGTCGAGCAGGTTGCGGTGTTGCAGCGAGACCCAGATGGTGTACAGCAAGGGGAACAGCCCGAAGACACCGAAGATCAGGAAGTACGGCGTCACGTACCCGTACGGCGCGAACTTCGTGTCCCACCGGTGCCTTCTGGCCGCCTTGTCGATCAGAGCCATGTCAGGTCGTCACTTCTGGACGTCGCCGACGAACTGGCGCCACGAGTCCTCGCCGTTCTGCTTGCCCTGCTCGACGCGTTGCATCGCGTTGCCGATGGCGGTCTGGATGTCGCCGGCCTTCGGGCCCTGGTACTGCGGGTTCAGCTTCTTCGCGGCGTCGGTGAACAGCTTGCCGATCGGCGCGTCGTTGAAGTACGGGTTCTTGTAGTCGACGATCGACGGGTCGTCGTAGAGCTTCGGGATCGACGGCAGCAGGCCGGAGCTCTTGAACACCTTGGCCTGCTGCTCGGGCGCGGTCAGCCACGCGGCGAGCTCCACGGCCTTGTCGACGTTCTTGCCCTGCTTGGGAACCGTGAGGTACGAGCCGCCCCAGTTGCCGCCACCGCCGGGCACGGACGTGACGTCCCACTTGCCCGCGGCGTCGGGCCCGGCCTGATCCTTGATCTTGGCCATCTGCCACGCCGGGCAGGTCACGGTCGCGAACTGGCCCTGCTTGAACCCGGTGTTCCAGACCGGCGTGGAGTACAGCAGCTTCGCCGACAGGCCCGACTGGACGCCGTCGACGACGAGGTCCCACCCCGCCTTGACGTCCTTGTTCTCGCCCACGACGATCTTGTCGGACTTGTCGTAGTAACCGACCGGCGCCTGGCCGACGATCGCGTTGAGCACGGTCGGTCCGCCGTCGAACCACTTCACGCCGTCGGGCGCCTTCTCCTGGAACCTCTTGCCCGCGGCCATGAAGTCCTGCCACGTCGGCCACAGCGCCGCGACCTGCTCGCGGTCGGCGGGCAGGCCGGCGTTCTGCAGCAGGTCGCGGCGGTAGCAGATGGCGAGGCCGCCGATGTCGGTGCCGTAGCCGATCTGCTTGCCGTCCTTGGACAGCGAGCCCTCCCACTTCCACGGCAGCCAGCGGTCCTTGAGCTGGTCACCGCCCTTGGTGTTGAGGTCCACGAACTTGTCCGGCGTGGCCTTGAACTGGTTGACGTAACCCGTGTCGACCGCCTCGATGTCCGCCGCGCCGTTGTTCGTGGCGAGGTGTGCGGCGAGGTTCTTGTGGTGGTCGGAGTAGGAGGCGGTGCGGTCGGTGATCTCGACGTCGGGGTGCGTGCTCGCGTACTCCTCGAGCAGCTCGGCGTAGCCGAAGTTGCCGAACAAGCCGATGGTCAGCTTGGTCTTGCCGCCGGACGCGGTGTCGCTGCCGCAACCGCTGAGCACCAGGGCGGTCGCCAGGGCTGCGGAGCCGATGGCGAGTGCTTTGGGGCGCATTCGAGTGCCTCCGTCGTTTTTTGGGCGCGCTGAAGCAGAAGAGCTGGTCTTCGAGAGCGGGTGAACCGGCGCCGTGACGAACGACGGGCCGGAAGGTGTGGCGCCAATGACAACGGGATCACGGTGTGTCCGTCAAGTAACAAAACGATAAACAGATCAACTCACGCACCCGTTTGACTAGCAGAAGTGCTGCTCGTAGGGTCTATGTAACCGCTTACGGTGAAACGGAGGCCGAATGGCGACCGGGCGAGAGATCGCCCAGCTCTGCGGTGTGTCCGTGGCGACGGTGTCGCGTGTCTTCAACCAGCCGGAAACGGTGAACGAGGAGACGCGCGACCGTGTGCTGCGGGTCGCGAACGAGCTGGGCTACCAGCCCAACGAGTCGGCGCGGGCGTTGTCGACCAAGCAGTCCACGATGATCGGACTGGTCTGGGACACCGACCACCGCAGGCCCGGCTGGCGGCACCCGTACCTGCAGGACCTGCTGATCGGCCTGAAGTCCGCCCTCAGCGCACACGGCTACCACCTGCTGATGCTGGCGACGAGCGGTGACGCCCGCGAGGTCGGCGCGTCTTTGGCGGATCCGGTCGCCTACGTGAACATGACCCGCCGCCACCACCTCGGCGGCCTGGTCCTGATCGACAGCGGCTCCGACGCCGAGGCCTTCGAAGCCTTTGCGCAGTCAGGAGTTCCGTGCGTAGCGCTGGACGTCGCCGTCGACGGCCCCCGAGCCACCTACGTCACGTCGGACAACGCGGGCGGTGCCCAGTCGGCGGTGCGACACCTGGTCGGCCTCGGCCACACCCGTATCGCCACGATCACCGGACCGCCGGGCAACCAGCCCTCCGAAGCCCGCGTTTCGGGTTACCGCAAGGGGATGCTGCAGGCGGGGCTGGCGCTCCGGGACGAGTACGTCGTCGCCGGCGACTTCTACCGGCCGAGCGGAACCGCTGCGGCGCAACGACTTCTCGCACTGGACGAGCAGCCCACCGCGGTGTTCGCGGCCAGCGACGAGATGGCCGTCGGCGCGTTGCTCGCCGCCCGTGCCGCGGGGTTGCGCGTGCCGCAGGACCTGGCGATCGTCGGGTTCGACGACATCGAGATCGCGGCCGTGGTCGATCCCGCGCTGACCACGGTGGCGCAGGACAAGCCGGGGTTCGGGGTGGCGGCGGCCAAGGCGATCATGGCCATGATCACGGGGGCCGGGCAGGAGGAACCGGTGATCCTGCCGACCAGGCTGGTAGTGAGGGGCTCCTGCGGTGGATGAACGGCGCTTTTGTCCACGTCAGGTGGACGAAAGCGCCGTTCATCGTGTGAGGCCGGGCCTGGTCAGGGGCGTGCGTTCGTGTGCAGTGCTAGCGCGGTGCCTGCGCCGAGCGTCGCGGTGAACCTGCCGGACGAGTCGACGGTCACGCGGACGCAGCCGTTCTCCTGGACGTTGCAGTAGGTCCCGGCGGGCAGCGCGGTCTGGAACGTCTGCGTCACCGCGAACGTCTCCCGGTTGATCGCGACGAAACCCTTGCTGCCGCGGCCGAACGCGATGGCGTCGTAGCCGTTGTCCCACCAGTTGTTCACGTCCGTGCCGGCGACGGTGTTGCGGAACGCGACCATGTTCGCGATCTGCGTCCACAGGTGCTGGCACTTCCAGCCGCTGAAGCAGACGGAGTTGCCGGGCGGGCCCGCGTCGGAGTCGCTGAACTCGTAGCCCGAGTACACCTGCGGCGCGCCGTAGTTCCAGGCGAGCATGAAGACGTTGGCCAGCGTGTAGGTCGAGTTGTCCTTGTACGACAACGTCGAGCCGTTGCGCTCGGTGTCCCAGTTGTCCACGAACGGCCTGGCCTGGCCGCTCGGCAGGAAGCCCCAGGACTGGCCGAAGGTGCGCAGGTACGCGAGGTTCTCGTGCTGGAAGATCCGCTTGAGGTCGTAGGCGTAGCGGAACTCGTCCACGTCACCGGAGCCGGTGTACTCGCCGGGCCCGACGGCCTCGCCCGCGCCATAGATGACCTCGTGCACCCAGAAGACGTTCGGGTTGGTCAGCTTGGCCTTGATCGCGGACATGTCGGCGGCGGCGATGTGCTTGGCCGCGTCGATCCGGAACCCGTCCACGCCCATGCCGATGAGGCGGTTGAGATACCCGGCGATGGCGCCGCGCACGTAGTCGCTGCCGGTGTCCAGATCGGACAGGTTGACGAGCTCGCAGTTCTGGACGTTGGAGCGGTCCTGGTAGTTGCTGATCGCCGAACGGCACGAGTGGAAGTCCCAGTCGCTGTACAGGCCCGGGTAGTTGTACTTGGAGTAGCCGGAGCCGCCGGTGCCGGTGCCCGAACCCGCGCTCATGTGGTTGATCACGGCGTCAGCGATCACCTTGACGCCCGCGTTGTGGCAGGTGGTGATCATGTTGCGGAAGGCGGTCTCGTCGCCGAGTCGGCCCGCGATGCGGTAGCTGACGGGTTGGTAGGAGGTCCACCACTGGGGACCCTGGACGTGCTCGGTGGCAGGCGAGACCTCCACGTAGCCGTAGCCCTTGGGGCCCAGCACGCTGGTGCACTCCGAGGCCACGCGAGCGAACGGCCACTGGAACAGGGTGACGGTGACGTCCTTGTTGCCCGGTGGCGCCGCAAAACTTTGCACGGGTGTGCACACGGCGGCGACCAGCACGGACAGGAGCAGGACGCGAAGAGCCGAGGAAACCACGTTGTCTCCTTGATGCAGGGTTGTTCACCCGGTCGTACCAGTCGGCGGGTTGTATCGGGAAGCGTTGCAAGAAGTTTCGCGCCGAATTCGTCCGTGGAGCGTACGTCTCAGTCCTCTGTGGTCCTTTTCGCGCCGTTGTGCAGACCTGCCGCGGCACCCATACGGTCGTGGCAGGAGGTCGGCGATGCGAAGCCAGTACGAGTACCTGGCGGTACTGGGTGTGTGCCTGCTCATCACGATGCCGCTGGAGTGGATGGGCCGCGGCGTGTACCGGCGCGGGAACGAGCTGGTGCGGGCGGTCACACCCGTGCTGGCCGTGCTCGTGGTGTGGGACGTCGTCGCGATCATGCGTGGGCACTGGAGTTTCCACCCCGAGGCGACCACGGGCGTGGAGATCGGTGGCGTGCTGCCGATCGAGGAGGTGCTGTTCTTCGTGGCGATCCCGATCTGCGCGCTGCTGACCTACGAGGCGGTGCGGGAACGTTCGGAACGTTGGTTGCCGAATGGTTGAGGAGTACCTGGTCGCCGCGTCCGCCGCGGCCGTCGTCGTCGTGCTGCTGGAGCTGTGCGTGCTGCGCACCGGGTTGTTCCGGCGGCCCGCGTACTGGATCACGATGGTGATCGTGCTCGGGTTCCAGGTCCCGGTGGACGGGTGGCTGACGAAGCTCGACGCGCCGGTGGTGCTGTACGCGGACTGGGCCATCAGCGGCGTGCGCGCGCCGTGGGACATACCCGTCGAGGACTTCCTCTACGGCTTCGCCATGATCACCGCGGTGCTGCTCCTGTGGGAGCGGGGGAGGACGGCACGTGAACAAGCTTGAGGTGCCGGGGAAGTTCGACCGGGCCGCGCGCGGCTACGACCTGCTCGTCGGGCTCAACCCCGGCTACCACCAGGCGTTGCGCCGGTCGGCACGCGCGCTCGGGCTGCGGCCGGGCATGAGGGTGCTCGACCTCGGCTGCGGCACCGGTGCCTCCACCGCGGCGCTGGTCGCGGCCGTGCCCGGCCTGGAGGTCGTCGCGGTGGACGCGTCGGAAGGAATGCTCTCGCGGGCACGCCGGAAGCGCTGGCCTTCGACCGTCCGGTTCGTGCGCAGTCGTGCCGAGGACGTCGACGAGGGCCAGTTCGACGCGGTGTTCGCCGCCTACCTGGTGCGCAACCTGCCGGACCCGGACGCCACGTTGCAGCACGTGCGCAGGCTCATGAAACCCGGTGCGCCACTGGTGCTGCACGAGTACTCGGTGCGCGACTCGTGGCTCAGCACGGCGTTGTGGACGGTGCTGTGCGCAGTGATCGTGCCGATCGGCTGGCTCGTGACCGGTGACCGGTCGCTCTACACCTACCTGTGGCGCAGCGTGATCGACTTCGACGGCGCGAGCGCGTTGCGGGACCGGCTGCGACGCAACGGTTTCGTCGGCGTGCGCAGCGCACCCGTGCCGGGTCTTCAGCTCGGCGTCGTGCACACCTTCACCGGTCAGGAGCCGCAGCGGTGAGAGATCCCAGAGCGGTGCGGACTCCCGCGCCTGCCGGACGCGCACAGTTCTCGGGCGACGCGCCCGTGGTCGTCGTGGTGGGCGGCGGGATCGCGGGCCTCGCCGCGGCGACCCCGCTCGCCGAGCGCGGGGCCCGGGTCGTGCTGTGCGAACGCGAGGACTACCTCGGCGGACGCGTCGGCGGGTGGAGCACCAGGCTCGCCGACGGCAGCGAAGTCACCATGACCCGCGGTTTCCACGCGTTCTTCCGGCAGTACTACAACCTGCGGGCGCTGCTGCGCCGGGTCGACCCGTCCGGCCGCGCGCTGACCGCCCTGCCGGACTACCCGCTGTGGCACGCCTCCGGGCACCGCGACTCGTTCGCCGGTCTCCCGACCGCCGTGCCGCGCAACGCTTTGGCGTTCCTGCGCCGCAGCCCCACGTTCCGCTGGCGCGATCTGCCCGACGTCGACGCACGGGCCGCGCTGTCGCTGCTGGACGTGTCGGTGCCGCGCGTGTACGCCGAGCTCGACGGCATCGACGCTGCCACTTACCTGGAAAACCTGCGGTTCCCCCAGGCCGCGCACGCGCTCGCGTTCGAAGTGTTCTCCCGCAGCTTCTTCGCCCACACCAGCCGGATGTCGGCCGCCGAGCTCGCGGTGATGTTCCACATCTACTTCCTCGGTTCCAGCGAGGGCCTGCTGTTCGACGTGGCGGCGGACCCGTTCCCGCACGGCCTGTGGGACCCGCTGGGACGCCACCTCGCCCAGCTGGGCGCGACGATCTGCACCGGCGTCGAGGTCGGATCGGTCCTGCCGGGCGAGGAGAAGCGGTTCTCCGTCACGATCGGCAGCGGCGCGATCGAGGCCGACGCCGTGGTGCTCGCCGCGGACGTGCGCGGCCTGCGCACCGTCGTCTCCGCTTCGCCCACCCTCGGCGACGCGACGTGGCGGGACCAGGTCTCTTCTTTGCAGACCGCTCCGAGGTTCCTGGTGTCGCGGTACTGGCTCGACCGCCCGGTGGACGCCGACCGGCCGGGCTTCGTCGGCACCAGCGGGTTCGACCTGCTCGACAACATCAGCGTGCTCGACCACTACGAGCACGAGGCGCGGGCGTGGGCGGCACGCACCGGCGGATCCGTCGTGGAGCTGCACGGCTACGCACTACCGTCCGATGTGGACTCGACCGGCGCACGCCGGCGCCTGTGGGAACAGCTCACCGAGGTGTACCCGGAGACCAAGCGCGCCGAGGTGGTCGACGAGCGGCACGAGCTGCGGGAGGACTGCCCGTTGTTCCCGGCGGGCGGGTACGCGGACAGGCCCGGCGTGCGCACGCCGGACGACTTCCTGGTGGTGGCGGGAGACCTGGCGCGGATCGACCTGCCGGTGGCGTTGATGGAACGGGCGGCCACCACGGGCTTCGCGGCGGCCAACGAGCTGTTGAAACGGTGGGGTGTCGCGGGAGTCGATCTGTGGTCGGTGCCGGTGGAGGGGCGTGTGCCGGTGTTGCGGTCGGTGGCGCGTCGGTGGAGGACGTTGTGATCGCTGTCTGGCAGGCGCCAGCCGAGGAGCGTGCGCTGTGATCGTCGTCGTAGGCGCAGGCCTCGCGGGCCTCAACGCCGCCCTCGAACTCACCGCAGCCGGTGCCGAGGTCACCGTCCTCGAAGCCGCGGACGAGGTCGGCGGCCGTGTGCGCACCGACGTCGTGGACGGCGTCCGGTTCGACCGCGGCTTCCAGATCCTCCTGCCCGCCTACCCCGAACTGCAGCGGCTGGCGCTCGACCCGTTCCCGCTGCGGCACCTGCGTCCCGGCGTGTTCGTGCACGACGACGGACGACACGACCTCCTCGCCGATCCCCGCAGCGGGCGCAGCGCGTGGGACGGCCTGATGCGTCAGCACGTCCTGAGCGCACGGGATCTGGCGGCGGTGTCCAGGTTCTCCGCGCAGGACGCCTTCGGGCCGGTGCGGCTCAGCGCGCCCGACCGCACCACCCGCGACGAGCTGCGGCACCTCGGCGTCACCGACAGTGCCGTGGAGAAGGTGTTGCGGCCGTTCCTCTCCGGCGTGTTCCTCGAACCTGAGCTCAGAACCTCGTCCCGGTTCTTCCACCTGGTGTGGCGCAGCTTCGCGCGGGGTGGCGCCGCCGTGCCCGCGCTCGGCATGGGCGAACTGCCCAAGGCCATGGCGGAACGCCTGCCACAAGGCACCATCCAGTTGGAAACCGCCGTCAAAGCCGTGCACGACCACGGTGTCGACCTGGAAGACGGCCAAAGGATCACCGCCGAGGCGGTCGTGGTCGCCACGGACGGCACCACCGCGGCACGGCTGCTGCCGGGGCTGGCCGAACCCCGCTGGCACGGCGTCACCACCTGGTACTTCAGGCCGGAGCGGTCACCACTGCGAGACGGATGCCTCGTCGTAGACGCTCAGAGAGGCCCGGTCGTCAACACCGCAGTGATGTCCGAGGTGTCGCGCCCGTACTCACCGAAGGCGCCGCTGGTGCAGGCTTCCGTCATAGAAGACGCCGGCGAACAGGACGTGCGCGCGCACCTGAACCGCCTCTACGGCACCGACACCAGTCGATGGGAAGTGTTGCGGCGATACGAGATCCCGCACGCGCTGCCGGCGATGGACGCACCTCACCGACTGAAGCAGTCCGTTCGCGCGGGCGCACGACGGTACGTGTGTGGTGACCACCGCGACACCAGCTCCATCCAGGGCGCGCTGCACTCGGGTCGCCGGGCGGCGCGTGCTGTGCTCGCGGACCTCAGACGATGACGCTGTTGCTGTTCGGCGACCAGCTCGGCCCGCACTTCCACACCGGGCACGACGAGATCGTGCTGATCGAGTCCGCGGCAGCGTTGCGCCGCAAGCGTTACCATCGGCAGAAGCTGCACCTCGTGCTGTCCGGCATGCGTCATCTCGCCGCCGAGTTCCCCGACCGCGTCACGCTGGTGCGCGCCAGCAGCTACCGCGAAGCGATCCGTGATCTCAACAGGCCCCTCACCGCCTACCAACCCGGCTCGTTCGCCGCTCAACGGATGCTGTGCGAACTCGGCGTGCAAGTCCGGCCCACGAACGCGTTCGCCCTCTCACGCCAGGAGTTCACCGCCTGGGCAGGAGGGCGCGAGCGGTTCCTGATGGAGGACTTCTACCACTACCAGCGCATTCGCTTCGACGTGCTGATGGACGGCGCCGACCCGGTGGGCGGCAGGTGGAACTTCGACGCCGAGAACCGCGAACCACCACCCAAACGCGCGAAGCTCGGCGTGCCGGCACCGTGGTGGCCGGAGGAGGACGCCATCGACGCGCAGGTGCGCAAGGATCTCGATGCGATGAACCTGCCGACGGTCGGCAAGGACGGCCCGCGTCGGTTCGCCATCACGCGGGCGGAAGCGTTGAGCGCGTTGGAGACCTTCGTGCTCGACCGGCTGCCGCACTTCGGTCCGCACGAGGACGCCGTGCTCACGAAAGACTGGACGATGGCGCATTCGCTGTTGTCCGTGCCGCTCAACCACGGCCTGCTCCACCCGCTGGAGGTCGTCTACGCGGCGGAGGACGCCTACCGGTCCGGCGACGCGCCACTGGCCAGCGTCGAGGGGTTCATCAGGCAGGTGCTGGGATGGCGTGAGTACGTGTGGCACCTGTACTGGCACCTCGGCGCGGAATATCGGCACTGCAACGATTTCGACGCCAAGAACCCGCTGCCGCAGTGGTGGGCGGAGCTACGTCCGGGGGCCATCCGCGCGGCCTGTCTCAGAACCGCGCTGGAGGGCGTGCGCGACCACGGCTGGGTGCACCACATCCAGCGGTTGATGGTGTTGGGCAACCACGCGTTGCAACGAGGCTACGACCCCGCCGCGCTCAACGACTGGTTCATCACGTCGTTCGTCGACGGGTTCCCGTGGGTGATGCCGGTGAACGTGATCGGCATGAGCCAGCACGCGGACGGCGGCGTGATCGCGACCAAGCCCTACCTCAGCGGCGGTGCCTACCTCAACCGCATGACCGACCACTGCGGCACCTGCTGGTTCGATCCCAAGCGGCGCACGGGCGAGCGCGCGTGCCCGTTCACCGCGGGCTACTGGGCGTGGCTCGACCGGAACCGGGAACGGATGCGCGGCAACCACCGCATGGCACGCGCCGTGCAGGGACTGCACCGCCTCGCCGACCTCGACGAGGTCCGCGAGGCCGAACGCCACCGCGAGATCTTCTAGCGAACGCGGCTGAGCACGACGCTGACCGCTTCGGGCAGCGTGCCCGGCCGTCGCACGAACGACGGCAGCGACAGACCGGTCCAGCCGGGTCCCGCGACGGCGAGCAGTGCGTCCGAAGAACTGTGCAGATCCTCCAGCGGCACCCGTTCGGCGAGATCCGCCCGGTGCGCCCAGATCAACGCGACCGCGGGACGCAACCGCACCACCGCGTCGCACAACGCCTCGGCCGGCACCCTCGCGCCCAGACTGCGCCACAGGCAGTCCTCTTCGGACAGTGCCGCTCCCAGCGCCTCCAACGCCAGCACGTGCTGCTCGTCGGGCGCGCACGACAGCAACGCCGCGAGCACACCCGGTCTGCTGGAGCGCTGTACACCACGCAACGCGTGCAGCACGCTCGCGCTGGCCAGGTGCTCCACCTCGACACCGCGGCCACGACCGGTGACCAGGTCGCCGAGTTCCACCAGGCACGGCACGAACACCGACTCCCACGCGGAGACCACGCCGTGGTCGGTGACGAGCTTGGCCGCGAGGTCCATCATCAACGGCTCGTCGAGCCGCTTGGCGGCAGCGAGGAATCCTCGCTGAGCTGACCCGGCGTCGTCCACCGGGATGCGCTGGACCGCCTGCCGGGCAACTGGTTCCTGGCGCGCCAGCTCGGCGGCCGCGGCCGGTGCGACGCCCTGACCCGTCAACGCGACCATCCGCCGCAGGACCTCGACTTCCGAGTCCTCGTAGCGGCGGTGACCACCCTCCGTGCGAACCGAAGGACCGAGGCCGTAGCGCTGGTCCCACGTTCTCAGCGTGACAGGGGAGACACCGAGCATCGCGGCGACCGCGCGGGGCGCGTAGGTCACGACTCGCGGGCACGCTCGGCGAGCATCGCCCGCAGTTCGCTCTCGCCGAGACCGCCCCAGATGCCGAACGTCTCGTGCACCTCCAACGCGTGCGCGCGGCACTGCTGCATGACCGGGCAGCGCTGGCAGATCGCCTTCGCCGCCGCCTCCCGCGCGTCGCGCGCGGCGCCGCGTTCGTTCGGCGTGTGGAAGAAGGCAGAGCTGTTCATGCCCCGGCACAGGCCGGACAGCTGCCAGTCCCAGGACTCCGTGACTGGTCGTGGCAAACGGGACAGTTCAGGCATGACGCACGTCCTTGGTCGAGTCGGACCCCGCTGACGTGACCCATCCTAAAATCGATTCAAAATCGTTTCAACTCGACTCGCTCAATCGGGGAACCGGCCACTGCGCCGCAGGGCGTACCGGCGTTCGGCGTAGGCGAGGTCGTCGCGCCACAACCGGGCGGCCGCCCACCGCATCACCGGCCGCAACGCCCCGGCGGCGGGCCTGGCGAGCGCGAACCCGCGACGGTCGGAGTGCGCGATGGTCGCCTCGACCACCGCGGTCCTGCCCTCGCGGATCGGCGTCGCGTGCGTCTCGACGACGCTGCCCTCGCCCTCGCCTTCGACGATGTGCATCACCACGGTCCGGGGCTCCGGGCAGGTGAACGCGGCGACGACGGGCACGCCGACGCGGCCCGCCACTCGGAACGTGACCTCGACCAGGAAGCGGTCCAGCTCCTCGACCGGCGTCTCCAGCACGCGCAGGTTCGCGAACGAGTACGGGTGGAACCACGCGCCGTGCCACGGGTCGAGCCGGTTCGCGACCACGTCCTCGGGGTCGCAGCGGCCGATCAGCGTGGCGACCGCGTCGATCGCGCCCTCCGGCGGCCGCGCGGGCAGCACCGGTGCGGGCAGCGGGTCCTCGCCGCCGACCTCGTCCAGCCGGACCCACACGAGCACGCCGTCGTCGTGCGCGGGATAGGGCGTCCACGAACCGAAACGCTCGCCGTTCAACGCCAGCCCGTGCCAGCGGCAGATCAGCTCGCCGCCGGCCACCGCGCCGTCGCACAGCGGCGCGCCGAGGTGCGGGCACGACCCCGAACCCGCCATCAGCACGTCGTGCGGACCGCGCCACAGCACGACCTCCCGGCCCGCGATCGTGCGGCCGCACACCTTGCCGCGCACCACGTCCCTGCTCGCCCCGGCGACGAACCAGTTGCCGGACGGCCGGGCGGTGGCGCGTTTCAGGGCGGCCTCGATCAGCGCGGGTTTCGCGTCCTGCCACGTCGGCCGCTGCTCGCGCCACGGAGGGCTGGAGTAGATCCGCAACGGAAAGCGCATGGGGGTCCTTTCACGCGGTTCGGGCGAGAACCGCCCTGGCGAGAGCGGGCAGGGCGACGGCGAGCCGCCTGCCGTTGGAGACGACGACACGGCGGGAAAGCACGTCGCAGTCGGCGTTCTCGACGAGGTTGAGAATGCGTCCGTACAGCCGGTACGCGGTCATGACGCACGGACGGGACCGCGGTGCGAGCATCGCGATACCCGGCCACGCCCGCGTGTACACGTCCCGCGCGCGCCGGACCTGGTCGCGCAGCGCCGCGCGCACCCTGTCGTCGGCACGTCCGGACGCCCGCGCGTGCAGCAGCCGTTCCCGGTCGACGCCGAACGCGGCCAGCTCGTCCGCGGGCAGGTAGACCCGGCCCCGGTCGAGGTCCTCGCCGACGTCGCGGATGAAGTTGGTGAGCTGGAAGGCGATGCCGAGCGCCGCGGCGGCGGGCTCCGCCTCCTCGCGGGGCGCGCTCGTGCCGAGCACCGGCAGCACCTGCAACCCGATCACCGCGGCCGATCCGTGCACGTAGCGTTCGAGGTCGGCGTAGGTGGGGTAGTCGGTGACGGTCAGGTCCATCCGCATCGAGGCCATGAAGTCGTGGAAGTGCACCGCCGGGATGTCGTAGCGGTGCACGGTGTCGAGCAACGCGGCGAGCACCGGGTCGTCCGTCGTCCCAGTGGTCAACGCGGCGTTGAGCCGCGCGTCGATGCCGTCGATCGCGGTGACCTTCTGGTCGAGTCCACTGTGGACGTTGTCGACGATGTCGTCCACCCAGCGGGCGAACCCGTACAGCGCGTGGACGGCGGGCCGTTGCTCCGCACTGAGCAACTTCGTTGCGAGGTAATAGGTTCGCCCGTGCTCGGCGTTGAGCGCACGGCAGCGCCGGTACGCCTCACGCAGTGCGGGTGCGGTGACGCCCGCGGCGTCCAGTTCGCGCTCAGCCGACATTCCTCCACGCTAAGTCGGTGAGTTGCCTTCCGCACAACGGCGCCACTCATCGTGCAGACCTCCCCGGGCGCTGCTTAGCTCGAAGAATGTCGATGCTGACCAGCGTGGACGCTCACACGTCACAGGTGGACGACTTCGCCGTCCTCTTCGACAGGGCGTTGCACGACTTCCTGAGCACGAGGCACGACCACGCGCCCGAGCTCGCCGACGAGCTCCGCGGGATGGTGCTGGCGGGCGGCAAGAGGATCCGTCCGACGTTCGCGTGGTGGGGCTGGCGTGCCGCGGGAGGCGCGCACAGGGCGGACGCCGTGGTGCGCGCGCTCGTAGCGTTGGAGCTGCTCCAATGCTGTGCGCTGGTGCACGACGACGTGATGGACCGCTCGCCGACCCGCCGCGGCAGGCCGTCCGTGCACGAGGTGTACGCCGCGCGGCACCGGCGGGAGCGCTGGGCCGGGAGTGCCCGCCAGTACGGCGACTCGGCGGCCGTGCTGGTCGGTGACCTCGCGCTGGCGTGGGCCGACGACGCGCTGGTGACCGCCGGTCTGCCCGCGGACGCGCTGCTCCGCGCGTGGGAGGCGTGGCAGGCCATGCGCACGGAGATGATCGTGGGTCAGCACCTCGACCTGCTGGCCGTGGCCCGGCGCGACGAGTCGCTGGAGCACGCGATCCGGGTGGCCGCGCTGAAGACCGCCGCGTACACCGTGGAACGGCCGCTGCACCTCGGCGCCGCGCTCGCGGGTGCCTGCCCCGAGGTCGTCGAGTGCCTGCGGGAGTTCGGCCACGACATCGGGGTGGCGTTCCAGCTGCGCGACGACCTGATCGGCGCGTTCGGCGACAGCGCGGTAACGGGCAAGCCCGTCGCCGAGGACATCAGGGAGGGCAAGCGGACGCCGTTGATGGCGATCGCGCTCTCCCGCGCGCAGGACAGACCGGCTGCGCTGAGACTCCTGCGGCGCTGTCTCGACGGCGGGCCGGTCAGTGTGGACGAGGTGCTCGCGGTGCTGGTGGAGCTGGGCGCTGTCGCCGCCGTCGAGGAGCACATCGAGCTGCTCGCGGCCTCCGGGCTCGCCGCGCTGGAGCGTGCCGTGATCGAGGACGACGCACGCCGGGCGCTGGTCCGTCTCGCGAACCGCGCCGTGACGCGGACGACCTGAGGAGATCTTCGTGGTGCACGTCGTGAAAGGCCGCACGGACCGCGTGGTCGTGGTGGGCGCGGGACTCTCGGGGCTGTCGGCCGCGCTGCACCTGCGCGGGGCGGGGCACGAGGTGACCGTGCTCGAACGGCACCCGCACCCCGGCGGCCTGGCGGGCAGGCTCGACGTGGCCGGCCACCTGATCGACACCGGCCCGACCGTGCTCACCATGCCGGAGCTGCTGGACGAGGCGTTCGCGGCGGTGGGTGCACGGCGGGAGGACCACCTCGAGCTGCTGCCGCTGCACCCGGCCTACCGGGCGACGTTCGCCGACGGCAGCGCGCTCGACGTGCACACCGACGCGGCCCGCATGGAGCAGGAGGTCCGCGACTTCGCCGGTGGCAGCGAGGCGCAGGGCTACCGCGAGCTGCGGGCGTGGCTGCACCGGCTCTACGAGGCCGAACGCGAGAAGTTCATCGGCGCGAGCTTCGACTCACCGCTCGACCTGCTCGGGCCAGAGCTGCTCACGCTGACCCGGCTCGGCGGGTTCGGCTCGCTCGCCAAGGCCGTCGGCCGGTTCCTGCACGACGACCGGTTGCGGCGGGTCTTCACCTTCCAGTCGCTCTACGCCGGCGTCGCTCCGCGAGACGCACTCGCCGCCTACGCCGTCATCGCCTACATGGACACCGTCGCCGGCGTGTGGTTCCCCCGCGGCGGAATGCGTGCCGTGCCTCAGGCCCTCGCCGACGCGGCGGCGAACGCGGGCGTGCGGTTCGAGTACGGCGTGGAGGTCGAACAGCTCGAACGCGCGCGCCACCACGTGTCTGCCGTACGCACCGCCGACGCGCGTTTCCCGTGCGACGCAGTCGTGCTCGCTTGTGGCCCCGCTCAGAGCACACGGCTGCTGCGCGGCGAACCGCGCCGGATCACGCCGCTGCGGTGGTCGCCGTCTGCGGTGGTGGTGCACCTCAGCGCTTCCCGTGTGGTGGACGACCTCGCCCACCACACGATCTCCTTCGGCGGTGCGTGGGACAGCACGTTCGACGAGATCATCCGGCGCGGCGAGCTGATGAGCGATCCGTCGTTGCTCCTGACCACGCCGACGTTGACCGACCCCTCGCTCGCGCCGTCCGGCAGGCACCTCCAGTACCTGCTGGCACCGTGCCCGAACCTCGACCGCGCGCCGATCCGCTGGGAGGCGGTGGCGCACCGCTACGCCGACGAGCTGGTCGCCGAGATGACGGCGCGCAAGCTCGTCACCGACGCGGAACCGCTCGCCGTGGTGACGCCGGACGACTGGGCCAGGGACGGCCAGGCCGCCGGCACCCCGTTCTCCGCGGCCCACACGTTCGCCCAGACCGGCCCGTTCCGCCCGAGCAACCTGCCGTTCCGCGACGGCAACGTCGTGCTGGCGGGCAGCGGCACCACCCCCGGCGTCGGCATCCCGCCGGTCCTCATCTCCGGCAGGCTCGCAGCGGGGCGTCTGCACCGCTGAGGCGGCTCGTGGCTCTACGGTGGTCACCGGCAGAGCGGCGAAACCGGCGTGAGGGGCGGGACCTGGCGTGACGTCGTGGATCGAAGTGATCAACTATGTCCGGCTGCGGTACGAGGTGCTGGAGGAGACGGGCGACTGGCTGCGCTTCCGGCTCGGCACCTCCGGGGAACGGACCCAGCAGGTGACCCTGCACCACCTCCCCGACCTGGACGGCGCCGAGTGGGTGGAGATCTCCTCGCCCGTGGGCCGTGCCGACGAGGTCGACCTGCGCCGCTTCCTCGAACTGGCGGGCGCGCCGGAGGTCGGCGCAGCGGCGGTCGTCGACGGACTCGCGCTGCTCAGGCACATGGTCCCGCTGGAGGACATGAGCGTCCGCGAGGAGTTCGAGCGCCCGCTCACCCTGCTGGTCGCCCGTGCCGACGCGATGGAGCACGAGCTGACGAGCGGTGACGACTTCTAAAGCACTGCGTCGAGCAGCTGCTGCGGCGTCTCCAGCTGCGGCAGGTGCCCGGTGCGGGGAAGCAGGGTGAACGTCGCCGACGGGATCGCGGCGGCGTAGGCCTTGCCGTACTCGGGGGTGACGATGCGGTCGCTCTCGCCCCACAGCACGCGGACGGGGATCTGCACGTCGCCGAGCCGTGCGGCCAGGCCGGGGTCGGTCATCGACGGGCCGGTGTAGCCGATGAGCGCCAGCACGTCCGGGCTCGGACCCGTTGCGGTCGGTGTGGGTGCCTTGCTCGGGTCGTGCCACGAGTGCGCCTGGATCTCGGCGAGCGTGAAGCCGCTGATGTCGGTCATGGGATGGCCGGGAACCTCGATGCCGATCCCGTTCACGATCACGGCCGCGCTGACGCGAGGGCTCGCGGCCAGGGCGATCTCGGCGGCCAGCCAGCCGCCGAACGAGTTGCCGATCACCGTCACGTCAGTGAGGTCGTGCTCGTCGAGCATCGTCACGTAGTGGCGCGCGAGCTCGCGCACGCCGGTCAGTTCCGCGGGCCTGGGCGTGCCGCCGAACCCGGGATGCGTCGGTAAGAGCACCTGGGCACCCGTGCGTTCGGCCAGCAGGTCCGCGAACGCCTTCATCGTCTGAACGCCGCCTCCGCCGTGGAGGAGCAGGTGAGTGGTCATGTAAGGAACCTTAGATAAGGTTCCTTATCTAAGCAAGATGGTTAGGATTCCGGTTGTGAAGCACCGCCCCGCCGACGTCGCGCTCTCCGTGAAGCGCCTGCAGCACCGTCACCACCGCGCGCTGAGCCAGGCGCTGGCCCCGCTGGGGCTGTCCCTCGTCCAGTGGGACACCCTGCGCCACCTGCACCGGCAGCCCGACGCCTCGCTGCACGACCTCGCGGTGCTGACGTTCCAGACCGACCAGTCGTTCGGCTCGCTGGCGGTGCGCATGGCCGAGCGCGGGCTCATCGAACGGGTGCAGGGGCCGGGCAGGGCGGTGCGTCACCGGCTCACCGAGGAGGGAGCCCGGTTGCGGGCGGAGGGTCAGGACCTGGTCGACGGCGTCGTCGAGTCGTCGTTCAGCGCGCTCTCGGCCGAGGAGCTCGACCGGCTGGGCGACCTGCTCGCCGTCGCTCTCGAGTCCTAGGCCAGCAGCTTCGCCGCTGCCCACCGCACCGCGTCGGCGGTGCCGGAGGGTGAGCTCGACGGCTGCATCACGTGGCTGAGCACGTGCCGGACGACCAGGTCGACCGCGATCGCCAGCTCAGCCGGTCCGAGTGACAGCTCGTACCCGCTCAGGCACCGCACCACCACGGCCTTCGCCGCCTCCAGCAACCCGTCCGTGTGGGTGGTGAGCAGGGGCAGCAACTCGGTGTTCGCGCCGTGCGTCGCGGAGACCACGGCGTGCAGCAAAGCGTTGCCGCGCGCCAGGTCCAGCACGTCGTGCACGGCGGCGTGGATGGCGTCGAGCACGTCGGCGGGGTGGTCGTCGAACGCGGCGGTCACCACCGTGAGGAAGCGGTCGAGCTCCGCGAGCACGACCGCCTCCGCCAGCTGGGGCTTGGCGCCCACCTCGTTGTAGACGGTCTGCCTGCTCACGCCCAGCTCGGCGGCCAGCCGTGCCATGGTGACCGCCTGCCAGCCCTGGTCGGTGATGAGCTTGGCGGTGACCGTCAGGATCGCGTCCCGCAGGGGTGTCATGGAGCTCCGATGGAAACGAAGTCGACCTTTTCGCGCACACCGCAGTCCGGGCAGCACCAGGAGTCCGGCACCGCCGACCACGGCGTTCCCGCGGGGAAGCCCTCGCGAGGAGCGCCGACCGCGGCGTCGTAAACGTAGCCGCATCCCGGGCACCGGCCACCTCCGGCGTCCTCGGTGAGCGTGATCGTGTCCGGCCGGGTCTGCTCGGCCCTCGCGGGCGGCACCGGGTAGCGGGCCAGCACCTTCGCCCGAGCAGGCGGGTGGATGTTCGCGAGGCTGATGTCACCGCCGAAGTGGTTGAGCACGCGCGGATCCATGACCCGGCGCCACAACGGCGGCACCAGCGCGAGCAGGATCATCCCGGCGTACCCGGTGGGCAGCACGGGGGACTCCTCGAAGTCCCGCAGGGTCTGGTAGCGCCGCACGGGGTTGGCGTGGTGGTCGCTGTGCCGTTGCAGGTGGTACAGCAGGACGTTGGTGGCGATGTTGTTGGAGTTCCAGCTGTGGCTGGGATTCACCCGCTCGTACCGGACGCGGCCCGGCACGCCGACCTTCTGCCGCAGCATGCCGTAGTGCTCCATGTAGTTCACGATCTCCAGCAACGAGAAGCCCACCACGGCCTGCAGGACGAGGTACGGCAGGATCCCGACGCCTAGCCACCAGATCATCGCGCCCCACAGCACGGCCGACATCAGCCACGCGTTGAGCACGTCGTTGCCGATCCGGTACGGGTGCCGGTCGCGGCGGCCGTAACGCTTCTTCTCCAACCGCCACGCGCTCTTCACCGACCCGACGACGGTGCGTGGCCAGAACCGGTAGAAGCTCTCGCCAACGCGTGCGCTGGCCGGGTCCTCCGGCGTCGCGACGCGGACGTGGTGACCGCGGTTGTGCTCGATGTAGAAGTGGCCGTAGAAGCTCTGCGCGAGCGCGATCTTGGACAACCAGCGCTCGTGGCTCTCCTTCTTGTGTCCCAGCTCGTGCGCGGTGTTGATGCCGATGCCGCCGATGCAGCCGATCGACACCGCGAGACCGATCTTGTCCACAACGGACAGTCCGCCGTGCGCGATCACCCAGAACGCTGCGGTGAAACCGGCGTACTGGACGGGCAGGAACAGGAACGTGATCCACCGGTAGTAGCGGTCCTGCTCCAGCGCCTCGATGAGCTCGTCAGGCGGGTTCGAGCGGTCGAGGCCCGCGATCAGGTCGATGGCGGGGACGATCACCAGCACGACGATCGGGCCGATCCACAGCCACACGCTCCACCCGGTCAGGGCGTGCAGGCCCAGTGCGACGAAGGCGAGCGACGGGACCACCAGGCCGATCAGCCACAGGTAGCGCTTGTGGTCCTTCCACTGCTCGGTGGAGCCGGGCGTGACAGTGCCTGTCATCTCGATCCTCCCGTCGGCCTGTTTGACAAAACCGTAGGAGATGTAAAGCGACTTGACAAGTGGGCGTGATATGTAAAGTGCTCGTCCGGTCATGAGCTGTTCGCATGACGAGCGGGGACTGGCTTGCGTCGCTGACCGCTGAAGGTGTCGCCCTGGGGAGGGTGAGCACAGCGGAACGCGTGGCCGACTTCGTGCGCACCCGCGTCATGAACGGCGATCTTCTCCCCGGCACCCGCCTGTCCGAGGAAGCCCTCCGCACGGCGCTCGGGATCTCGCGCAACACGCTGCGGGAGGCGTTCAGGCTGCTGACGCGTGAGCGGTTGCTGGTGCACGAGCACGGCAGGGGAGGACTCCGCACGAGCGGAGCCTCGTGCTCGCCGACGCCGGACGCGCGGACGAGGCCGGGGTCGCGCTCCTGCGGTACTTCGGCTGGTGATCAGCAGCCGGACGACTTTCGGGTCGAGCTCACGCACTGGACTCGCGAACGACGAGCCGGCACGCCTGCCGCACCACCCCCGCCGCAGGAGTGCCCTCCATCGCGGCGAACAAGTGAGCCACCGCCGTCGCGCCCAGCTCCTGGAGGTTGAGATCGATCGTCGTGAGCGGCGGTTTGCAGTCGGCGGCGAAGATCTCCCAGTTGTCGTAGCCGACGATCGCGATGTCGTCCGGCACGCGCCGCCCCAGCTCGGTGAGGGCCTGGGTCACTCCGCTCGCGATCTGGTCGTTGCCGCAGAAGATGGCGTCGACCTCGGGTGCGGTGGTGGTCAGCAGCCGGGCGGCGTGCCTGCCCCAGCGCTGCGACCACTCGCCGTGCAGGGGTTGCCCGCCGGCGAGGAGGAGGCCGTGTTCGGACAGGACCGTGCGCACGGTGGTGGCGCGGTCGCGGGCGGCGCGGTAGGACTGCGGGCCGGTGATGTGGGCGATGTTCCTGCGGCGCAACGTGATCAGGTGCTCGATCGCGAGTCTGGCGCCGCCCTCGTCGTCGGAGACCAGGCTCAGGTCGGACGGGTTGGTGGAGCGGCAGTACACGTACACCGCGGGGACCGGGAGGTCGGCCAGGGACGCGCGGACGTCGTTGCTGTCGCCCACGACGATGAAACCGTCCACCTGGCGAGCCAGAAGTGCGCGGAGGTGGTGGTTGCGGCGGATGGCGTCGCCGCGCGTGTCGCACAGCAGGATCGACATCTCCTGGTCCGACAGGACGTTCTCGGCGCCGAGCAGGATCGGGATGGCGAAGCGGCCGTCCAGCTCGTCGGTGAGCAGGCCGATCGCCCTGGTGCGGCCGGCGACCAGGCCCTGCGCGAGAACGTTGGGGCGGAAGGACAACTCGGCCGCCGCGCGCAGTACGCGGGCTCTGGTGGCCATGGCCACCTCGCCGCGGTCGTTGATCGCTTTGGACGCGGTGGCGATGGACACGCCTGCCCGCTTGGCCACGTCCCCGAGGGTGACCGCTTCCGCCCGTCGCCTGCCCATCGAAATCCTTTCGAATGAGATTCGACTGGATATTCGATCCTCTCTGCTCCTGATGGCGCATGGTCGAAACCGTTTTCGACCTCCAGAGTGCGTTGTGCGGCAACGACGCGCAACACCCGGTAGGTCGTACTGCCCCTCGGGGTCATGCGTCCGCTGAGGACAGGCGAGGTGAAAGCGCCGGTTTCACCGCAGATCAGCCGGCGCCAGCACGACGTCGAACCGGGCGCGCGCCCACGGCTTGTCGCCGAGCGCGCGCCCGTCCGGTGCCGGTGTGCCCGCCGGTTGTTCCTCGAACTTCTTGACGAGTGACTCCTTGACCCCGAACACGGAGTCGCCGATCTCCAGCTGTGGATCGCCCTCGACGAAGATGTGCGTGACGAGCGTGCGGAAGTCGTTGGCGGACACCATGAAGTGCAGGTGCGCGGCACGCATGGGGGAGCGGCCGGCCGCCTTCAGCAGTGCTCCCACCGGTCCGTCGTGCGGGATCGGGTACGGCGTGGGCGTGACGCACCAGAAGCGGAAGCTGCCGTCGGCCTCGGAGAACAGGTGACCGCGGCCCGCCACCCGGTCGTCGGTGTACTGCACGTCGTAGAAGCCGTCCTCGTCGGCCTCCCAGACCTCGATCCTGGCGCCCGGCACCGGGTTGCCGTCGGTGTCGCGCACGGTTCCCTCGACCCAGCACGGGGTTCCGGCCGCGCCCGCCGCGATGTCGCCGCCGTCTCCTGCCAGCGGCGACTCCTCCACGAAGAACGGGCCGAAGACCGTTGCCTCCGTGGCGTTCCCGTACGCCTCGTTGTTCACCGCGATGGTCTGCATCGACGCGCCCAGCACGTCGGAGAGCAGGATGAACTCCTGCCGCCTCTCGTCGGTGATGTGCCCGACGGCGGTCAGGAACTCGATGGCCCGCGTCCACTCGTCCTCGGTGAGGCGCACCTCCCGGATGAACGCGTGCAGGTGCCGGGTCAGGGCCTCCAGCAGTTCTTTCAGCCGCGGGTCCGCAGTGCCGGCGAACGAGGCGACGACCTCGGCGGTCAGGCTTTCCTCGATGCGCTCCTGGGTGGTCATGCTCGGCTCCACTCGGTGGGATCCAGGCCCGCCGAGGCGGCGGCGAGCAGTGCGGTCAGGTCGTCCTCGGTGACCGGGCGGGGGTTCGACGGCGGAACCGAGGGCAGCACGAGACGGGCGGCTTCCGCCGGGTCGGTCACGCCCCGCAGCACGTGGGAGGCGCCGATGTCCTCGTACAGGCCGGTGAGGCCGCCGGTGCCGAGCACTTCGGTGATCCTGGCGGCGGCCTCCGGAGCGGCAGGTCCGTTGAACGCCAGCACGTACGGGAGGACCGCGGTGTGCGTGGCCGCGTGCGGGAGGTTGTAG
This sequence comes from Lentzea rhizosphaerae, assembly GCF_042649515.1. Lineage (NCBI taxonomy): Bacteria > Bacillati > Actinomycetota > Actinomycetes > Pseudonocardiales > Pseudonocardiaceae > Lentzea > Lentzea rhizosphaerae. Next base: position 84,290 of record NZ_JBHRZI010000005.1, on the reverse strand, counting down.
GCGCCGCCCAGGACGTGGCAGATCTTGTGGTGCAGCCCGGAACCGGCGGAGGCGAACGCCACGGCGGCCAGGTAGGCGCCGTAGAGCGTCATCTCGCGCCCCTCCACGTCCCCGATCAGCCTGAGACCGCGGCTCAGCGCCCGAATCCCTTCCACCGCCAGCGCCTGGTTGATCGGGTCGGCGCGCGGGGCCCACATCGAGTCGACGCAGTGCGCCAGGGCGTTGCAGCCGGAGGCGACCGCGAGCTCCGGCGGCAGCGACTCGGTGAGCGCTGCGTCGTAGATGACGGTCACGGGCAGGACGCGGTCGTCGCTGCCGGTGGTCTTGCGGGCGTCCTCGGTCAGGCCCCACACGTTGGTCGCCTCGGAGCCCGCGTACGTGGTGGGCACGGCGACGATCGGCAGGCCGGTGGTCAGCGCGACGGCCTTGGCCAGCCCGGTCGTGGATCCGCCGCCGACGCTCACCAGCAGGTCCGCCTCGGACTCCGAAGCGAGCTTCCGGGCGCGTTCGGCGTTCTGGACCGGAACGTGCGGTGCCACGTCCGTGCAGTGAGCCGCCACGGTGATCTTCGAGGTCACCTCGGTGGCGTCCTCCGCGATCAGCAGGACCCGGCGCGCACCGAGCCGTTCGACCTCCGCGGCGAGGTTGACGGCCGCCTGTCCGGTGCCGAACCGGACCCGCTGCCCGAGCGTGACGTGCTCGAACTGCCGGCTCACGCGCTCTCCTCCCGGCTCAGGACCGCGGTCAGGACCGCCATCAGTTCCGCCTCGGGGTCGGCGGGCAGCGAGTGGCTGCGCCAGGCGACGTGCTTGTCCGGACGCACCAGCACGGCGCCGTCTTCGTCCACACCGGACAGTCGTGACCAGTCGAAGTAGAGGTCCGTCACCGCACGTCCCGGACCGATGACGACGGTCTCGACCGGCACGCCGAGCCGGTCGGCGGCCTTCTGCGCCGCGTTCACCCACGCCTCGCCGGTGATCCCCGTCAGCAGCGTGAACCGCCCGTACGGCACGAGGTCGTGGGTGGAGAGCTTGCTCCTGCTGTCACCGACCCACGCGTGCGGCAACCGGGCTCCCGGCCAGGTCGACGGTTCGTAGTAGAGCTCCGGATCACGCGCCGGCTCCGGACGGGTGGTGCCGTCGGCAACGACCGCGCTGGACACGTACGACTGGCCCATCTCCACGCCGTGCGCGTTGAACTCGTAGTTCTTGAGCTCCATCGCCTCACGCACAGCAGCACGTTTGGCCGCTCCCGCCGCGCTGACGTCCTTGCGTTCCTCGATCTGCGCGTGCATCTGCTCCGGTGACTCGGCCGCGTCGAGGCCGAGCGCCTCGAACAACGCGCCGAACTCGCGGGCGGACTTGTTGGCCCGCAACACGATCTGCCGGGCGACGGGAGCGCGTTCGGCGGTGTAGGTGTCCAGCAGTTCGGCGCCTGCCTGCCCGTTCAGGACGGCGGCGATCTTCCACGCGAGGTTGTAGGAGTCCTGGATGGAGGTGTTGGACCCCAGTCCGTTGCTCGGCGGGTGCTTGTGGACCGCGTCCCCCGCGCAGAACACCCGCCCGCGGTGCAGGCTGGTGGCGTACTGCTCGTTGTTGCCCCACAACGAGATCCCGGTGATCTCCGCGTCGAGGGCCGGGTCGCCGACGAGGTTGCGCACGATCTGCAGGGCGTCGTCCTCGGTCACCTCGGGCACGCCCTGGGCGAGGTCGAAGCCCCAGACGATGAGCCACTCGTGCCACGGCCGGACCATCCGCACGAGCCCCGCGCCGATCCCGCCGACGTTCGCGCCGGGCTGGATCACCCAGTACAGCACCGAAGGACGGTGCCGGCAGAGTTCGGACAGGTCCGCCTTGAACGTGATGTTCATGGACCCGGCGACGTCCATCGCGCCCTCGTAGGGCAGGTCGAGGTCGGCGGCCACCGCGGACCGCGCACCGTCTGCGCCGATGAGGTACTTCGCGCGGATCGTGTACTCGGCGCCCGTCAGCCGGTTCAGCACCCGCACTGTCACGCCGTCGTCGTCCTGCTCGTGACTCAGGTATTCGGTGCTGAACTGGGTCTGCGTGCCGCGCGCGGTCGCGTTGCGGACCAGGATGGGCTCCAGGTAGGTCTGCGGGATGTCGCAGTTGAGCGACGGCGAGGCGAGCTCGTGGTCGGCGTGCCGCGCGGGGTGGTTGCCCCACGTGAGGATGCGGCCGATCTCCTCACCGGTGATCGACGTGCAGAACACCGTGTCGCCGATCAGGTGGTGCGGCGTGGCGTCCGCGAGCACCTGGTCCTCGATGCCGAGGTCGCGGAAGATCTCCATCGTCCGCTGGTTGGTGATGTGCGCCCGCGGTGTGTTCGCGGTCCAGCGGTACTTGGTGATCATGATGTTCGGGACGCCCAGCGTGGACAGGAACAGCGCTGCGGAGGCGCCCGCCGGACCCGATCCGACGATCAGCACGTCGGTCTCGACCGCGGCGTGCGTCGGTGGGGCGGTGTCGGCGAGGCCGTCGTGGAAGGTCACCATGCCGGAAACGGTGACCCGCCCGCTGCCGCCGCGGAGCCTCAGCGCCCGGACGTGGCGGAAAAAGGCAAAAACTCGCGCCGGTCCTGCCGCGGCGTGGTGCCGAACCGCGCCCGGTAGGTGCGGGAAAAGTGCGCCTGCGAGACGAAACCGTTCCGCGCGGCGACCTCGGCCAGCGTGACGGGCTCGGCGAGCATGCGCCGGGCGGCGTCGAGCCGTGCCGTCAGGATCGCCTGCGGCACGCTCTGCCCGGACTTCGAGAACAGCCGGGAGAGGTGCCGTTCCGAATACCCGATGGCGGCGGCGATCCGGCTCGCGGACAGGTCCTGCTCGGACAGGTGGGCGGTGATGAACGCGTGCGCGGCGGCCAGGTCTGCGGCGGCAGAGCACTCACCCCCGAGCAGCCTGCCGAGCAGCCCGGTCGCGACGTCCTCCAGCCCGTCCCAGTCAGTGCCACCACGCAGCGCGTTGGAGAGCGTGCTCACCAACGCCCGTGCGTGCGCGTCGTCCCGTGCGTCGAACACCCGAGGCTTTACAGGCCCGCGCCGGATCTCGCGCAGCACAGCCCGCGGCGCCTTCAGCACGAGCTCGGTGAGACCGCCGTCGAACGACCGCTGGAACGGCTGGTCCCCGTCCAGCACGAGCCCCTGCCCCGGCACGATCAGCCCGCTTCCCCCGCGGTGGTGGAAGCGGGCGTCACCGGCCAGTGCGAAGTAGACGATCACACCGTCGGCGGGGTGCGTGGCGATCTGCCGGACGTCCCGCTCGACGGCGTGCGGCGACCCGGTCACCCGCGCGAGCTGCAGGCGGGGCAGGGTGAGGTTGACCTCGGTGCCGTCGAAGGGCCGGTCACCGAAGGGCTGAGCCCGCAGGCCGACCAGCGCGCGGGCGTTGTGCTCCTCCCACCCGGCCAGCCTGCGGGAGCCGGGCAGGTCGTGCGTCCGGAACCTGGTCAGGCCGGGCGGGTGCACGGATGCCATCCGACAACGGTAACGCCCTTTCAGACCCGCGCGACGAACTTGATCTCCACCAGCTGTTCGGGGAACGCGAGCGCCGTGATGCCGACCAGCGTGCTGGCCACCTGCGGATCAGGCCGCCCGTACGCCTCCTTCCGCACCTTGCCCGCCACCTCGAACGCGGCCGGGATGTCGAGCACGTACACGACCTCCTCGACCACGTTGTCCAAGGAAGCTCCGAACCTGCCGGGCAGCTCGGCCGCGTTGGCGTAGGTCCGGCGCCGTCGTGCGACAGCTGGCCGGAGACGTAGATGGTGTCGCCGTGCTTGACGGCCTGCACGTAGCCGTAGGCGCTTTCCCACGGCACGCCCCAGTCCTCAGTGGTGTTTCCCGTGGGAAAGAGCCTCGCGAACCTCCCGCGTGGACTCCACCGGATTTGGCGCCTTCCAGCACCTTCGCCGACGGGTGCAGCGCGCGCAACTGGTCGAGGTACCGCCAGCGCGTGGTCGCGTCGCGTCCGTCGAGGACACCCGCGGCCGGGATGCTGAGGTCGAGGGGGATCACGTCGGGCAACGCCAGGATCGTGACACCGTGACACCACCCGCGGTGTCACGATCCTTATGCGTTGTCCGGAACGGGCTGTTCGTCCAGGATGGCAACGTTCTCACCTCGGCCGGCGGAGGTGCGGGCATCGACGCGTGCCTGCACCTGATCCGCACGGACTTCGGTGTCCTGGCCGCGAACGAGGCGGGTAAGGACGTCGTCGCGTCTCCCGCCCGCGACGGGGCACAGCCCCAGTACGTCGACGTGCTGAGCCCGGTCCGCGCGGACCTGTCACCGGTGCGGTCGTGGGTGATGGCGCACCTCGGCGACACGATCACGGTCGACCTGCTCGCCGAGCGCGCCAACCTCGGCCGCCGGACCTTCATCCGCCACTTCGAGCGCGAGACCGGGATGCCGCAGATGCGCTGGGTGGTGTTGCAGCGAATTCTGAGCGCTCGTCGGTTGCTGGAGACCTCCGACTGGTCCGTCGACCGCATCGCGGCAGCTACCGGGTTCGGCACGGGCGCGAACTTCCGCACCGTCTTCCGGCGCGAGGTCGGCACGTCACCGAGCACGTACCGCAAGACGTACGCGAGTTCCGCGTGCGAATTCACGAACAACCAACGGTGACGGACGGTTGCACTCCGTCTCCGCTTAGAAGATTTCGCGCGTTCTGTCAAGTACACGCTCATTAACCGGTGCGTTTCCCGTGGTCAGTTCGGGAAAGGCCAGTTCGGAGTACCCGCAGGTGTGGAGTACTTCGGTGACCGTTCTACTTCGGAGAGCGTGTTCACGCATCACAAGCGCAGGTCACACGCCAGTACCGAACCTCGGATCGGGGGTGTTGCGCACTGCACTCGACTGAGTACGCTGCATGCCACCCCCAAGATCATCGCTGTTGATCAAGCGATGCTATCTTTCCGTCGCCAATTCGGGTGGTCGTGGAGAGTTGTGAAGCTGAAGAACGTGCCTGATACGAATTACAAGACAATTCGTTCACGGCTCACTGGTGTTGTGGTGGTTCCCAGCATCGTCCTCCTGGTGATGTGGGCCCTGTTCTCGTCGTACACCGTCTTCGAGGGGCTGTACCTTCAGCTGGTCGCCACGGGTGTGCGAGACGCGTCGATTCCGGCCATCCAGTCGTTCGCGTCGCTGCAGAAGGAACGCGAGCTCACCATGACGAGCCTGAGCAAGCCGGGCTCGAGCACGACCGCGTTGCTCAAACAGCAGCAGGAGACCGACGTCGCGGTCGGCAAGATGCGGACGGCGTTCACCGAGCTGGCCTCCTCGGCGCCGAAGGAGATCGTCGACGGGATCAACAAGCTGAGCGGTCTGCTGGACCAGCTCCCAGACCAGCGGGCGCGGCTCGAGGCGGGCACCGCGTCCAAGCCCGAGACCTACCGCTACTACAACAGCGTGCTGGACGCGGGTCTCTCGATGTTCAACACGCAGGCCCGCATCGTTCCGGACGCCGAGACGACGCAGCACGCGCTCGTCGGCATCCAGTACTTCCAGGCCGCCGACTCGATGTCGCGGGCCGGTTCGATCGCCTCCGGCGCGGTGGCGGCGGGCAAGTTCACGCCGGACGAGCACCGCGAGTTCGTCAACCTCGTCGGCGCGTACCACTCGTACCTCACCGCGAACGAGACCTACGCCCTGCCGGAAACCCGTGAGGCCTACAAGCAGCTCACCGGCAGCCCTCAGTGGCAGCAGCTCGTCTCCATGGAGAACCGCCTGCTGCAGACCGCGGAACGGCCCATCGGCTCGTCGGTCGGGCTCACCGACTGGGAGACCGCGGACCGCGCGGTGTCGGCCGAACTGGTCTCGCTGGTCGAGAAGCAGTCCAGCGGCACGGTGAACGTCGCCATGGGCAACGGCAAGGAGAAGTTCACGACGGTGCTGATCGGCAGCCTCATCGCGCTGATCGCCGTCATCATCGGCATCTTCGTCGCCGTGCGCGTGTCGAGCCGCCTCGTGAACAAGGCGTTGATCGTCCGGTTGACGAGCCTGAAGAGCGACTCGCTCAAGCTCGCGCACGAACGCCTGCCGGACATCGTCGAGCGGTTGCGCGAGGGCAAGCACGTCGACGTTGCGGCCGAGGTGCCCGCGCTCGACTACGGCAACGACGAGATCGGCCAGGTGGCCGACGCGTTCAACGCCGCGCAGTACACCGCCGTCGCCGCGGCCGTGAAGGAGTCCCAGACGCGTGAAGGCGTGAACCGGGTCTTCCTCGACATCGCCCGCCGCAACCAGGGTCTGGTGCACCGCCAGCTCAAGATCCTCGACAAGCTGGAGCGCGAGGAGGAGAACCCCGACCACCTCGACGCGTTCTTCCAGCTCGACCACCTCGCCACGCGCGCACGCCGCAACGCCGAGAACCTGATCATCCTCACCGGCGAGCAGCCGGGACGGCAGTGGCGCAAGCCCGTGCGCATGCTCGACGTCGTTCGCGCGGCCGTCGCGGAGACCGAGCAGTACGCCCGCGTGAAGGTCAACCCGGTGCCCGAGGTGGCGCTGGCCGGCGCCGCGGTGGCGGACATCATCCACCTGATCGCCGAGCTGGTCGACAACGCGACCTCGTTCTCCTCGCCCCGCTCGCAGGTCGAGGTGCACAGCAGCGAGGTGCCGCAGGGACTCGTGATCGAGATCGAGGACCACGGCCTCGGCATCAAGCCGGAGGACCGCGAGCAGCACAACAAGATGCTGGCCGCACCGCCGGACTTCGAGGCCATGAGGCTGCGCGGCGAGTCCCGCCTCGGCCTGTTCGTCGTCGCACGGCTGGCGGCCCGCCGCCACGTCCGCGTCGAGCTGCGCGACTGCCCGTCCGGCGGAACGATCGCGCTGGTGCTCATCCCGTCCGAGCTGATCATCGGTGAGGCGGGCGCGGCCGATCCCGTCGACGCGACCCAGCTGCCCAAGCCGACGTTCCGGCAGCAGACCCTGCAGCAGGCCGCGGCCCCGATGGCGATGCAGGGCGACCTGGTGCACGACGCCAGGCCCACCGAGTCCTTCCAGCTGGACGAGTTCTGGGCAGGCGCGGGAAAAGGCCACGCCCCCGTCCACCCGAGGGAGCCGGAGATCAGCGGCCGCCTCGAACTGCCGCGGGAAGGCCACCTGGCAGGGGAGTGGCCGGCCGACGACCCCGCGGAAGGTGACCAGACCCGTCAGGACACCCGGCCCGAGCTGCCGCGCCGGAGGCGGCAGCAGCACCTGGTGCCGCAACTGGCCAACGACGACCTCCGGCCTGTGCCCGATCTCACCGAGCTCCACTCGGAGGAACGGGCTGAACGAACCCGCGACGGCATGTCCGCCTTCCAGCAGGGCACGCGCAACGCCCGCCAGGCGGACGACGTCGTGGAACCGTGATCACGCCTAACACCGAAAGGGCTATTTCCGTGGACGACCTGACCGGCGGGCACCCCGAGCTCAACTGGCTGCTGGAAGACCTCGTCGCCAGAGTGGTCGGTGCCCGGCACGCGGTCGTGCTCTCGGCGGACGGTCTGCTGCTCGCCCGCTCTCCCGAACTGTCCAAGGACGACTCCGATCACCTCTCGGCGATGGCGTCGGCGTTCCAGAGCCTCGCTCGGGGCACCGGACGGCACTTCGGGGGCGGGCAGGTCCGGCAGACCATCGTGGAGATGGAGCGCGCGCACCTGTTCGTCACCGCCGCGGGGCAGGGCGCCTGCCTCGCCGTCGTCGGTGACGAGGACGCCGACATGGGCATGATCGCCTACGAGATGAACATGCTCGTGAAGCGCGTGGGCGCGTACCTCTCCTCAGCGCCGAGAACACTGGCATCGCCCCGGTTGCCGAACGCACTGGGCCTGTCATGAGCCAGCACTCGGCGGACTGGTGGTACGACGAGGCGGCGGGCCCCCTGGTCCGCCCCTACGCGATGGTGAGCGGTCGCACCAGGCCCAAGCCCGCGGGCGAGGAACTGACCCTCACGACCCAGGTGCGAGCGCTGCGGACGTCGTCCGACCACACCTCGCTCTCGGTCGAGCACCTCGAAATCATCAAACTGTGCCGGAAACCGCTGTCCGTCGCCGAGGTCGCCGCCTACCTGCACGCGCCGCTCGTGGTCGTGAAGGTGTTGCTGAGCGACCTCATCCAGCGCGGTGACGTCATCACCCGGGACCCGTCGAGAACGGCGGTCCCGGTCGACCTGAACCTACTCCAGAAGGTGCTCGATGGTGTCCGTGCAATCTGAGCAGCGGCGCGAAGAGCTGCTCGTCCCCTCCTCGGTCAAGATCGTGGTCGCGGGCGGGTTCGGCGTCGGCAAGACCACGATGGTCGGCGCGGTCAGCGAGATCACCCCGCTGCGGACCGAGGAGCTGCTCACCGAGGCCGGCGAGGAGATCGACGACCTCGCCGGTGTGGAGGGCAAGAACACCACCACTGTCGCACTCGACTTCGGCCGCATCACGATCAACCCGGAGCTCGTGCTCTACCTGTTCGGCACGCCCGGCCAGGACCGCTTCTGGTTCATGTGGGACGAGCTGTCGATGGGCGCGATCGGCGCGGTCGTGCTCGTCGACACCCGCAGGCTGGACGCGGGGTTCGGCGCGATCGACTTCTTCGAGCGCCGCGGCATCCCGTTCGTGGTGGCCGTGAACTGCTTCGAGGGCAGCCACTCCTACACGACGGACGAGATGCGCGCCGCGCTCGACGTCGCGGACACGGTGCCGCTGGTGCTGTGCGACGCCCGTGACCGCGAGTCGTGCAAGGCCGTGCTGGTGCGCGTGATCGAGCACGCGATGAACAAGCTCGACGTGATGGCCTGACGACCTGGATGAACGGCGCATTTGTCCACCTGAGGTGAACGAATGCGCCGTTCATCGTCAGCGAACTTGCTCCAGGCGGCAGCGGAACGGGCGCAGCATCGCCGGTGCTTCCGTTAGCCGGTAGCCGGGAACCTTCTCCGGGTTCTTGGCGATCCCCGCGAGCGTCTCCGCCACGTACTCCAGGTGGCTGCGGGTGTAGACGCGCCGCGGGATCGCCAGGCGCACGAGCTCGAACGGCGCCGGCGTGACCAGCTCTCCCGAGGAGTCGATCTCCCCGAGGTAGAGCGAACCCACCTCGGCACACCGGATTCCGCCCGCCAGGTACAGCTCCGACGCGAGCGCGTGACCGGTGAACCTGCTCGGCGGGACGTGCGGCAGCAGCCTGGCCGCGTTGAGGTAGACGGCGTGGACACCGGTCGGCCGCACGCTGTCCACCCCGGCCTCGCGCGCGCAGTCCGCGAGGTACGCGGTCGCCTCGGCCCGCTCCCGCAGGTACAGCGGGTCGGTCACCTCGACCAGGCCCTGCGCGCACATGTCGAGATCGCGCCCGGAGAGCCCGCCGTAGGTGCGGAACCCCTCGGTGGCGATCAGCAGGAGTTCGCACTGCTTGGCCAGATCCGGGTCGTTGAGCGCGAGCATCCCTCCGATGTGGACGATGCCGTCCTTCTTCAGGCTGAGCACGCAACCGTCGGCCAGCCGGAACGCCTTCTTCGCGACGTCGCGCGGGCTGCGGTCCTGGTACTTCTTCTCCCGCTGGGTCACGAGCCACGCGTTCTCGGCGAACCTGGCCGCGTCGAGGATGAACGGCACCCCGTGCTTGCGGCACAACTTGCTGGCCGCCTTGATGTTCGCCATGGAGACCGGCTGGCCGCCGCCGCCGTTGTTGGTGATCGTCATCAGCACCTGGCCGACGTCGTCAGGGCCGCTCAACGCCTCTTCGAGCGCGACGAGGTCGATGTCGCCCTTGAACGGCTCGTCGCTGTCGAGGTCTTTCGCCGCCGGGCACGGGATGTCCCGCGCCACGGCTCCCACCAGTTCCACGTTCGCGCGCGTGGTGTCGAAGTGCGTGTTGCTGAGCGAGACCTGCCCCGGCTCGAGCAACGCGGTGAACAGGATCCGTTCCGCGGCACGGCCCTGGTGCACCGGGTAGATGTGCCGGTAACCCGTCAGGTCCTCGGCCACCTCGCGGAACCGGAACCACGACCGCGCGCCCGCGTAGGTCTCGTCGCCGCGCATGCCGGCGGCCTGCTGCTCGGCGGACAGCGCACCGGTGCCGGAGTCGCTGAGCAGGTCGATCGTCACGTCGTCCGCGGTGAGGTTGAACTGGTTGTACCCGGCGGCGGCGTACACGCGTTCCCGGTACTCGCGAGTGGTGATGGGAATGGGTTCGACGACCTTGATGCGGTACGGCTCCACGGACGTGCCTTTCTAGGCGGACAGTGCTTCGGTGCGCGGAGGCGTGACGGCGTACGCCTCCGAAGACAGGTAGACCGTGACTCCTGGCCGCGGCCTGCCGAGCCGCAGCGACACGTGGGCGATGAGTCCGACGCCCTCGCCCAGCGGCCGCCGGACGATGCTCGCGAGAGCCATGACGAACGGTGCCGTGTCGAGCCCGCACCTCGTCATGATCGCGAGAACGCGCTCACACGCTTCGAGGTCGTCCTGCACGTAGTCCCGCACCGGGATGTAGAGGGAGTAGCCGCTCGGCCGGTCCGTGTCGCCGGCCATGAAGGTGTAGCTCGACATCAGCGGGCGGCCGGTGAACGGTCCCGTGCCGCCGCAGGCCAGTTCCGTGACGTCCGCCAGGAGTTCCAGGTCCACGTCCGCTACCGCCGACGCGGCCCGCACCACGTTCTGCACCACGGCGTCCTCGTGGGACACGTAGGTCTTCACCCGAGCCCGGCTGGAGTCCGTCAGGTCGATCGCGAAGAACGAGAACCGGTCCAGGCCCTCCCTGCGCAACGCGTGCTCGGTGATCGCGGGGAGCACCGCGCTCAGACCGAGCCGATCCAACGCCTCGCCCACCAACCTGGTCGCGCTCTCACGCCCGCGCACCTCGGGGTTGAGGTAGACCTTGATCGCGGGCGCGTCGGGCCCGACGATCAGCGAGTACCAGAACGCGAACGCGCCCTGCGGGTCGTCCGGGAGGAAGAGGTCCCGCACCCGGTCCAGCTGCCCGAGGTCCAGCTGGTGCTGCGCGGTCAGCCGGTCGAGCACCTCGAGGGCCTCGGCGAGGTTCGCTCGCGTGCCGGGCTGTTCGGCGAGCGACTCCACGATCATGCGGACGGTGGGCGGTTCGTTTCGGGCCAAAGCCACCGAGAATTCGACCGGGGTGTGGTCGTCGGCGACGAAAGAGGACCAGCTCGGAACCGCGGAGAGGGGCTGAAGGCTACCGGGGCCCAATGCCTCACCCAGCAGATTCGTCGCTCTTTCTGCGGACTTCGCCAAACCGACAGCTCGCAGGAGGTTTCGTAGTTGGCCTAGGACGAAATCGCGTAATGAGACGGCTGGCGTGCTCAAGGTGGGCACTCCTGATCGGGGGGAATCAGGGTCGGATCGCAATCCTGACGGGGTGGAATCGCGAGCTGAATTCTCTCAACCCACCACATGCCCAGGTCAAGGTCCAAGGGGGTTGCCTAAGACACTCTGGGCTGTGATCAACGTTGCACTGCTTGGCCTATTGACTTGATCGCGAGTTTGTTGTTGCAGGGAGGAATTGTGCGGCTGCCTGCACGTGTGCTATGTGTGATCGAATTCGGTTCCGAAGAGTGATGGATTGCTTTTCCAATGGGGACTGTGATAGACGCCCGATTGCTGACCGTTTGTCTCGGCACAAAAGGAACGGGGTGTGTCCGCAACTGCGGACACACCCCGTTCGTGAAGTATTGACGGTGGCTCGGTTCAGCGGCCCTTCGCGCACCGTTCCTTGCCGGGACAGCTGCGGATCATGCGCACGGTCGGCGGCGTCTCGATCGTGGCAGGCGGGTTCGCCGCACCGCGCGGCCACTGCACGGAGATCGCGATCGACGACGCGTTGTTGTCGTAGTTCTTCTCCAGCAACGCCCTGTCGGAGTTCACGACGTTGACGACGTCGTAGATCCCGGACGGCACGCGGGTGAGATCCAGCCATTGGAAGTCGACCTCGTGCTTGTAGTCGTCACCGGCACCGACGGAGATCCCGAACATCACGTCCAGAGCGGACGGGTTGTGGTGTTCGCACATGTGACCGTCCAGGCGGCCCGCCAGCTGCCCGGCGGGACTCTCCGGGTCGGCGGGCCGGTGGTCGAGGTCGTCGCGGACCGTGTAGCGGTCACCGATGCAGAAGCCGTTCTTGCGGTCCGTCACGACGACACCGCCGTCGGGGGTACGCAGCTGGAAGTACTCGAAGCTGAGCAGGTGCCAGTGCTCGTGCGTCGGTGCGGGCTCGTAGTAGGCGCTGGACCGGGTCTCGCGCCGCGCCTCGGCGAACGAGCCCGCGATCGAACCGTCCACACCGGACTGGATCGCCTGGCGGACCTTCATCGTGGGCACGTCGGTGCTGTCGCGGTGCGCGTGCAGCAGCAACGGGCCGTCGCCGATGTTGTCGATCGAGGTGGTGAACCGCAGCCGGACCGCTTCGACCGGTCCGTCGCCGTACACGCACTTGCCCCGCGGCTCCGAGGCGTGTTCCACCGGGCACACGTCCCAGGCGCGGCACGTGACCGGGCTGCCGGAGAAGCCGCCGGGGCAGCCGATGGGCGCCTGCCTCAGGTCGGGCAGCAGGGGCGACGGATCGGCCTGGACGTCCTGTGAGGAAACGAGGTTGACCGCGGTGATCGTGAGTGCGGCGATCACCGCGCCGATTCTGCGGGCCATGCGGTGTTCTCCTGGGTCGATGATCTCCTGGCGTCGCGCAGGAGCAGGTCCGTCACGGAGTTCGCGAGCTCGACGCTCGAGTTCCAGCTCGTGACGTTGGGGTAGACGTGGGCCGTGGTGGCGAGCATCAGGCGGGTGCCGGGCACCTCGACGGCGGGGCGCTGGGACAGGTACCCGAGCGGGTACACCGGTTCGACGAACGGCGCTTTGAACACGCGCACCTCGTCGACGTCCTCCGGCGCCAGTCCTTCGTGGAGGCTCAGCAGCTGCTCGGTCCACCTCTCGGCGATGCTCGCGTCGTCCTCGCGGTACAGCGCGGACTCGCGGTCGGTGTAGCGCATGACGTACACGAGGTGCCTGTCGCCGTACCGCTCGGTGCCGGTCAGCGGCGTCATCTCGATCACGCCGTCGAAGTCCGTGCCCGAGCGCAGCACCGGCGCCCAGTAGTGCCCGGACAACGGCTTGCGGAGGAAGAACAACGTGTTCACGACGCCCTGGTAGGGCAGACGCACCTCGGGCAGCCGTCGCGCCAGGTCCTCGTCCGCGATGCCCCGCAACGCGGGCAGCGGCACGGTGGAGACGGCGTGGTCCGCCTCGATCGTGTCGCCGTCGGCCAGCGTGACGAGCACCCGGTCCGGTGCGGTCTCCACGCGGCTCACGGGCGCGGACGTGCGGACCTCGCCGCCGCCCGCCTCGATGGACGCGCGCAGGGCGTCGATCACGCTCTTGTAGCCGCCGGCGGGGTAGCCGCGCACGGAGTCGTTGCTCTCCCGGCCGAGCCGCTGCCACAGGTACAGCGCCGGCACGTCACCGAACGCCGAGCCGAACTTGGCGCCGAACATCGGCGCGAGCAGCGTGCTCCAGACCTTGTCGCCGTACAGGCCGCGCAACCAGTCCTCGGTGCGCATCCGGTCGAGGTCCTTGCCCTTGCCGAGCCTGCGCAGCAGCAACGAGATCACGCCGAACCGGATCCGGTCGGCGAGGCTCAGCGGCGTGAACCGCAGCAGGTCCAGCGCGGAGTTGAACGAGCGGTGCACGCCGTCGACGACCATGCCCATCCGGGTGGGGCGCCAGCCGACGCCGTCGGTCAACCCCACCTCGTCGAGCAGGGCGAGCAGCGCGTCGTCGCTCGGCATCACGCAGTGGTAGAAGCGCTCCACCCACCGGTCCTGCGACGAGAAGAACGTGCCGAGGCCGCCGAGCTGGTCGCTGGCCTCGAGCAGCGTCACGGGCAGTCCTGCGCGGACGAGCCGGTGCGCGGTGGCGAGGCCGCAGATGCCTCCGCCGATGACGACGACGCGGGATGACATCAGAGCTTCCTGAACGGAACGGGCGCGAGCCGGTCACGCGTGAGCAACAGCAGGTACTGCCTCAGCGTCCGGCCGAGCTTGAGCTTGCTGGGGGTGGGCTTGCGGTCGTAGCGCAGCTTCAGCGGGATCTCGCTGACCACCGGCGCGCAGTGCCGCAGCTTCAGCAGCAGCTCGACCATGCAGGCGAACCCGCGTTCCTCGACCAGCCGCTCGCCCCAGTGCGCGGCGGCGCGGCGCAGCAGGCTCACCCGGTAGGCGCGGAACCCGCTGGTGAAGTCCTGCACGCCCTCGACCTCGAGCGCCCTGCGCAGCACGACGGTGGCGCCGCGGGACAACAACCGGCGCCAGCGCGGCGCCGTCGAGTCGTCACCGCCGTCGACGAACCGGGAGCAGATCACGATGTCCGCGCCGGCTGAGATCTCCTTCAGCAGCGCGGGAATCACGCCGGGATCGTGCGTGTCGTCGGCGTCCATCACGACCAGGACGTGGTCCGGCGCCGCTTCCGCGAGCACCGCCCTGAGTCCTGACTGGACGGCCTGGCCGAGGCCGAGGTTCTCCGGGTGACGCACCAGGCGGACGTCGAGGCCGCGCACTCCGGCCACACAGTCGCCGGTGCCGTCGGACGACCCGTCGTCGACCACCCAGACCGTGATCCGGCCGTCGAGCTCGACCTCGGCGGTGCGGCGCAGCAACCGCGGGAGCGCGGCCGCCTCGTTGTAGGCGGGCAGGACGACGTGCACGTGGGTCGTGTGCTGCACGACCGCGGCGGGGTCCCCGGCAGAATGCCGGATCCCGTGTTCGTCGACTCTCACTCAATGCCCCCTCTTCGGTGGCTCGCGGTTGGTGGCGTGAATTATTGACACGGCGTGCTAAAGCTTTGAGACGGCCCTGGGCGACTTCAGGGCAGCAACTATGTCGAAACCTCACCAACTGCGTTGGGTCGGGACACCAAAGAGGGAATGTTGACACCCGAAGAGATGATTTCTCATCGCACATTCACTCTTTCGAGCGGTCCCGTGGTCAAAACTCCTTCGATCGGATGATCTTCTAATGAGGCGATTCTCGGCGGTTGCCGTTCCAGCCGCACCACTCCCGGCTCGGGAGGCTGATCCCGGACGCCCCGTCCAGCCCGGCGTCAGACAGCCCGGGGGTCGCCGTGACCTGCTCAGCCGGGTGAACGCCGTCGCGGTGCTGCTGGTCCTCGTCGACTGCGCGACGCTCGTGGCGGTGTCCCTGCACCGCGAACTCGGCTGGGTCTGGGGCGGTGCGGTCGCGGCCGCGGTGCTCACGATCAGGGGATCCTGGCGCCTGTACCGCAGGCGTCTGTGGCTGTCCTGGCTGCAGGACCTGCCCCGGTCCGCGGCGAGCACGGCGCTGGCGTTCGCGCTGCTCGCCGGCATCGGCCTGGTCGGCGGCGCGGCGCAGCAGGACGTGGCCGCGGTGCAGTGGGCGATGATCACGTTCGCGCTGGTCATCGAGCCGGTCAGGTGGTTCGTGTTCGCGTTCGGCCGCTGGTGCCGCAGGCGGTTCGACCGCTGCGACCGCACGATCATCGTCGGCGCGGGCGAGGTCGGCGTGAACCTCGCGCGCACGATGCTGGAGCACCCCGAGTTCGGTCTGCGACCTGTCGCGTTCGCCGACTCCGGCCCCGATCCCGACCGGCAGCCGCCGGTGCTGGAGATCGTCGACGGCGACCTCGCGGACGCCATCGTGCGGCTGCGGGCGGGCACCGTGGTGCTCGCGTTCTCGCACACCCGCGACTCACCGCTGGTCGACGCGGCCATCACGGCCCACCGGCTCGGCTGCTCGACGCTCGTCGTGCCGCGCATGTTCGAGCTGCACCCCGACGGCCCCGGCATCGAACGGCTGCGCAGCTACCCGCTGATGCGCCTCGGCACCGCCCCGACCAGCAGACCGACCTGGTGGATCAAGCGCGCGGCCGACCTCCTGCTCGCGGCGGTCGCGCTCGTGGTGCTGTCGCCGGTGATCGGCCTGTGCGCGCTCGCGGTGCTGGTCGAGAGCGGCCGGCCGCTCTTCTTCCGCCAGGTCCGCGTCGGCATGGACGACCGCACGTTCGTCCTCTACAAGATCCGCAGCGTGCGGCAGTCCGGCGAGGACGACTCGCAGGTGAAGTGGTCGGTCGAGGGCGACTCGCGGGTCGGTCCGGTGGGCAGGTTCCTGCGCCGCACGTCGATCGACGAGCTGCCCCAGCTGTGGAACGTGCTGCGCGGCGACATGTGCGTGGTGGGGCCCCGCCCGGAACGCCCGGGTTTCGTTCGCGAGTTTTCGGCAATTCACGAGCTATATTGGGCTCGCCATCGCGTTCCGACCGGCCTGACAGGGCTCGCCCAGGTGCACGGGTTGCGAGGTGACACTTCAATCGCCGACAGGTCTCGATACGACAACTACTACATCGCGAATTGGTCGTTGTGGCTGGACCTGAGGATTCTCTTGATGACAGCAGGGGAGTTGTGTTGGCGCAGAAATCGCTGATCCGCCGATTCGCCGCTGTCGCGTTCGTACTCCTTTCGAGCGCGTGCACGGTCAGCGAGGCGACCGAGCCCATCGTCACGGGGCCGGTGCCGAAACCGCTGGCGCCGTGCGCGTGGTGGTACGGCATCGGCGACTCGCCGTCCTCCTGGGAGCTCAAGGCCGCCGCGAAGCACTACGACGTGGTGGTGCTGAACGCGTGGGAGACGGCGGCCATGCGCAAGCTCCACGAGCTGAACCCCAAGATGAAGGTCCTGGTGTACAAGGACTTCTCCAGCGCCCGCAACTACGAGGGCGCGATCGTGGCCGGCCGGGACGCGAAGTACCTGCCCACCGGGGTCGGGTACTTCGCGGCGGAACAGCAGCACCCCGAGTGGTTCGCGATCGACACGAAGGGGCAGCGCATCGAGTGGGCCGGGTACCCGAAGCACTGGCAGATGACGGTGTGGGACCCGGCCTACCAGAAGTCGTGGGCGGACGCCGTCGTCGCCGAGGTGCTCCGCGAGGGCTGGGACGGCGTGCTGGCGGACAACGACTTCAGCTCGCTCAAGTACTACTCGCCCGCGGTGATCGCGGGCACCGCCGACACGGCGGGGACCGACCGGCTGCTGCGCGACGGCCTCGACGGCATGCTCGCGCTCGCCGGTGACGCCCTGGAGAAGTCCGGGAAGATGCTGGTGCCCAACGTGTCGGAGTCCCAGCTGACGCCGGGCCGGTGGTCGGCGCACTCCCGGTACGCGGGTGCGATGGAGGAGAACTTCGGCCTGCGCGGCGACGACGGCACCGGCGAGCTGATCACGTTCCAGGGCAACCAGTTCAAGGAGCAGCGGGCCCAGGCCGCGCTCGGCGAGTCCTGGTTGCTGCTGGTCACGCACACCAAGTCGGAGCAGGAGGAGCGCGTCGGGTACGCGTCGGCCGCGCTGCTCGCGAGCCCTCACACGTGCTGGACGAGGGCCGATCCCGACTACAAGAACCCGTACTGGTCGCTGTACCAGGACGCGCGGCTCGGGGAGGCGGTCGAGACGGCCAACCGCCTCCCGAGCGGGGTGTGGAACCGCCGCTACAGCAACGGCTGGGTGGCGGTGAACCCCACGAAAACCTCCGTCCTGCTCACCCCGCCCGCGGGCCTGCGCACGCTGCGGGGTGAACCGGTGCCGGCGCAGCTCGACCTGGCACCGGCGGACGCGGTCGTGTTCGTCAACGGCCCGAAGTGAGCTTGCGGTAGAGGTCGAGGTGCCGCCGCGCGCACACCTCGGCGGTGAACCGCTCCCTGGCCCTGATCGCCAGCTTCTCGCCCGTTCCGGCGGGATCGGGGTCGGCGAACAGGTCGCGCAGCCGTGCCGCGAGTGCCGCCACGTCACCGGGCCGCGGGAGGTCGGCACCGGGAACGCCCAACATGTCGGCCACGCCGCCGGTGTCCGTGGCGATCACCGGTTTGCCCGCAGCCATGGCTTCCGCGACCACGAGCGGCTGCTGCTCCATTGTGGACGGCAGCACCAGCGCGTCGTGCTCCAGCAGCAGTTCCGGGACGTCTGACCGGAACCCGAGGAACCGCACGCGGTCACCGAGGTTGCGGCGGGACACCCGGCCTTCCGCCTGCATCCTCTGCGGACCGTCGCCCACGACGGTGAGCGTCGCGTCCTCCGGCATCGTGGTCTCCAGCGCGTCCAGCAGGGTGAGCAAACCTTTGCGCTCCACCAGCAGGCCGACGAACACCAGCTTGCGCACCGGACCGGCCGGCGGGTTCGCGGCACCGACGTCGACGCAGTTGTCGATGTGGGTCATGCGGTGCGGCGGCACGTAGAGCCGGTCGCGCAGGAACCTGCCCATCTCCCTGGCGGGAACCACGGTCCGGTGCACGACACGGGCGACGGCGGCGTCGGCGGCGAGCACGGCGCGCGTGTACGCCGGTGGTGGCGCCGCGCCCCGCACGCCGCGGAACCACGGCTCTTCCACGTCGTCGGGCACGCCGTGGTAGGTGTGCACGATCTTGGTGCCCGTGGTCGCGAGGCCCGCGCTCACCAGGCCGGACCGCCGGTCCTGGGCGTGCACGACGTCCGGCCGCCACGTCCTGAGCGCGGCCCGCGCCAGCCGTGCGGCGCGCACGTCCCCCTTGCGCGGCACGAGGATCTCCTCGAAGTACGGGTCGACCAGCTCGGCGCCCCGGCGGGGTCGGGGGCCGAACACGCGCACCTCGGCGCTGTCGGTCTTGGCCAGCGCGGCGGCGAGGCGGACGGTGACGTCCACCGGCCCACCGCTGTCCTGGGTGAGCAGGTAGGCGATCCGTGTCATCGTGGTCCTCTCTGGGAGACCAGTTTCTCGGTGAGCGTCACGATCTGGTCGGTCATGCGGTCGCGGTCGAACAGGGTCTCGGCGCGCACCCGGCCGCGTTTTCCTTCTGCAGCCGCGAGTTCCGGGTCCGCGAGCCGGGTCGCAATCGCTTGCGCCAGTGCTGCGACGTCCTGTGCGGGCACGACCTCGCCCGCGTCGCCGATGCTCTGCCGCACGCCCTCGACGTCGAATGCGACGACCGGACGTCCGCAGGCCATGGCTTCCAGCGGCACCAAAGCCATGCCCTCGGCGCGTGACGGCAGGACCACGACGTCCGCCTGGGTGTAGAACTCGGCCGGTGCGTCGCTGTGCCCGTGCCAGTGCACGTTCGGATGGTCGGTGGCGCGCAGTTCCTGTGCCATGGGACCGTCGCCGACCACGACCAGCCGGGCGTCCGGGACCTTGCCGAGGACCTCGGGCCAAGCCTGGAGCAGCAGGTCCTGGCCCTTCTGGTGGGCGATCCGGCCGACGCACACCGCGGTCGGGACGTCGGACGGTTTGGGCTGCGGGGTGAGGCGGCGGGTGTCGACGCCGTTGCACACGATCTCGGCTGGTGCGGTCACTCCCGCGGTGCGGCCGGTTTCGAGTTCGTCGTCGCTGACGCACACGAGCAAGTGGGTCCAGCGGGAGGCGCGTGCCTCCCAGACGCGGCAGGCGCGGCTCAGCAGACCGTCGGCGATGCGGAACGACCACAGGTGCGGCTGGAACAGCGTCGGGACGCGGCCGCGCAGCACGAGCCTGGCGAGCCCGGCCTTGGAGCTGTGCAGGTGGACGACGTCCGGTCGCTGGGTGTTGAGCGTTGTGCGGAGGGCGCGGAGTTCCAGGGCGGTGCGCGGGCCGGGGGAACGTGTCGCGTGCCAGGCGTGCACCGGGATTCCGGCTTCGCGGGCCCGTTCGGCGAGCCACCCCGTTGGCGGACAGGCGATGCTGACGTCCCAGCCGCGTTGCTGCTGCGCTCGGGCCAGTTCGAGCACCACGACCGCGACCCCGGCCTCGACGGGCTGCGTCACGTGGACGACCTTCACGTCCGCTCCTTCAGTCCGATGAGGACGGTGCGGTTGAGCGGCAGCACGACCGCGCAGTAGACCGCGAGCACGGTTGCCCCGGTGACGATGAGACTCACGACGGTGTCGCTCTCGGGCAGGAACCGGTTCACGCCGAGGCTGACCAGTCCGCCGGCGACGACCGTGACGGCCGCACGGGCCGGTTGGGACGACGCGAGACCGTTGCGGACGAGCACCAGCCAGGTGATCGGCACCAGCAGCCACACGACGGTGACCTGCGTGACGGCGACCGCGACGGGGCCGTGCCGGGTGGCGAAGACCAGTGCGGTCAGCAGCGCGGCGAGGTGGGCGGCCTCGAGGGCGAGGTACTGCCGCGCGTGCCCGGCGGCCCTGATCGCCTGGTACCAGACGTGCAGCAGGCTCAGCCCGAGCCCGTAGCCGCACAGCAGCACGAGGATCCGTGCCGCGTCCGCCCACTGCTCCCCGAGCACGACGATGCCGTCCGCCCTGAGCGCGATCGCGAGGTACAGCCCGCCGGTGATCACCAGCGTCGCCACGGTGAACCGGCCCGCCGTCTCCGGGAGCTTGTTCTTTTGTCCACTTCGGACCAGCTGGGCGCAGATCGGGAACAGCACACCGCCGAGGACGACCGCGATCATGATGTAGGGCACCCAGGCGATCCGGAACGCGAGCGAGTACCCGCCCACCGCCTCGGGCCCGAGCACGTGCCCGAGCGCGAGGTAGTCGACGTTGATCAGCATCACCGCGATCAACGCACCGGGCCCGACGACCGCGATCCACGACGCCGCTTCCTTCGCGGCCCGGCGGTCCCAGGTGGGGCGGATCCGTGCGCCCGCGATCACCGCGAGCACCGGTTGCGCGACGGCCGTGCAGAGCAGTCCCAGCACCACCGCCGTGGGCCCGGCGCCGCGTGCCGCCAGCGCCACCGTGACCACGGCCCCGAGCACCATGCCACCGGCGTCGGGCAGCATGCGGCGCCGGAAGTCGAGGTCGCGGTGCATCAACGCCATCTGCACCCCGCCCGCCGCCGTGAACGGCAACGTGAGCGCTGCGAGCCGCAGCAGCCCCTCTGGTGCACCGAGTGCTGCGGCGATCGGGCTTGCTGTTGCTGCCAGCGTTGCGGCGAGGACGGCACCGGTCGCGACGCTCATGGTGAGCACGGTGCCCGCCGTGCGCAGCGGGTCGAGCTCGGTGCGGCTGACGATGTCGTAGACGCCCATCGCCTGCACGACCTGACCGATGTTGACCACCGACACCACCAGCGCCACCGCACCGAGGTCGGTCTCCGTGAGGAACAGGGCGAGTGCCAGTGTCACGACGATCTGGCTGCTCTTGCTCACCAGGTTGACCGCGAAGAGCCACAACGAACCCCGCACCGCCACGTCGGTCATGCGCGGCGCCCGGTGAGCCTGATCGCGAACACGACGAGCACACCCCACGCCGCAACGACGGCGAGCCCGTCCAGCGTGACGCTCGCGCGCGCCCCGAGCAGCTCCTTGATCGCCGTGTCGACGAAGTACAGGTGCGCGAAGGGGACTGTGACGAGGAGTGTCGCGGCGGCGGCCAGCTTCCAGTGACGTTCCTTCCTGTTCCGCCAGCAGGTGACCGCCAGAGCGACGAGGGCCGGCACCGCGATCAGCACGTCGCCCGGCTGGTGCACGAGCGCCACCACGACCCCGAGGCACGTGAGAACGTCCGCGGCCTCGCTGCTCGTGCGGTCGAGCCTGCGGACGAGCACCGCCGTGACCGCGAGAACCCCGCCCAGCGCCAGCAGTTCCGCGGCGGGCGGCAACCACCCCGTCGTCCGGAAGAACACGGCGGCCAGGTCGACCCGTTGCGCGGTCATGGAGTCGACCGCGCCGTACCCGGTGTGGCTCGCGTGGGCGAGGTTGCGGGAGATCACGTCGAGAAACTCCCTGACACTGGTCCTGAGGACGAGGATCACCACCACGGGAAGGCTGGCCGCAGCAGCGATCCCGGTGCCCAGCAGCGCTACCTTCCGATCACCCCTGATGAACATCAGCAACGCCAGCGGCAACCCGAACTGCGGCTTGAGCCACGCCAGCGCCAACGCCGCCGAAGCCCACCCAGGACTCCTGGTACGCAACAGCAACGCCCCGGCCGCCCCGACCGCGATCAACGGGTTGACCTGCCCGACGTACATCTGCGCCTTGCCGACCTGACTGGTCACCAGCAACGTGGCGACAACGACGGTCCCGGCGACGAGCGGCAGCCCGGCCCGCCCGGCGGCCATCGTCGCGAGGACGATGAGCAGCACCAGACATGCCAGTGCGAACGCCACCGCGCCGACCCGGTAGTCCGGCAGCGCGAACGGCAGGTGCAGCACGAGGTGGTAGGGCTGGTAGAGGTTGAAGTTCTGGCGCACGGGCCAGTGCGCGAACATCACGGCGGGGTCGTAGGGGTTGCCGCCGTTGAGGAACTCGCGGACGGGGAAGTAGAGCGCGTCCCGGAAGTCCTGCATGCGTTCTTCTGGCAGGTTCTGCGGGGTGGGGAGGGGCGCTTCCCAGGAGGGGCGCAGCGCGCGGACCGCGCTGAGGGTGCCGGCCAGGGCGACGAGGGCGGTCAGGACGGTCTTGGCGAGGGCGGACCGGTTGGTCGTGGTGATCACGCCGCCACCGCCGTCGTGGAGGTGCTCGGTGACTTGGCACGCGTCGTCACGCTGATGTCGCCAGCACCACCCGCCTGCTGTTTGGCGCGAAAAGCACGTTCGGGCCGATAGATGGCCCGAACGTGCTTTTCGCGCCAAAAAATATGTCCGGTATGCCTGGCTTTGGTGTGGGGCCTGGGCGTTGTCACCGTCACGCCAGCACCACCGCCACCAACACCGAAGACGCCGGCAGCACCGCCAGCGCCGTCGCCAGGTCACTCCGCCGGTCCTTCCCCGCCACCGCGATCACCGCGGTCCCCTCCGCGGGCTCCGAGGCCTTGTCCGGCAATGTCCGCGCCAGCTCCTCCGCGCGTTCCACCAGCCACGGGCTGACCGCCAGCACCTTCACCGGCCGCGCCGCCGCCACGCACAACGCCGTCAGCCGCTCTGCCAGGCCGGGGTCGTCGTCGCGTGCGACCACCACCGGGTGGCTGATGCCCGCGGCCGCGAGGGCGGTGCGAACGTTGTTGCCGCGCAGGCGTCGCAGCGCTGCCACGGCTACGCCCGCGATCACCGCGGCGGTCAGGGCCAGGCCGGTGGCCAGGCGCCAGTCCGGTGACACCCGCGCGGTCTCGGGCTGGTCGTCCACCAGGCGGAACCTGGCTGCGGGGGCGAGGAGGTCGGCCTCGATCACCGCCTTCGCCACGGCCGACACCGCCCAGGACGCGTGCTCCGCAGTGTCCGCGCGCACCGAGATCCGGGCGACGCCCGACGCGGGCACCAGTTCCACCGCGATGGCGTCGGCCAGGCGGTCCGGGGTCGTGCCAGCCGCCTTGGCCGCCACGTCCAGGACCGACGGGCTGCGGACCAGTTGCACCACCGCCGGCGCGGCCAGTGAGGTGACCTCGCCGAACTGGGCACTGTCCGGTGTGGACGGTGTGGCCAGCAGGGTGAGCCTGCCCTCGCTCACCCCGTCGCGCATCGAGACCGCCAGCAGCACGAGCGTGCCGACGGCAACGGCGGCCAGCACGCCCTCCACAAGAGCTCTGGGAACTTTCATCGTCCCTCCAGGACGGTGCGAAGCAGTTCGTCGTAGGACTTCATCAACGTGTGCGCGTCGGGTCCGCCGTCACGTGAGGCGGCGACCGAACGCGCGACCGGCGAGTAGAGCAGGCTGCGCAACGCACGAGCGGTCTGCTCGGGGCTGCGGCGCGGCACCAGGACGCCGCCACCGCCGGACAACACCTCGCGCACACCGTCCACATCGGACGCGACCACGGGGCGTCCGGCGGCCAGCGACTCCAGCAGCGCGATCGGCATGCCCTCCCAGTCGCTGGTGAGCACGGTGACGTCCGCCGCCTCCAGCAGGTCGCGCACGTCGGTGCGCGTGCCGAGGAACCGGACGCGGTCGACGCCGCGGGCCTCCAAAGCACCACGCAGGCTGCCGTCGCCGGCCAGCCACAGCTCGGCGTCGCCGGGGACGAGAGCCCACGCGTCGAGCAGCACGTCGTGCCGTTTCTGCGGTTCCAGCCGGGCGGGGCACAACGCGACGGGCACGTCCGGCCCGGCTCCGATCCTGGCGCGCACCGAAGCGCGATCCGCCGAAGGAGCGGTCGGGAAGACCGCGTTCGGGATCACCACCGACTCCAGCCCGGCCTCGCGCAGCCGCGACGCAGCGGCGGAGGCCACGGTGACGACGACGGACGACACGCGCGAAAGCACCCGGACGGCACCGGCGACGTCCGCGTCGGCCACCCCGTGGAACACCGTCACCAGCGGCCGTCGCGGCGCCGCGATCCGCGCAGTCAGGCTCGCGGACACGTTGTGCGCCACCACGACATCCGGCTGGAACCGGCGCACGGCCGAACGCGTCGCCCAAGCCGCACGCAGCACTCCGCTCAAAGACCGGCGCGCCACCGGCACGTCGAACACGGGCAAACCGGCGTCGCGCAACGCATCGGCGCGGAAACCACCACCGCTCGCGACCGCCGACTCCCAGCCGACGTCACCTCCCGCGAGCGCCATCCCGGCGACGAGCGACTCCGCGCCGCCCGCGCCCATCTCGCTGATCACGTGGAGAACGCGCACGGTCCACGCTCCTTTCGCGTTCGCTGCTCGATCGCGACGGCGATGGCGACGAGCGACCACAGGGGCAGGTAGTACTGCTCGGACAGGAAGATCGAGGCGATCAGCACGGCGATCAGCGCCGCCTGCACGGCCACGGCCTCACGACGAGCCCCAGCACGCAACGCCCGTTCCGAAGCGACGAACCCGATCGCCACGAACCCGATCAGCAACGCGAACCCCGGCAGCCCGAGCTCCGCGGCGACCTCCAGGAACAGGTTGTGCGCCACCGGGGTCTGCTCGTCGATCTCCGCGTTGTGCGACGCCGCCGCGTACTGCTGGCGGAAACCGCCGGGCCCGACGCCGAGCACCGGCGAGTCGGACAGCATCCGCGCGGCCGCCTGCCAGCGCAGCATCCTGGTGTCGGCGTTGGTGCCCGCGATGTGGCTCTTCTCCTGCAACGCCCGCGACAGCTCCGCGTGAGCCGCCTGCGCGAACACCAGCGCCGCCACCCCCGTGACGGCCGCGGTGACGAGCACCGCGCGGACCGGCAGGCCCCGCCGTGCGACCAGCCACACCAACGCGCAGGCCAGCGCGATCCCACCGCCGCGGGAGAACGTGGCCGCCGTTCCCGCCACCAACACCGCGCCCAGCAACAACAACACCACCCGCGACCGGCCCTTCGCGGGGATCGCGACCAGCAACGGCAACGCCGCCACGAGGAAGAACGCGAGGTCGTTGGGATCCTCCAACGGCCCGGTGGCGCGCAACGACCCGCCGACGAGGCTCAGCAACCCGCCCACCGCGGCCACGACCGCCCCCGCGACGGCGGCGGCGAGCAGCGCCGGCACCGGCACCTCGCGCGCGGCCACGTCGGCGAGCACCACCGTGATCACCAGGAACGGCACCCACCGCACCAGGTACTCCAGGGTGAACGGCTCGGCCTCGTGCACCGCCGACGTGGTGAGCAGCACGACCGCGAGCAGCGCGACCACCAGGTGCAGCGGATGCGGTGCGGGCAGTCTCCGTTGCCGGACCAGCGACCCGACCCACACGCCGATCAGCGCGGCGGGCATGACCTTGGCCAGCTGACCGTGCACCTGCAGCAGGTAGCCCTCCAGCGGGGCCAGCGCCACCGTCCCGCAGGCGAGGACACGGGTCAGCCACATGCGACCGGATCCCGTTCCGGCAGAACGGAAGCCGCGAGACGGGCCACGTGCTCACCGGTGCCGACGACGTCGAAGTGCTGACGCAGCGACGACAGCACCCAGCCCAGCAGCTCCACCTTCTCCCGTCCCGGCACCGCCATGCCGGGGAAGAACTCCATGCCGGGCGCCTCGGCACCCGAGAGCACGTCCGTGGGGTGCAGCAACAACGACGGAGAGACCTTGCGGGCCAGGCACAACCGCAGCGCCGTGCGGAAGTAGCCGCGGGCGAGCCCGGGCGAGACCTGGTGCAGCTGCAACAGGTAGGCGCCGTGGATCGGCACCCTCAGCAGCGGCATGGTGGTGACCGGCAGCTCGACCAGACCGTTGCCGCGCCAGCGGTACGCGCTGTTCGGGGCCTTCACCTTGCCGAACCCGCCGAACAGGTCGGCCCCGCCGTCGGTCGAGCCGGCCGTGCGGTTGTGGTAGGCGCGGGCCAGCGGGCCGATCCAGGTGGGCAGAACGCTGGCGTCGTAACGGTATCCGCGCCGGTCGAGCACGTCGAGCAGCTGCGGCGTGACGCTGTAGCCCGGGCCGCGGAACCCGACCGGGCGCGGTGCTCCGGCGGCCACGATCGCCTCTTCCGCGCGCGTCACCTCGGCTTCGACCTCGGCCTCGGAGAACCTGTGCAGCCACGGCTGGTGCCAGAACGAGTGGTTCGCGACCTCATGCCCGGCCGCGGTCACGGCCGCGACGGCTTGAGCGCCGTCGTCGCGTTCCGCGTCCGCTCCGACGACGAAAACCGTTGTGGTCAAACGGTGTTCGCCGAACACGTCCAGCAGCCGGGGCACCGCGGACGGCAGGAAGCTCGGTCTGCTCTCCCACCTCGGGTCGCCGTGCGTCCGGAGGTACGCCCAGAGGTTGTCGAGGTCCAGCGACACGCTGGCGACGGGCTTCACCGCCCGGCTCCGGCCGCGACCAGGTCCGGCGCGGGCTTCGTCACGGACCCCAGCACCAGCACCCCGCCCACCACGAGCAGCCCGCCCAGAGCGACCCACCACTCACGTCCCGGCGTGATCTGGTCGCCCATCAGCGCGAGACCCGCGATCGAGCCGATCACCACGGTCGTCGCGTCCATCGACGCCACCGCGGACGTGGCCGAAACACGTTGCAACGCCGTCGCGATGCACGCCTGGCCGACGAACGCGGCGATCACCATGAGCCAGGTCAGCGGGTGCAGCAGGATCTCGACGAGCGGCTTGCCGGCCACGTTCCTCGCGGCCACCGCGACCACCGCGAACGCGATGCCCGCCAGCACCGGCGTCGCGGCCTTCCACGTGCGCGCCAGCGGAAGCACCGCGAGCGTCAGGATCCCCAGCACGACCAGCGCCGGCACCAGCGGCAGTTCGCGCGCCGTCGACGGTGCCGCCGCTCCCGTGAGCAGCAGCAGACCGCACGCCATCACCAGCAGCACCGCGATCTCGACGCGCCGCACCCGCCAGCCGAGCGCCAGCACACCGATCACCGTCGCGAGCCCGACCGCGCACGAGGAACCGGCCTGCACCAGGTAGAGCGGCAGTTCCTCGCGGGCGAGGAACGCGAACCCGAAACCGCCGCACTGGCAGCTGAAACCCAGCAGGTACAACCGATCGGCGGCCAGGCGGGCGAGCAGACCCAGCCCGGCGCCGGGACGTTCGTCGGCCCTGCGCGCGGCGACGGTCTGCGCGACTATCCCCAGCCCGTACAGCACAGTGGACACAGCAAGCGCCAGATGACCGGACACGCGGGACTCTCCGTAGGTTTCGGCGAAACACGCGTCGGCGCGCGCCTCAGACTCAGGTGACCGCGCACACTACGACACGCCTGTGCCGCAACACTTTCGAGCGATATCCCACGCAACGCTTTCGGGTGAACGTCAGCGTGATCTCCCCCGTTTTGCCCGAATCGATGAAGTACCTTGCCGCGGTGCGGGAAACGAACACGGTGACGATCGTCTGCGGCACCAGGCCCGAACTGATCAAACTGGCACCGCTCGTCGAACACTTCGGCAGCGCGTGCACCATGATCTACACCGGCCAGCACTACGACCGTTCGATGTATTCGCTCATCCGCCGTGATGTGCCGGAACCGGGCGGCTTCCACGAGCTGCGCCTCGGCGGCCTGCGCCGGGGCGGCCAGCTGGGCCGTGCGGTCGCGGCGGTGGACGAGGTGCTGGCCGCGGAACGCCCGGGAGCCGTCATCGTCCAGGGCGACACGACCTCAGCACTGGCGGGAGCACTCGCGGCCAACGCCTGCGACGTGCCGCTGGTGCACGTCGAGGCGGGCCTGCGCAGCTACGACCGCGCGATGCCGGAGGAGCACAACCGCGTCCTCATCGACCACCTGGCAGACCTGTGCTGCGCCCCGACACCGCTGAACCGCCACAACCTCCTCGCCGAGGGCATCGCGGACGCCCGCATCGTGGTCACCGGCAACACCGTCGTCGAGGCGCTGGCCCACGCCCTGCCGTCAGCCGACGAGGAAAGCGCGGCACTGTCGGGCTTCGGCCTGACCAGCGACCACTACGTGCTGGCGACGATCCACCGCCCGGAGAACGTGGACGACGCGGACAACCTCGAAACGATCCTGCGCGAACTGGGCCGCCTCCCGCTCCCGGTGGTGCTGCCCTTGCACCCGCGGACCGCGCAACGCATCGCCGCGTTCGGGCTTTCGGGTCTGCTGCACGGGTTGCGCGTGATCGAACCCCAGCCGTACCGGACTTTCCTGGCCCTGGCACACGGTTCCGCGGTGATCGTGTCGGACTCCGGTGGCATCCAGGAGGAGGTGAGCGTGCTGAAGCGGCCCGTGGTCGTCGTCCGGCGGAGCACCGAACGGCCGGAGATCGAGGGCACGTTCGGGACGCTCGTTCCTCCCGGTCCGCTCGTGTGTGCTGCGGTGCTGCCGTGGCTCGAGGACGTGTCCGGCCATCGGGTTGCGTTGCGGGAGATCGCGTCGCCGTACGGGACGGGGTCGCCGTCGGAGCTGATCGCGTCGGCGGTGCGCGCGATGCTGGCGCCGGTGGGGGAGCCGGTGGCCGCGGGGATCTAACGCTTGCGCGGGATCTGGTTGCTGTGGCCCCGGATGCTGTCCAGGGCATTCTCGAAGCTCTCCACGAGCGAGTTGTTCTTGCCCAGGCTCTTTCTCATCCGGATGAGCATCCGGAGAAGCGTGTGAGTGGCTGACTGAGGATTCCCTGCCGCCGCGGTCCACATCGCCAGTGGAATGTGGGCCAAGAGCGTGTACCTGTCATAAGGGCCTCGCTGGGCGATGTACTGCTCGACGACGATCTTGGAGAGGTCACGCGCAGCGGCTGCGGAACCGGCTCGGCCGAGTGTGTCGGCGTACTCGATCTGGTACTCCGTCGTGGTAAGGCTCAACGGGCCGAACTCGGCGGTGGCGGCGGCTATCAGGTCCTGCTGGATGGTCATTGCCTCATCCATCCGGCCGAGTTGGGAAAGGGCGACCGCGCGACGCCCGCGAGTGAGCAGCGTGTATTTGTGGTTGGCGCCAAGGACTCGCACGCGTACGGGTAGTAGTTCCTCAAATAGTTGCAGGGCACGATCAGGCTCACCCATGAGCAGGAGGGTGTTGGCCAGGTCGTGCCGGGTGATCAAGGTGTCGGGGTGCTCCTCGCCCAGCACCCGGATCTGTGCTTCCAGCAGTTCATTCAGCAGCTTGTTGGCCTGCTGTGTGTCGAAGATGTCGATCCAGAACGCGAACCCGTGCCGTGCGCGCAGCACGCGCTCGTTCTCGAATCCGAGCAGGGGAGACATGTCATCGACCAGCACCTTCAACAGCGTCGCCGCGGTGTGCATGTCGCCCATGTCTCCGTGCAGGAATGCCTGGTCATAGCGCAGGTCAAAGGTCTGAGGGTCGTTCGGTAGGTGATCCACGACGGTCAGGATGTGGCTGCGGAGCTGCCGCCACGTGGCGATGCCCTGAATGTTGAGAGGCCGCTTCGGCAGTGCGGTGGCGATGAGGTCGCGGGCTCGGGCAGCGTGGTCGGGCACGTCGCCGAGCCGATGCCGCGTGACGGCCTGGATCAACCGGTGCACGGTGATCGTGCCCTCCGCGCCCCGCGTCACCAGACTGTGCGAGAGCAGTTCCCCGATGGCTCGGGTCAACGCGAGCTCGTCGTCCATCAACGGGTGCAGCACCGACACCGGGATCGAGTCCGGGGCGAAGTAAGCGATCGTGTCGAGGATCAACCGGGCCGACGCCGACATCTTCTCGATGGCCAGGACCCAGGTGGTGGCAACGGTGTGCGGGTAGTCGTCGGGCTGCCCGTCCGCGTGCAGTTCGGCGCTCCGGTCCTGGTAGAACCGCAGGTAGGTCGCGAGGTCGATGCCGTTGGCCGCGGTGAAGGACGCGGCCTGGGTCAGCGCCAGGGGAAGTCCGTCGAGCTCCGCGGCCAGTTTCGTCGCGGCCTCGGCGTCCGGGTCCAGCGACATCGCCGAGAGCAGCTCGACCGCGGCGTCCGTGCCGAGCGGGGCGATGTGGTGGACGGCGCCGGGGTTGGGCCAGCGGCCGGCCTGGCTGGTGACGAGGACGTGGCCGTTTCCCTTGGCGGGGAAGAGGCCGCGCAGCGCGGCGGCGTCCGGGAGGTTGTCCAGGACGAGCAGCCACGGTTGTTTTTGCTCGGAAAGCCAGACGTTGGCGCGTTGCACGGCGTCGCGGACCAGCTTGGCCTCGTCGGCTGAGTGGACCAGTTCCAGCAGGCTGCGGTACTCGCCGTCGACCGTCGTGGGGTCCTCGGCGCGGACCCACCAGACCACGCCGTAGTCGTCGAGGTGGCGCTGGGCGTAGGCGCGGGCGAGGCTGGTCTTGCCGACGCCTCCCATGCCGGTGAGGATCTGGATCACGGGGGTTCGGCTCTTGCGCTGGGCGGTGAACGCCGCGCGCAGGTC
Source organism: Lentzea rhizosphaerae (assembly GCF_042649515.1). Lineage (NCBI taxonomy): Bacteria > Bacillati > Actinomycetota > Actinomycetes > Pseudonocardiales > Pseudonocardiaceae > Lentzea > Lentzea rhizosphaerae. The sequence goes on along the minus strand of NZ_JBHRZI010000005.1, from coordinate 53,721 downwards.
GGCGAGTTCCTGCTCACGGCCGACGACTTCCGCCATGCCCGCGATCTGCGGGGACACCACCCCGGCGGAGGAACGAGCGGGCGACGGGGTCCAGGCGGGCAGCTCCGGTTCCCTGCCCAGTGGAATCTCGGGCAGCTCGGGCTTTCCCAGCAGGAAGCGGAGGAGGTCCTCCGCGCCGGGCAGGGTGAAGTCCTCGACGACGTACACCGTCGTCGTGGCCGGGGCGAGGAAGTCGGGGACCCCGCCGGCGGACTGTCCTGGCACCACCACCGGCACGAATTTTTGCAGGTCCTGCTGGGCGTCGTAGAAGGCGTCGCGGATCAGCCGCGCCTCCCACTGCACGCCCCTTCCGACGTCCTGCGAGGTCCGGCTCTCCGCGCGCAGCTTGTACTGCTCGGAGGCCACGCACAGCACCACGTCCGCTTCCCGGATCCGGTCGGCCATCCACAGCGACCAGTCCTGCCGCTGACCGGCGGCGACCTGGTCGAACACGGCGTCGATCCCGTTCGCCCGCAGGAACGCCCACAACTCCCGCACCACGGCACGGTGTTCATCGGACTCCTGCGCGTAGGAGATGAACACGCGCCGCGCCATTCGCCACCCCAATCTCTGCCGGTCACCTGGTCATCGCGCGGCCGTGCGGATGTGTTGCAGGCGGCTGTCCGACCCCGTCCGACTTCGTCCGACCTGTCTTCCGATCGCGGCCGCGGCGAGCGAGCGTGGACACCGTTGTTGTTGATCTACTGGGAGGAGCGGACCCGTGAAGCGTTTCGCACAGCTGGCCGGTGAGCGGCTCGTCGGACTCGTGCTGCCGAAGATCGATGCCGGTGCCTGCGTGCCGGAGCACGGGCAGTGTTGCAAGAAGGGTTACCGCTTCAACTGCAACGGCATCTGCTCGTCGAAGAGCAGCACCTGCAAGTGACACCACGGGGTGCCGGCGAGCGCGTCTCGCCGGCACCCCGCACTCGTTGCCGGAGGCAGAAGTGCTCGACCTGTTCGCTCGTGTGCTGCTCGCCGTGGTGTTCCTCGCCGCGCTCACCGGCAAGGTGCGGACCCGGCAGGCGTTCGCCGAGTTCCGCGACTCGATCGCCGCTCTCGCACCGCGGCTGCCCGCGCAGCCGGTCGCCGTGGCGGTCCTCGCGGGCGAGGCCGTCGCCGTCGTGCTGCTCGCCGTTCCCGGCACCCGGCTCGGCTACTTGGCCGTCCTGACTCTGCTCGCGGTGTTCTGCGGAGTGATCGTGCGAGCGATCACCAGCAGGCAGAACGTGCGCTGCAAGTGTTTCGGTGCCGGCGGCGACGTGCTGGGGCCCAAGCACCTCGTGCGCAACGGGTCGCTGGCCGCCGTTGCCGTCGCCGGTGCGTTCGTGCCGACACCTGTGTCCTGGGAGGAACCGTTGACCCTGCTCACGATTGCCGTCGTGCTGCTCGCCGTCGTGGTGGCGCTGCACGTGCTGTTCACGTTCGGGCTGGTCACGAGGGTCCGGGAGCTCCAGGAACGCTCCGGTCCGCCGCGCAGCACCAATCTTCCGCAACCCGGCACGGTGATCCGGCCGTTCGAGGTCACCGGCACCGACGGTCTCCCGTTCACCGAGGCCGACCTCGACGGGCCGGTGCAGGTCGGGTTCTTCTCCGTCGGGTGCGGGCCGTGCCGGACGCTCACCGACGCACTGCTCGCCGACCCGCCCGCCGCACGGTTCGTGTCCGTTGTGGACGGTGACCCGAGCGATCCCGAGGCGACGGCACGGCTGGTCGAGAAGGTCAGCCCGCTCGGTCGCGTGGCGGTGGTCGGCACCGACGACCCGATCCTGTCGGCGTTCGAGGTCATGGCGTTCCCGACGTTGCTCTACACGCACGGCGGTGTGGTGACGGCTTCCGGGATCAAGCTCAGCGACTTCGCCGGCGTCCCGGCGCCGGTGGCGTGATCCGCAACGCCGGGGCGGCGCTGGCGTTGCCCTTCCGCGCCGCGCCGGTGATCGCCGGGGTGACCCTCGCGCTCACCGTGCTCGCGGGTGCCGCGCCGGCGGCCGGTGCCTGGTTGACGATGCTGCTGGTCGACGAGCTCACGTCCGGCGCGGCGGGTCCCGGCCGGGCGGCGTTCCTGGCGGTGGCGTCCGCACTGGTCGGCGGGGCCGCCATCGCGTTGCTCTACCTCTGCGGGTATCTCGGGGAGGTGGTGCGGCAACGGGTCGCGCTGACCGTGGAGAGCAACCTGTTCCGCCGGATCGCGACGTTGCCGGGGCTGGCGCGGATCGAGGATCCGGTGTTCCACGACCGGCTGCGGCTCGCGGAGGAGGCGGCGCAGGAGGCTCCCGGCACGATCTCGCAGTTCGTGCAGGAGCTGGTCCGTTCGGTCGTGCTGCTGGCGAGCTTCACCGGCGCGTTGCTGGTGGTGTGGCCACCGATGACGTTGCTGCTGCTGGCATCGGTGGTGACCGCTGTGGTCGCACGGCTGGCGACGGCGCGGCGGGAGGCCGCGACGGAGGAAGCGTGGGTGGCGACGGACCGGCGGCGGCTGTTCTACCGGGCGCTGCTCACGGATGTGCGGGCGGCCAAGGAGATCCGGCTGTTCGGCCTGGGGGAGTTGTTGCACACCAGGATGGTCGGCTCGCTCGCGACGGTCTCCGGTGCACGGCTCGCGGCGCAGCGCAGGGGCACCGTCGTGCAGAGCGCGCTGGCGCTGCTCAGTGCCGTGGTGGCCGGCGCGGGCACGGTCGTGGTGGCGCTCAACGTCGCGGCAGGACGGTCGTCCGTCGGTGACCTGGTGCTGTTCCTGGGGGCGGTCGCCGGAGTCCAGACCGGGCTGTCGGGCGTCGTGCTCCAGCTCGGCGAGGCCGGGCGCGCGGTGCGGTTGTTCGGTCACTACCTCGACGTCGTCGGCACGCACGACGACCTGCCCGCCGGCACGGGCACGCCCTCGGACACGGCGGCGATCGAGCTGCGGGACGTCTGGTTCCGGTACTCGGACGACGGCCCTTGGGTCCTGCGCGGGGTGAACCTGACGATCCCCGCGGGCGCGGCTGTCGGGCTGGTCGGGGTCAACGGCGCCGGCAAGAGCACGCTGGTGAAGCTGCTGTGCCGGTTCTACGACCCGCAGCGGGGCTCGATCACGTGGAACGGGGTGGACCTCCGCGAGCTCGACGTCACGCAGCTGCGCAGGCGGATCGGTGTGGTGTTCCAGGAGTTCATGGCCTACGACCTGACCGCGGCGGAGAACATCGGCATCGGGCAGCCGGACCAGCTCGGTGACAGGGGGCGGATCGTCGAGGCGGCACGGACGGCCCGCGTCGCCGACGTGCTGGAAGCGTTGCCGCACGGGTACGACACGGTGCTGTCCAGGACCCACGCGGACGAGGAACGGACGGGCGTGACGCTGTCCGGCGGGCAGTGGCAGCGCGTGGCGCTGGCGCGGTGCCTGATGCGCACCGATGCGGGCCTGATGATCCTCGACGAGCCGACGTCCGGGCTGGACGCCGAAGGGGAACAACGGGTGCACGAGACGGTGAGACGGCACGCGCAGGGCCGGACGCGGTTGCTGATCTCCCACCGGATGGCCGCGCTGCGCGGCGCCGACCTCATCGTCACCCTGGCCGGCGGGCGGATCGCCGAGCAGGGTGACCACGACGAACTGATGGACGCCGGTGGCGAGTACGCCCGGCTGTTCCGGCTCCAGGCCGACGGCTACCAGGACGTGAGGATCAGCTGATGTGGATCAGGGTCACCGTGCGGGGCAACAGCATGTCGCCCACCTTGCACGACGGTCAGAAGCTCCTGGCGCGCAAGCTCTTCCGCGACCCGCACCGCCACGAGGTGATCGTGTTCCGGGTGCCCGACCCCGAACTGCCGCACCGGGTCAAGAGGGTGGCGGCCGTCGCAGGAGACCCGGTGCCGGAGTGGCTCGCACCGGCGCTGCCCGGGGTGGCACGCGTGCCCGACGGATTCGTCGCCGTGGCAGGGGACAACCCGCGTTCACAGGACTCCCGTCAGCTCGGCTTGATCGACTGCGGCGACGTCGTGGGTGCAGTGCGCGGCAGGTGAACGCTTGCACGCGGCGACCCACCGCAACCTCCAACGCGCGATGTCCCCGCCGCACGCCCGCACGATCGCCAGAACCGTGTCCAGCCGGGGAAACCGGCGGCCGGTCAACGCGTCGTGCAACGTGCTGCGGGCACAGCCGGTGCGCCGTGCCAGTTCCCGATAGGACATGCCCACCAGCAGACGCAGCTCGTCCAGGTCGTGGCCGAGCTCTGCCTTGCCCCCTGTGGTCATTCAGACTCCCGGTGTTGTCGGTCCTCCGTTCCCTCTCCTCTTCAGCCCACCTGCATGGTTACCCGAGGCCGTCGGAATTCGCCACAGTGCTGGTCACGGCCTTCTCCGAACGTCGGCGCGTCAGCACCAGCGGCCCGTCCGCGGTGATCGCGACGGTGTGCTCCGAGTGCGCCGTGCGGGAGCCGTCGGCCGACCGCAGCGTCCAGCCGTCCTCGTCGAAGATGATCTTGTCGGTGGTCGCGGCGAGCCACGGCTCGATCGCGATGGTGAGGCCGGGCTTGAGCTTCATGCCGTGTCCGCGCCTGCCGTTGTTCGCCACGTGCGGCGCCTCGTGCATGGTGCGGCCGAGCCCGTGCCCGCCGAACTCCAGGTTGCACGTGTAGCCGAAGTCCGCCGCCACCTCACCGATCGACGCGGAGATGTCGCCGAGGCGGTTGCCGACGCGCGCGGCGTCGATCGCGGCCTCCAGGGCGACCTCGGTGGCACGGATCAGGCGCTGGTCCTCGTCGCGGGGCGTGCCGACGATGATCGAGACCGCCGAGTCCGCCACCCAGCCGTCGATGCCGACGGCGATGTCCATGGTCAGCAGGTCGCCGTCCTGCAGGACGTAGCTCTTGGGCAGGCCGTGCAGCACCGCGTCGTTGACCGACAGGCAGATGACGTTGCGGAACGGGCCGCGGCCGAACGACGGCGAGTAGTCCCAGTAGCACGACACCGCGCCGCGCTCCTCGATCATGCGGCGCGCGTGCAGTTCGAGATCGACCAGGTTGACGCCGACCGCCGCTCTCGCGGAGAGCTCGTCGAGCACCTCCGCGATGAACTGACCGGTGACGTGCATGCGCGCGATCTCCGCAGGCGACTTGAGCTCGATCAACGTGTTCCTCCGTGTGCTGGTTCCGGTATAACTATACCGGCGTCGCGGAGACGGCTGAACAACACCACCCAGGCGGGGGACGCGCGTTGCGCGAAGCACCGTCGCGTCAGCACAGTGCCTGGGCATGAAGCAGGTGCTGCACCACAGGATCGACTCGACCTTCGCCCACTACGACGTCAACGGCAACGGCGTCATCGAGCTCGCGGACATCTACGCCCTGGCCAACAGGCTGCTGCGGGCGTTCGGAGAGCCCGCGTCGTCGGAGCGGGGCCGCGACCTCGTGGAGGCGTACGACAGGTTCTGGGAGGTGCTGGCCGAGCTCTGCGACACCGACCGCGACGGCAGGATCGGGCCGGAGGAGTACCGCGAGGCGATGATCGAGGCGTTCGTGGACGGCGGGCCGTTCGAGGCGGAGTTCCTCGAGATCGTGCAGTCGTTGCTGGACATCGCGGACACGAACTCCGACGGGCGGGTCGACGCGGCCGAGTTCGGGGTGCTGCTCAAGGCGCGCGGCCTGTCCGAAGAGGAGTGCGGGATGGCGTTCGCGCACCTCGACACCGACGGTGATGGCGCGATCAGCGTGGACGAGTACGTCGCGGCGGTCCGGGACTACTACACGAATCCCGCCGAGGACACGCCCGGCAGCTGGCTGTACCCCAAGGCGTTGCAGCACGCCTGACGAAGTGGGGGACGACGAAAGCCGTCCCCCGAACCGTTTCTAGCGGATGCAGCGGTAGCTGGAAGCGACCTTCGGGTCACCGTGCAGGTACCGCGACACCTGTGGGTACGGGCACAGGTGTCGCGTGGTGTCGGCCGTCGCCGCAGTCAGCGTCGCGGGAGCCTTGCCGTGCTCGACCCAGCCGACCAGCTGGCCGAGCGGGTTGGTCGGCTGCGGGCTGTTGCCGCCGAAGCAGTGGTCGACGCCCGGTGCGGTGAACAGACGGTAGAAGTCGTTCACGTACCCCATGCGCCGCTCGACCTGGTCGTGGTGCGCCTGACCCACGACGAACCGGCGTTGCGCGCCGCCTACCTGGTCCTGCGCGAGCGAGCGGAAGACGCCCTGGCCGAGGTCCTCGCCCGCCGACTGGGCCAGCCCGCCGACGCGATCGAGGTCCGGGTGCAGGCCGCGGCCATGAGCGCGGTGCTCAGGGTGGCCACCGACGACGTCGCCCAGGCGGCGGTCGAGGGCGTCACGACGGAAACCCTGGAACGCCACCGCGAGCAGATGGCCAGCGCGGTGAACCGGGTGCTGCGCGGCCTGTCCCAGCCGCGGTAGTCCTTGCTGGCGGGAATCCCTTGGTGTATTCCCGCTTTGATTTAGATCGATCGGGGCAATGTGCGGCGTGCGCTTGCCTGAATCATGAGAGGCATGGGGATTGACAGGTCTTTCTGGGGGTTGCTCGACGCCGCCGATCGCACAGCGTTGCGAGGTTCGGCGACCTGCGTCGAATTTGCGCCCGGATCGGTGATCTGCCACCAGGGTGACCTGTCGCGGAACGTGTTGGTGGTCTCGCGCGGCCGGGTCCGGGTGAGCCGGTTCGCGTTGAGCGGGGAGGAGACCGTGCTCGCCGTCCGCGGTCCCGGCGAGATCATCGGCGAGCTCTCAGCCGTGGACGGCAGGCGCCGTTCCGCGACGTTGACGGCGGTGGATTCCGTGTGTGGCATGGTGATCACCGCCCGTGCCCTGGAGGCGCTCTGCCGGGTGCGGCCGGGGATCACCTGGGCGATGCTGCGGGTCGTCGCGTCACGTCAGCGGGCCATGGTCGACCAGCAGGACCTGCGGACGGGGCCCTCGTTGCACCGTGTGGGTGCGATGTTGCTCGACCTCGCGCACCGCGGCGCCGACGACCTGATCGCCACGGTGCCTCTCACGCAGCGCGAGCTCGCGGGCATTGTGGGGATTTCCCGCGAGACGCTCGCGCGGACGTTGAAAGTCCTGCGGGACGCGGGAATCATCCTGACCCGGCGCAATGGCATAGAAATTCTCCGCGAGGAAGAATTGCGCGCGTTGTGTGGCATCTGACGCAGACATGTCAAGGCCCTCGCGGTTTCCTCGGAGGCACAGTTCGCCGAGTCGCACCAGGAGCCGTCATGAAGCGCAACTCACTCCCCGACCCCCACTCTCGCGCGGAGGTGTTGCGGGCTCGCCGCAAGTACACGGAACGGGTCGTGTTCGCCGTGATCTTCACCGTCGTCGAGCTGTGGGCGATCGTGGCCGTCGTCGTGTTGTTCGACGGTGGTGGCGTGCTCGCGGTGGCCGTGTCGATCGTCCTGTCGGCGGCGCTCATCGCTCTGTGGGACACCTGGCGCACGCTGCTCATGTTCGGGCGAGCGCTGCGCGCGTGGTTGCCCGAGACGCTTCCCGCGGCGGAGGAGGCGATGGAACCGGAGCGTCCACCGTCGAGTCTGCTGCGGCTCTGATGCCGGTGTGGCCGTGGCCAGGGGGTGCGGCCACACCGTGCTGTCCAGGCTGACCTGAGGTTCCGGATTCGCCCGTTCAGCCGGTCAGCTCCTTGACCCGATCACGCAGGGCGTGCGCGACCGAGTCGAAGCCCTTCTTGACGTACGCACCCTGCGCCGTGAACACCGCCTCCGCGTACTTGCCGGTGAACGTCTCGAACGTGTGGTAGCTGCACCGGTCGTCGCTCAGCGGCGTGATCAGCTGGTCACGGACGCCGAGCAGTCCGGGGAACGTGTCTCCCGTGTCATAACGCAGCAGGCGGGGCGGCTCGACGACGCGGATGTACTCGCGGCTCACCCACGTGCCCTCGCTGCCGTCCGGCTTCGGCAGGGTGAGGTCGATCGGCGAGTCGACGGCGAGAGTCGTGTCCACGGACAGGGTGTACGGATTCCACTGTGGATAGTCGGGGTAGTCGAGCAGAACGTCCCACACGAACGACGCGGGAGCGGGAATCTCCACCGTGACGGACTCGATGACGTAGCTCATGACGGCATGTACTCCCCACCGTTGACGTCCAGCACCGCACCCGTCACCTCGGACGCGTGACGTGACAGCAGGAACAGCACCGCGCCGGCGCAGGCGTCGTCGGCGGGAATGCGGCCCAACGGGTTGCGGGCCGCGATCTCGTTGTAGACGTCCTGTTCGCTGACACCGCGGCTGTCGGCGGTGAGCTTGAGGTAGAACCGCACGCCCGGTCCGTCCAGCCAGCCCAGCACGGCCTGGTTCGCGCGGATGCCGTGCTCGCCCAGCTCCAGCGCCAGGAACTTGGTCGCGGTCGCCATCGCCGCCTTCGCCACCGCGTAGCCGCCCTCGCCCCGCAACGGTGTGCGCGTGGCCATGGTGCCGATGTTGACGATCGACCCCCGCCCCGCCGCCTTCATGTGCGGCACGACCTCGCGGGTCACGTTCAGCGCGCCGTACAGGATGATGTCGACCGACCGCCGGATCGCCTTCTCCGGGGTGTCCAGCAGGTCGAAGAAACCCGGATGCCCGAACGCCGAGTTGACCAGACCGGTGATCGTGCCGAACCGGTCGACCGCGGTTTCCACCAGGCGGGCGACCTCGTCGGGCCTGCGCACGTCGCACTGCACGCCGACGGCCTCGCCTCCCGCGGCGGCGACGTCCTTCTCCACCTGCTTCATCACGTCGGCGGAGCGGGCGGCCATGACCACCTTCGCGCCTTCGGCGGCCGCGCGGACGGCCAGCTTCGAGCCCAGGCCGGGACCGACGCCGGTGATCAGAACGACCTCGTCCTGGAGCATCACAGGTAGACCTCCGAGTAGAAGGCGAAGTCGCGCCGCAGCTGGTCCTCGGAGAGTCCGAAGTCCGGTGGCGCGTAGGAGTGCGAGCCGTGCCGTTCGGTGCGGTTCTGTTCCAGGTAGGCCTCGAACGCCGCGTCGTCGGCCGGACCCGCGGGCAGCCCCAGCGCGTCGAGCACCTCGCGGGCGACCTCCACCGGTTTGGCGACGGTGTCGGCGAACCGCACGTCCACGAAACGGTCCGGGCGTGCGGCGCGGGCGGAGGCGAAGCCCTTCAGGGTCTTCGCAAACCGCCGGGACCAGTACCGTCCAATTCGGACCGGGTCGACGTCCGCGCTGTACTGCGAAGAGATCGCGCTGACCATCGACGCGTACGAGGGCACGGCGTTGACCGGTGAACGGTGGGTCATGACGATCTTGCAGTCGGCGAACTCGTCCAGCACGGTGTCCACGGCCGTCAGGTGGTGCGGCGACTTCAGCACCCAGGGCAACGCGCGAGAGGGGTTCTGCCACTGCAGCACCTGCAGCCACTCGCGCAGCTCGCGGTAGGCGGGACCCTGGTCGGCGGACCGCAGCCAGTCGCCGTACGAGGGCACCCAGTAGAACGAGTCGAAGCTCATCGAGACGAACGTGCGGTCCAGCAGGATCACGTCCTCCTCCGGCCCGTCCCACACCACCGTGTGCAGGTCGCCGAAGCCGGGAGGGAGCTGCGACATCATCTGCATGCGTTCCTGCGCACGGCGTTTGCGCTCCGGAGCCCCAGGCCCCTCGCCGGGGAACGGGATCGGGTAGGCGACCTCCCACGACAGCGTCGACGTGACCTGGGGTGACGCGGCCAGCAGCCGGTGCAGCAGGGTCGAGCCGGTGCGCGGCAGACCGCAGATCTCGGCCGCGACGCGCACCTCGACGTCGAGCACCGACGGGTTTTCGCGCTGCAACGCGCGCAGCCGCAGCCGGTCGGACAGCAGGGCGGTCAGCCGGCGCTTGGTCAGCTCGTGGCCCAGCGGTGACAGCGCGGCCTCGGTGTTGAGGGCCGTCACGAGGACGTCGAGCGGCTCGCGGAACCAGTCGTCGCCGTAGTCCGACAGTCCGGTCTTCGCCGACGCGGCGTCGAGCAGTTCCGGCACGTTCAGCTCGGTCGTGACCGTCATCGAACCTCCTCCAGCGAAACGACGCGGCACTTCGGAACCGGGTGGTCGGTGGCGCCGAGCCAGCGCAGCAACGCGGTGCCCGAGCTGTGGCCGCAGGTGTCGATCCAGTTGCCGACACCCGGATCCCGTTCCGCCACCACGATCGTGAGGCGGCCGTCGACCAGCGTCGCGGTGTGCTTGTTGACCGTGATCCGGCGCCGGTGGTCGAGCGACTCCATCCACCAGTTGTCGAGCTGGAAGTTCCAGTACGGGCAGTCCGGCACGTCGGTCTCGATCATCCACGCCTCACCGGGCTCGAGCGACCAGTACCCGTGCAGGTAGAAGATCTCCGGGTCACCGCCCGCGCGCTGGAACATCTCCTGGCCGAAGTCGGGCAGTTCGTTGGGGCGCTTCATGAACGTACGAGTCCAGTGCGCGAACGTGGCCGCGGTGCCGTGCACCGACAAGGCCGCCCGCTGCAACGCCTTCGCCAGGAACTCCGGTGTGAGCTGGGCGGGTTCGGCCGGACCGCCGACCTGCTCGATGTGCCACCGGCCGGGAATCTCGGTCTCGCGGTCGAGATATGTCTGGCGCACCACGAGTCCGGTGGAGTCGGGCGCGAGCGGCAGCCAGTTCCCGTCGTGCGGATCGGCGCTCGCGATGATCTCCACCGTGCCGTCGGGCGCGATGACGAGATCGGAGTCGGACAGCTCACCGGTGGACGCCATCGTGCCGTCCTTGGCGTACCGGTTGGCCTTGGAACCGATGCTGAAGTACGCGATGGTGCCGCGGGTCCCGGTGATCCGGTACGTCCTGTCGCCGCGGATGTTCGCGGACAGGTAGACGTTGTCCGGGTTGTCCGCGCCGATCTTCACGAGGTCCAGCTCGTGGAAGCGCGGGAAGTCGGGATCGGCGTTGTCCAGGCAGGAGTAGAGCATCTCGCGCGTGAGCCTCGCGAGGTACCGGTAGCCCTCCGCGCGGTCGAGCGGGGTGTCCGGTGCCTGGTCCGACAGGACCACCTCGCCGGCCTTCTCCAACGCCCGGCAGAACTGCGACCACGCCTGATCCGGCACCACAGCCTCCAGAATTTAGAACGTGTTCTAGCTGAACATACCTGATTCTGGACAACGTTCAACAGACGCCGAGCGTGCGCAGCCTCGCCACCACGGCCGCGGCCGCCGCCTCCGGGCTCATCGTCGTCGTGTCGAGCCTGATCTCCGGCTCTTCCGGCGGTTCGTAGGGTGAGTCGATCCCGGTGAAGTTCGCCAGCTCACCCCGCCGGGCCTTGCGGTAGAGGCCCTTCGGGTCGCGAAGCTCTGCCACCTCGAGTGGCGTGTCCACGAAGACCTCACAGAACTCGTTCTCGCCGACGAGCCCGCGTGCCAGCGCCCGCTCGGCCCGGAACGGCGAGATGAACGAGACGAGCACGATCAGGCCGGCGTCGACCATCAGCGCGGCGACCTCGGCGATGCGCCGGATGTTCTCCACGCGATCGGCGTCGGTGAACCCGAGGTCGGAGTTGAGGCCGTGGCGGACGTTGTCGCCGTCCAGCAGGAACGTGTGCCTGCCCTCCGCGTGCAGCGCCTTCTCTACCAGGTCGGCGATGGTGGACTTGCCCGCGCCAGACAGCCCGGTCAGCCACACCACGCACGGCCGGTGCCCGTTGCGGGCGATCCGCGCCTGCTTGTCGACGGTGAGCGTCTGCCAGCGCACGTTCGCCGGGCTCAACGCGAAATCGATCATCCCGGCGCCGACGGTGGCGTTGGAGAGCCGGTCGAGTACGACGAACGAGCCCAGGTCGCGGTTCGTGCGGTAGCCCTCGAACGGCACGGGGGCGTCGAAGTGCACCTTGTCGACGCCGATCTCGTTGAGCTGCAACGCCTTCGTCGCGGTGAACCCGACCGTGCGGGCGCCGATCTTCGCGAGGTACTGCCTGCCGGGCAGCAAACCGGTCTCGTTCAACCAGACCAGGTGCGCCTGGAACGAGTCGGCGACGCCCGGCGGGTCGGCGGCGTCACCCAGCACGTCACCGCGGCTCGCGTCCACGTCGTCGGCGAGCACCACGGTGACCGACGACCCGGCAGGCGCCTCGGCCAGATCCCCGTCCATCGTGACGATCCTGTCCACAGTGGAGGTTCGCCCGCCGGTGGACACCGCGTCGCCCTGGCGGAGCGTGCCGCGCAGCACCCGGCCGGACAACCCGCGGAACGTCGAGTCAGGCCGGTTCACCCACTGCACGAGGAACCGCGACGGGCCGTCCTGGGCCGAGCCCGCGTCCACGGTCTCCAGCCACTGCAACAGGGTCGGCCCGTCGTACCACGGGGTCAGCTCGCTGTGGCCGATCACGTTCACGCCCTCGGTCGCGGACATCGGCACGCACGTGATCTCGGCGAAGTCCAGCTCGGCGGCGAACTCGGCGAACTGCGCGGCGACCGCGTCGAACGCCTCCTGCGAGTAGTCCAGCAGGTCGAGCTTGTTCACGGCCACGGCGACGTGTCGGATGCCCAGCAGGGACACGATCCGCGCGTGCCGCCGGGTCTGGCTGAGCACGCCTTTGCGCGCGTCCAGCAGAATCACGGCGGCCTCGGCGGTGGACGCGCCCGTCACCATGTTGCGCGTGTACTGCTCGTGGCCCGGCGTGTCCGCGACGATGAACCGCCGTGCCTCGGTGGCGAAGAACCGGTACGCGACGTCGATCGTGATGCCCTGCTCGCGTTCCGCGGCCAGCCCGTCGACCAGCAGCGCGAAGTCCAGTTCACCGCCTCGGGTGCCGACGCGGCGGGAGTCGGCCTCCAGCGCGGCGAGGTGGTCGGCGTACAACAGCTTCGACTCGTACAGCAGCCTGCCGATCAGCGTGCTCTTGCCGTCGTCGACGCTGCCGCAGGTGATGAACCGCAGAAGCTCCATCAGAAGTAGCCCTCCCGCTTCTTGCGCTCCATCGACCCGCTCTGGTCGTGGTCGATCGCCCTGCCCTGCCGTTCGGACGTGGTGGCGGTCCGCATCTCCTCGACGATCTGCGCCACCGTCCGCGCCTCGCTGCGCACCGCGCCGGTCAGCGGGTAACACCCCAGCGTGCGGAACCGGACCAGCTCCTGACGCGGTTCCTCGTGCAGCGGCATGCGGTCGTCGTCCACCATGATCAGCAGGCCGTCGCGGTCGACGACCGGCCGCGGTGCCGCGAAGTACAGCGGTACCACGGGAATCCGCTCGCGTTCGACGTACCGCCACACGTCGAGCTCGGTCCAGTTCGACAGCGGGAACACCCTGATGCTCTCGCCGGGCGCGACCCGCGTGTTGTACAGCCGCCACAGCTCCGGCCGCTGGTTCTTCGGGTCCCACTGGTGCTGCGCGGTGCGGAACGAGAACACCCTTTCCTTGGCACGAGAGGCTTCCTCGTCCCGCCGGGCACCGCCGAACGCCAGATCGAACCGGTGCTTGTCGAGAGCTTGGCGCAGTCCCTGGGTCTTCCACAGGTCGGTGTGCCGCGCGGAACCGTGGTCGAACGGGTTGATGCCCATCGCCACGCAGTCCGGGTTGCGGTGCACGATCAGCTCCAGGCCCAGCTCGGCCGCCGTCCGGTCGCGGAACTCGATCATCTCGCGGAACTTCCACGTGGTGTCCACGTGCAGCAGCGGAAACGGCGGCTTCGACGGGTGGAAAGCCTTGCGCGCCAGGTGGAGCAGCACCGAGCTGTCCTTGCCGATCGAGTACAGCAGCACCGGCCGCTCGCTCTCCGCGACCGCCTCGCGGAAGATGTCGATGCTGTCGGCTTCGAGCCGGTCGAGGTGGTTCACGTGAGCACCTCCGCGAGTTCCTGGCGGCAGATCAGCAGGTCCGGCAGCCACGGATCGGGCTGGTTGTAGACGAGCGGACGCCCGTCGGCGCGGGAGGCGTGCAACCCGGCCGCGCGCGCCACGAAGACCGGTGCGGCCGAGTCCCACTCGTACATGCCGCCCGCGTGCAGGTAGGCGTCGGCCTCACCACGCACCACGGCCATCGTCTTCGCCCCCGCGCTGCCCATGGGCACCAGGACGGCGTTGATCGCTGCCGCCACCCGCTCCGCGCACTCGGGCGGCCGGGTGCGGCTCACCACGATCCTGGGGCGGCGGTGCGGAACCCGGGAGATCCGCTGGAACGCGGGCAGTGCGACCGCTCCCGCGACGAGCTCACCCCGTTCCCACAGCGCCACGTGCACGGCCCAGTCGGTGCGGCCGGGCTCGGCGAACTCGCGGCTGCCGTCGAGCGGATCGATGATCCACACCCGATCGGCGGTGAGCCGGCGGGGGTCGTCCGGGGCCTCCTCGGACAGCACCGCGTCGTTCGGCCGGTGCTCCTCCAGTTGCGCCGCCAGGAAGTTCTGCGCGGTGCGATCGCCGTCGCCCGGCCGGACGCTGACCAGCAGCCTGCCCGTCTCGGTGGCCAGCCGTCTTGCCAACTCGCCGTCGGTCTCCGCCATGCACTCGACAGTAGGGTGAAACCGAACAACGTTCAATATGCTTTTGAACGTTGTTCAAAGTAGGCTGCGGCTCGTGAGCACCGAGCAGACCACCGCCTGGGGTGACGCAGAGGGCAGGCGGCGCGACATCCTGTCGTCGGCCGAGCTGATCCTGGAAGAGCAGGGTTACGCCGGCCTGACCATGCGCGCGATCGCGGTGGGGGCGGGCGTCAGCTCCGGCACCGTGTACCAGTACTTCTCCGGCAAGGAGGACGTGTTCGCGGCGCTCATGGAACGCCGTCTCGACGAGCTGCAGCGCACCCTCGCGACCGTCGACCGCGGCCTCGGCATCGCCGGGGTGCTGCGCGAGATCGAACCCCAGGTCACCGAGCTGTGGCGCCGGTTCGGGCGCTCGGCCGCGCAGTGGGAGGCGAAGGTGCTCTCCGGTGGCCGCAGGGGCAAGGAGGTCGCCGGGTCCGCGCAGGACTACCGCAAGACGATCAGGGCGCTCGCGAAGGCGCTGGCCGAGACCGCGCAGCAGTGCGGTCAGACGCTCCTCGACGACCCGGCGCTGCCGCACTGGGTGTGGGACTCGCTGATCGGGCTCGCGGACGACCTGCTGTTGCAGGGCGCGCGGGCGAACAGGGTGAAACCCGCCGCGCTCGTCGAGTTCGCGACGGGTGCGATCGAACGCGGGATCATTTCCCGGTGACGAGCGAGTCCAGCGTCGCGCCTCCGTGCTCTCCGCAGTGCCGGCGTGACGCGTCGAGCGTGGCGGGCTTGTCCGCCTCGTCCTGCTGGCCGGCCTGACCGAACAGGCGCCTGAGCAGTTCCAGCTGCTCGTCCACGCCGACCCGGAGGAAGTCGCTGCACGTCGAGCGGACGGTGAGCCGGTCGTCCTGCGGCATCAGGTCCACCGGCCCGAACACGAACAGCAGCGCCACCAGGATCGCGAGACCGAACGCGATGGCTGCGCCGCCCGAGGAGCTCTTCCGCGGCGCGAGCCACGTCTCCGCCTGCTCGACGAACGGCTCGGCCGGGGTGAGGTCCGCGTCGATCCAGAACTCGAGGCTGTCGCCCCCGACGAGGTCGAACTGGACGTGCCCCGCGGCGAAGATGATCCGCACGACCTGTCCGCGCTCGTACGTTCCCGTCCAGAACGGCTCCGGCCGCACGAGCACCAGCCGGTCGGGCAGCAGGAACACGACGTCGCGCTCACCCCTGGCGAGCCGCTCGGTCTGGCCGGGCTGCACGACGGTGCCCGCCAGTCGTGCCATCACCTGGTCGTGCTCGTGCTCGTCGAGGGCCGCGGCGGCCGCCGACCACAGATCGGGTTCCACGTTCCTGCTATCGCTGCAGGAGGGGACCTGGGTTAGCCGCGAAGCCGATGTTGGTCTTAACGGTTCGATCAGTGTGCGACCGGAAGGTCGTACCTGCGCCGAATGCTCGTGCCGAGCAGGCCGATGTCCGCGCCGTAGACGTGGATCGAGATGGCCACCGAGTCCGAGCTGTTGCACACCTTGTGGATGTCGCCGGGCGGCACCAGGTACGACGCCACGCCCTGCGGAGTGCGGTTGATGCCCCTCTGCACCAGACGATCGCCCACGAGCCGATAGGTGGTTTCTTCTTCTTCGCCGACGTACGTGCCGACCACGCACCACGACACGTGGTCGTGGATGCACGTTTCCTGACCAGGCAGCCAGACCAGGGCGACGACCGAGAAGCTGCCGTCGGGTTCCACGTGCAGGACGTGCTGGCGGTAGTGGTCCGGGTCCGGTTCGCGGTGCTCGGGGTCGAGCAGCAGCGGGTCGGCCAGGTGGCCGGTCAGCGCCCTGGCCACCCGTGCGGCGACGGCGTGGTCGTCGCCTCCGGTCACCACGGCGGTGCGGACGTCGCCGACCAGGAGTGCGGCGGCGGGGGAGAGCAGACGAGGCATGGCGGTGACTCCTTCGCTCACATGATCAACAAAGCGCCGGTCAGTGCCACCACGGCGATCAGGACGGTGGAGAGCAGACCCAGGGTCAGAGCGGGCAGGCCGGAGCGGACGAGGGAACGCAGGCGCACGGCGGTGCCCAGGGCGAACATGCCGGCGGCCAGCAGCAGGTTGTCGACGAACGTTGCGGCGGAGAGGACGACGTCGGGCAGGAGACCGGTGGCGCGCACACCCGCCGCGACCAGGAACCCCACGACGAACAACGGCACGAGCGGCGGGCGCGTGCCGGCGTCGGGGAACCTGCGGCGTTCGGCGACGCTCACCGCGGCGAGCATCGGGGCCAGCAGCACGACCCTGGTCAGCTTCACGGCCACCGCGATGGCGAGCGCACCGGTGACCGGCCCGGCGGCGGCGACCACCTGGGCGACCTCGTGCACGCTGCCGCCCGCCCACACGCCGTACCCGGCGGGGGACAGGCCGGTGAGCGGGTACAACGCCGGCAGGCTGAACATCGCCACGGTGCCGAAGAGGGTGACCAGGCCGAGCGCCTTGGCGACGTCCTCCTCGTCCTGCTCGCGCACACCGTTCATGGCGGCGACGGCCGACGCGCCGCAGATCGAGAACCCGGTCGCGATCAGCAACGACAGACCTTCGCTCACCCCGAGCACCCGGCCGAGCCAGCGCGTCACGACGAACGTGACGACCACGGCGACGATTGCCAGCGCCAGCACCTCGTAGCCGAGCGCGAGCACGTCACGGATGACGAGCTTGAACCCGAGCAGCACGATGCCGAGACGCAGCAGGCGTCGTCCGGCGAGCTTGATCCCGGGCGCGAGCGACGGCGGGAGCGTCACGACGTTGGCGACGACGGCGCCGAGCAGCACCGCCACGGTCAGCGCGCTGACGGAGGGCAGCACCCAGGCGGCGATCATCGCGACCGCGACACCGCCGGCGACCACGGTCAGACCGGGTACCGGTGAGTCGGTCGCGCGCGGCGTTGTCCGGATGCTGCCCATGACAACCACGATGGGCGCCTTGACCTATGGGCAGAAGATCCCGATCTCTTGGGGACTCATAAGCCCGCGTTATACGTCAGGCCCTCGAGGCGGCGCTGACCAGCGCGTCCACCGTGGCGCGCACGATCGGCAGCCGGATCAGGTCGGGCCACGTGTAGAGCGCGGTGTGCCGCTGGGCGCACGATTCCACGTCGACAGTGGTCAGGCCGGGGTGTTTGAGGAACGACAGGACCAGCCGCGGCACGAGCGCGATGCCGAGCCCGGCGGCGACGAGGCTCTGGATCGCCAGGTTGTCGTCGGTGGAGCAGGTGATGTCGGGCGTGAACCCGGCTTCGGCGCAGGCCTCGTCGAGGGCGTGCCGGCACCGCGGACAGCCCGCGATCCAGCGCTCCTGCTCGGTCTCGGCCATCGACACGCGTTCGCGACCGGCCAGCCGGTGGCCGGTGGGCACGAGCAACGCGAGCGGTTCGTGCATCAGCGGCACGCGCAGCATCCCGGCGACCGCGGTCTCGTCCTGGGGTTCGCCCTCGTAGCTGAAGCTGACCAGGAGGTCCGTGGCGCCGCGCCGCAGCAGGGAGAACGAGTCGGGAGGCTCGCCCTCGACCAGTTCGAGCCGCAGGTGGGGCCGTTCCTTGGCGAGGATCGCGGCGGCCGCCGGCACGAGCGAGACGGTGGCGCTGGGAAACGCGCAGATGCGGATGGTGCCGATGTCGTGCGTGGCGATCGCGCTGATCTGCTGGTGCGTCGCCGCCAGCTCGTCGAGCAGCGCCGTGCCGCGCTCGGCGAGGATGCGACCGGCCTCGGTGAGGGTCAGCCCGCGGCCGGTGCGCACGAACAACGGCCCTCCGACCTGCCGTTCCAGTGCACGCATCTGCTGGCTGATCGCCGGCTGGGTGCAGTGCAGCTCCCGCGCGGCCGCGCTGAACGAGCCGGTCCTGGCGACGGTCGCGAACACCTCTAGCTGGCGGGTATCGAACACTTTCGCACCATATGCCTGCTTGCGATGAAGGGAACCTTCATCCACGTCAGGTGGAGGAAGATTCCCTTCATCGACGACGCTCCTAGAAGGTCAGCTTCCAGGAGTTGATGTAGCCGGTGTCGGCCTGCGCGACGTCCTTCACCTGCAGCTTCCACGTGCCGTTCGCAGCCTTGGCGGACGCGTCGACCGTGTAGGTCTGCACGATGTTGTCACCGCTGTCGTTGCTCGAGTTCTGCAGCCGGAACGCCGTGCCGTCCGGGGCGATCAGGTCGATGACCAGGTCACCGCGGTAGGTGTGCACGATGTCGACGCCGACCTTGAGCGCGGCCGGGGCGTTGCCCGTGATGCCGGAGACGATGATCGGGCTGGTCACAGCGGCACCGTTGTCCGGGATGTTCACGTCAGCGGTGTTCTCGAACGTGGTGCCGGGCGGCGTGCCGGTGTCGACCGCGGCGAACGCGTCGACGCGCCCCTCACCGAAGAAGTTGTTCTTCGCGGTGGTCCCGGAGCACCGGCTGTCGGAGCAGCGCAGGTCGTCGGCCTGGGTGGCCAGCAGCTGGCGCAGCTGGGCAGGAGTGGCCGTGGGGTTGGCCGACTTCAGCAGCGCGGCGACGCCCGCGACGTGCGGGGAGGCCATCGACGTGCCGGACTTGGTGCCGTAGCGACCACCGGGAACCGTCGAGTAGACGCTGTCACCGGGCGCGGCGATGTGGATCTTGTCCGTGCCGTAGTTGGAGAACGACGACTTGCCGTTCGTCGAGGTGATCGACGCGACGCTGACAACACCGGAGACCTCGGTGGGAACGCTCAGGCACGCGTTGGTGACCGTGCGAGTCGCCGGCGTCGAGTCGTTGGGGCTGGTCGCGTCACTGCTCTTGGCCGCGAGGTTGTAGTTCTCGTTGCCCGCAGCGGCCACGTTCAGCACGCCCTTGCCCTCGGCGTAGGCCACGGCCCGCTTGACGCCCTCGAGGATCGCGTCCTGGTCGGCGTTGTCAGGGCAGTTGAACAGCCACGGGTCGGTGTAGTAGCTGTTG
Source organism: Lentzea rhizosphaerae (assembly GCF_042649515.1). NCBI lineage: Bacteria > Bacillati > Actinomycetota > Actinomycetes > Pseudonocardiales > Pseudonocardiaceae > Lentzea > Lentzea rhizosphaerae. Next base: position 34,334 of record NZ_JBHRZI010000005.1, on the reverse strand, counting down.
TTGGTCACCTCGAAACCGCGGTCACCGGAGAAGACCATGGCACAGATGGTGTTCTCCGCGAAGAACAGCCCGCTCGGCTTCTCCGCGATGCGCACCGAGGCGATCTTCACACCAGGCGCGACCCCGACCATGCCGCGGTTGTTCTTGGCCGCAGCGATCGTCCCGGCCACGTGCGTGCCGTGCGTGTCGGTGTCGCGCCACGACCCGGAGCGAGTGTCGAGCTTGCCGTAGGCACACGACGCGGAGTTGGCAGCGTCGAAGTTCGCCTTGAGGTCGTCGTGCAGGTCGTCAACACCGGTGTCGAGCACACCAACGGTGACGCTGGCCGAACCCTTGTTGACCGCCCACGCCTTGTCGGCACCGATCTGCGTCATGTCCGAGCGCAGAGGCTCGGACGTGGCCGGCGCAGCCTGCGAGGGCGCGGTGGGAATCGGCGGGTTGGCCGCCTCGGCGGGAACGTCAGTGGTGCGGGTGGCACCAACCTTCTGCACTCCGGAAACCGCACGCATGCGGCTCGCGAAGTCAGCGGCCCCGGAGTGAGCAACGATGACACCAATGGCGTCGTAGGTCGTCCACACAGTGCCACTGTTGCTCGCGACAGCCGACACAGCACTTCCCGTGGCACCGGGCGCCGTGATGACCAGGTACGCCCGTGTGCCCGCGAGAGGCGCCGCGGCGGCGGGGGTCGCCGCCGTCAGAACGCCTGCGCCCACGACCGCGGCGATGGCCGCAGTGCGCAGGCGAGAACGTGAACGCAAGAACACTGTTCCTCCAACACTCCCTAGCGGGCGATGCCCACGCGTGTCGCGCGGGTGCAGGGGCCCGTCACGGCATTAGAGGAGGTGGGGGCGCGTTCGGGACGCGCGGTTTCAGAAATGCTCCGTTCGGTTCACGCCGAACGTCGCAGGTCATGGGGGCAGGGAGGTGGGGTGTGGTTTGGGGGGCGGGTCGGGGGTACCGGTGCGTTGTGGGGTTGGGATGGAGGCGTGCCGGGTGGTGTTGGGCGGCGCGGATTGGAGCGGGGCGTTGCGAGGTCGGCTTGGGTGGGAGCGTGCCCGGTGGCGTTGCTGTGCTCGGTGGCGTTGCGCGAGTCGGGCTTGCAGGGGCGGGTTGCGTTGGGGCGTGTGCGGGTCGGCTTTGGCGGTTCGGCACGGGTTCCAGCGGGGTGGTCGCCTTTTGCTGGTTGTCGCCTTTTGCTGGTTGTCGCTTTGGGTCGTATGACGAGCCAGGTCATTTCATCGCCGCTTCGCGACAATTGCGATTGGGGCTTGACTTCGGGGCCCTTGCGAGGCGCTCATCGGCCTTGAAAAGCCGGGCAATAAGAGCCCGGCCGATCCAACCAGCGTAGCACCTCGCACCCAAAGTCAAGCCCCAATCGCAAACGTGCGTGGTCGCGTTTGTTGGTCGGCTCACCTCATTACCGCTTTTCCGATGACGCATTGCCCTGTCCGGCTCGGCTTCGCCATCGCGGTTGGCGGGGTGCTCGGCTTCGCCGTCGTGGCGTTGGTAGGGGAGGTTCGGCTCGGCTTCGCCATTGCCGTTGGGCTTCGGGGTTCGGGGTTCGGAAGATTAGCTGCGCTGGATGCCTCGCGGGATTAGCTCGCGGGAAGAAGAAACGGCCTCCATCAACACCGCCTCCCCTCCCACAGCCTGGCGGCCTTCATCAACACAGCCTCCCCCGTAGCCAGGCTGCCTCCATCGCCACCGCGTGGCCGGGGTCAGGCGGTGTTGATCAGGTTGCGTCTGGGTCTTTGTTGCGGGTCGAGCCAGGCTGGCGGGTAGAACGTCGGGATCCCGGTGACCAGCTTGACTTCCCACTTGCTCTGGTGGATCAGGGTGTGGTGGTGGCGGCAGAGCAGCACCGCGTTGTCGACGGAGGTGTCGCCGCCGTCGGCCCAGTGGCGGATGTGGTGGGCGTCGCACTGTCTGGGCGGTCTGCCGCAACCGGGGAAGGCACAGCCCCGATCCCTGGTCACCAGGATCCGGCGGATCGCGGCCGGGAAGGTACGGGTCTTGCGGCCGACGTCCAGTGGCTGGCCCGCTCCGCCCAGGACCATCGGGATGATCCCCGCGTTGCAGGCGAACTGACGCACCTGCTCGGCCGGGACACGATCGCCGTTGTCCAGGGTGGCGTGGCCGACCTGGTTGGCGAGGTCCTCGTAGGGCATGGTCAGGGTGAGGGTGACTGGTTCGCCGCCGTGTTCGGGCAGCTGGTCGGCGCGCAGCATCAGGTCGATCAGGTCGGCGAGGGCGTCGCCTTCGCGTTGCTCGCGGCTGCGCAGGTCCGGGCCTTCGTCGGCGGTGTTCGGGCGGGGCTTGGCCAAGGGGTCGATCAGTGCCTCGTACTTGGCGCCGGTGACCTTGTCCAGCTTCGCGCGGATCTCCAGCCGTCCGTTCTTCCACCGCATGATGTGTTCGTTGCCGGGCGGCGCGGGCTCGGTGTCACCGGGTGCCGGGTCGTTCTGGTAGAGCCGGTAGAGCAGGTCTTCGCCGAACTTGCGCACTTCGTTGGGCTCGTGGTCGCGGGCGTAGTCGACCAAGGGCGCTTCGGCTTCCGCGGGCAGCGTTTCCATGGCCTTGGCGACCACGGCGACGTGCTCGATCGACAACGCGCCCTCCGCCACCGCCACGGCAGTAGCGGGCAGTTCGGGCTGGAGCTCGCTGCCGGTCGGAGTGATCGCTCCGCTGAGCCGCGCGGCGGTGGCGACCCATTTCTTGGCGGTGGTGAGATCCCAGCGGACCGCGTGCCGCAACACCTGAGCCAAATCCTTGTAACCCAGCTCGGTGGCGGCTCCGCGCCGATCCAACTCGGCGATTTCCTGCATCAGCTCGTGCTCGCGCACCCGAATCTCCGTCACCTTGCTGACGACACTGCGAAGCAGCTCGTCGGTGGGGAGGAGTCGGGTTTCGATCACGTGTTCTAATCTACCGCAAGATCACAACAAGATAACGGGAAAAGTCGGACACGATCGAGTGAATCACCCGACGGCCACCCAACCGGGAACGCGATGCCGAAGGCGAGCCGAACAGACCTGTGCGAACGCAGGCAAGCGGTAATGACGTAAGACGAATAACAAACGCAACCACGCACGCTTGCGATTGAGGCTTGACTTTGGGAGCGAGGTGCTAGCCTTTTCGGATCGGGCGGGTGCGAAGCATCCGGCCTTTTCCGCCCGACACAGCGCCTCGCAAGGGCCCCGAAGTCAAGCCCCAATCGAAATCGTCGCGAAGCGGCGATGACGCAACCAAAGCTCGTCATACGGCCCACGCAACCACCAGCCCAAGGCGACCAGACCAGCAGAAGGTGACCAACCCCGCTGGAACCCGAGCCGAACCACCCCAAGCCGACCCACGCTCACCCCAACGTCACCGCCCCATGAACAGCCCAACGAAGTGGTTCATGTCGGCCTGCACGCAAGCCTCCTCGGCGTGCTTCCCGGTACACCCCGCCGCCCACCCGCTCCCATCGCCGTAGTCGGAGAAGTGGAACGGAATCCCAGCAGCACGAAGGTGCGCAGCGGTCACCAGAGCAGTTTCCCGAGCCCGGTTCTCCAGCACCGCCTGGATCGGGTTGACGGCAAGGTCACCACCGTTGCCGGTGTACAGCGCCACTCCCATCCCGCGCAACGAAGCCACGTGCTGGGCAGGGCTCTGAGCGTTCCAAACGCTGTCGAACGGCCACACCGGCGGCCCGAAGATCGCGTCCGCGCCAACAACCGGAGATCCGGAGCCGGGGTTCACCGAGCTGGCCACCACGGCGGCGCGGACCTCGGAGTTCTGCAGGTCGAGGCCCCCGGAGAAGCTGCCCACGTAGTGGAAGAGGTCGGGCCGGTGCTCGGCGTAGTGGAACGCGCCGAAGCCTCCCATGGAGTGCCCGACGATCGCGCGCCCGTCCCGTCCAGCGATTGTGCTGAGGTTGGCGTCGACGAACGGGATCACCTGCTCCAGGTGGAAGGTCTCCCAGTTCTGCGGATAGACGCCCGGGTTGACCCAGTTCGAGTACCAGCCGCGGCCGCTGCCGTTGGGCTGCACGGTGATCAGCGGCACGTCGCGCGTTGCGTTCTCCACGACCCGCTGGTTCCACGCCGCGTCCGGGCGGTCCGGGTGGCCGTGCAGGTAGTACTGCACCGGGTAGCGGGTCGTGGCGTCGTATCCCGTGGGCAGTGTCACGACGATCGCGTGCCTGCCTGGTTCCTGGCCTGGCAACAAAGTCGGGGCCGGCACCTGGTCGGTGGAGACGCTGAAGACGAACGTGCGGTGGTTCTCGTCCACCCAACGAGGCTGGCTCGTCACGACGAGGCCGAACCCGTCGGTGAAAACGGGAGGTGGGGGAGCGGGGGCGGACAACGCCGTCGTGGCGATCACCGCGGCCAGGAAACGGATCATGGCTCGATCATGGTGTCCGCCCGCGCAGATGGAACAGGCCAGTAACCGGCCATTTGTGGCCTGATCAGCCTGGAAGGTGCGAAAAGAGGTCGCGGAGCGCGGACGTGGCGCGGTCGAGCACGTCCGCGGCAACGGTCTTCCCGACGACGAGCTGAAGCTGATCGCCGAGGCCGGTGCGAGCGTGCCGACCGGTCTCGGCGTCGACTCGGTGACCGGCGTGACGTGCACGCCCTCGCTGATGCTCGCCACCCTGCTGTCCGCGCACCTGAGCGAGGCCGTGCACGTCACGCCCGCCGACCTGCTGCGGATGGCGACCGTCGAGGGCGCCGTGGCCCTCGGCATGGCCGACCGCGTCGGGTCGCTCGCCCCGGGCAAGCACGCGGACCTGGTGGTGCTGCGCGCCTCCGACATCAACCTGCTCGGCACCCGCAACCCGATCGCCGCGGTCGTCACGGCGGCCCATCCCGGCAACGTCGAGGGGGTGTTCGTGGGCGGTGTGGAAATCCGCCAACAGGACGTGGCCGCGCCGTCAGGCATGCCGCCGAAGGCTTGACGCGGTAGTGCGGCACCGCGGCGGACCCAGTTCGGCGGCGAAGAGTCGCATCAGGCCGGGCAGGCGGTAGGTGTCGCCGTCACCCCACTCGGCGAGTCCGAGGTCGACGAGCTGGTCCAGCGCGGCCTCGGTTTCCAGCAGGCCCGTGCCCAGCGCGAGGGCGGCGGTGGCGGCGTCGCACGTGTCACTGCGGCCGAGGAACCGGAACGCGGTCGCGGCCAGCGGGTCGGTGACGGCACCGAACGCGGTGGCGCAGGCGGCGCGGACCGACTCGCCGCCGAAGCTCAGCTCGGACAACCTGCGCCGGTCGGACGCCAGGCGGTCCGCGAGCCACGACGCGGAGCGTCCGGGGCGGTGGGCGAGGATCGCGCCCGCGATGTGCAGCGCCAGCGGAATTCCGTGGCAGTACCGCGCGATCCTGGCCGCGGCGGCGGGTTCGGACGCCGCGACCGGTGCGAGCCGCGTCAGCAGCTCCAGTCCGTCCACATCGGACAGGGGCCCGATCCGGACGTGCCGAGCGCCGTCCAGCAGCAACGGCGACCGGCTGGTGATCAGCACCGCGCACGGGCCGGTCGCGGGCAGCAGATCGCGCAACGGTGCGGGATCGGTCGCGCCGTCGAGCACCACGAGCACCGCCCGATCGGCGAGCCTGGACCGCAGCAGGGCGGCTGTCTCGTCCACCGCGTGCGGCACGTCGGCAACGCCCAGGTGTCGCAGCAACCGGTGCGCGACACGGGTTTCGTGGCGGAGGTCGATGTAGAGCTGGCCGTCGGGGAACACCGGAGCGGCCCGGTGCGCGACCTCCAGCGCCAGCGCGCTCTTGCCGGCACCGCACGGCCCGTGCACCACGGCGACCGCGGGTTCGTTGCAGGCCAGCACCGCCTGCAACCGCGCCACCTCGGCGTCGCGGCCGGTGAACGACCGGCAGCGCGCCGGGAGCTCTCTGGGCGCGTGCAGGGAAGTGCGCGCGGTGACGACCGCGGTCAGCCCCGGATCGCGGTCGAGCACGGACTGGTGCAGTTTCACCAGATCCGGCGAGGGTTCCAGGCCGAGTCGGTCGGCGATCACCCTGCGGTAGTCGGCGTAGACGGAGAGAGCTCCCGCCAGGTCGCCCGACCGGTACAGCGCGGTCATCAGGTGGGCTCGCGGCCGTTCCCGCAACGGGTGTTCGGCGGCGAACTCGCGCAGCGGTGTGATCACCTCGCGGTGCTCGCCCAGCCCCAGCCGCGCGTCGAGGTGGTCCTCGACCACCGTGAGCCGCAGCTCCTCGACCTGCGCGATCGACGCGGCGAGCGCCTCGCAGTCGGTGAGGTCCTCGAGCACGGCGCCCCGGCACGCCGAGAGCGCCTCGCCGAGGTGCCGCACGGCCGCGGCGTGATCACCACAGGCCAGCGCCGTCCTGCCCGCGTCGGCGCGTTCGGTGAACAAGTGCAGGTCCAGCTCTCCCGGCTGGAGCAGGAGCTCGTACCCCGCCTGCTTGCCGGCGAGGCGTCGTGCGCCGTCCGGCAGCACCTGGCGCAGGCGGTTGGCGTAGGTGCGCAGGTTCGCGACCGCGGACATCGGTGGCTCGTCTCCCCACAGCACGCGGACCAGCCTGCGGATCGGCACGGTCCGGCCGGGGTTGAGCAGCAGTGTGGCGAGCAGGAGGCGTTGCTTGAGCGAGCCGAGCGCCACGCTCGTGCCGCAGGCCCGCACCTCGATCCTCCCCAGGACCCTGAACTCGACTGACACACCGGCGATCTTGGCTGTGGCCGCTGACACACCGCCGACACGGCATACACGCGCCCGTGTATCTGCGCTGAGCGCGGCTGTGTACCCGCTTTTCCTACGTTTGCGCCACCGACGCCACCCGGCGCGGAGGAAGTGAGGGAGCGCGACACATGCGCAGGACGTTGGAGACGCTGAGCGACAAGCTGCTCGGCATGTTCGTGGCCAAGGTCGACGTGGGCGCGGCCTGCACGCCGGACCCGTACTACAAGCACTGCTACTGCCGTGAGCGCAGTGACTTCCGCCGGCGCTGTACGCAGAACGGTGCCTGCAAGGAGTACTGCGGTCCCTGCCAGGCCTTCCGGATCTGCGGCTCGTGATCATCCGCCGTGAGTGGCGACGCGTCTCGCCACTCACGGCGTCCCTTCTTCCTACCTTCGGAGTCTTCCCATGTCAGTGCTGACCGCCGCGGTCGTGGTCGTCGGAATCCTGTGCGTGCTGGACCTGTTGCTGAGCTTCGGCATCATCCGGCGGTTGCGCGAGCAGAACGAGGCGCTCCGCGACCTGCGGGAGAAGCAGTCGGCGGCAGAGCCGGACATCATGCTGCCCGCCGGTGCGCAGGTGGGCGCACTGTCCGATGTGGACGTCAGCGGGGCGCTGGTCGGCTTCTTCTCGCCGAACTGCGAACCGTGCAAGGAACGGATGCCCCAGTTCATCGAGTACGCCACCCGCTACAGCGGCAAGGTCATCGCCGTCGCCGCGGGCGGTGCCGAGGAGACCGCCGACATCGTCGCACGCCTCGGTGAGGTGGCGGAGGTCTTCGTCGAGGACATCGGCGACCCGTTGCACACGGCGCTCGGTGCCACGGGCTATCCCGCAGTCGCGATCATCGGCGACGACGGGGTCGTCGTCGCGAGCGGGTGGGAGATGTCCGCGCTGCCGACGCTGGTGCCGGCGGCGAGGTGACCACCTCGCTCGGTGCCCGCCGGGTGCTCGCGCTCCTGGTCAGCGCGTTCGGCCTGACCTACCGGGCCGCGCGGGCGGGTACCCCGGCGTACGTGGTGCTGGGCCTGCTCGGCGGCGTCGTGCCGCTCGCGGCGGCGTGGTGCACCAAGATCCTGCTGGACGGCCTGGCCGCGGGCACGGCCTGGGCGGCGCTGGTGCCGTGGGCGGTCGTACTGGCGGCGACGGGCCTGGTCAGCGGCCTGCTTCCGGTGGCGTCGCAGTACCTGCGGCAACGCCTCGACCGCTCCGTCGCGGTGCTGACCATGGACCGCCTGTACCGGGCGATGGACAGGCTCACCGGGCTGGCGCGCATGGAGGACCCCCGGTTCCGCGACAAGCTCCAGCTCGCGCAGCAGACCGGCCGCAACGGTCCCGGCAGGCTCGTCGACGACGGTCTGGGCGCGGTGCAGGCGGCCATCACCACGGGCGGATTCCTCGCCACGTTGCTGGTGCTGAACACAGGCATGGCGGTGATCGTGCTGCTCGCGGCCGTCCCTGCGCTGATCGCCCACCTCCGCCTCAGCAGGGCGAGGGCCGAGGTCATGTGGTCGATCACCCCGGCCGAGCGGCGTGAAGCCTTCTACGCCGAGCTGCTGTCGAGCCTGGACGCGGCGAAGGAACTCCGCCTGCTCGGGCTCGGCGACCTCTTCCGGCGCCGGATGCTCGTCGAGCTGACCGCCGCGCACGCCGTGGTGGAGGGCCAGGACCGGCGTGACGCGCGGGCGCAGGGCCTGCTCGCCGGGCTGACCGCGCTGGTGTCGGCGGCCGGCCTGGTCTGGTCGGTGTGGCTGGCGGCGGCGGGATCGCTGTCGATCGGTGACGTGGCGATGTTCGTGGCCGCGGTCGCCGGGGTGCAGAGCGCGTCGCAGAGCCTGGTGCACAACCTCGCCTCCGCGCACCACTCGGTGCTGTTGTTCCACCACTACCGGGAGATCGAGGAACAACCAACGGACCTGCCGGTCGCCGTTGCTCCCGCGGAGATTCCGGCGTTGCGGTCCGGCATCGAGCTGCGCGACGTCTGGTTCCGCTACGCCGACGACCAGCCGTGGGTGCTGCGCGGTGTGAACCTGACGATCCCGCACGGCACCTCGCTCGCCCTGGTCGGGCTGAACGGCGCCGGGAAGTCGACGATCGTCAAGCTGCTGTGCCGGTTCTACGACCCGTGCCGCGGCGCGATCCTCTGGGACGGCGCCGACCTGCGTTCGCTCCCGGTCGAGGACCTGCGCGCCCGCATCGGCGCGGTGTTCCAGGACTACATGCGGTACGACCTCAGTGCGGCCGAGAACATCGGCCTGGGCGACGTGTCCTCAATGGACGATCGAGAGCGCGTCGTCGCGGCGGCGCACCGGGCCGGAGCGCACGACGTGGTGACCGCGTTGCCGCGCGGCTACGACACGTTGCTGTCGCGCCTGTACTTCGACGAGGCGGACCGCGAGGACCCCGAGACCGGCGTGCTGCTGTCCGGTGGTCAGTGGCAACGGCTCGCCCTGGCGCGGGCGTTCCTGCGCGACCGCAGGGACCTGATGATCCTGGACGAGCCGAGCTCCGGGCTGGACGCCCAGGCGGAGCACGAGGTGCACAGCAGTCTGCGGCGGCACCGCGAGGGGGCGACGAGCGTGCTGATCTCGCACCGTCTCGGGACGGTCCGGGACGCGGACGTGATCGCCGTGCTCGCCGGCGGCCAGGTCGCCGAGCGGGGCACGCACGAAGAGTTGATGGCCGGCGGCGGCGAGTACGCGAGGCTCTTCCGCCTGCAGGCTTCTGGTTATGACGAGGTGGTGACCGGGTGATCTGGGGCGTGGTCGTGCTCGCGTTGGCCCTGGTGGCCTGGCTGCTCGTGCTGCGCAGCCGTTTGCTGGTGGTGACGGTGCACGGCGTGAGCATGGAACCGACCTACCACTCCGGCGACCGCCTGCTGGTCCGCCGGGTCAAACTCCGCCGCGTCCGTGCCGGCCAGGTCGTCGTGGTGCAGATCGACGGTGCCGCGCCGAGCGACCCGACGGGCGGCCGGATGGTGAAACGCGCGGTGGCGGTGCCCGGTGATCCCGTGCCGCCGCAGATCCCGGTGCCCGGCCCGCGCGTGCCGGTCGACAGCCTGCTCGTGCTCGGTGACAACCTCCAGCGCAGCAACGATTCCCGTCGGCTGGGCTACCTCCACGCGGACGCGCTGATCGGCGTCGTGGTCCGCCCGATCGGTCAGAGGTGACGTGATGGTGCTGAGCGTGGTGTCCACAGTCCTTTGTGGACTCGTCCTGCTGGTCTCCGCCGTCAGCAAGGTGCGCAGCCGCACCGACTACGCGGAGTTCGTCGCGTCGGTGCCGGCCTTCGGGATCCCGGCGCGCTGGACGCGCCTGTTCGCCGTGGCGACCGTGGTGGCGGAGTTCGTGATCGCCGCGCTGCTGCTCGCGTCCGCGATCGTCGGTTCGTGGTCGGCCATCGCCGGTCTGGTGCTGGCGACGGGCCTGTTCGGTGTGCTGACCGCGGCGGTGTGGCGTGCGGTGGCACAACGGTCCGGTGCGGTGTGCCGGTGCTTCGGCCGGACCAGCACCAAGCTCACGCACCGCCACGTCGTGCGCAACGCCTCGCTGCTGGGCATCGCCGTGTTCGGGCTCGGCTCGTTCTTCGTGGACGCCGAGGTCACCACGGCCGCCATGGCGCTCGCGGTCGTCGTCGGTGCGATCGGTGCGGTGCTGGTGGTGCGGTTCGACGACCTCGCCGACCTCGTCGCGGGCCCGGCCTAAGCGTCCTGTCCGCTACTGCTGCTGTTTGGCGCGAAAAGCACGTTCGGGCCATCTATCGGCCCCAATGTCACGTTCGCGCCAAACGGGCCTGGGGAGCGAACGTGACGTTCGGGCGATCTAGCGGCCCGAACGTGCTTTTCGCGCCAAAACCGGGCAGCGACGGTGCGGACAGGGGGCTTGGTCACCTCATGAGAGCTGGGCGGGCAGGCGTTCGAAGCCGCGCAGGATGCGGGTGGGACGGCGTCGGGCGCCCGCCGCCAGCCGCAGGCCGGGGAAGCGGTCGAAGATCGTGCGCAGGCCGATCTCGCCCTCCATGCGCGCGAGCTGCGCGCCCAGGCAGTAGTGGCGGCCCGCGCCGAACGACACGTGGTCGCGGGCGTTCGGGCGGGTCACGTCGAACGTGCCGGGGTCGGAGAACACGGACGGGTCGCGGTTGGCACCTGCGAGCACGGTCGTGACGATCTGGCCGCGCCGCACGGGAATGCCCGCGACTGTGGTGTCCTGCGCGCACATGCGGCCGGTCAGCAGGACCGGCGGGTCGAACCGGAGCACCTCGTCGACGGCGTTGGCCCACAGTTCCGGCTTCGAGCGCAGCAGTGCGAGCTGCTCGGGGTGCCTGGTCAGCAACGCGATGCCGTTGCCCAGCAGGTTGACCGTGGTCTCGAAGCCCGCCGCCAGCACCAGGCCCGCGGTGGCCTTGAGCTCGCGTTCGGTGAGGCCGACGCCGTCCTCGCGGGCGGTGATCAGGCGGCTGAACAGGTTGTCGCCGGGATTGGCGCGCAGGGCGTCGAGGTGGCGGGTGAGCCAGGCGTCGAACGTGGTCAGGCCGGCTTCGACGTCGCGGAAGACGCGCCACGACAGGCCCAGGTCGAGGCTCGGGGCGGCGGCTCCGCCCAGGGCCAGGACGGTGGCGCGTTCCTCCGGTGGCACGCCGAGGATCTCGCTGATGACCGTGACCGGCAACAGGCCGCAGTAGGCCTCGATCAGGTCGACCGGGTTCGTGGGATCGAGGTCGTCGAGCAGCTCGTCGGTGATCTGCTGGGTGCGCACGCGCAGCTGCTCGACCGCGCGGGCGGTGAAGACCCGCGTGACGAGCTTGCGGTAGCGGGTGTGCGACGGCGGTTCGACGGCCAGCAGCGACGGTGGCTGGACCGGGTGCATCACGTTCGTGGCGGACCACGCGGCGAGCTTGCCGAGGACGCCGGCGCCGAAACGCGGACGGGCGGTGATGAACGCGTCGTTGCCCAGGACCGCCTTGACGACCTCGTGACGGGTGGTGGTGTGGCCGACCTTCGTGGCGGCGAGCGGGCCGCGGGCGCGGATCTCGTCGAACAGGCCGGTCAGGTCGGCGCCCGTGGAGGCCTCGACGGTGATGCGACCCTGGAGGTCGCCGCGGCGCGCGGCGAGACGCAGCACCGCCCGTGGCAGCGCGTGGCCGATTCCCCAGCGCACCGCCGGTTTGACGTGCTCCTCTGCCAAATTCGAGGTACTCATCAGTTCCGCAGACTGCCGAGTGCGCGGCGGCGAGTCAAGGCACGCGTATCCTGCCGCGCCATGGAGATCCGGGCGCTGCTCGACCGCGTGGACCGCGACGACTTCAGACGCGAGGTCGAGGACTTCGTGCGGGAGCAGGGCATCACGGTCTTTGACCAAATAGCGGAGCTGATCGCGACCTCACAGGACGGTCAGGTCGTGCGGCAGGCGTGCCGGGCGTTCTCCTTGCTGCGGGCCGGTGACGAGGTCTACCTCGCGGCGTCGCGGCACCCGCACCACGCCGTCCGCAGGGAAGCCGCGAGCATGTTCCGGGGCGAGCACGCGTTGAAGCACGCCAGGGAACTCCTGCCGCTGCTGGCGGACGAGGACCACCACGCGCAACGGGAAGCGTTGTGGGCGTTCGGGACCATGGGGCCGGACGTCCTGCCGTTGCTGCACGAGACGCGGAGAACGGCCAAGGGCGCGGTGCGCAGGGCCGCGCTGGTGGGGATCGTCGAGGTCGCCGGGCCGGACGCGATGTCGCCGCAGGACCGGAAGATGATCGAGCGGTTCATCGGCGTCAAGATCGAAGACGAGATGTACGGCACCGAGGAGATGCACCTCTGCGGCGGCTGGTACGCGATCAGGACCGACGACCAGAACGCCGTCCTCGGGGTCTGCGGACTCCAGGATCCGGTGCCGGTCACCAAAGTTCTCGGCGCGTCTGCGTGGAACAACGACCATCACGCGTGGTCGAAGGACGACGAGCACGTCCAGTGCGCCAGGGTCTACGTGACGGGCGCGTGGGACGGCTGGACGCTCGTGTTCGGCGAGCCGTTCGCGCACGGAACCCGCAGCGTCACGGAGATCTGCGCGGTGCTGAGCGCGGTGTTCGGCGAGGCGCACTACTACGGCATGAGCTGCGGCGACGGCTGGACGGCGTGGTGCATCGCGGAGGGCGGCGAGGTCGTCCGCTACTACGACGCGTTCAAGGCGGAGGACCAGATCGGCGAGCTCGACGTGGAGGACGGCAGGGGCCTGCCGCACGACTGGAGCGACGAGAACGACGACCTGGAGGACATCTGGGCGACCGAGGTCGCGGAGGAGCTGTCGGTCGACCCCACGTACTTCGAGGGCGACGTCGAGGGCCACGGCGTGCTCGCGTTGACGCAGTGCGGCCGGACCTACGGCTCTCCCAAGGGTTTCCTGCAAATCTAGGCAGGGACGACCGGCACCTCCAACGCTCGCACGATCGCGTTGTCCGCGTCCGTGATCACTCCGGCGACCTCGGCGAACGGCAGCACCGAGAACCTCGACGCCGTGCCGATCTTCTCCGAGCTGGCCAGCACGTAGGTGTCGGCGGCCTGATGCGCGAGTGCGCGTTTCATCGCGGCCTCGTCCGCGTCGCCGGTCGTGAGGCCTGTTTCGGGGTGCACGCCTGTGACGCCGAGGAAGAAGAGGTCTGCGTGCACGCCCCGTGCGGCCTCCACGGCGGCGGCACCACACGCGACCATCGAGTGCTTGAAGAGTCGTCCACCGATCACATAGACCTCTACGTCCCGATGCTCTTCCAACGCGCTCGCGATCGTCGGACTGTGCGTGACGACTGTTGCGTGCAGATCGAGCGGTAGCGCGCGTACGAGAGCGAGGGTGGTCGTCCCGCCGTCGAGGATCACCGTGCTGCCGGGCTCGATCAACGCCGCTGCTGCTCGTGCGACCCGTTGCTTGCCATCGACCTGCACGCCCTGACGTGTGGCGTAGTCGGCGATGGCCGGCGAAACGGGCAGTGCGCCGCCGTACACGCGTTGGCACAGTCCCGCCGCCGCGAGATCGCGCAGGTCACGACGGATCGTGTCCTCGGAGATGCCGACTTCGGTGGCGAGGTCCTTGGCGACGATCCGGCCGTCGGTGCGCAGGCGTTCGAGCAGCAGGTCACGGCGTTGGGCAGCCAGCATGCACGTTTCTCCTTGTTTTTGCCGAGTCTTGCACATTATGGTCGATCGCATGCTGATTCTCATCGCGGGGCCCTACCGATCCGGCACCGGGGACGACCCCGCACTGATGGCGCGCAACCTCGAACGGCTGGAGGAGGCGGCGTGGCCGATCTTCCGCAGCGGTCACGTGCCGATGATCGGTGAATGGGTCGCGTTGCCGGTGCTGCGCGGCGCGGGCGGCAGCTCGCCGGCGGATCCCATCGCCTCGGAGATCATGTATCCGACCGCGGAACGCCTGCTCAGGCACTGCGACGCGGTGCTGCGGCTGCCCGGCGAGTCGACCGGCGCGGACGAGGACGTGCGGATCGCCCGCGAACGCGGCCTGCCGGTCTACGAGCGGGTGGAGGACATCCCGGGTTACGCGGCCTGACGTGCGGCGGCGACGAACTCGCGCATCCGGCCGTGGTCCTTCACGCCGCGGCTCGACTCGATGCCGCTGGACACGTCGACGCCCCACGGCCGTGCCACGCTGATCGCCCCGGCGACCGTCTCGGGCGACAGTCCGCCCGCGAGCACCCACTTGCCCGACGGGCGGTTCTCGTCGAGCCGCGTGATGTCCCACTGCTCACCGGATCCGGCGACGGGGGAGTCGATCAGCAGCAGCTCCTCGCCGAACGCGCCGGTCCGCACGTCGGTGTCCGGCCCGAGCGCGGTGGCGCGGACGAGCTGGAACGGCAGGTCCGCGAGCTCGTCGAACGCGTCCTTCGGGTAGTCGCCGTGCAGCTGCAACGCGCGCACGCCCGTCTTCAGCGCCATCTCACCGGCTTCGGCGGCTGTGATGCCGCGCACCACGGCGACGGTGAGCACGTCCGCCGGCACGTCCGCGACGAGCCTCCCGGCCAGGTCGAGGTCGATCTGGCGGGGGCTGGCGGTCAGCACGAAACCGACGGCGTCAGCACCGGTTTCGACGGCGACGGCGACATCGGACTCGGTGCGCAGACCGCAGAGCTTCACGAACACACCACTGATCCTAGTGCGGCACTGGTGTCGCCGGGCTAACAGTCACATCCCGCGGCGCTGCGTGGTCCTACAGGTATGACGCAACCGGAACACCAGACAGCCACCTCGGTGCTCGTGATCGGTACCGGCGGCGCGGGGCTGCGCGCCGCCGTCGAACTCGCCGAACGCGGGGTCGACGTGCTGGTCGTCGGCAAGCGCCCGAAGTCCGACGCGCACACCGCCCTCGCCGCCGGTGGGATCAACGCCGCGCTGGCGACGATGGACCCCGCCGACACGTGGCAGCAGCACGCGGCCGACACCATCAAGGAGAGCTACCTCCTCGCGAACCCGGACATCGTCCGGATCGTGGCCGAACAGGCGCCGCGCGGCATCGCCGACCTCGAACGGTGGGGCATGCCGTTCGCCCGCGAGACCGACGGCCGCATCTCGCAACGGTTCTTCGGCGCGCACACCTACCGCCGCACCTCGTTCGCCGGCGACTACACGGGTCTGGAGATCCAGCGCACGCGATGACCGAGCACGCGGGCGTCGTCCGCGACGAGGCGGGCCTGCGCAAGGGCCTCGCCGAGCTCGACGAGCTGGAGGGCCGCATCCGCGACGTCGGCGTGCACCCCGATCTCGCCGGCTACCAGGACCTCGCGCACGCGTTCGACCTGCTGGCGTCGGCTATGTCCGCCCGCGCGACCCTGGAGTGCGCGCTCGAACGTCGCGAAACGCGCGGTTGTCACAACCGGTCGGACTACCCGGGCCTGGATCCCGCGCAGCAGGTGAACCTCGTGTGGGCGGGGCCGGGGCAGGTCGAGCGGGAGGAGATTCCTCCGGTGCCGCAGGAGATCGCGTCGCTGATGAGGGAGGTCGACACGGAGGGCAAGCTGGTCGAGTGATCGGAGAGGGGCGGGGGTTCCCGCCCCCACCCGTCACGCCCGCAGGTGCTTGCGCGCCTCCAGTTCTTCCTGACTCACGACGGTGAGCACCGGCAGCCCCGGCGCGCAGATCATCGTCGCGACGAGCGCGGACTCCTCGTCGTCGAGGTGGTTCGCGCCCTTGTAGTGGATCACGTCTCCACCCGGCTCGAAGAACGCCTCACCGGCCCGGATCACGCACTCCGGCGAGCCTTCGAGCTCGAACGTGATGGCGCCCTTCAACACGTAGGCGTAGATCGGGCCGGGGTGGCGGTGCGGCGGCGCGCCGGGGCTGCCCGGCGGCAGGGTGACCAGGATCGTGCGCGCCACCAGGCTTGACGGGACCGGTGCGACGCCCGGTGACTCGGCGAGGATCTCGACTTTCACTTCGCTCATGCCAAAAGGACCACGCAGCGGGCCGTTCTGTGACAACGTGAATTCCCCACCGAGAGGAAAACCGTTGTACGACGAGGACTGGCCCGAGTCCGTGGCAGGGTGGGAGCTCGCCCGCCACGGCCACCACGAGAACTACCGCAAGCGCTTGGCCAACGGCATCACGGTGTCCGCGAGATGGGACGGCGAGGAGCGCAGCGGCGTGGTCGAGGCCCGCGTCGAGCCGATCGGCATCGGGCGCACGCTCACCCGCAGCCGCAAGGAGTTCAACAGCAAGGACGACTTCTTCACCGCCGCGCGGCTCGTCGTCGACATGGCCGCGAACCTGCCGTCGATGCGCATGGGTGCGGAAAGTCCCGCGGATTCCTGGGTGTTCGGGGAGGTGGCCGGCAACGTCGAGGCGGTTCCCGGCACGGACGCCGAGCCGGAGGTCGAGCTGACCTTCACGCTGACCGAGGGCCGCACGGTCGAGCTCGTCATGACCGAGGAGCAGACCGACGACATGATCTCCCGCATCTACTCGATCAGCAAACACGTCTGGTCGGAGTACCACGACGACGAGGAAGATGACGACGAAGACGAAGAAGACGTTGTGGAACAAGAGGTTCCGGACGTCAGCGAGGTCGACGCGGGCCCGGACACCGGGCACGAGCTGATGGTCGTGCTGGAGGAGAAGTTCGGTGTCACCCAGGACTTCGTGATGGCCCACGTCGACTGGTCGGCGGTGATCGTCGTCGGTGAGCCGGCGGTCAGGACCCTGCTCGACCGCGCCGAGGAGCTGGCCGACGCCGTCGCGCCGGGGTGGCTCCCCGGCGCGGTGGAGCGGCCCGGCGAGATCTGGGTGGTGCTACACCGAGCCCCGTTCCGCAGCTGACTAGGACCCTTGTCCCGCACCGGAAACGACGGTCGTGGTCACCGACGAGACACCGATCACCTGACCCTTCTTCAGGCCCCACGCGTCCTTCGCCAGCAGCGTGCGGGACCCGAGGTACTCGCCGGTCGCCTGGTCGACGACGATCTGCTCGGTCGTCTCGTTCTCGGTGACGCCCAGCGCGGTGCCGGTCCTGCCACCGATCGTGGCGGCCTGGTCGACGACCTCCAGCTTCGGCAGGTAGGTCAGCGCCTGGTAGACCGCGGACCGCACCGCGGCCGGGTACACGCCGGAGTCCAGACCGTCGTTGATCATCTGGAGGAAGACCAGGCCCTCGTTGCCCGACACCTCGTCGCGGAGCTTCCGGTAGAGCTCGCGCGGGTCGAGCGGGAGCGTGGCGAGGTACTCGGGGGACGGGTCGCGGAAGCTGGCCTCGATCTTGTCGTGCAGCGCGGGGCCTCCCTCGGACGTGTACTCGCCCTCGCTGTCGATCGGTGACTCGAAGCCGGCCGGAAGGTCCTTTTCGGACCCGATGAGCCACTGCCTGCCGCCTGCTCTGGTGTGCCTGTACAACCAGGTTCCCTTGCGGTCGGCGGGGATCCACGTCTGCGAGGTCTGGCCCTGCAGGTACATCCACCTGTGGTCGTAGTCGGTCATCGACCAGGTGGCCTTCTGCAGCACGTGCAGGTACTGCCCCGGCTGCAGCTTCGCGTCACCGGTGAGGTTCGCGGCCTGCTCGAGCACGTCGGCCGCGGCCACGTTCGGCCCCTTGTCCTGCGAGACCAGCGACGGCGCGAGCAGTGCGGCGCCGGCGATCACGACCATCGCGGCGGCCGCGGCGACCAGCGGGATGCGGCGGCGGCGCCGGAGCGGGACCACCTTCCCGGACTCCTCGGCGTCGATGCGCGCCAGCAGTGCCACGCGGCCCCGCTCGAACGCCTCGTCGCTCATCGGGGCGACGTCCGCCATCGCCCACTTGACGGTCTCGTCCTCGACCTGGCGCGTCTCGTCACGCATCGTCGTCGCCCTCCTGCCCGTTGATCTTCGCCCGCAGCTTGGCCCGCGCCCGGAACAACCGCGTCCGGACCGTCGCCACCGGCGTCTCGGTCACCTCGGCCACCTCGGCCGCGCTCAGATCGGCCCACGCCACCATGAGCAGCACGTCCCGTTCCTCCGGCCGCAGGTCCGCGAGCACCTCGCTGAGGTCGCCCATCAACGACTTCGCGTCCACCGCGGCCGCCGTGCGGTCGTCGACGTGGTCGGTCACCGCGCGTCTGCCGTGCTCGCGCGCCCACGCCCGCAGGCGCCTGCCCTCGGCGCGCACGTGCTGGCGCAGCAGGTTCGTCCCGATCCCGAACAACCACGCCTTGACGCTCGCGCGGGCCGGGTCGAAGGTCTCACGGCGTTCCCAGGCGATGAGGAACGCCTCGGACACCAGATCGTCCGCGATCGCGGCGTCCACCCGCAGCGCCAGGTAGCGGTGCAGGTCACGGGCGTGCCGGTCGTACAGCTCGACCCAGGCGTCCCGGTCCAGAGGCTTCGTCACCCCCGGTCCTCCTGTTCGCGCCGGTGGCGCTGTCTCGGTGCTCACGGAACCTATTGGTCGATGGGGCCGGCCGCATTCCCAGATGGACGGTGTGACGTGCGCCCCGGGAACGCCGATGCGGCCGGCGGTCAAGAAGAGGGCGTGAACGAGATCGCGTTGATCAGCCGGCTCGCCGACGACGTGCCGCCCATGTCCGCCGAGGCGTTCGAGTCCGGGCGGAAACGACTGCTGACCCGGCACCGCTGGGTCGCCGCGCGCCGCGTCCTGCGCGTGCTGTGGTTCGTGACGCTCGCCGCGGTGCCGCTCGTCCTGGCCTCCACCGGCGTCTCCTACCTCGACCTCCAGGTGTACCGGACGGGTGGAACGGCGTGGCTGCAAGGACTTCCGCTCTACGTCGACTTCCCCGGCGAGCTGGACGGTCCGCAGCTGCCGTTCACCTATCCACCCATCGCCGCCGTGATCTTCAGCGTGCTCACGGTCGTGCCGGTGTGGGCGGCGAACGCGCTCGTCGTCATCGTGAACTTCCTGTGCCTGTCGCTGGTGAGCTTCCTGGTCACCCGGCGGCTCACGGCACGGCCGAACGTCGTCTGGACCGTCGCGCCCGCCGTCGCGATCGCCGGTACCGCACTGGAACCGGTGATCTCGACGTTCCTCTTCGGACAGATCAACCTGGTGCTGATGGCGCTCGTGGTGGTGGACTGCCTGGCCGTGCGCGATCCACGCTTGCGCGGTGTGCTGGTCGGGCTGGCCGCCGCGATCAAGCTGACGCCGCTGATCTTCCTGCTGTACTTCCTGGTGCGCAGGGACTGGCGGGCGGCGATCACGTCGATGGTGACGTTCCTCGGCCTGGCCGCGGCCGGATTCCTGTTCGCTGCCGAGGATTCCGCCGAGTACTGGTTCCACGCGCTGCTCGACCCGAGCCGTGCGGGCGGTCTGGCGTACATGGCGAACCAGTCGTTGCGCGGGGTGCTGCACCGGATCAACCCCGGCCAGCCGACGGAAACGCTGCTGTGGCTCGGTTTGTCCGCGGTCGTCGTGGTGCTCGCGGTCGTGGCCGCACAGCGGGCCCGCAACGACGTCGTGGCGCTCACCGCGATCGCGACCGCCGGTCTGCTCGTCTCACCGGTCTCGTGGTCGCACCACTGGGTCTGGTGCGTGCCGGGGTTCCTGGCGCTGGGTTTCGCACGCCGGAACTGGGGGACACTCGCGGCGTTGCTCGTGGTGTTCTTCGTCCAGCCCTTCACGTGGTTGCCGAGCACCGGCGACAAGGAGATGACGTGGACCTGGTGGCAGCACGTCTACGGGGACGCCTACACGTGGGTCGCGATCGGCCTGCTCGTAGCCCTCGCCACCACCAGGCCGGGGCTCAGCAGCGCCGCACCCGCACGGTTCCGCGGCTGGACTCCACGATCACGAAGTTGAGCTTGTCCGGGTCCGCCGAGCCGAGCGTGACGCGCACCTCGCCGTTGATGTTGATGTTGCGGGGTGAGCCGCACGGCGCCCACTGGATGTCCGCGGCGCTCGGGCGGTACTGGGTCTCCCAGCTGTCGCTGAACGGCCCGGTGAACGTCTGGCTGACCACCGCGGTGGGCGAGGTGCCCTGCAGGTAGGTGCTGATCCGGCTCACGCCGGTCGCGCCCGGTTGCAGGTGCGCGTAGCCCTCGTAGGTGGTGCGGGCCAGGCCGTAGGTGTAGCCCTGCGGCACGTTGACGCGGAGGTTGATCTGGCAGTTCTTCCGCATGTCCACCGGTGACGATCCACCACCCGCCCGTGCCAGGAACGTGTGGTAGCCGATGGTGAAGGTTCTGCCGTCGGTGCGGACGTCGGCGTCACCGGCCGGGCAACCGGAACCGTTGACGGTCACGACCTCGAGCGCGGGGGCGGGCTCTTCCGGCTCTTCTGCCGGGGCGAGGACGGATAGGGCGATGAGTGCTGCCGCTGCCGTAGTCAGCATGAGGAACCTCTCCGAGGGGTCCGTGGCGGTGGCAGCACCAGACGGTAGTGACGAAACCCCGGCCTTACCTGACGGTTGCCTGACGATTCACGGCTTGAACGCCACCAGTTCCTCCTCGACTCCCGGCCGCACGATCACGCACGTCGACTCCGGCACCTCCTGCCACGCCCCGACCAGGTCACCCAGCGGTTCGGACACGACGAGCCGCGAGTCGTCGGCGAGGTCGTGCAGCGCCGGGTTGTCCGGGTACTGACGCCGCAGCGTCGACACGTCGGTGCTGTGGAAGAGCGTCCGCGACTTCCCGCGGCTCGAGTAGCGGAACGCCCAGGTGGTCGAGCCGTCCGTGACCGCGACGGTCATCTGGACCGGATACTCGACGCCCGCGCGCCTGCCGACGTCCTCGACGAACCCGACCATCCGCGCGACGGCGGCCGGCGGGTCCTGCTCCAGCCCGAAGCTGATCGCGAGGTAGAACATGATCTCGGAGTCCGTCGAGCCCTCGATCAGCGGGAACAGTTCGGGGTCGACCGCCAGCATCAGCTCGCGCCGCACCCGTGAGAACTTCGCGATGAGGCCGTTGTGCATCCACAGCCAGGTGCCGTGCCGGAACGGGTGGCAGTTGGACCGCTGGACCGCGCCGCCGGTCGACGCCCGCACGTGCGCGAACACCCGGTCGACGGTGATCTGGGCGGACAGTTCCCGCAGGTTGCGGTCGTTCCACGCCGGTTCGGTGCTCAGGAACAGGCCGGGCGTGCTCGCGCTGCCGTACCAGCCGATGCCGAACCCGTCACCGTTGACCGCCGTGGCGCCCAGCCGCGCGTGCTTGGACTGCATGACGAGCGAGTTCTCCGGCGCGTAGAGCAGTTCCTCCAACAGCACCGGCGAACCGGAATAAGCTAGCCACCGGCACACGACGGACCTCTCTTCCACCCAGCGCTACATGGGAACACGTACCGCACGTGAAATGCGAGGTTTGCAGCGGCGCGTCCTTCTCAGGCAGCATGCTGGGTGTGACCGTCCCTCCCGGCTTACGTCCCCCGCCCTACGAGCGCGGGAACTTCGAGACCATCGAAGTGCGGACGCCGGTCGTCCCGGTCGCGCCCACCGAGACCGTCGAAACGCGTGAGGAACGCCAGGACCTCGCCGTCATCGGCCCGCTCGCGGCCCTCGTGCTCGCCCTGACGGTCAGCTCGCTGGTCCTCGACCACCCCGCGGCCCGCACCGTCGCCGCCGGGCTGGCCACGGTCGGGTTGATCGTGTCCGTGGTCCTCATGCTCATGGCCAAGAAGCAGCAGAAGCCGAAGCCGGGCCGGCACGTGGCGCGGCACGCCATCGACCCCGAGGCCACCGAGCGCGTTCCTCAGAACTGGAACACGACCGACCGGCGCCGGTCCGTTTAGCGTCACTTGAGGGTCGCCAGACCCGTCGTCGCGTACTTCTCGTCCAGGTCACCGCTCGGCGCGCCGCCGACCCCGATGTCCGCGATCTTCGCGAAGCTGGGCGTGGAGACGCGGACGGCGGCGGTGACGACGGCCGTGGAACGCAAGCTGATCAGGATCTAGAGCTCTGGTGGTCAGCGTTCCGGGTTCAGGTCCTCGTGGCGGCCTCGAACCAGCCGTCCGGTCGGCTCACCGCCGGACGTCTCGACCAGCGCCCAGCCGGGCAGGCCGGGCACCTCCTCGTCGCCGGGGTCGTCGAGGAAGCAGAGGGCGGAGAACAGCGCGTCGAAGGCGGCCGTGCGGGCGATCGCCCTCAGGTCCTCCGGCGCCGCGCCGAGCGCAGGATTCATTGACAACCAGTTGATCTCCGGCGCGTCCTGTCTCGTGGAGAGGTTTCCTCAGAGGGGAGCAGGACGTTGAGTGTTGACCGACGTGCGGTGCTGGCACTGGGCGCCGGAGCAGCGCTGGCCGTGGCCGTGCCCGCACAGGCACAGGCTTCGCCGGTCACCGGCAAGCTGCGCGAACTCGAACGGCAGCACAACGCACGCCTGGGTGTGTTCGCCACGGACACCGGTACCGGTCGCACGGTGCTGCACAGGGCGGACGAGCTCTTCCCGATGGTCTCGACCTTCAAGACCCTCGTGGCCGCGGCGATTCTGCGTCGCGACCAGGACGGTTCGTTGCTGAACAAGGTGATCCGCTACACCGAGGACGACTGCATCAAGTCCGGCTACGCCAAGATCACCGAGCAGAAGGAGAACATCGCTAACGGCATGACCGTCTCGGCCCTGTGCGACGCGACCATCACCTTCAGCGACAACTGCGCGGCCAACCTGCTGATGCGTGAGCTCGGTGGCCCCACCGCCGTCACCCGGTTCAGCCGCTCGATCGGCGACCCCGTGACGCGCCTGGACCGCTGGGAACCGGACCTGAACTCGGCTGAGCCCGGTCGCGTCACCGACACGACCTCGCCGCGCGCCATCGGTCAGAGCTACGCGCGCCTGACGCTGGGCCACGCCCTCAACCGCGCCGACGCCGACCAGCTCACGAAGTGGTTGCTGGCCAACACGACCGGCGACCACCGCATCCGGGCCGGGCTGCCCGCGGACTGGCGCTGGGGCGACAAGACGGGCACCGGCAAGTACGGCACCACCAACGACGTCGGCATCGCGTTCCCGCCAGGACGCTCGCCGATCGTGGTGGCCGTGCTGTCGACGAAGCCCTCGGACAAGGACGCGCCGGCCGACGAACCGCTGCTGGTCGAGGCCGCCCGGATCGTGGCGGGCGTTCTCTAGACCGGCACCCACAGCTCGATCACGGTGTGCCGCCGGTAGAACTCGACGAGCGGCCGGGAGGAGTCCCAGGGCCCCGAGGCCTTGAGCTCTTCCATGGCCGGTCCGACCCGCTCGTACAGCTCCGGCGGCTCACCCTCCAGCACCGTGCGCCGGTACCGCCCGCCCGGCAGCACGCCCACGGTCAGGTCGAACGAGTCCGCGGGCTTGCGCGGCGTGCAGACCGTGTAGGTGCCGGCGGCCTCGTCGACGCGGGCGAACATCCTGCGGCCGCGAAGGCCCACCAGGTTCTCGAACCAGTCCCACGCCTCGCTCACCGCGGTGAGCTCGTCGGCGACGGTGTGCTCCAGCACCTCGACGTCGTCACGGGTGATCAGATCCACCACGCCCCCAGGAAAATCGTCGAACGGCGTCGAACGCGCTCAACCGACTCTAGCCCGCCAGGAATTCACCGGCTAGCGTGCAACGCGAATCTCATTCACGTTCTCGAAGGCGGCGGCGATGCGGCGAGCGGTGCTCCTGACAGTCCTGTTCCTGTTCGCGTGGGTGATCACCCCCGTGCACGCGGAGTCGTTCGACGGCTCCGAGCTGCGCGTGTCGGGAGGGGTGTTCCGCGACGAGCACGGCCGCGAGGTCGTGTTGCGCGGCTTCAACGTCTCCGGCACGGCGAAGCTCGCCGAGTACCGCGGCCTGCCGTTCGCGTCCACGGCCGACGCGCGCAAGTCGGCGCTCGCGATGAAGCAGCTGACCGGCGCCAACGCGGTGCGGTTCCTGCTCACCTGGGCCTGGATCGAACCGCAGCGCGGCCAGATCGACCACGCCTACCTCGCCAAGGTGACCGAGCAGCTGCGCACGTTCACCGACCAGGGAATCCGCGTGTACCTGGACTTCCACCAGGACCTGTACTCGCGTTACCTGTTCAACAAGGACAGCTGGTACACCGGCGACGGCGCCCCCGCGTGGGCCGCGAGCGGGTACCCCAAGGAGTCGTGCGGCCTCTGCTTCCACTGGGGGCAGAACATGAAGAGCAACAACGCCGTCACGGCCGCCACCTACGACTTCTGGCACAACCGCAACGGGGTCCAGGACTCGTTCCTGAACGCGGCGGGCGAGGCGCTCAAGCACGTCCGGGAAGCGTTGCCCGCCAACGAGTTCAAGCTCGTCGTCGGCGTCGACCCGCTGAACGAGCCCTACGCGGGCAAGTACGACAGCGGCCAGAACTCCCAGCAGTGGGAGCGCGATCTCCTGATGCCGTTCTACCAGCGCTTCCGGACCAAGATGGACCAGGCGGGGTGGACCTCGAAGCCCGCGTTCGTCGAGCCGCTCGTGTTCTGGAACCAGAACGTCGACTTCTTCGCCGAACCCGGCGGCCTCGCGCTCGTGCCGACGCTGGGGGAGCGGTTCGTCTTCAACGCCCACTTCTACGACGGCAAGGCCCAGTCCGGCCTGCTGATGCCGGGCAAGGCGGGCGACGGGCAGTACACCCAGGCGTTCGGCACGATCCGTGAACGCGCGAAGGCGCTCGGCACCGCCGCGATCGTCTCCGAGTTCGGCCACCCGGTCTCCGGCAACACCTCCGACAAGCTCTCGTCGGTGCTCAAGGGGATCTACCAGGGCCTCGACTCGACCTCGCCGGGTGCGCGCTGGTGGTCGGCGCCGCGCGGGACCGTGGTCTCGGGCAGCCAGTGGCACTGGGACACCAACTACGGCCGTCACCGCGAGCTGATGAACGACAACCCGAACAAGGTGATGACCGAGGGCGACGCCATGAACGAGGAGCACTTCTCGGCGGTGAAGCTGGACGCCGCGGGCAACCCGGTGCTCACCATCGAACGCGCCCTCGTCGACCGCGTCTACCCGCAGGCCGTCGCGGGCACCACGCTCGCGTTCACCTACGAGGACCGTGCCTACCAGACGTGGCAGCAGATCCCGCTGCCGAACGTCCGCGCGCTGGTGGGCTCGGCGCCGTTCGCCGTGCTCGTGTGGGACTCCAACGGTGGTGCCGCGCCGACCGAGGTGCACCTGCCGGAGTCGTTGCGCTCGCCGCTCGTGGTGAGCTCGGCGTCGTCGACCGTGCAGGGTGACAAGCTGCTGCTGCGCGGTGGTTCCGGACGGCAGTTCGCGCTGGTCACGGCTTCGTCGGGCGGCAACACGTCGGCGGCGGAGGCCGAACTGCGGAACTGGTACGTAAGCTGGTGAAGTGCGAACTAGGCCCACTCTGAGCTGGTCGTCGTCGGGCCCGTCGCTGCCGCGCACCTCCACTCTCACCGACGTCGTCCCGATCGTGGCGCAGGGCGGTGTGGTGGTGCTCAGCGGCGCGGGCCTGTCCACGGAGTCCGGCATCCCCGACTACCGCGGCGAAGGCGGGTCCCTGCGCAAGCACACCCCGATGACGTACGAGGAGTTCACCACCAGCCAGGCGGGCCGGCAGCGCTACTGGGCCCGCAGCCACGTCGGCTGGCGCACCATTGCCCGCGCACGTCCGAACGCGGGCCATCACGCGGTGACGCGGTTGTCGTCGAAGCTGTCCGGCGTCATCACGCAGAACGTCGACGGCCTGCACCAGGCCGCCGGCACCGGGAACGTCGTGGAGCTGCACGGCGGCCTCGACCGCGTGATCTGCCTGGACTGCCGCCTGCTCTCGCCGCGCGTCGAACTGGACCGCCGCCTGCGCGAGGCGAATCCGGACTTCGCCGCGACCACCGACGAGATCAACCCCGACGGTGACGTGTTCCTGCCGGAGGAGGCGGTGCGGGGCTTCGAGGTCGTCGGCTGCCTGGAGTGCGGTGGCGTGCTCAAGCCGGACGTCGTGTTCTTCGGCGAGAACGTCCCGCGCCCGCGCGTCGAGCAGTGCTACTCACTCGTCGACGGCGCCCGGTCCCTGCTCGTCCTCGGCTCCTCGCTGACGGTCATGTCCGGCCTCAGGTTCGTGCGGCGCGCGGCCGGTGCGGGCCTGCCGGTCGTGATCATCAACCGCGGTGAGACCCGCGGCGACCAGTTCGCCTCGCTGCGGGTCGACCTGCCGCTCGGCACCTCCCTCACGGAGCTGGCCGAGCTAGTTCTGTGACCTGAACTGGTCCAGCACGCGCCGCTCGCGCTTCGTGGGCCGCCCGGCGCCCCGGTCGCGCCGCGCGATCGGGATGTCCGGCGGTGGCGGGGGAGTGCGGTCGATGAAGCACGTGGCCGCGTCCGCCGCGCCGACCCGTTTCTGGATCACCCTGACCACCTCGACGATCCGCGTCTTGTCGCCGACGCGGGCACGGACCTGGTCGCCGGGCACCACCGTCGTGGACGGCTTCGCGGGCTTGTCGTTGATGCGCACGTGGCCGCCCCGGCACGCCTGGGCGGCGTCCGGGCGGGTCTTGGTCAGCCGGACCGCCCACAGCCAACGGTCGATGCGCGTGGACTCCACCCCGCCATCATGGCACTCTCGGAGATCATGAAGACCCTTGCGGTAGCTCTCACCCTTGCCGCGTCGTTGCACCCCGTCGGCCCGCTCGGTGAGCTCACCGACCTCGCCGTGAAGCGCGTCCAGGTCGCGGACCTGGTGGCGGCGGCCAAGTTCGGCACCACCCAGCCCATCGACGACCCCGCCCGCGAGAAGCAGGTCCTCGACGGCGTGCGCACCAGGTCCGCGGAGCTCGGCCTCGACCCCGAGAACGCGGCACGTTTCTTCCGCGCCCAGATCGAGGCGAACAAGCTCGTGCAGCGCGGCCTCTACGCGCGCTGGACCGAGCACCCCGAGGAGGTTCCGCAGCACCGGCCCGACCTCGGCACCGAGGTCCGCCCGATCCTCGACCGGCTGACGACGGACATCCTGGCGGAGCTCAAGGACACCGAGCAGATCCGCCGTCCCACGCTGAGGTGCGAGGTCCACGCGACGATCGCGGAACGGTCCGCGGTCGTGCTGCACCGCCTGGACCGGTTGCACGAGAACGCGTTGAGCGAGGCGATGCGCGGAGTGTGTTTTTAGAGCTCCACTGTGGACTTGAGTCCGAGCATTCTGGCGAGCCCCGACAGTTCGAGCACGCGGGTCACCTGTTCGGAGGCCGCGGCGAGCCGCAGTCCGCCGGCCGCAGCGGAGGCGCGGGCGTGTCCGCGCACGAGAGCGCTCACCCCGCTGGAGTCGCAGAAGCTCACCGCGGACAGGTCCAGCACCACGTACCGGTGGCCCTGGTCGAGGAGGCGGTCGAGTTTGGCCAGGAGTCGTTCCGAGCCGGAGCCGGAGAGTTCACCGGAGACGGTGAGCAGGGTGGAGGCAGGCGACGACTCGGTCACCGTGACTTCGAGCATTTCGCAGTGGTACCCGCTCCGGGGCGCCCGGAAACCGGTCCCTCGAAGACAGCTGTGGGAGTGCCCACCGCCGGAGTGCCGCAACGCCGCTCGAAATCAAGATCCGAAAGCGACGAAGATCGCTGCACTCCCGGATTTCACGAATATTCCGGACCACCTCGTATCCGCTGTGTGACGACGTTTTGGTCGTGACCAAAAGCTTCGACGGAAATTTCGACCGTATGGAGACTGGTGTCGGGGCAGGTGCTTGTTGGGGAGAACAGGTCGCCTGGTAGAGGGGAAACAGGGGGATCACATGAAGAGGCACGTGCGCGACAGTTTCTTCGTCGTGGGCGAAGGTGTGCTGGAATTCGACGGCGAAGGTGGAGCCGTCACGCGTCAGCCCTCCACGGCGGAGGAGTTGCGCAGGTTCCGGTTCTCACGACTGGGACCGAAAGGCCCGCGGACGGACGAGGAGACGCGCGTCGCCCTGGCGGCCGCGATCACCGCGAACGTCGCGCAGCCCGACTCGGCGGACCCGGCCGTCCCGGCGGGGTTCACCTACCTCGGCCAGTTCGTCGACCACGACCTGACGATGGACCGCACCGAGTCGCAGCTCGGCCAGGACGTCAACCTCGACGAGCTGCTGCAGGGCCGCTCGCCGGCGCTGGACCTCGACTCGGTCTACGGCCGCGGCCCGCGCGACAAGGACGACCAGGCCTTCTACGCCCAGGACGGCGTGAAGCTCAAGGTCGGCACCACGACGCCGGTGCCGTTCCCGGACGAGGGCACCAACGTCCCGTTCGAGGGCTTCGACCTGCCGCGGCGCGGTGGGACGGCCGGCACGGCGGCGGATCGGCGGCTCCCGCTGATCCCGGACCCGCGCAACGACGAGAACCTCGTGGTGGCGCAGACGCACCTCGCGTTCATCCGCTTCCACAACCGCGTGGTCGACGAGCTCGCGCTCACCGGTCTCACGGGTGAGCGGCTGTTCCGCGCCGCCAAGGAGCTCGCGGTCCGGCACTACCAGTGGATGCTGAAGACCGACCACCTGCCGCGGATCATCGACCCGGCGATCGTGGACGACGTCTTCACCAACGGCCGCAGGTTCTTCGAGGTGCCCGGCAGCTGCTACCGCCGCGACAACTCGCCGACCATGCCGATCGAGTTCTCGGTCGCGTCGTACCGCTTCGGGCACAGCCAGGTCCGCGGTGAGTACCAGTGGAACCGCGTGTTCCGCAGCGGCGGACCGGTCCAGGCGCCGGCGTCGTTGTTCCAGCTCTTCACCTTCACCGGGGTGAGCGGCAACTTCGACCCGTCGTCGGCGCTTCCGGCGGACCTGGACGACGTGACCAGGGGCGACTTCTTCACGTTGCCCAGCAACTGGATCGCGGACTTCCGCAGGCTCTACGACTTCACCGAGGCGGACCGGGACGACCTGGCCGCACCGGCGGAGTTCGACGGCGGCAACGTCACCAAGCGGATCGACACGCTGCTGGTCGACCCGCTGACGAGGCTGCCGGCCGGCACGTTCGGCGGGCGCGGCACGCAGTTCCCGGAGATCCAGCGCAATCTCGCGTTCCGGAACCTGACCAGGGCCTCGATGATGGAGCTCGCGTCGGGGCAGCAGATCGCCGAGCTGTTCGGCGTCGAGCCGCTCACCGCCGAGCAGATCCTCGTCGGCAACGGTGGCGCCGTCCTCGACGGTCTGTCGGAGGAGCAGAAGGCCCGGCTCGTCGAGGCGACGCCGTTGTGGTTCTACATCCTGCGCGAGGCCGAGCTCGGCGACGGACGCATGGGCCCGGTCGGCGGGCGGATCACCGCGGAGGTCTTCCACCGCGCGATGGAGGGCAGCCGGATCTCGATCGTGCGCTCGCCGTACTGGAGGCCGACGCTCGGCCCGGACTCCAGCACGTTCCGCATGGTCGACCTGCTGCTGTTCGCGTTCGAGGGCAAGGCCGACCTGCTGAACCCGCTCGGGGACCCGCAGACCGGCAACTGATCTCTCTCGTTCCTCCTGTCTGGCTGGGTGGTGGCAGCCAGACAGGAGAGGGAGATCGATGTTGCGTCCAGAAACCACGCGCCGCGAAAGCACGGAAGAACGCCTCACCCGTTTCGCGGGTGGCGCGGGAATTCCGCTGCTGCGCATCGGACTGGGGATCGTGTACCTCTGGTTCGGCGTGTTGAAGCTCTTTCCCGGTGGCAGCCCTGCCCAGGATCTCGTCGAACGCACGGTTTCCGCGCTGACGTTCGGGATCGTCCACGGGGATTTGGCGAGACTGAGTGCCGCGATCACCGAAATCGGGATCGCACTGGTTCTGCTGAGTTTTCGCGCACCCCGGTCGTGCGCGGTCCTGCTGATCGGCCACGTCGTGCTGGTGTCGACACCGCTGGTGTTGTTCCCCGGTGAGATGTGGTCCGGACCGCTGCTGGCGTCGTTCGAAGCCCAGTACATCCTGAAGAACCTGGTGACCGTCGCCGCCGCGGTGGTCATCGCCTCATCGCACCCGAGGGTGCGATGACCGGGAGCCGCTCGACTCGGGGTCGGGCGGCTCCCGCCTTCGTACGGTCGGTGGAGAGCGCTTTCTCACCCCTGGACGGGCCACTGGTAACTTCTCGCCAGATCAACTTCGACTGGGGAAGTCAATGAAACTCAAGCGTTTCACCGTGCTGTGCACGGCGCTCACGTTGACGGGTGCCGCCGTGGCGCCGGCCGTGGCCTCGGAAGAGGGCACCCACCGGCTGGCCGAACGTCTGCGCGAAGCGATCGTCGCGCAGAACTTCAAGGACGTGATCGACCTGACGCCGCCCGCGAGCGGTGCCGCTCTGCGGTCGGCGGGTCCGCGGGAGAAGTACGACGCGTCGCCGGCCGAGCTGATGAACAAGGCTCGTGCGCGGATGGCACTGGCCGCGGGCAAGCCGTTGCACCAGACGCCGAACATGGACGCCGCGATCATCGAGCTCGACCCGGTCGGCCGGCCCAAGACCGTGGCGAACGTGCTGCTCAGCCCGCAGTACCCGAACGGTGTGGTGGTGCCGGTCAAGCACAAGGGCCTGTCCACCGACCAGGTGCGCTACCGCTGGTGGGACGACGACGAGTGGGACGCCAACGGCGGCAAGGGCACGCGTGACGTGCTCGCCGGCCGCGAGAACGCCGCGATCGACTTCTCCTCGCCGTACCCGGCGTCCGTCCTGAAGCTGATGGTGGGCTTCGGCGTGCTGCGCCTCGCGGACGAGGGCAAGGTCGACCTCGACGCCGACTACGTGTACGACCCGAACCCGGTGCGTGCGGCGTGCGGCGGGCCGTCGGTGAAGAAGATCCGGCAGCACTTCGACGAGATGATCACGAAGTCGCAGAACGAGTCCACCTGCGCGCTGATCAAGATGATCCACGACCTCAACGCGTGGGACCACGTCAACCAGACGTTCGTCGACCTCGGCATGCCCACCCTGATGGTCACCGGCACCATCCCGGGCAACGGCGGCCGCTGGATCGGCTCGAACATGAGCGGTCTCGACACCGCGAAGCTCCTGCTGCTGGTCAACGGCGGCGCGGGCGTGCTGTGGACGACCGACGGCGGCAAGCAGGTCACGCGCAACGAGCTCTCGTACTCGTCGCGGAAGTTCTTCCAGGACACGCTGGCGGACCAGGGCCACAACGAGATGCTGTCCACGCCGAACTGGTGCGGCCGCGACTACCCGGTGCAGGGCCTCCCGCAGCAGGTGCCGGCGCGCTGGATCAAGCCGGACGGCACCGTGACCGTCGGTGACGCCGTCTACGACCGCGACGTCCGCCCGTGCAACGAGGCCGCCGAGGTGACCTTCGCGCACAAGACCGGCTGGGTCGACACCACGGGTTCCGACGCGGGCATCGTGAAGTCGTTCCGCGGCAAGGACAAGCGCAACTACATCGTCGTGGTGTTCTGCAACCTCGGCACCGACTACGTCGACGCGAACCGCCCGGCCGACCCGCCCGGCGTGTACCCGGTGCTGTACACGCAGAAGTACGCGCAGCTCGGCAAGGCGATCGACAACATCATGAAGAACATCTAGTTCGGGTTTGCGGCACCGCGGTCGTGCTACACGGCCGCGGTGCCGATCAACCCGTTGCGCGTCACCCTTTTCGCGAGTTCGTCCTCGCTCAGGTGCTCGGTGCCCTCGGGCCTGCGCGGCAGCACCATGTACCGCGACTCGGCGTTCGCGTCCCACACCCGGATCTCCGTGCCGGCGGGCAACTCCAGCCCGAACTGCTCCAGCACCTCCCGCGGGTGGCTCACCACCTTCGACCGGTAGGCCGTGCTCTTGTACCAGGTGGGAGACGGCCCGAGCAGGGCGATCGGGTAGCAGCTGCAGAGCGTGCACACGACGACGTTGTGCACGCTTTCCGTGTTCTCCACGACGTGCAGCCGTTGCACCTGAAGCCCACCGCCCATCGACAACCCGACCGCGGGCAACGCTTCGTTCGCGTTCTCCAGCAGCTTCGCCTTGAAGTCGTCGTCGACCCACGCCCGCGCGACCACGCGGAACCCGTTGGCCGGGCTCGCCTTGTGCGCGAAGGCCTCCAGCGCGCGGTCCAGCTCGGCCGCGTCGAGCAACCCCTTCTCCTCGAGGATCGCTTCCAGCTCCCGCACGCGCGCGGCGATCGGGGCGTCGTCGTGGTCGTCACTCATCGCTGAGGTATTCCTCCCAAAGGGACAGCGTCACGCTGTGGTCGCCCTGCCCGAACAGCTCCTGCGCGGTGAACCGCACCAGGTAGACCTGCTGCGGCTGCTCGATTCCCCGCGCTCTCAGATCCGCCAGCGGATGCACACCATCGGTTCCGATGACCACGCCGGTCTTCCCGCGCGCGTAGGCAGGCAGCCGAGTGTGGTGATCGGGGTCCACAGTGGACGTCCGAACTCGATCGCCTCTCCGGCGCTCAGACATGGCCCTTCTCCGTGAGCAGCGTCTGAATGGCCCGGAACCAGTTCTCGTAGTACGACGACTCGTGCGACATCGTCCGCTCGACGGCGTCCCGGAACTCGTCCAGGTTGTAGAGGCCGCGCCCGATCAGCGCCCGGTTCATGGCGAACACGTGCGCCTCCCAGTCAGCGTGAAACCCGGGCTCGTCCAACTCCTGCTCGACCGGCCCGAACCCGTCCACCCCGCCGACGTCGTTGATCCTCGGCATCTCACCTCCTGCGCTCAGCCAGATTCTGCGCCGCCTCCCGCCAGTTCGGGAAGTGGAACTCGAACCCGGCCCGTGTGAGCTTGCCAGGAACCACCCGCCGGCTCTTGAGCAGCAACTCGGTGTCACTCCTGATCGCGAACGCCCCGACCTCCGCCATCCACGCGGTGGCCGGCAACCCGACGGGCCTGCGCCAGGCCCTCCGCAACTCCCGCATGAACTCCCTCTGCGGCAACGGATTGGGCGCAGCGAGGTTGACCGCCCCCTCAACCGGTTCCCTGATCAACATGGCCACCGCCCGCACGAAGTCGTCGTCGTGAATCCACGACACGTACTGCCGCCCACCCGCAACCGCCCCGCCGAGCCCGAGGCGCGCGAGCCACGACAGGTAGTCGAACGCGCCACCCCGATCAGGACTCATCACGATCGCCGCCCTCATCGCGACCTTGCGAGTCTGCGGCGTGACGGCCGCGTTCAGCTCGGCCTCCCAGCGCTTGGCGATCTCGACGCTGTACGCCCAGTACCCCGGCACGTCTTTTTCCCTGCCGCCGATGACGCCTGTGGCTTCGTCGTTCGCGGCGTCGAACCGATGCGCGTAGATCGTGGCCGTGCTCATCTGCAGCCAGACCTTGGGCGGTGTTTCCGCCTTTGCGATGGCCTCGCCCACCACCCTCGCCGAATCGATGCGTGAACGCATCATCTGCTGGAGGTTCTCGGCCGTGTACCGGCAGCTCACGCTGCGTCCGGCCAGGTTGATCACGACGTCGGCGCCGTTGATCTCGTCCGCCCACGGGCCCAGCGTCCTGCCGTCCCAGTGCACGCCCTGGTGTCTGCTGATGATCACCACTTCGTGGCCTGCTGCGGTGAGTGCGCGGTGGAGCACGGTGCCGATCTGGCCGGTGCCGCCTGGAATCACGATCTTCATGTCGCCCCCTCGCGTGAAGCTAACCGCGAGGTTGCTGAGAGTTGCTTCAGGTTGGCGGGGTGGGGGTGCGTTGGGGTGTGCGGGTTGGCGTGCGCGGGTCGGCTTGAGGTGGTTCGGCGCGGGTTCCAGCGGGGTGGTCACCTTGTGCTGGTCGTGTCGCCTTGGGTTGGTGGTTGCGTAGGTCCTGACGAGCCGGGTCATTTCATCGCCGCTTCGCGACGATTGCGATTGGGGCTTGACTTCGGGGCCCTTGCGAGGCGCTCATCGGCCTTAAAAAGCCGGGCAATAAGAGCCCGGCCGATCCAACCAGCGTAGCACCTCGCACCCAAAGTCAAGCCCCAATCGCACGCGTGCGTGGTCGCGTTTGTTGGTCGGCTCACCTCATTACCGCTTTCCCGCGTTCGCATTGCCCGATTCGGCTCGGCTTCGCCCTCGCCGCTTGCCTGCGGCTTCGCGGGATCACGTTGCTCGGCTGGGTTGTTCACCCTATCGTGTTCCGCTTTGCCCGTTATCTTTTCGTGATCTTGCGGTAGATTAGAACACGTGATCGAAACCCGACTCCTCTCCACCGACGAGCTGCTCCGCAGCCTCGTCGACGAGGTGGCGGAAATCCGGGTTCGGGAGAATGCCGCGTTGCAGATCGTCGCCGAATTGGATCGGCGTGGGGCCGCGAGCGAACTCGGGTACAGGAATCTGCCGCAGGTGTTGCGGCATGTTGTCCGCTGGGATCTGCATGTCGCCACGCGGTGGATCG
>NZ_JBHRZI010000004.1:232230-335630 GCF_042649515.1 Lentzea rhizosphaerae | reverse complement strand
CCTGGGCGGGAAACTCGCCTACTCCCTCTACCAGGACGACCCCGAGCCCCGCGACCCCGACCCGACACCGCCGCCTGCGAACGAGCACTTGATGCAGTGGAAGAACGGGCGGCTGGAGATCCGGGCGAAGCTGGACAAGGTCACCGGCGCCAAGTACGAGGCACTGCTCGATCCCTTGGCCAAGCCCCGCCCGGACACCGGCGAAGGCCCGGACCCGCGCACCCGCTCGCAGCGCGAAGGCGACGCCCTGGCCGAGCTGATCGAGTTGATGCTGCGCGCCGACCAGCTGCCCGAGCACGGCGGTGAGCCGGTCACGATGACGGTGACGATGCGCTACGAGGACCTGGTCAAGCAGATCGGGCAGGCGATGCTGGACACCGGCGAGCACCTCCCCGCCGATCAGCTCCGCCGGGTGGCTTGCGACGCGGGCATCATCCCGGCGGTGCTGGGCGGTGAGGGTCAGCCGCTGGACATCGGCCGCAAGACTCGTAGCTTCCCGGCCCGGATCCGCCGGGCCCTGGTTCTCAGGGATCGTGGCTGTGCCTTCCCTGGGTGTGACAGACCGCCCCGGCACTGCGACGGCCACCACGTCCGCCACTGGGCCGACGGCGGGGACACCTCGGTCGACAACGCGGTGCTGCTGTGCCGTGCGCACCACACGCTGATCCACCAGAGCAAGTGGGAAGTCCGGATGATCAACGGCATCCCGACCTTCTACCCGCCAGCCTGGCTCGATCCCCAGCGAACGCCCAGACGCAACCTGATCAACACCGCCTGACCACGGCCAAGCGGTGCCGATGAAGGCCGCCCCGGTCACGGCCAGGTGCCTCGCGTGCGACGACGTCCGGGCCGGACAACGCCACCGCGAGCCGCCAACGCCGACTTACCGACGGCTGCGTGGGGTACCGGCCGCTTGATCGCCTCGACCTGCGCGGTGTCACCGGCGACCTGCCGCAGCTGGTGTGCCTCGGTGCGGACCACATCGGCCAGCACATGCGCGTCCGCCGGATCACTCTTCGCCCCCGACACCCGATGCCGGTCCCGGAACCGCGACACCGACATCGGATTGATCGCGAACACCGAGTACCCCGCCGCGACCAACGTCTCCACCCAGGGGCCACGATCGGTCTCGATCCCGACCCGCACCTCGACATCATCCGGATCGGCGTCACCAGTGTGCTCGGCGATCAACGCATGCAACCGCGCCATCCCGGCCACCCCCTCCGGCAACCGCGCCTTCGCCAACCGGCGCCCACTGGCGTCCATCCACTCGACATCGTGGTGATCCTCGGCCCAGTCATCACCGACAAGCAACAACACCCTGTTCTCCCATCCCGCTACCGCGAATGTCAGCAGCCCGGGGAGAACTCGTCGCAAGCTGATGAACAGTGCTCACGCCACACTCGACGGGCACGACATCCCAGCAGCGATCACGTTCTCCCACCACTGGTGAGGGCACAGTCTTCGCCAAGGACTCCACAACTCCACCGAGCCAGAGTGCTCACCCACCAACGGCCACAGGTCGAGCCTGCCAGACGACCGGCTCAGCACTCATTAGCCGAGCCGGACAGGGCAATGCGTCATCGGGCAAGCGGTAATGGCGGAAGCCGAACAACAAACGCGACCACGCACGCTTGCGATTGGGGCTTGGCTTTGGGAGCGAGGTGCTAGCCTTTTCGGGTCGGGCGGGTGCGGAGCATCCGACCTTTTCCGCCCGACACAGCGCCTCGCAAGGGCCCCGAAGTCAAGCCCCAATCGCAATCGTCGCGAAGCGGCGATGACGCAACCAAAGCTCGTCATACGACCCAAAGCGGCCACCAACACAGGGGCGACCAAGACCAGCAAAAGAGCGCCTCCACCCGGCTCGTCGCGGGCAGTCCGGCCGCCGAGGTCGGGCCCGGTGAAACCCTCTGTCCACTGTGGTCGGCCTCCGCGACGGCGAACCGGGTGGCAGGGGCGAGTTCAGCGTCCGGCTGAGACCGTCCGGTTGACACCGGTGCATCGGCCACGAACACTTGGCGCGCCCAAAATGTGATCGCTAACATCATGGAGAACTCGTGCGTGCACAGCCTGGTGGTTCGGCGGCGGTGATCGCGCTCCTCCTCGCGGCCCTCAGCGCACCGGGCGCGGTCGCACAACCCGGCGGCAGGGACGTCACCGCCGACGTGCGCGCCAACAAGAACATCATTCTGAGCGGCGACACCGTCGTGCGCCTCCCCGGTGGCGTCACCACCTACACGGGCGTGATCTCCGGCGAAGGGGTCTTCACCGTCGGTGGAACCGGCACCCTGGTACTGGTGAAGAACAGCGACTTCACCCTGCCGAAGGACCGCCAGCGGCAGAAGATCCGCACCGTCGGCGGCAACCACCCGGTGACCACGATTGAGAACCCCGACCCGCCCGCCGTGGTCGTGCAGCGCGGGGCGACCCTCCAGTACGGCAGCGGATCAGGCGGCGACGGCGTCATCGCGCACTACACCCGTGCGCCCGAGGTGTCGCTGAACACGCTCAACCACCAGGTCGACGGCACCCTGGACCTCGCAGTGCACAGCCGGCTGAACCTCGGCGTCATCAGCGGCTCGGGCCTCGTCAAGCAACGCAGGGGCACGTGGCCCGGCATCGACCTGCCGGGCACGCACCCGTTCACGGGCACGCTCTACGTCGGCACCGGCGCGGACTACGGCAGCCTGCACTACCTCACCTCCATGGCGAAGGTGCGCAAGGTCGTGAACCAGGGCTCGTTCATTCACAACGCCCCGGACGCCGAGGTCGTCACCGATGCCGCCGACATCTACTCGCAGTACTACGGCAACGACATCAACTTCCACACCTGGGGCTCCGGCGTCGTGCGGATGTCGGGCGTGTACAGCTGGTCCGACAACGGGTCGGACACCGATCCCGCGCTCAGCGACCCCTCCCGCAACTTCACGACCGTGCCGCACCGCGACAACAAGCGCGGCATCAACATCGAGGGCGCCACGGTGACGTGGGGCGACGGCACGCACAACCGCTTCTTCCTGCCGGGCAACGAGAACACCGTCTACATCAACATGCACGCCGAGCGGAACGGCACCCGCAGCGTGCTGACGTTCGACTACAACGGACCGGTCACCCTCGACGCGCCCATCTCCGGCGGCAAGTACCACGACACGATGGCCGAGGTGGGCCGAGGCGACGTCGTCATCGCGGCGACACGCGGCAACGCGGTCACCTTCACCGCACCGCAGAACTACGACGGCAACACGACGATCGGCGAGGGAGCGTCGCTGCGGCTGGGCGACGGCAGTCCGCAGGGCGACAGCGCACTGCTGAGCACCGGCAAGATCGTCGACAACGGCGAGCTGATCCTCCAGAACGCCGCCAAGGGCCTCCAGCTCGGCCGGATCAGCGGCAAGGGTTCGCTGACCCAGGCCGGCCCGGCCACCACCACCCTGACCGGCGACCTCACCTACCAGGGCAAGACCACGGTGAAGGCGGGCACCCTCGCGCTCACCGGCGGCACCCTCGCCGCGAGCGCCGCCGTCGACCTGCCCGTGTCCGGCACGACACTGGACCTCGCCGGGGACCAGACGCTCAACAACCTCTCCGGTGCCGAGGGCAGCACGGTGAAGGCCGCCGGTGCCGTGACCCTCCACGCCACGACCGCGACGACGTTCGGCGGCACCATGACCGCCGGCAGCGTCACCAAGACCGGTGCCGAAACGCTCACCCTGACCGGGTTGGTGCAGGCGAAACAGCTCACCGTGGAACCCGCTGCCCCGCTGCGTGCCTCGGGCACGGTGGAAGGCGACGTCGACAACGCCGGAACGGTCGCAGCCGCCGGCCTGACCGTGCGCGGTGCCTACACCCAACGGCCCGGCGCGCGCCTGACCGGGAGCCGGATGAACGTCACCGGCGCGGTGACGCTCGCGGGCACGCTGGAAGCGGACGGCTCCGGCGTGATCATCGACAACCAGGGCACCGGTCAGGTGAACGGCACCTTCGACGGCCTGCCAGAGGGTGCCGCGGTGGGCGCGTTCCGGATCACCTACCGCGGTGGTGACGGCAACGACGTCGTCCTGACTGACGGTTCCGGCACGAGCGGGACCGACACCGTTGCGCAGGCTGCGACGACGTCCGGCTCCGGGTCGTGGTGGTGGTGGTTCGCGATGGCCGGCGCACTTGTGCTGCTGATCGCGGTCCTGTGGTTCCTCAGGCGATCGCGGCGCGAACGAGCGCGGGTCGCCGACTGATTCGTCGAATTCGACTGAGTTGTCGAACGGTGAAATGCTTCAGTGCGGCCGAGTGTGATCGGAATTAGCGACGCACGAGTGCCGATTGCGCGAGTCTGTGCTGGTCCCGGCCATGGGCCTCGCCCCTCGTCCGAGCTAAAGAATCCGCGGCAGTTTTAGCTTTTTCGACAATTCGGGCCGTGAGTCTTTGTCGCGTCTTGACCGTCCGGAGATGATCCTCCACAGTTTGAAGCGGTAATGCTTTTCGTTCAGAAGGGCGCGCGAAGACCACTCGGCGCAAGCGGTCGTTCGAACGTTGCCCGTGCCGCGAATT
Source organism: Lentzea rhizosphaerae (assembly GCF_042649515.1). Taxonomy (NCBI): domain Bacteria; kingdom Bacillati; phylum Actinomycetota; class Actinomycetes; order Pseudonocardiales; family Pseudonocardiaceae; genus Lentzea; species Lentzea rhizosphaerae. Next base: position 331,085 of record NZ_JBHRZI010000004.1, on the reverse strand, counting down.
TGCCCGACCTCGACGATGAGGAGCACGCCCATGTCCGGATCAGGCCACCATCCGCCCGTCTCGGTGCCGCGAGGTCGCAGACGTCGTGCAGCGGGTCTCGCCGCCGCCGTCGCCGTGCTGCTCGGCGGGCTGGTGACGGCGTTCAGCGCGGCACCCGTGTCGGCGGCGACCGTCGACACGAGCGCCTGGTACGTGCTGGTCAACCGCAACAGCGGCAAGGCCTTGGACGTCTACAACTCCGCCACGAACGACGGCGCGCGCATCACCCAGTGGGCCCGCAACGACGGCAACCAGCAGCAGTGGCAGTTCGTCGACTCCGGCGGTGGCTACTACCGGCTGAAGTCGCGGCTGTCGAGCAAGGTCCTCGACGTCTACCAGCGCTCCACCGCCGACGGCGGCAGCATCGTCCAGTGGAGCGACAACAACGGCACCAACCAGCAGTTCCGCCTCGCCGACTCCGACGGCGGCCACGTCAGGTTGATCAACCGCAACAGCAACAAGGCCGTCGAGGTCCAGGGCGCCTCCACCGCCGACGGCGGCAACGTCGTCCAGTACAACGACTGGGGTGGCGCCAACCAGCAGTGGCAGCTCGTGCGCGTCGACGGCGGGACGGGTCCCACCACGACGACGACCACCCCGCCTGGCACGTGCTCGCTGCCGTCGACCTACCGCTGGTCGTCCACCGGCCCGCTGGCGCAGCCGAAGCAGGGATGGGTGTCGCTCAAGGACTTCACCCACGTCATGTACAACGGCAAGCACCTGGTCTACGCGACAACGCACGACACCGGCACGCGGTGGGGCTCGATGAACTTCGGGACCTTCACGAACTGGTCCGACATGGCCTCGGCCCCGCAGAACGGGATGAACAGCGGCACCGTCGCGCCCACGTTGTTCTACTTCGCACCGAAGAACATCTGGGTGCTGACCTACCAGTGGGGCGGCACCGCGTTCAGCTACCGGACGTCGACCGACCCGACCAACGCCAACGGGTGGTCGGCGCAGCAGACGCTGTTCACCGGCAGCCTCCCCGACTCCGGCACTGGTCCGATCGACCAGACGCTCATCGGCGACAGCCAGAACATGTACCTGTTCTTCGCCGGTGACAACGGCAAGATCTACCGCGCCAGCATGCCGATCGGGAACTTCCCCGGGAACTTCGGCTCGTCGTACACCACGATCATGAGCGACACGCAGGCCAACCTGTTCGAGGCCGTCGAGGTGTACAAGGTCCAGGGGCAGAACCAGTACCTCATGATCGTCGAGGCCATGGGCCGCAACGGGCGCTTCTTCCGCTCGTTCACGTCCAGCAGCCTCAACGGTTCGTGGACCCCGCAGGCCGCCACCGAGAGCAACCCGTTCGCGGGCAAGGCCAACAGCGGTGCCACGTGGACCAACGACATCAGCCACGGTGACATCATCCGCAGCAACCCCGACCAGACCAAGACCATCGACCCCTGCAACCTGCAGCTGCTCTACCAGGGACGGGACCCCCGCTCCGGTGGCGACTACGGTCTGCTGCCCTACCGTCCGGGTCTGCTGACCCTGCAACGCTGATCGCCTGAGACGGGTCCAGCATCCTCAGCTTGAGGGTGTTGGACCCGCTCTCACAGTGCTTACATGGACCGAGTTCTCGCGCTGCCGCCGCCACGGGACCCGACGAGGTCAAGGAGGCATGCATGGGATTTCGTGAAAGTCTGCTTCTCGCAACGGCTGTGGTCACGGGCCTGGCGTTGACACCGGGCACCGCCGCCGCCGTCGAACGTGACATGGCGACGAACCTGGCCGTTCCGTGGGACATCGCGTTCCTGCCGGACTCCTCCGCGCTGGTGACCGAGCGCGGCACCGCCCGTGTGCTGTCGATCAGCGGCGGCACCACGCGCGAGGTGGCCCAGATCCCCGGCGTCTCGGCGCAGGGGGAGGGCGGCCTGCTCGGCATCGCCGTGTCACCGAGCTACGCCACCGACGGGTACGTGTTCGTCTACTACACGTCCGCTTCGGACAATCGCATCGCCAGGTTCCGCCTCGGTGAGACACCGGTGCCGATCGTGACCGGCATCCCGCGCGGCACGTCGATCCACAACGGTGGCGCGCTGTCGTTCGGGCCGGACGGTCTGCTCTACGCGGGCACCGGCGACGCGGGCAACACCGCCAACGCGCAGAACCCCGCTTCGCTGGGCGGCAAGGTGCTGCGCATGACGACGACCGGCGCGCCCGCACCGGGCAACCCGTCCGCGTCCCTGGTCTACAGCCTGGGGCACCGCAACGTGCAGGGCCTGGCCTGGGACGGCGGAGGCCGGATGTTCGCGGCCGAGCTGGGCCAGAACCGCCTCGACGAGCTCAACCGCATCCAGCCCGGTGGCAACTACGGCTGGCCGACGTGCGAAGGCGCCTGCAACAATCCGAGGTTCGTCGATCCGGCGTTGACCTGGTCCACCGCGGCGGCCTCACCCAGCGGCCTCGCTTTCCACCAGGGCAACCTGTACATGGCGGCGCTGCGCGGGCAGCGGCTGTGGAAGATCCCGGTCGCCGCAGATGGTGCCGTCGGCCAACCGCAGGCGCTGTTCCAGGGCGTGTACGGCCGCGTGCGGGCTGCGGCTTCGTCTCCGGACGGCACGCTGTGGTTCTCGACGTCGAACCGCGACGGCCGCGCCACCCCGCGTCCCGGTGACGACCGCGTCGTCAGCACGACGGGCTGACCTGCGTGACGACCTCCGCCTCGACGCCGGGGCGGAGGTCCGTCAGGAAGCGGGGTACTGGGCGCCGGTCGGAACGTACGTCTGCCGGTCGCGGCCGGACATCCCGTCGCGGACCCCGGCGAGCAACGCCGTGAGGCAACTCCAGCGCTGCGGCTCGAACAGCGCGGTCTTGACCGTCCACCGCGCCAGGTACCGCACGGCGCCGAGCGACCAGCGCCAGTCCTTCGCGCGGCGCTCGCGCGCAAGAACGGTGCTGTTGCGCGCAATCCAGTAGTGCCGCCAAACCGGATAGTGCAACACGTGCGTCCGCAACGGACCGATCCGGTGCTCGCGCCGGTCTCCCAACGAATGCGGCAGCAGGACCGTGGTGTCCTGCACGACGCGGAAACCGCTGTCGCGCACCCGCAGGCAGAAGTCGAAGTCGACCCAGTCGACGAAGAAGTCCTCGCGGAACCGGCCGACGGCCCGCAGACAGTCGCGTCGCACCAGCATCCCGGAGGTCATGACCCCGTACCGGTTCACGAGAGCCGGTCCCGCCGCTCGCACGAGTTTCTCGTAGGACCCGCCGTGCACGGCGTCCCACGGATTCGGTGCGACCACTCCGATCGACGCGTCGGCGAGGTGGGCGGCGAGCGAGGGCACGAGGTCCGGTGGCAGCACGGAGTCCTGGTCCAGCAACAGCACCACGTCCGTGTCGGCGGGCAGCTCGTCGGCCGCCGAGTTCAACGCCGCGGCCAGACCGCGGTTGAAGCCCGTCCGCAGCACGGTGACCCTCGGGTCGTCGAGCTTCTCGGCCACCGAGGGCGACGTCGCCGGGGTGTTGTCGGAGACGATCACGCCGGAGCAGGTCAGCAGCGCGGACTCGACCACGGCCGCGAGCCGGTCGTCCGGGTGGTACGCCGTGACGAGAGCGGTCACCTTCACGGGCCCAGGCTAACGATCGTCCACTGTGGAACGCCGGTCGGTGCCTTCCGGGTGCTCGACCTCGACGAGGTGACGAAGCACAGCGGCCACGTAGCCGGCAGGCTCCTCGACACCACGCGCCAGCACCACGGCGCGCCCGTCTTCCTCGAAGGTCACCACGGCCCCGGGCCCCGGATCCGGCCCGAGCAGGTAACCGGGTTCACCGTCCAGCGCCGCCGCGAAGTCGTCCCAGTCCTCGTGCCGGAACCCCTTGAGCCGGTTGGCCCGGCGGATCTGGCGAGCCTTGCCCGCCGGGGGTGTGAACACGAACAGCCTGCGGTGCGCCCCCAGCTCCCTGATCACTCGGAACTCGTAGCGCAGCTCCGGCCAGTCACCCGGTGCCATGACCACGCACCGGGCCTCCGCGACCAGGTCGGCGAAGTGCTCGCGCCACGAGTCGTCGTTGGCGTAGTGGCGGTCGATGCCTTCGGGCGGGAGGTAGTCGCGTGGGTTGCCCAGGCCGTAGCCGCGGCCGAGTTCCGCGGCGATCGCCGGTGCGAAGTACTCGTCGAACGACATCGGATCCGGGCGGCGGCTGAAGATCTTCCTGAGCTCCGGGCGCTCGCGGGTCTCCTCCTTGTCGCGTCGCCGGAAGCCGAACAGGCGGCGTTCGTTGCCGAATCCGCGGATCCACACCACGGCCGGGCGCGGGTCGACCGGTGGCAGCGCGTCGAGGCGGTCCGCTCGCCGCGCGGCGGAGTGGCACAGGGCCGACAGCATCGCCATCGGCAGCATCAACTGGGCACCGGCCGTCGCGGGTCTTCCGTTCAGCAGCAGCACCGCCATCAGCAGCAGTGGTGTCGCCACCGCCAGGTTGCCCAGCACCCGGAACGGTGTTCGCGGCCGCCGTCGCCGGCCGGACCTGATGGGCCGTACGGGCACCAGGTGCACGGCCAGAGCAAGCCCCGCCAACGCCGCCACGACGCCGAACACCATACCGATGATCCCGCCGGCGTTGGGAGGGATCAGCACGGCGCCGAGGAATGTGGCGCCGATCGGAACGGTGAACACGGTCATCGTGAGGATCAAGGGCGTGACAGGGCCGGTGTACCCCTTTGCCTGCGCCCGCCGCCACACCCGCATGAAGGTCACGAGCGCCGAGTAGCACAAGACCATCGCCACGGCCACCGCGGCGGCGATGGCGAGCAGGCCGAGCACCACGCGGACCGTCACGACGTGCCGGCCGACTGGGCCGCGTCGACGAGCAACACCACCGGCACCTCCCCGTGGCCGTGGACGAGTCATGTCTATGCCCGCCGCGCCCGCGCTCGGCACCGCTGAACAGGGGATTCACGACGAGGCCCGTGGGAGCCGTCCGCGGCCAGGCTGCGCCGTTCGAGTGTCCGGCGCTAACGGCTCGATCGTGCTCCCGATGATCTCGGTACGTCCGAGGTCTGTCCCACGTGCGAGGAGTAGACGTGTACGACGCCTTCCTTTCCTACTCGCACAGGGACAAACACCTCGCCGCCGCCATCCGGGCGGCGATGCGCAGGCTCGGCACCCCACGCCGGCGCAGGTCGACGCTGCGGATCTTCCGCGACGACACGGACCTCGCCGCGACGCCGGAGTTGTGGCCGGACATCGCGGCCGCGCTCGACGCGTCGGCGCACCTGATCGTCATCGCCTCGCCGTCGGCGAGCCGCTCGGCGTACGTGGGCGACGAGATCACGCACTTCCTCGCACAGGAGCCGCGGCGGCCCGTGTACGTGGTGCTGGCCGACGGCACGCTGGTGTGGGACCGCGACACCGGGCGCTTCGATCCGGAGGTGTCCGACGCCGCGTTGCCCACGCTGGCCGAGGCGTTCCCGGTCGAACCGCTCGTGGTGGACGTTCGGACGTCCGCGCGATCGCGCTGCCGTCCGACGACGAGGTGGTGATCGCTGCCGCGTCCGGGTCGGTGACCAACTGGAACATCCGGACCGACAAGGCGGAGGAGTGGCGCCCGGCCGAGGGTGTGCCGTTCCTCGATCCGTCCGGTGAGTTCGTCGCGGTGGCGGACGAGGACAACGTGCTGACGATCTGGCGCCAGGACCACACGCGCGTCGCGACATTGCCGGCGGTGACCGAACAACCGGCCGTCGTCACCTTCAGCGCCGACCGGACCGGGGTCGCCGTCGTCGCGGATCGCGTGCTGTCGACGTTCCGCCTGCCCGGTGGTGAGCCCGCGCGCGAGCCCGTGCCGCTGGGTTCCGGTTACACCAGCGGCATCGCGGTGAGTCCGGACTTGAGCCGCGTCGTGGCCGACATCCGGGCCGCCGACGGCCACCTCGCGCTGACGGACCTCACCACCGGCGCCGTGGTGAAGCTGCCGCGGATGGGCGGGACCACGATCACGGCGCGGTTCAGCCGCGACGGCAGCAAGATCGTCGCCGGTGAGGAGGGCGGCCGGGTCGGCCTGTACGAGGTGACCGAGAACTTCGCTTCGTCGTACCGGGTCACCGCGGTGCCGGGACACGTCGGCCTCGTCACGGCCGTCGCCGTCGATGCGGCCGGCGAGCTCGCCGCCAGCGTCGACCAGACCGGGCGGGTGATCGTGCGTGACATCAGCATCCACGACGACATGGACAACGGACCGTTCGCCGAGGCACCCCGGCTGCGCATCGGCCGCGGCCGCGTGTCGTCGGTGGGCTTCGACATCACCGGCACCCGGCTGCTCAGCTCGGAGGGCTCGGGCACGACCCGGCTGCACGACCTGCGCGACGGCACGGCCCGGTCCCTGACCACCGCCGGTCTGCGTCTCGGCGTCACCGAGATCGTCGGCTCCGCCTTCACCGCCGACCAGGCCTTCTTCCTGCGGGACAACGCGTTGGTGCGCCAGCCCGTCAACGGCGGCACCGAGGAACGAATCGGCGACGTCGGCCCGCAGGCGGTGGTCGCGGCCTCGGGCGACACCGCGATCACCGGCGATCCCAAGGGCAAGACACTGCTCTGGCGCCGCGGGGACAACGGCTGGTCGAGCAGCGACCTGGCCGGCGACCCGGAGAAGGTGACGTCCGCAGCGATCAGCGCGGACGGGAGGTTCGCCGCCGTCGGCCGCTCCCCGGACCGTGTCGACGTCTGGGAGCTCGCCGGACCCACCAAGATCGAGACCATCGAAGGCGTCGACCGCGCCATCGTCGGCCTGAACAGCCCGGTCGTCGCCTTCCAGGCAGGCACCGCGACCCTTGCGATCGGCCGTGGCGACGGCACGGTGCTGATGTGGGACGCGGTGGCGCGCACCAGGTCCGAACCGTTGGTGGTGAGCGACAAGAGCATCGAGGCGATCGCGGTCAGTCCGGACGGGCGGTTCCTCGCGACGGGCCTCGCCAACACACCCGACGTCACCCTGTACGACCTGCCGTCACGGCAACCGATCGGCACGCTGCAGGCCAACCTCGGCACGGTCACCGCCCTCGGGTTCGCACCGGACGGTGGCCGGTTGGCCGCAGGGGACAACTCCGGCCGGGTCGCCGTGTTCGACACGTCCGTCGCGTCGTGGCGCGATCGGTTGTGCCGCATCGCCGGCAGGCCGTTCTCGGATGCCGAGTGGGCCGCGCTGATCGGCGCCGCCGACCGGCCGGCCGCGTGCAGGACCTGACTCAGCGGGCGGGAACCGCGTCAGGCTGCCACTCCCGCCTGAGCAGCCCGTACACCCACGAGTCCGACACGTCGCCGTTCACGACGCAGTCCTCCCGCAACGTGCCTTCACGCACGAAACCGAGCTTCTCCAGGACGCGGGCACACGCGGTGTTGCGCGTGTCGGCCTCGGCCTGGACCCGGTTCAGGTCCAGCGCGCCGAACGCCCACCGCAGTACGGCGCGCGCGGTCTCCGTCGCGTAGCCGTGGCCCCACGCCGCTTCGGTGAAGCAGTAACCCAGGGAGGCGCTGCGATAGTCCGGGTTCCAGCCGTACAGACCGCACCAGCCGATGAACGTCCCGTCGGACACGCGGTCGACGGCCAGCCTCGCCCCTGTGCCCTCCTCCTCCAACCGCCGGCACACCTCGATGAAGCGCTCGGCGCGGGCAGGGTCGTCCCACGGCGGCGAGTCCCAGTAGCGCAGCACGTGGGCGTTGCTGTGCAAGGAGAAGAGGGCGTCCGCGTCCGCGTCGGTGAAGGGACGCAGCCGAAGGCGAGTGGTGTGCAGCGTTGGAGTGGGCAGCGGCACAGGTGGGTCCCTCCGGTGAGTGGTGGCCGATCAACCTGACATCCGGTGACGGCCACTCGCAACGGGGTTTTTCGGTTGCACTGGAGGGCCGGGGCCTGCTCAACTGCGCATGACCAGTCATCCGGACAAGGAGAGGCACATGCGCGTGGCGTCCGTGTTCACCCAGAAGGTATTCGTTGCCTATCTAGAGGACATGACGCTTGTCGCGCACCTTGAACTTGGGAATTCTGGCTCACGTCGACGCTGGTAAGACCAGCCTCACCGAGCGGTTGCTGCACACCGCCGGTGTCATCGACGCACTCGGCAGCGTGGACGCCGGAAACACGCAGACCGACTCGCTCGCGCTCGAACGGCAGCGCGGCATCACGATCAAGTCCGCCGTGGCGTCGTTCGCCGTCGGTGACGTCGTGGTCAACCTGATCGACACACCGGGCCACCCGGACTTCATCGCCGAGGTGGAGCGGGTGCTCGACGTGCTCGACGGCGCCGTGCTGGTGGTGTCCGCCGTCGAGGGTGTGCAGGCGCAGACCCGCGTGCTCATGCGCACGTTGCGGCGCCTGGAGATCCCGACCGTCGTGTTCGTGAACAAGATGGACCGCCGCGGCGCCGATGGTGAGCGCGTGGCGCGCGAGGTTGCCGAGAAGCTCGCGACCGAGGCGCCGATCTACTTCGGATCCGCGATCACCGGTGACGGAGTGCGCGAACTGGTCGCCGGTGTCACTTCGTCGCTCGCGGTGGCCGACGTGCCCGACGGTCCGCTGTCCGGCACCGTGTTCAAGGTCGAACGCGGCCACGCGGGGGAGAAGGTCGCGTTCGTGCGGCTGTTCTCCGGGACCGTCCGAGTGCGTGACCGCGTGAAAATTGGTGAGAGGGAAGGCAAAGTCACCTCGATCGCGGTGTTCGAAGGCGGCACGGCGCCGCGTCGCACCGCCGCCAGGGCTGGGCAGATCGCGAAGCTCTGGGGCCTCGACGTCCGCATCGGCGACACCATCGGCGCCCCTCGGCACCACCGCGTCCACCACTTCGCGCCACCGACGCTCGAAACCGTTGTGGAATCAGAGAATCGCGTGGCTCTGCACGCCGCGCTCCTGCAACTCGCCGAGCAGGACCCGCTGATCAACCTGCGGCTCGACGGCGACGACATCGTGGTCTCCTTGTACGGCGAGGTGCAGAAGGAGGTCATCGAGGCGACGCTCGCGCTGGAGCACGGCATCGCCGTCACGTTCCGCGAAACGAGAACGGTCCGCGTGGAACGTCCGCGGGGCGTGGGCGAGGCGGTGCGGTTCCTCGGCCAGAACCCGTACGCGGCCACCATCGGGTTCAGGGTGGAACCGGGACCGGAGGAGTTCCGGCTGGAGGTGGAGCTGGGTTCGTTGCCGCTCGCCTTCTTCAGGGCCACCGAGGACGCCGTGCGCGACACGTTGTGCGCCGATCGGATCCATGACTGCACGGTCACGATGACGCACTCCGGCTACTCCTCACCGGTGACCGTGGCGGGCGACTTCCGCGGCCTCGCACCGATCGTGCTGCGGGAAGCGTTGCGCCGAGCGGGAACCGTGACGTGCGAACCGGTGCACCGCTTCCGGCTGGAGATCCCGGCGGACGCGCTCGCCGCGGTGCTCACCGCGCTGGGCAAGGTCGGCGGCGTTCCGCTGACGACGACCGCGACCGTCCTCGAAGGACACGTTCCCGCCGCACGGGTGCACGAGCTGCAACGACGACTGCCGTCGCTGACCCGCGGGGAGGGTGTGCTGGAAAGCGAGTTCGACCACTACGCCTGAGGTCAGGCCCTGGTCCACAGGGTGATGTCGCTGCTGGTCGCCACCACCTGCGATGCCCCGGAAGGGGAGAACCCGGCCGCACGCAGCTCGGAGTGGGTCGATGTGCCACCACGTCTCGCCGTGGGCACCGCCGGTGTACGGACTTCCGGTGGACAACAGCACCCGCTCGTGCGGCCAGTCCGGGCTGGCGACGTCCACCGACCACCCCGCGGTGCCGGTGCTCACCGGTGACGGTGTCGAACAACCCGAGCCCGCGGGTGGACGCGACCAGCAGCAGGTCGCGGCCGCTGCCGGGATCAGCGGCGAACCCGACGCCGAGCCATGAGACATCCATCCCGTTGCACGACACGGCGTTTCATGGCTTCGTCTGGTGTGGGCACCCTGACCTGCGGCATGCGACCTCGATGGTGGCCGGTTCAGCCTTTTCGTTGCACAGAAAGGAATTTCGTGCCCTCTGCGGCAGGTCAATACCTTCGAATTCATGAGCTTTCAGACGGCCCAGGAGCAGCTGACCGCGTTGCGTGCGGGTGAAGTGACGTCGATCGAGCTGACCGACGAGACGATCGCCCGCATCGAGCGGGAGGACGGAGTGATCAACGCGATCTGCGTGCGGGACTTCGACCGTGCGCGGGCTGCGGCGCGCGAGGCCGACCGGGCGCGTGCCCGCGGCGAGGACCGGCCGCTGCTCGGCGTTCCGGTGACGGTGAAGGAGTGCTACAACATCGCCGGACTGCCCACGACCTGGGGCATGCCGCAGCACCGTGACCACGTGCCGGCCGAGGACGCGGTGCAGGTGTCGCGGGTCAAGGCCGCGGGCGCGGTGGTGCTGGGCAAGACGAACGTGCCGTTGGGGCTGCAAGACCTGCAGAGCTTCAACGACATCTACGGCACCACCGCCAACCCGTGGAACCACGACCGCACGCCGGGCGGTTCCTCCGGCGGATCGGCGGCGGCCCTGGCGGCGGGGTTCGGCGCGCTGTCCCTCGGCACCGACATCGCCGGCTCGCTGCGCACCCCCGCGCACTTCTGCGGTGTCTACGCGCACAAACCGACAGTCGGCCTGGCGGCGACCCGCGGCATGGTCCCGCCCGCCACGCCGGCCCTGCCGGTCGAGCAGGACCTCGCCGTCGTCGGCCCGATGGCGCGCACCGCCCGCGACCTCACCCTCCTGCTCGACGTCATGGCCGGACCGGACCCGTTGACGCTCGGCGTGGCGCACAACCTGACGCTGCCGCCCGCACGCCACGATCGTCTCGCCGACTTCCGCGTGCTCGTCCTCGACGAACATCCGTTCCTTCCCACCGGATCCGCCGTGCGGGCGGGCGTGAACCGCGTGGCCGACGCACTGGCCGACGGCGGCGCCCGCGTCGAACGGCACAGCCCGCTGCTGCCCGACCTGGCCGAAGCCGCGACGCTCTACACGCAACTGCTGTTCTCGGGCTCCGTCGCACACTTCCCCGTCGAAGCGCTCGTGACCCGCGCCGCCGAACTGAGCGACCAGAGTCTCGGCGCGGCACGGCTGCGCGGCATGGCGCTCAGCCACAGCGACTGGCTGCAGGTGAACTCCCGTCGTGAGCTCCACCGCCACGGCTGGCGGCAGCTCTTCGCCGAGTTCGACGCCGTGGTCTGTCCGATCACACCGACCCCCGCGTTCCCACACGACCACAGCCCCGATCTGCTGCAACGCCGCATCGACATCGACGGCGTCGAGCACCCGTTCTTCGACCAGCTCGTCTGGCCAGGCCTGGCCACGATGCCCGGCCTGCCCGCCACCGCGGTGCCGGCGGGACTGTCTCCCGACGGCCTGCCGGTGGGCGTGCAGCTCATCGGTCCGATGTTCGAGGACCGCACGCCGTTGCGCCTGGCCGAACTTCTCGAACGGAAGATCGGGGGCTTCCGGGGACCGGCCAAGATCACGGCGGCCGGAGGTTTGGAGGCCCGCGGCGAGAGGTAGCTCTGTGCATCCGGTGCGGAGGTACCGATACGGCACGAATCGAAGAGGAGATCCGTCGTGCTGACTGAATCGGCCACGGTGAAGCAGTGGCTCGCGTTGTCCCACAACGATCTGGTGAGTCACGTCGACCGGTTGGCCCGTGAACGCGGGGCGGACGACGCGGTCTGGACGCAGCTGACGGCTCATCCCGTTCTGGCTGCACGAGTGCGCGGCATTCTCTCCGCTCTTCGCTCCGAAGACCGCCGGCCGAGGCACGTGCCGCCGGTCGTGTTCATCGCTCCCGGCCAGGCGGTCCCCGACGCGGTACCTGGTCGCTCGGTGGAACTGTCCGCTCAGGGCCGGAGCGGCAGCAGGCGGGGACGAGCCCGACGGCGGTGAGGGCGCCGCTGGAACGGGTGGGCGCGGTGGTGTCGGTCATGATCTCTGTCCGAGGCACCGGGCCGCACGTTGCGCATGAGTGAGCTGGCCGGGCTCGCCGAGGGCTCGTTGTCCCGCCTTTCGCAGGCCGTCTCGCGGCTCGAAGCCAAGGGGTGGGTGCGCCGCACGCCCGATCCGGAGGACACGGGCGCTACACCCTCGCGATCCTCACCGCCATCGACCCCGAGGGCGACTTCCTCGTCGATCCCACCCGCCAGCGCCGGTCCTGACCCGTTCGACAGCGAATCGACGGCGTGACGGTTCGACGATTCTCGTGCGATCGTGCTGTCGATGAGCGACAACACGGAAGCAACGCTCGTGGTGGACTCGCGGTTCACCATCGCACCGCTGGACCCGCGACTCTTCGGATCCTTTGTCGAGCACATGGGTCGTGCCGTCTACACAGGACTGTTCGAGCCCGGTCACCCGGCCGCGGACGACAACGGCTTCCGGACCGACGTGCTCGCGCTGACCCGCGAACTGGGCGTGACGGTCGTGCGGTACCCCGGCGGCAACTTCGTGTCGGGTTACCGGTGGGAGGACGGTGTCGGGCCGGTCGGCAGCAGGCCCGCTCGCCTCGACCTGGCGTGGCGCCAGATCGAGAGCAACCGGTTCGGCCTGGACGAGTTCGTGCGGTGGGCACGTCTGGCCGGCGTGGAGCCGATGATGGCGGTCAACCTCGGCACACGTGGTGTCCAGGAAGCGTGCGACGTGCTGGAGTACGCGAACCACCCGGGAGGAACGCGGCTCTCGGACCAGCGCATCGCGAACGGTGCCGCGGACCCGCACGGGATCCGGCTGTGGTGCCTGGGCAACGAGCTCGACGGCGACTGGCAGATCGGGCAGAAGACGGCTCACGAGTACGGCAGGCTCGCCAACGAGACCGGCAAGGCGATGCGTCTGGTCGACCCGGACATCGAGTTGGTGCTGTGCGGCAGCTCCGGCTCCGCCATGCCCACGTTCGGCCGGTGGGAAGCCGTTGCGCTCGAAGCCGCGTACGACGTCGTCGACTACATCTCGCTGCACGCCTACTACGAAGAACGGGACGGCGACCTCGCCAGCTTCCTGGCGAGCCCCGTCGACATGGACGGCTTCATCTCCTCCGTCGTCGCCACGGCCGACCACGTCCGCGCGGTGCTGCGCAAGCAGAAGAAGATCATGCTGGCGTTCGACGAGTGGAACGTCTGGTACATGAGCCGCATGGCGTCGGCGCCGGACTGGCGGCACGCGCCACCCCTGGCCGAGGACCCCTACACCGCCGCCGACGCGGTTGTCGTCGGCGGTTGCCTGATCACGCTGTTGCGGCACGCCGACCGCGTGCGCATCGGGTGCCTCGCCCAGCTGGTGAACACCATCGCGCCGATCAGGACGGAAGCGGGCGGTCCCGCGTGGCGGCAGAGCACCTTCCACCCGTTCGCGCTCACCGCCCTGCACGCGCGCGGAACCGTTCTGCGGATGGAGATCACCGCGCCGGACGTGTCCACCGAGGTCCACGGTTCGGTGCCGGTGGTCGACGCCGTTGCGACTCACGACGAGGAATCGGGCCGCCTGGCCGTTTTCTGCGTCAACCGCGGCACGGCCGCGTCGGTGCCGGTTCGAGTGCACCTCAGCGCCTTCGGGCCGCTGCGGGTCGCCGTGGCGACCGTGCTGGGAGGCGGTGATCCTCACGCCTGCAACTCGAGCTCGACCGAGCAGGTGCAGCCGCAGGAGCTGTGCGACGTCCAGGTCGACGGGCAGGAGCTGAGGTTCGTGCTTCCGCCCGTGTGCTGGGCCGTCGTCGTGCTGCGCCCGGAACTCCCGGACGAATGAGCGGAGGTGTCGTCGCGCGCCAGCCGTGGTAGCCGGTGGGATCACCAGCTGAAGCGGAGGACGACGATGAGTGACACGACCACGGTCGACAGGCTGCGCACGGTGCTGGCGGATGTGGTTTATCCCGTCAGCAAGGGGCAGTTGGTGGACCACGCCTCGCGCAACAACGCCGACGAGGACACCGTGCACGCGCTGCACGCCGTTCCGGATCGCCCGTACGGGTCGTTCGACGAGGTGCTGGGAGTGGTCGCCGTCGACCAGAGCCGGGAGGCCTGACTCGGGCGGTGCGGCAGCCTTCCCCCTGATTTCCGTCACGAGGTCGACAAACCCCATACGCTGTCGGTGTGGTGCGCATGATCGAGTCGCCCGAGCGCGACTTCCGTCGTTACCTCGCCGCGCGGGTGTTGTCGGTGACCGGTGCCGTGGTGGCGGCGGTGACGATGCCCGTGCTGGTCTACCAGCTGACCGGGTCGGCGGGCTGGACGTCGGCGGTCGCGGCGGCGGAAGCGTTGCCGTACCTGGTCTTCGGGTTGCTGGCGGGTGCGCTCGCGGATCGGCTCGACCGCCGGAAGATGATGGTGGCGCTGGACTTCACGGTGGCCGGGGTGCTGTTGAGCGTGCCGCTGGCGTGGCTGGCGGGTGCGTTGGTCGCGCCGCACGTCGTGGCGGTGGCGTTCGCGGCGCAGACGGCGTTCGTGTTCTTCGACGCGGCGAACTTCGGTGCGCTGCCAGCGTTGGTGGGCAAGGAGCGGCTGACCGCCGCCTATTCGACGCTCTTCGGGCGCACGACCGCGGTGGAGCTCGTGCTGCCCGGCCTGACGGGTCTGCTGGTGGCGGTCGTGGCTCCGGCGGCGCTGCTGGCGGTGAACGCGTTGACCGGTGTGGGTTCGGCGTTGTTGTTGCGCGGCATCACGAGCAGCATGGCCAATCCGCGGCCGGTGCGCGGGGCGGGCGAGCTCGCCGGCGACGTGCGGGAGGGACTGCGGTTCCTGTGGAACGAGCCGATCATCCGCACGCTCACGCTGGTGGGCGCCGCGCACTCGGTCGCGGGAGGCGCGTGGACCGCGGTGCTGGTGCCGTTCGCCGACCGCGTGCTGCACGTCGCACCACGCGGTGACTTCCGGCTCGCCGCGCTGTTCAGCTGCTGGGGTCTGGGAGCGATCATCGCGTCCCGGTTGCTGCCGCGGCTGACCGAACGCTGGGGCGAGGCGCGCGTGGCGTTGGGGGCCTTGCCGTTGTCGTTGCTCGGCGGAGTGCTAGTGCTGGTGAGCGGGCACTGGCTGCTGACGTGCGTGGCGGCGGTGTACTGGGGTGTGGCGCAGGCCGTCGTGATCATCAACGGGATCACCTACCGGCAGAAGGTGTGTCCGGAGGAGCTCCAGTCGCGGGTGAACACGACGGCCAGGATGGTGGCCTGGGGTGCGGGCCAGCCGTTCGGCGCGTTCCTCGCCGGTGCCGTGTCGGTGGTGGCGGGAAATCCACGCGCCGGGCTCGCGGCCGGTGTGGTGGTCGTTCTGGGCGGTGTGGTGATGGCGTGGGCGACGCCCGTGCTGAGGCAGGCCGCCCGGAGCGGTGCGTGAGCGCCACTCCGGGCGGCCGGGTTTCGTGGAGCCTGGGTCAGCTGACGCCTTCGGCCAGTTCGACCACCTGCTGCTGGGTGAAGCCGGCGGGGACCTGGAGCTGGAAGGCCCGGCCGTCGGGCAGGGGAGCCTGCAACATCCACTGCTTCCCGGGGATCTGGACGAGGTCGCCCTGCCGGCCGCGGACGGACACCGGGATGGTGTCCACGGGGCCTCCTTCAACGGCCTGCCCGTAGTTCGGGACGAGTCCGGACGTGGTGCTCACGTGGATGGTGCGGTCCGGGTTGGCCGGATCGCGCAGTGAGGTGACCGCACCCGCACCGTCCGGCCCGGCGTCCTTGAAGGCGTAGAGCTCCCAACCGGCCGGGGCGACGTTGATGTCCAGGCTCAACCGCTTGTCCGTGTCGACCAGGGTGCCGGCCAGCGAGCGGACGGTCTGCTCGTCGGCGAACCGGCCGATCCCGGTGAGTTTGATCCACTGGCCGGGTGACCGTTCCCAGCTGAGGGCCACCTCGTGGAACGTTGGTTCTTCCTGGTCGACCTCGTGGAGCACGGCCGGCTTGCCGTCGTAGGTCGTCTCGACACCGTCGCTCGGCCGGTTCGAGGCGATGACGTAGATGGCGCTCATCTCCGCGCCAGGTTTGTTGTCGCTGTAGACCGCGGCGAGCCAGCCGGGCTCCGCCGTGAAGCGCGGCCCGGTCACACCTTCGGGAACCGGGTTCAGTTCCGGTGGCGGGACAGGCATGTGGAACGTGACCAGCACCGGTGCCTTGTAGGTGGGGGACGGCGTCGGGATGGCGATGATCCCTGCGACGACCGCGGCAGCCGCGGCGGCGATGACCACGGTGCGGCGACGAAGTCGAACCGGCCGCGGGGTGGCGTGGATCTCGGCGAGCAGGTCGGCGCGCGCCTTGGCCAGCACCTCGTCGGACAGCGGCGTCGGCTGCGGCCCGTGCTCCCGGATCACGGTGAACTCGTTCATGCTGTCTCCTCGGTGGTCAGCCAGCGGTCGCCGAGACGCTCGCGAACCTTGCCGCGAGCGCGGTGCAGCCGGGACCGCACGGTGCCGACCGGAATGTCCAGCGCGACAGCGATCTCGGCGTAGGACAACTGCGGATACGTCCACAGCAACAACACGTCCCGGTCCTCACCGGCCAGCGAGGCCAGCGCGTCGGCCAACTCACCGCGCAACGCGTGGGCATCAACCCGCCCAGCCACCTCCCCGAGCTCGGTGGTGACCTCAAGACGTCCCGCCGCCCGCCCGAACGCCCGGTACCGCCGCTCCTCGTCGCGGGCGTGCCGGCGCACGAGGTTGGTGGCGATGCCGAACAGCCACGCCCGAACAGGCGCACGCCCGGGCACGTACTCGTCCCGCCCGCGAAACGCCAGCAGAAAGGTCTCGCTCATCAGGTCGTCCGCCAGCACCCCGACCCGCCGCGACAGGTACCCGTGCACGACCGGCGCGTACCGGTCGAAGATCGCCGCGAACCGCTCGGGCGTGACCAGGGACTCGGCGAGCAGGTCCTCGTCGGAGACCTCAGGCGGCGGCTCGCCGGGCGGGGCGGGCTCGGCGGAAGGTTTTGACATGGTCATGCTCTCTGTTGCCCGAAGTCGCGATCAGGTTCGTCTCCGGTGATCGTGGCTTGCGCGGCAGCGTCTCAGCGAGGCATCGTTGGCCGTGTTCAGCGGCGCACACGTGGTCCTCTCCAGCTGATGTGCGACGACCTGGACGCGGTCCTGACCACCCTGGCCGCAGCAGGTGTCGAGACCACTCGACCGGTGACCGAGGCGCGGTGGGGGCGGCTCACCGCGGTGCGGATGCCGAGTGGGGCCGAACTGCCGCTGTACCAGCCGCTTCACCCCGTCGCACACAGCCTCTGACCCTCGCCGAACGGTGTTGAGGGCCCCCGACAAGGGCGGACTCGGCTGCACCGTGCCGAGGCAGGGCCGGGTGAGCGTCTCCACCGAGTCGTTCCTGCGAGCCGTGGAGGAGTTCGATCGGGAACTGATCGCTGCGATGGACCGGCGCATCACGGAGATCGAAGCCGGCGGGCTGGATGCAGACGTCCAGCTCGACGTCGAGCAGCTCCGCCAGGAACATCGGCTCCGCTCAGGATCCCTGGCCGTCGCCCTGCGGCACGCACCCGCGACCGACTGGACAGCCGTCCGTGAGGGTGCCGCGCGCATCTTCTCGACGCGATAACCGGTGGACTGCCGCGTGCGCCCCACCTAGCCTTCCGTCGAACCGCATGTCCTTCCACCAGAAGAGGTGCATTTCATGACTGTCCGGGTAGCTCGGCCGTCGACGGCCGACACAGCGCTGACCACTGTGAACCACCCCTCGGACGTGAGGAATCACCGAAGTGGATCTACCCCGTAGCTTCACCATCCGCGAGAGCAGCCACCGCATCCACAACCCGCTCACCAGCCAGAAACTGGCGATCCTGGGCGAGGCGCTGGGCCCGTCACCCGGCACTCGGATTCTCGACCTGGCCTGTGGTTCGGGCGAGCTGCTGTGCACCTGGGCCCGCGATCACGGCATCACCGGAACCGGCGTCGACATCAGCACCGCGTTCCTGGCCAAGGCGCGGGCACGAGCGATCGAGCTGGAGGTCGCCGAACAGGTCACCTTCACCCATGGTGACGCGTCGGACCACGTTGCCGACGACCTGGTCGACATCGGGTCGTGTGTCGGCGCGACCTGGATCGGAGGTGGCGTCGCCGGCACCGTGGACCTGCTCCGACGCAGCCTGCGTCCCGGCGGTGTGATGCTGATCGGCGAACCGTACTGGCGCAAGGATCCCCCGGACCAGGCCACCGTCGAAGGCTGCCACGCCGCCAGTGCGGACGACTTCCGCGCCCTCCCGGAACTGCTGGAACAGTTCGGGGAGCTGGGATGTGACGTCGTGGAGATGGTCCTGGCCGACCAGGACGGCTGGGACAGGTACGTTGCGGCGCAATGGCTCAACACCCGCCGGTGGCTGGACGCCAATCCCGACGACGAGCTGGCCGAGCAGATGCGCGCGGAACTCACCGCGGGTCCCGTGCGCCACGTCCGGTACCAACGCGAGTACCTCGGCTGGGGTGTCTTCGCTCTGATGAACCGCTGACCCCAGCGGCAGCTCTGCCACCGTCCGATCTGGACGGTGCTATCCGCTGCCGAAGCACACCAGCGGCATGAACGGCACGTCCGCCACCGCGGCAGCCAGCGCGGCGGCGGGCGTGACGCCCTGGACCAGGCCGTGGTGGTAGCGGGCCATCACTCCCGAGGTGGTGGCGTCGTCGGGCAGGCGGGCCACGCCGGCGACGACGGTTCTGGTGCCGCTGTAGAGCAGGGCGGCGGTGAAGCCGAGCAGCTCGTCGCCTGAGCGCACGACCGTGCGGCCGATGTCGCAGCTCGACAGCACGACGTGGTGCGGCGCGGTGCCGAGTTGGTGGATGTCGTAGGCCATCAGCGGTCCGTCTGCCAGGTCCAGGCGGGAGAACAGCACGTTGTCCTCCTCGTGGTGACCGTGCGCGGCGAAGTGCACCAGGTCTCTTCCGTTGGCAGCGGCGAGTGTCGGGCGCACCGAGGCCTCTGGTCCACTGAGGACGGTGGCGTTCGGCAGGACGCGACTGATCTCGGTCACCTCCGCCACCGCGTGGTGCAGATCGGGGCCGGCGACCAACAGTGGTTGCCGCACAGCGTGATGACCGCCGGTCCGCCCGGCCAGCCACTGCGTCGCGGACGGTGCGACCGTGACCGGACGCCCGCGCAGCTGCGGTAGAAGTCCCCACGGCACAGCGGACAACGGGCCCGTTGGAACGATGACCAGGTCCCGGTCGCCGAGCACGGGGTGCAGCGGGCGCATCAGGCTGTCGGCCAGCACGGCGAGCTGGCGGTGGGCGGATTCCGAGACGACCTGGGCCAGCGCGGGACGAAGTCGCCTGCCGCACAAGGCGTCCAGATCGCTGCGCAGGCGGATCACGGCCTCCCGCACGACAGCGAGATCGCCCAGGTCCACCAGCCTGGGCGCGCGGTGGTCGGCGACCAGGGCGCGCAGCCGCGGGCCGTCCGCCACGAAGGTGACCAGGGTGCTGCCCGCCCCGCGCAGCTCGTCCACGACGTCGCTGAGGAAGGCCACCGGAGTGTGCGTTCCTCTGCCTCGCACGGTCCAGCCGCGGGACCGGATGGAGCGTTCCAGCTCGGCGCACCGCTGTTCCAGGGCGACGTTGCGGGAACCGGTCAGCTGGGCTGCCCGTGCCTCCAGCGCGCACCTGCGCAGCTGTGCCACCGCGTCCGTGGTCTCGTCGTCGGCGGTGGGGAACACGGGACGCAACCGGAAAGCCTGGGCACGGCAGCGTTCCAGCCAGTTGAACACCACGGACGGCGCGCTGTGGCGCAGGGCGACCGAGAGTCCGAGCTCGGCGAGCCGGACGCCCAACGTGGCCGACCCGGTTTGGAAGTCGATGCTCCCGAACCGTTCGCGGTGCTGACGCAGAACCATCAGGCCCGCCCTGATCTCCGCGTACGTCTGAGGCACCGCGCCGCGAGCGGCGTGCAGCCGGGCCTTGACGAGCCTGCGCGCGAGTTTCGTCTCCGTGGTCGGGCTGCCGGTCCGGCGCGCGGCCAGGTGGTCTTCGGCTTCCGCGAACCGTTTCAGCGCAACGCAGATCGAGGCGGCGAGCAGTTCGGCGTGCTCGGCGTCGTACGGCAACGCGAGTCCGGCCAGGCGGTCCGCGAGTGCGCGGGTCTGCTCGAGGAGACTCGCACGGCTGCGACCCGCGAGGAACTCGGCGCGCAGCCGGGTCAGCACGGCCAGCTCCGCCCACGCCTGGTTGCCGCGTCTGCGGAAGCTGCGCTCCGCCCGGCGGGCCCACTGCCTGGTCACGGTGAGCTCGCCCTGAGCGAGCGCGGTCTGGGCTCTCACCAGCTCCGTCTCGGCGCGTTCGTGGGTGGGGCGGCGGTCGGCCAGCACCGCGAGCGCGGCGTCGAGCTCGGTGGCCGCTTCTCTCGCGAGACCGGCGACGAGCAACGCGCGTGCCCGGTCCACGGCCAGCGACGCCAGCAGGTCTGGCGCGTGCACCGCGAGGCCGGACCGGGCCACGTCGAACGAGCGCAGCGCGGCCGGAATGTCTCCCAGCAACGTCTCGCAGTGCCCGCGGTTGAGCTGGGCCTTCGCCACGATCCTGGGCAGGTCGGCCGCCTGGGCCACGCGTTCGCACGCGTCCAGGTCGGTCAACGCCATCCGCACGCGACCCGCCAGGTCGTGCAACATCGCACGGTTCAGCAACCCCCGCGCCAACGACGTCTGGTCGCCGGCGGCACGCAGCAACGGCACCGCCTCGTCCATGTACCGCTGCGCCTCGTCCAACCGGCCCACCATCAACAGGAGCAGGCCGCGCTGATCGCGCAACACACCGGCTTCCGCTGGTGTGGCAAGGGTTTCCGCCTGGTCGAGCAGCGCGAACCCGGCCGCGTGGTCGCCCAGGTGCACTTCGGCGGCGGCCAGGCTGGCGAGCAGCTTGGCGGCGAGCGAACGTTCCGCCGGGTCGGCCGGTTCGCCGAGTGCGCGCAGGCCCGACCTGAGCAGGCGCACCGCCTCCTTGGGCTGGCCGCGCACGGCCGCGGCCAGACCGCGGCCGTGCAACGCCTGAGCCCGAGCGTTCACGAGAGGACCATCGCCGGCGTGACGAGGACGGTGCCGCCGGCACGCACCACCAGTTGCACCAGTCCTCGCGGTACCAGGTCGAACGCGAACCGGCCGCCGTCGTCGGACGACGTCCGCAGCAGGTCGTCCTGGACGCGCAGCTCGATCTGGTGGACACCGGGAGGGGTCAGCCAGCCGTCGATCCGCACCGCGGCACCGGCGGCGGGCGCGACGCTGACCATGACGGTCAGCTCGGTCCCGTCGAAGGTGATCGTCCTGGTGCTGTCGTCTCCCTTCGCCACGGGCAGCGCGTGTTCCTCGACGGCCCGCATGATCTCCTCCGTGCCGGAGGTCAGCTCGAGTGCGAAGTGGACGGTCTCGACGAGGTCCGGTGGCACGGGGTCGGCTTCGGTCCAGGCGCCGCGGAGCTGCCGCAGCACGTCGAGGTCGGCCGCGTCGAACGGAGGATCAGCGTTCATCGCGCACACCACCTGTCAACAACGAACGCAACCGGACCAGACACCGTCCGCGCATCGGGCCGATGCTGCCGCGTGCGATGTTCAGCAACGCACTGAGCTCGGTGTAGGTCAACTCCGGCAGGAACGCCATCGCACGCAGAATCTCCTGACACCGCTCGGAGAGCTGGGCCAGCGCGGTCCACAGCTCGCGGTGCGTGTCGGCGGTCGTGGCCAGGTCCTCCGGAGTGGGGGACCGGTCGAGCAGGTCGGCGAACTCCGCGCCGTCGACCGGTTCCTCGGCACGCGCCCGCCGGGCGACCCGCCAGGCCTCGCGTTTCGTGACCTGGACGAGCCACCCCGTCAGCGCGGCCGGCGAGCGGATGTCCGAAATGGACTTCAGCAGCGTCAGCCACGTGTGCTGCACGACGTCCGAACTGGACTCGCGATCGAGTCCCTGCGCCCTGGCGACGTGCCACAGCAACGGGGTGAGCTCGCGGACCAGTTCGTTCAGACTTTCCCGGTCCCCGGCCCGCGCCGCTTCCAGCAGCCGGCCCATCCGCTCGTTGTTCACGGGTCGACTGACATGTTCTCGGCCTTCATCTGTTCCTCGAGGGCTGACTTGAGCCGTGCGTGGTCCTGTTCAGCCAGCTCTCTTTGCATCTCGAGGTCCTTGAGTTCGGCGAGCATGCTCGTCCTGGCGAGCTCCCGCAACGCCGCCAGAGCCCTGTCCACCGTGGCCTGCGGGGTCAGCTCAGCCGAGGTTTTGACCTCGACCAGTTTCCTGGCCACGGCCGCGGCCAGCACCGGCGCGGCGAACGAGGTGCCGCTCCACAACGCGAAGCCACTGCGGAAGCTGTCCTCGTCGACCGACTGCCTGCCGTCGCTGGCAGCTTTGTCCGAAGGGCTGCGCGAGCCTTCGATGTCCGGCGGGAAGATGCTGACCACGCACGTTCCCGGCGCCTCGGCGCTGGCTGACGCACCACCGTTGCTGTACCAGGAGGTCGTCCCGTTCGGGTTCGCCGCGCCGACGCCCACCACCAGCCGCGCCGGGATGGTGGTGAGGCTCGCGATGGCAGCGGGAAGGAACGGCCTGCGCGACGAGTCGTTGCCCGCGGCGGCGACCACGACCACACCCAGCGACGTCAACTTCTCGATCACTGCGCTGAGCCGGGTGAGCTTCTCGGCCCGCCACGTCTCGTGGTAGTAGCCGAGCGAGATCGACACCACGTCGATCATCTCCTCGGCGTGCGCCGGGTGTTTCTGCGCTCGCTCGACCCGGTCCACGAGCAGCCACAGCGCGAGCAGCACGTCGCTCTCGTAGCCGACGTTGTCCGAGCGCATCACCCGCAACGACAGGACGTCGGCGTCCGGTGCGTGCTGGTGGATCAGTCCCGCGATGAACGTGCCGTGGCCGACCGCCCGGTTCACCCGGTCGGAGAGCTCCTCGGCGTAGATCGGCACGTCGTGGTAGTCGGACAACACGTTCGTGCTCGGCAGACCTGCCACCTTGGGTTGGTGCGCTTGGAGCGCGGCCTGAGTGGGGACGCTCAGGTGCAGGAAGTTCTCGGAGTGCCCCTCCGCGATCTTCTCCAAGGAGTCCACGAACCACGGGTGCTCCCGCACGCCGGTGTCCAGCACCGCCACGACCGGCCGCCGGTTCGTGGCGAAGACACCGCTTCCGTCGCGCTTCGGCAGGTCGACGAGTGCGGAGATCGGGTGACGTCCCTCCGGCCGGTATCCCCCGGACGGTGCCTGTCCCGGCACGTCGTGCTGTTCCCAGACCGGAACGCCGCCGTACGCGCCGATGAGCAGGTGGTCCAGCGAAACCTCCAGCAACCGCGCCCGTTCAGCCGGCGTCGGCGTGAAGGTCTCGTCGCCGACCTGCCACGTCAGCTCGTTCCTGCTGACCGCGCTGCGGATGCGCCGGAGTGCGGTCCAGGCGTCGACCGGGGCCGCTGAGGTGAGATCGGCGGGCGTCAGCGCCACCGGGCGGGGAACCTCGAGGAGCAGTTCAGGCTGGTTGTCGGGCAGCATCTCGGTGAGCAGCTCCGGGAGCTGGAACACCACCCCTGCCACCTGCTGCATCGCGGACATCAGGGGCTGGTTCCTTAGCAGGACGTCCGCTATCAGCAACGTGTCCGCGCGATACGCGGTCGACTCGATCGGCACGGCGAAGGGCTCGGCCGGTTGCGGGTCCTCCGGGATTTCCGGCTCCGGCACACCGACCGCGGGTGCGGCCTCACTCGGGAGCAACATGCGCCCCCGGTGGCGTTGCAGCAGCCACTCCGGCCACCGTGGCGGCTCGTCGTACGTGTCCTCGGCGAAGTCGGGCGGTTCGTCGAGCCAGCGGAACTTGATCGTCATCGAAAAGCACCTCCGCGTTGGGCTTGTCGGCTACACGACCGAGAGCGCTACAACGAACGCGCGGATTCACTCGTTCGGTCACGATGTCGTCACGCGGGCCCGCTGTATCCGGAAGGCGGTCGCGGCGCACTCGTCAGCACCTACGACAGTGAGGAGCCCGCCGTGACGACAGAAGAGACAGCAGCCGCCTACGACGGCAACGTGCTCGTCCCCGGCCGCGGCCACCCGTGGTTTCCCTGGTACTGCCCGAAACCGACAGTGCGGATCCTCTGCTACACCGATCATCCGCAGGTGAACTTCGAGCTCGCCCCGGACTTCGGTGTGCGGGAGATGAGGGATCTGATCGTCTCGCACAACACGTTCCACGCGAACTTCGAGATCGACGTGCTGAACCGCCACGCGGGCGGGCACGCGACCAATCTGCTCACCACCGACGTGCTCGGGAACTACGACCAGGTGTGGTTCTTCGGCGTCGAGCAGTGCAACCGCGGCACGGCGTTGCACAACGAGCTCACCGACGACGAGGTCGCGGCCCTGGACGACTGGATGGGCCCGGCGGCTCAGGGCGGCGTGCTGATCACCGGCGACCACGCCAACCCGCGGCCGGTCGACGCCGCCGACGCCGGTCTCGACCCGCTGCTCAACCTGGGCAGGGCGCTCGGCCACCGGGTGCCGCGCGCGGGCCGGTTGCGCCGCTGGGAAGGTCTGCCCAGCGCGGATCCGTCGACGGACCCGCGGTTCACGCACAACACCCAGGTTCCGGACGGTCTCGGCACGCCGCTGGACAACCTGACGCTGCAGGACGACGCGTTCCCGCAACGGCTCCGGCTCACCCCGTACCCGGTCGGCCGCCCGTGGCCGTGGCTGCCCGTCCGCTACCGCCCTCACCCGTTGTTCTGCGGCCGGTCCGGCCCTGTCGAGGTGTTCCCCGACCACATGCACGAGGGCGCGCTCGCGTTCCCCGCCACGTACCCGGAGGACGAATGGCCGTCCGGCCCGCACGGCCAGCCCCTGCCCGAGGTCGTCGCCTTCGGCACGGACAAGCGGTTCGCGCGCACCTACGAGCTCGTCAGCGCCTACGACGGCGCGCAGGCCTCCGTCGGCCGGATCGTCGCGGACACGACGTGGCACCACTACTTCAACGTGAACCTCCGCGGCTTCTCCGCCGGACCGGTGCGCGACGCCATCGCGGACTTCTACGTGAACCTCGCCGTGTGGCTGTCCCCGCCGGTGCTGCGGCACCGCATGCGGTGCTGGTTCTGGTGGAACCTCGCGACCCACCCCGCCGTGCAGATGGTCAAGGGCCACCACGTCGGAGTGCTGGGCCGGACCGCGGTCGACGTGCTCGGCGGCCGCGCCGGTCAGTGCCTGCTGACCGAGCTCACCTGGCCGTTCCACGTGCCCGTCGAGCAGCGGGTCAAGATGCCGTGGCCGCCGGACGAGGTGGTGATCGGTGGTGTGGTCAAGCACTACCACGACACCCTCGACCGTGCGCTCGGCGGCGACCGCGACCTGCCGGACATCAACGCGTTGGTGGACAACGGTGTTCAGCTCGCGGTGGACGAGCACACGGCCCAGTTGCGGGAGTTCGCCGCAGCCGCGGACGAACTGCCGGGTCTCGTTGACGAACTGCGTCGCTCGGAACCCGCTTTCGAGGGCTGAGGTGCTCACGACTGGACAGGCGACTGGCACCGATCTGGGCCGTCCTGCAGGGCGGCCCAGATCGCATGTCCCGTGAGATCCCTAGAAGTCCATCACTCCGGAGTGCGTCACGTAGTTCCGGCCGCCCTTGAAGACCCGCACGACGAACCGCGTGCCGTCCTTCACGTCGGTCGCGATGTTCACCCACGCCCCACTCGCCGGCACGGGCGTCGTGTAGTTGCAGTTCGGCCAGTACTTGATGAAGACGACGCACGCGCTGTAGCTCGTGCCGCTGGTCGACCTCAGGTTGATGTCGTTGCACTGCGAGGTCGTCGTGTACGTGCCCAGATCGACGGACCCCTCGGTCTCGAAGTAGGTGCTGAACGACGCGGAGTAGGGCGCCGCCCTGCACCCGGCGGCCGCGTTGATCGGCCCGTCCGCGGACGCCTGCGCCGTGCCGACTGCTCCGAACGTGGCGAGGAGTGCGAACGCGAGCAAGATCCTGGTCAGTGTCGTGCGCATGTGGATTCCTCCCGATTCCCTTGCGATGACGCACGAAGACTGCCGAGAGCCGGTTTCGCGGCGGTTTCACGGAGGATGTCGGGCCACGGTCAGGAACGCCGGTTCTCCTTGCGCCGGACGAACTTCAGCCCTGACCAGTCGTCACCGAGGGCGGCGACCTTCACGTCGACGACACCGAGCGGGAGGAACAGTTCGCGCAGGGCGTTCTCGGTGATGTCGCTGCGGTGCCCCGCCGCGCGGCGGGGCCAGGCGATCCAGAGCATCGCGTGATCGGCCAGGTCGTCCACCAGGCCGGGAGCGTCACTGGCCAGTTCGGCGAACGAGCTGTGGAACGCGAGGGTGACATCGCTGTGGTCCGCTCCGCTGGTGTCGTCGGACACCCGGCAGGTGCCAGGCACGTCCGGCACTTCCCACCGGCTGGGCCGGTGAACGAACCGGACGTGGTCACCCGGCCTGATCCCGATCTTCCTGACGAGAGGCGTACCCGAGTACCCTCCCGCGCCGCCGGGGCTCGTCACGACTGGGCCACCGCGTTCGCTCGGCGCTCTGCTCGCTCGTCCACGTCATGCCCCTCCGGAAGCCGGGTGCTCCCAGGCTATGTCGGAACAATCGGGAACAACAGTCCGACCGTTCGAGCCGGCGACGCCGAACGTCGTCACTTGGTGGCGTGCGGATGCAGGTGCACCAGCAGAACGGCGTCGAGCAACCGGAACCAGTCCGCCTCGGCGAGGTCGCGGCCGGCGAGCGCGGCGAGCGCGGCGAGCAGGCGCCGCGCGAGTTCCGCGGGCTGCTCGCCCGTTGCCTCCGCGATGGTCTGCACGTCCTTCCGGAAACGGGCGCCGCGACTCAGTCGTACCAGCGATGAGGGCATCGCGGCCGGTTGAGTTGTTGTCCCGCCTTCCGGCTCCACGCGCAACACGAACACGGCCCCGAGCGCGTCGGCAAGCCTGTTGACCGCGTCCACGGTCGGGTTGCCGCGTCCGTTCTCCAAGTTCGCGACGTACGGCACCGACAGGCCCGCCTCGGTCGCCACGGAGAGCAGCGTGCGTCCGCTCGCGGCCCGCAGTGCTCGCAACTGCTGCCCGAGCTCCTGGTTGCCCATGTCGATCCACCTGTCTTGACGGAACAATGCGGCCGATGATTATTCTGTCAGAATAACTTCGGGGGTGGTGTGTGCTCGAGGCTCTGCGGATTCGCGACTTCCGGCTGCTCTGGTTCGCGCGGCTGATCAGCCTGCTCGGATCGTGGCTGCTCGTGGTCGCCGTTCCGGCGCACGTCCTGCAGGTGACCGGTTCGCTCGCGGCCACCGGCCTGACGCTCGCCGCGGAGTTCCTGCCGCCGGTCCTGCTCGGGCCGATCGCGGGCGTGCTCGCCGACCGCTGGGACCGGCGCAAGCTGATGATCGCGACGGACGTGCTGCGAGCGGTCGCCGTCGCCCTGCTGCTGCTCGTGCGCGATCCCGGTGACGTGTGGCTGGTCTACCTGGCCCTGGTGGCGGAGAGCGTGGGCACTGTGCTCTTCCGTCCGGCCGCACAGGCGCACACCCCGGTGGTCGTCGGCACCGGGCCGGCTCTCACCAGCGCGAACTCGCTCAACGCGGTCACCGACGGCACTGTGCGCCTCCTGGGCGCCCCGTTGGGAGGTGCCCTGCTCGGGATCGCCGGGTTCGGTGCGCTGGTGTGGATCGATCTCGCGACCTACCTGATGTCCGCACTCGCGATCATGATGACCGCCCGGCTGGGCGCCGCCGGTGCACGCGAGGAGGGAAGCGCCGACAGGTTCTTCGCCCAGCTTCGCGAAGGCCTCGCTTTCCTCCGCGCTGAACGATCCGCCGCCTCGCTGCTCGTGGTGATCACGGTGTTCCTCGCCGCGAACGCGTCGTTGTCCGCACTGCTCGTGCCGTTCGGTGTGCGAGTCCTGGGCGGCAGCACGCAAACCGGACTGGTGATGTCCGCTCTGGGCGCCGGCTTTCTGATCGGGGCACCGCTGATCCGGCGCCTGGTCGACCGGACGCCGCTCGCGTACCTGCTGGGCGGTGCACTGGTGGCGACGGGAATGGCGTTCGTGCTGCTCTTCCTCTCTCGGTCACTCGTGGGCGCGTTGCCCGCCGCGGTGCTGATCGGTGTCTTCGGCTCGGCGGCACTGGTCACCACCCAGACCGCGTTGCAACGCGTCACACCGAACGCTGTTCTGGGCAGGGTCAGCGCGGTGCAGTTCACCGGTGAGGCGGTCGCGACGTTCTTCGGTGCGATCGCCGGCCCGGCGATCGCGCAAGTGGCATCACTGGACTTCGCCGCCTGCCTGGCAGGTGGCGTGACAGTCCTCAGTGGACTGATGGCGGTGGCACTCCTGTCGAGGACGCGTGTCGTGGCGGCACCGGCATGACCTCGGCGGGCGCCTTCGAGCAGTACCCCTTCTGGGCACCTTCTCGCCGAGAGGACGAAGCAGGCCAGCCGCCCGTTGTCGATCATCGCGGCGCGCACCAGGACCGGAGGAGGCCGGTCGCGCTCCCGTGCGTCCGGCCTCCCCTCATCGACCCCCCAGGCCCGTGCTCCACCTGGGCCACGTGCCCACTGTCGTCGACGGAGAGCCGCCGCGGTGTCAGGTGAACGCCCGACAGCCGGGTGCCCGTTTCGCCCGAACCGGACACCTCGGTCGGCGGTCGCTGGCAAGATCGGCAGGGGGTGCGTCGGCGGTGGGCGGTGAGGTGGCGGTGGCCGGGGAAGCGACACGGCTGCTGGAGCGGTTCGGTCGGCGGTGCGCGGCCGTCGTGCGGGTCGCCACGTTGCCGCCCGTAATCGCGGTGGGCCTGCTCAGGGCCTATCCGGAGCGGCTGTGGCCGACGTTGCTCGTTGTCGTCGTCGCGGCGGCCTGGACCTGTGGTTGCGCGTGGCGGCTGAGTCGGGAACGCGCGCGCCCGCCCGTGACCGCTGACGCCGCCGTGCTGCTGGCCGTGTGCCTGATCGCCCTCTGGTCCGGAGCCGTCGACGGCACCAACACCGGCTGGCTCCGGCTCCTGGTGACCTTCGCGTGCGTGACTTGGCAGTGGCACACCCCGCCACTGGCCGGCGCGGTGGCCGCACTGGTGACGGGTGGCGGGATGCTGGTCACCATCGACGTCGCAGGGCCGGACGTGCACGCGGGGCAGATCTGGGTGCTGGCCATGGCCGCCCTGTCGAGGGCGGTCTGGGTGCTCGTCACGCGTGCCGCGCGGCGCGCCGACCGGATGGCAGCCGTTGCCGAGGAGGTCCGCCGCGCGTCGGCGGTGGCCGCGGCCGTGCGCGACGAGGAGCGCGAACTCGCCAACGCGTTGCACGACACCGCCGCCACGACGCTGCTGATGGTCGGCACCGGACAGGTGCGGGCCGACGCGACCTGGCTGGCCGCCCAGGCCGGACGCGACCTCGCCCGGCTGCGGTCCCGCGGCGACGCCTCGCCTGCCGCGGCCGACCTGGTCGGTCTGCTGCGCGACGACGCCGACTCGACCCACCTGACCGTCGACCTCGACGCCCCGGACCACCTGGTGCTGCCGTTCGACGTGGCGAGCGCGATCGCCGGAGCGGCGCGGGAAGCCCTCAACAACGTGCGCCGTCACGCGGGCACGGACCGTGCGACGGTCCGGGTGCGCGGTGACGCGCGGGAGCTTTGCGTCGAGATCGTCGACGCCGGTCGCGGTTTCTCCGCCGAGGCAGGACCGGCCCGGCGCGGGCTGCGGGAGTCCGTGCACGGCCGGATGAACCGCGTAGGCGGCACGGCGACGATCACGTCCTCGGCGGGGACGGGCACGACGGTGCGGCTGGAGTGGCGGGCAGAGCGTGGCTGAGGACCAGACCAGGGCGCAGTTGCAGCGCGGCCTGCGGGTCGCCGTGCTGCTCGTGGCCGCGGGCTCGGCGCTGGGGCTCGGGTTGCTCAACCTGACGCAGAACCTGCACCGCTACGGCTCGCCCGCCGTCCAGTTCTGCGCGTGGGCGGCGCTGACCGCTGTGCTCGCCGTCGAAGCGGTGCTGGTCGTCCGCGAACGTCCGTGGAGCGTCTGGCGGACACCGGCAGTCGTCGTGGTGCTCGCCGCCAGTGCCGCGTCCTATTCCGCGCTGCCCGACGGCCGCACCTCGACCACCGCGGACTGGATCTTCGGCGCGGCGAACTGGGTCGGTCTGGTCGTCCTCCTCGACCGTCCACTCCGGACCACGGTGTCGTTCCTCGTCGCCCACGAGCTGCTCGCGTTCCTGAACCTGGTGCTGTTCCACGACGTGACCCGCTCGTCGCTCGCGCGGTTCGCCACCGGCTCGGTCACGGTGTTCGGAATCCCGCTGTGCGTCGCCGTGGTGGCCGTCGTGCTGGGGCGGATCAGCGAGGAGGCCGCGGCGGCCGCACGGGAGCTCGAACGTGTCCGGACGGCGGAGGCCGTGGCGGCGGCGTCGCACCGCCGGCGTGCGCAGCGGTTCGCCGAACTGTCGACCACGGCGGTGCCGCTGCTCGAAGGCCTGGCCGACGGTTCGCTCGTGCCGTCGGATCCCGGCGTGCGGCGCCGGGCCGCCATCGAGGCGGCCAGGATGCGGCGGCTGTTCGCCGAGACCGACGACGTGGAAAACCCTTTGCTGCACGAGCTTCGCCACTGCGCGGACATCGCCGACCGCAAGGGCGTGGAGGTGGAGCTGGACGCGCGCGGACGGTGGCCGGCGCCACCCGTGCCCGTCCGGCGCGATCTCACCGACGCGGCGCTCACGGTGCTCGCGACCGCGCGCTCGTGGGCCAGGGTCACCGTGGTGGGCGGCGACGAGCTGGTGTCGGTGAGCGTGGTCGCCGACTGCGGGGAACTGGTCCTGCCACCACCCCTGACGCCCGGCGTTCAGGTCGAGACGGTGGGCAGCGGTGCGACGACGTGGATGGAGGCCCGATGGCAGCCGAGCCGGAACTGATCACCGCGGTGATCGTGGACGACCACGTCGCGATCGCCGCGGGCGTGCGGTACTGGTGCGAGCAGGCGGATCCGCCGATTCACCTGATCGACGCGGGTGCCCGGCTCGCGGAGGTGTGGACCGGTCCCGGCGCCGAGGCCGACGTGGTGGTCTTCGACCTGGAACTGGTGCCGGGACAGCCGCAGTTCGGTGAGCTCCGCAGGCTGGTGGACAGCGGACGGCGCGTGGTCGTGTACTCCCAGCACGCCGACGACGCCACCGCGATCAAGTGCATCGACCTCGGCGCGCTCGCGTACCTGACCAAACGCGAAGGGCCCGACCACCTGGTGCCCGCCCTGCGCACGGCCGCACGCGGAATGCCTTACACAGCGCCATCTCTGTCCGGTGCGATCGTCGCCGACGACACGCCCGACCGGCCGCGGTTGTCCCCGCGCGAGATCGAGGTGCTGCGGTCCTGGTTCGCCTCGTCGTCGAAGGAGCTGGTGGCGGCGAAACTGAACATCGGCGTCAAGACCGTCGACACGCACATCACGCGCGTGCGCATCAAGTACGCCAACGCCGGACGTGCCGCCTCCACGAAGAGCGAGCTCGTGTCCCGTGCGCTCGACGACGGTCTCATCACGCTGGCCGAGCTCAACGAGCGCTGATCTTGTAGGGCGTTCACCGGACACCACCCCGCGCACGCCGTTCCTATCGTTGCCACGGGAGAGCGAAAGCGCTCTCACGCCAACGAAGGGGGAGACGTTGTGAAGGGATTGTTGCGTACGAGCGCGATCGGATTGGCCGTGGCCGCCGTGGGAGCGGTCACGTTCGCCGTTCCCGCGGCTGGGGCGGACCTGCCCACCTGCTCCAGGTACACGTTGATGAATCGCGGGGGCCACACCATCAACGTGCCGACCTCCAAGGGCAACAGCAGTTGCCAGATGGGCCGCGACTACGCGGTGGCGGACAGGAAGGTCGTCCTCGAGTTCCAGCTCGCCCTGAAGTTCTGCTACGCGAAGCTCAACCTGGCTTCGCCCTACTCGGACGAGAAGATCGCGAACCTCGACGCGGACGGGTTCTTCGGCTCTCGCACCGAGGCCGCGCTGAAGGCCGTGCAACGGTACGCCGGCGCCGGCGTCGACGGCATCTACGGCCGGAACACCCGTGACCACATCAAGTTCCTCGACTCGAACCGGCGCAACTGCTATGCGTACTGACCGGAAAGGACTCCTGATGAAGCCGAATCTCGGGCCGCTGCGCCGAGCAGGGCTGGGCATCGCCGCCGTCGCACTGGCGGTGAGCGGGATGGCCGTGTCGACCGGGTCGGCATCGGCCGCGACACCGCTGTGCCAAAAGATGATCACCTACGTGAACGCGGCGGGAAACCGCATCGTGGTGCCCGCCACCAACACCAATTCCACGACCTGCAACATCGGTAGCGACCTGGTCGCGAACACCGCCGTCGTGGCCGGCCTGCAGCGCGGGCTGATCCAGTGCTATCCCGGAGTCCGCCTGGCCGCGCCGTACGGCAACGAGTTCGTGCGCGATCTCGACCGGGACGGCAGCTTCGGCCCGCGCACGGAAGCCGCGGTGAAGGGCGTGCAGAAATACGTCCGGTCCGCGCCTGACGGGATCTACGGGCCCAACACGCGCGACCGGATGAAGTTCCCCAGCGGCACCACCTGCAAGCCGTACCGGGTCTGACCCGGCCGACGCTTGCCGTTTGGCGCGAAAAGCACGTTCGGGCCGATAGATGGCCCGAACGTGCTTTTCGCGCCAAAAAACATGTCCGGTATGGCTGGGCTTGGGCTCACATGGTCTCGACGAGGCCGGTGGCGAGCAGGACGACGCCGAGTGAGCCGACGAGTGCGGTGACGGACGCGGCTCTGGCCGGACCGGGCCGGTGTCTGGCCTGGGCGATGCCGTGCACGGTGGCCGCGGCCATGACCACGGTGAACAGCAGCAGTTTGGCGGCGAGGACGCGGCCGTAGCCGGGTTGCAGGAGCGCGGCCCAGGTGACGTCGTGCCGCCAGGCCAGCAGGATCCCGGTGGTGATCTGGCTGGGCAGGAAGAACACCGCGGTCACGAGAGCGAACCGCTTGCCCACGGTGCGCAGGACGTCCGTGCGGTCGGTGGTGGTGAGCAGTCGGCGCACGGGTGGCAGGACCACCGCGGTGATGGTCAGTTGTCCGCCGACCCAGATGATGGCGCCGAGCACGTGCAGGAACCGCACGATGGTCCACGGGTCGATCATCGGGGTGGCTCCGCGACGGTGAAGTGGCCGTGGGCGCCGTTTTCGGCGTGGCGCATGTCGTGGTCGACGAAGGGGTAGTGGCCGGGTTCGGGGAAGGACAGTTCGACGAACCCGCCCTGTGCCGGGGCCAGGTCGAGGACCTGGGCGCCGCCAGTGGTGTCGCTCGGCCGCAACAGCCAAGCGCCTTCGCGGTAGACCGTGTCGAACTGGGCGCCGACGACGTGGAACGCGGTGGTGTCGCCGGGGCCGGCGTTGACGAGCCAGATGCGGACGCGTTGTCCGGTGTGGACGGTGAGCGGGGCGTGGTCGTACTGGGCCGCGGTGCCGTTGAACGTCCAGCCGTCGGGTCGTCCCGCGCGGATCTTCGTCACCTGTGCGTCGCTGCCCGGTTCTCCGAGGTAGAGCTGGGAGCTGACCAGCAGGTACTCCTGGTCGGCGGCGGGGAGGCCGGGTGGGTCGATGATCACCGCGCCGTACATGCCGTTCGCGATGTGCTGGGACATGGGCATCGTGCTGCAGTGGTAGAGCCAGGCGCCGGCGCGGTGTGCGGTGAACCGGTAGAGCAGGCGCTCGCCGGGGGCGATGGTCCGCATCGGTCCGTCGGGGGCGAGGGCTCCGGCGTGGAAGTCGATGCCGTGGCCCATGGTGGTGTCGTTGATCAGGGTGACTTCGAACTGGTCGCCCACCCTGCCGCGCAGCGCGGGTCCGGGTGCTGATCCGGCGAACGTCCACTGCCGCTGGCGTCTGCCGGGGGCCACTTCCAGGTCCTGTTCGGTGACGCGGAGTTCGACCTGGTGCACCGTGCCCGTCGCGGGGGCCAGCCGGGCATCGCGCGGTTTCCAGCCCGGCGAGGGTGCGGCCGCCAGATCCAGGCCGCGGGTGTCGCCGTCCGGGACGGCAGGGGTGGCCGCGGTGTGCTGGTGGTCGTTCTGGGTCCGGATGGTCATGGTCATTCCGGCGGCGCGGTGCCCGGCGACGGCGCACCACGCCTGGTGCTCGCCACGGATCTGTCCGAGGTCGAGGTGCGCGGTTTCGCCCTGGCGCAGCCGGGGAGTGTGCGGTCCGTCGTCGACGCGCAGGTCGTGCGGCACGGCGTCCTGGTTGGTCACCCGCAGCACCAGCCGTGTGCCGGCCGGGACCTCGACGGTGTCCGGCCGGATCCGCATGCCGCTGAGCGTGACGTCGACGGTGCGGGCGTCCGCGCCTGCCGCGGAGGTGTCCGCGGGGCTTCCGTGGCCGCTCGTGGCCAGCGCCACGGCGAGCACGACCACGGCGAGGCCGGCGACGACACCGGTGGTGGTGCCGGCGGATCCGGACGTCGGGGACAGCGCACCGCGGAAGGCCACGGGGATCGCGGCGCGCAGCGCGAGTGCGGCGAAGGTGCCGGTGCTGAGGGCACCCAACGCCCAGCCGATCAGCGGCAGGGGAGCGGGCCATTCCCCGGCCACGAGAACGACGGCGACGTTGCCCGCGACGAGCCGTGCGCGCCAGCCCCGGTGCAGCACCTCGGAGATCGTTCTGTGTTCGGACGGTCCACGGCCCAGCACGACCGGCAACAGCTGGGTCAGCGCTCCGACGAGCACCTGGGCGGTGAAGCCGAGCACGAGTACCGGCATCACGGCGTCGGTGACGTCCGGGAGGGCGTCGATCGACCCGGCGACGAGCAGCCGGACGGCGTCCAGCAGGACCGCCACGCCGAGCCAGCCGGTGCCGGCCGCCAGCATCCACGCCGCGGGCCCACGTGGCCGGCGCGTGGCGACGGCTCGGACCAGCGGGATCGCCGCGAGCGCGACTCCGGCCGCGTACGCCGTGAGGCCTGCGACGGTCACCCACAGGTCGGCCGCCAGCATCCCGGCGACGGCGAGGACGAGCCCGGCGCCCAGAGCCGGTAGTGCCCGGCGCGTGGCGGAGGCGGTGCCGTCGGCGATCCGCGTGCCGAGGGTGGTCGGCCACAGGGTGAACAACGTGCCCAGCACGGCCAGCCCGACCCAGCCCAGCAGCGTGACGTGGACGTGCGCGGTGAACAGGCGGGCGTGCCATTCGGGAGCTCCCGCAGCCAGTCCGGCGCCCAGCACCGCGCCGACGGCCAACGAGGTGCTCGCCGCGCCGTAGAAGCCGATCAGGTAGCCGAACCGGCGTTGCAGCGACTTCCTGTGCGTCCGCACCAAAAACGCGGTGTGGACGGTGGCGATCATCGCGACACCGGCGCCGCCGAGTCCACTGAGGACAGCGGCGTCGACGACGACTCCGGTCAGCACCAGGAGCACGAACAGGTTCAGCGCACCCAGACCGAAGGCGATCCGGCGCGGCGGTGGACCGGGAACGCGGCACAGCGTGACGACGAAGTGTTCGGACCAGACCAGAACGGCGGTGGTCACCGACCCGAGCAACAGGGCGTGCAGTGCCAACCAGCTCGGCAGACCCAGTGCGTCGTGGACGGTGAACAGGACGACGGCGACGGCGAGCCACCCGAGCACGATCACGTTGGCCCACACGAACAACGGGCCGCGCGGTCCGTTCCGGCGTCGTGCCGCGGGCGGGGCGAGGTCGATGAGCTGGGTCACGGTTCTGTCCTGGACGGAGTTGTACTGCGCACGCGATCAGGGAACTCGGTGGGACGACCACCCCGGTAGGGACGTTCGTCCCGCCGGGCTCGGGACGTTGAAATCTGCTCCGCTGCCGCACCGCTCACGCACGCTGGACGCGTTCACCGACCTGGTGAGCCGTGGCTGAACCGCGAAGCCGAGCCGAGAGACCCTCCCGAGGCGATCATGACAACACCGACCACACACCGGACGAAGAACGCACCGGAGGGACTGCGGGTGCCGGGCGCCGACTCCCCGCCGACGACGGGTCGCCGGATGCTGATGCTGAGCCTGGCGACGCTCGGGTTCGCGGTGAACTTCTGGGCGTGGGCGCTGTTGAGCCCGTTGGGGCCGCTGTTCAAGGATTCCCTCGGACTGAGCGCGTTCCAGCAGGCTTTGCTGGTCGCCGTGCCCGTCGTGGTCGGCTCGGTGGGACGCGTTCCCGCCGGGGCGCTGACCGACCGGTTCGGCGGGCGGGTGATGTTCCCACTGGTCTCGGCGATCACGATCGTTCCCGTGCTGTTCTTGGGAGTTCTGGGTCACTCCTCACTGGTCGCCTTGCTGATCGGGGGGTTCTTCCTCGGTGTCGGCGGCACCTCGTTCGCGGTCGGAGTGCCGTTGGTCAACGCCTGGTTCCCGCCCGAGCGCCGCGGCCTGGCGATCGGCGTGTTCGGCGCGGGCATGGGCGGGACGGCGATCAGCGCGTTGACGACGGTGCGGCTGGTGGACGCCGGCGGTGTGGTGACGCCGTTCGTGGTCACCGCCGTGGTGCTGGCCGTGTACGCGGTCGTCGCGGCGGTGTTCCTGCGGGACGCACCGGGGCGGACGATCCCGGCGGAGTCGCTGGGACGCAGGCTGGCGGACACGGTCCGGCTGCCGATCACCTGGCAGGCATCGGCGCTGTACGCGATCGCGTTCGGCGGCTACGTGGCGTTCTCGGTCTACCTGCCCGCCTACCTGAAGACCGCGTACGGGCTGACCCAGGCCGACGCGGCCAACCGCATGGCCGGGTTCGTGCTGCTGGCGGTGCTGATGCGGCCGGTGGGCGGCTGGTTGTCCGACCGGATCGGCCCGGTGCGGGTGTTGGTCGGCGTGTTCACCGTGGTCACCGCAGGTGCGGTGCTGCAGTCGTTCACCCCGGCGCTGATGCCGCTGAGCACCATCGCGTTCCTGTCCATGGCGGCCGCACTGGGCGCGGGCAGCGGCGCGGTGTTCGCCCTGGTCGCCCTGCTCGCTCCGGCGAACAAGGTCGGCTCGGTCACCGGAATCGTCGGTGCGGCCGGCGGACTGGGCGGCTTCGTCCCGCCGCTGGTGATGGGCGCGCTGTACGGAGCGTTCTCCTCGTACGCGCTGGGACTGGCCGCACTGGCCGTGGTCGCCGCCGCAACCCTGGCCTTCACCACGACCACGGTGCATCGCGCCGTGCGCGCACACCAGCGCTGAGAGGCCTAGCGGCATTGGAAGGGAGCGCACAGCATGGCCGAGTACCCGGATGTCACGAACGTGACCGCCCTGGCCGCTGAGTTGCTGCAGCAGGCCCGCGGTCACCCCGCACGGCGCACCGCCAGAACCCTGGTGTCGGGGACGGTGCAGCGGGTCACGCTCATCGCGCTGGCCGACGGCGCCGAACTGGCCGAACACGACGCACCCGCGGCCGCGACCCTCCAGGTCCTCAGTGGACGGATCCGGTTGCACGCCGGCGATCACGAACGGGTGCTCGACAGCGGTGACCTGGCACCCGTCCCGGCTCAGCGACACGGGTTGCAGGCCCTCACCGATGCCGCCGTGCTCCTCACGGTCGCGCTCTCCTGACTCACACCGATCCGGGGCCTGACGGTCCGGCTGCCGCGGGCGCGAGCAGCTTGCGCCCGGTGACCTTCTGCGTGCGAATGCGCACGAAGTGGTCGCGCCTGCCGTCGGCCCAGGGCTGCAGCCACGTTCCCGAAATTTCCAGGAGTTCCGCCACCTCGGTGATCGGTTCCGCGTGGCCCACCACGGTCACGCTCCACCCCGTCCGCAGGTCGGGATCGAGCTCGTCGGCCTCGAAAGCCACCACCGAGCGGTCAGTCGCGGCGGCGAGCTTGGCCCCGCCGGCGACCCGGATCACGACCTGGCCCCGGTGCAGGCGGAAGTTCACGGGCTGCACCGCGGGCAGTGCGCTCTCGGTGAACACCAGCCGGCCCACGCGCACCGTCTGCAGCAACTCCAGGCACTGCTCGGGGTTCAACATCTCCAGCTGTCGGCGACTCACCATGGTCAACTCCCGGGCGATGGCGTTTCAGCGGTTCTTCTTCGAGGATTCCCGTCACCGTCGGGTGCGAGCAGGGTCGCAGGTCCTGTGTCACGAGAGCCCACCGGCGGTACAGCGTCCACTGAGGACAGTCGTCAGCGCGGATCGGCAGCCCGTGCGGCGACGTCCGCGTCGCTGCAGAAGCCGGCCAGATGGCGTTTGAGGCAGAGCAGGCCCAGCAGGTTGCCGTTGTCGTCGACCACGGCGCGGCGCCGCTGCCCACTCGTCACGAGGAGCTCGCGGGCTCGTTCGGCCGGCATGTCCGCCGGGATCGTGCGGCCCGACATGCGGGACCAGGGCAACGCGAGGTCCGCGTCGTCGAGGTCGTCGCGCAGGTCGGTTCGCACGAGGGTGCCGATGAGACGTCCGGACTCGGTGAGCAGGAGCAGGTGGACGTGGTCGTCGGTGAAGCAGGCGCGGGCCAGCCCGACGGAGGTGTCGACCGGCAAGGTCTTCGGGTGCCGCACCAGCACCTCGCCGACCGTGCTGCTGATCGGCGAGGCTTGCTGCGGGGTGGGAACAGGCACGGTGTGGCCATTCGGCTGGAGAGGTCAGTGTCGGATGTCGTGCAGGCCGCGGTCCCTGACGGTGGCCGGGGCCGGAGCAGCGGTGGCGGGTGACCCGCGGCGGGTGCGGTAGACGACGTAGGGTCGCCACAGGTACGCCAACGGTGCCGACCACACGTGCACGAGCCGGGTGAAGGGCCACAGCGCGAGGAAGAGGAAGCCGCCGATCGCGTGCAGCTGGTAGACCAGCGGCGCCCCGGTCATCAGATCGGTCTGCGGGGAGAACCAGAAGATGCCGCGGAACCAGACTGCGATCGTCTCGCGGTAGTCGTAGCCCTCACCGAGCAGGTTGGTCCCGACGGTGGCGGTCATGCCCAGCACGACCATCACCGCGAGTGCCACGTACAGAACCTTGTCCGTGGTCGTGGTGACGCGGCGGACACGGCCGTTGACGAAGCGGCGGGCGATCAGCAGGGCGAGGCCGGCGACGAGCATCACGCCGGTGATCGTGCCGCCCCACACCGCGATCGCGTGGTAAACGTGTTCGGAGACACCGATCTTCTCCGTCAGCGAGGCGGGCACGAGCAGGCCCGTGGCGTGGCCGCCGATGACCCCGAACGCGCCGAGGTGGAACAACGGCGAGCCCAGCCGCAGAATCCGGCTTTCGAGGAGCTGGCTGGTGTGGGTGGTCCAGCCGAACTGATCGCGCCGCCACCGCCACACGTGGCCGACGAGGAACACCGCCAGGCAGGCGTAGGGAACGACGATCCAGATGAGCGTGTTCAACGGGCACTCTCCATCGAAGGGCGGGCGTGCGCGCATGGTCCGGTGGCGCTGAGGTCGGTGAGGGCCGGGCCGAGACCGATCGAGTCGACGTCCGTGCCGTAGGGCGCCAGGCCGACGGACTCCACGGGCGGGCCGTCCTCGGCGAGCGCTCGGATCGCGTCGCGGTCGATCTCGGTCAGAGGCGGCAGCGCGGCGACGACCGCCTCGAGCAGATGCCGGTAGGGCGATCCGTTCTCGTCCAGGGCGGCACGCAGCAACTCCACCCCGCGGCGGTGCTGGCGCAGCGGCGCCTCGCCGTCGCCGGGGCCCGCGACGGCGGCGAACTCCAGCACCACCGGCAGCAGGTCGGGCAGTTCGCCCTCGGCCAGGCGCAACCCGTGGGCGCGATAGCGCTGCTTGAGGGTGAGCAGGGCGATCCCGCGCTTGCGGGTGTCGCCGTGCAGGTAGTAGGTCAGGTACAGGCCGGAGCGGCGGCGCAGGTCGAAGGTGTGCACGTAGTGGGTCTCGACCTCGATCGCGTCGGTGGTCAGGAACCAGTCGAGGAACGTCGCGAGTCGCGTCCGCACCTCGTCGTCGCCGATCTCGCCGACGGCGGCGCGCAGCTCGTCGCCCGCCGCGAGCAGGCGGGCGTCCGGGTAGGTGAGCAGTGCCGAAGCGAGACCGAACAGCCGGGATCGGTCCGCTCCGGCCACTGCGGACTGGGTGGTCACGAGCGCTCCCCGGCGGGGTCGATGGACAGGCCGAGCCGGCCGTCGCTGCGGCGGGCGAACAGGTTCCTGCGCCCCGGACGGGTCTGGCCGCTGTCGGCCACGAGGTGGAACCGCTCGGCGGTCGCGGCTTCGGTCATCCCGGGACCACCGGTGCAGTCCAGTGAACAGTCCGAAGTGGACGCTGCCTGGGCTTCCAGTGCGGCGGCGTCCTTGGCGTAGGCGGTGGGGATGACGTAGCGCTCGTCGTACTTGGCGATGGCGAGCAGCCGGTACATGCTCTCGATCTCCGCGCCCGACATGCCCACCGCCTCGCACAGCTCCTCGGCGACGGTGCCGTCGAGGGTCCTGGCCCGCATGTAGGACCGCATCGCGGCGAGCTTCATCAGCACACCGGCCACCGCGTCGGAGTCTCCGGCCGTGAACAGCTCGGCGAGGTACTCCACCGGGATCCGCAGGTCGCGGATGGTGTGGAAGACGTCGTCGGCGTCGGTGTCGTCCAGGCCCGCGGCGCCGACCGCGTCGAGCACGGGGGACAGCGGCGGGACGTACCAGACCATCGGCAGGGTGCGGTACTCCGGGTGCAGGGGGAGCGCGATCTGGTAGTCGCTGATCAACCGCCACACCGGCGACGCCTGCGCGGCGAGCACCCACTCCTCCGGCAGGCCTGCCTCGGTGGCCAGCCGCACGGTCTCGGGGTCGTGCGGGTCCAGGAACACCTTCCGTTGTGCCGCGAGCAGTTCCCGCTCGTCCTGCACCGAGGCGGCGGCGAGCACGGCGTCCTCGTCGTAGAAGACCAGGCCCAGATAGCGCAGCCGGCCCACGCAGGTCTCCGAGCAGATGGTGGGCTGCCCGGCTTCGACGCGGGGGAAGCAGAAGGTGCACTTCTCCGCCTTGCCGGTGGCGTGGTTGACGTAGACCTTCTTGTACGGGCAGGCGGTCACGCACATGCGCCAGCCGCGGCAGCGGTCCTGGTCGACCAGGACGATGCCGTCCTCCTCGCGCTTGTACATCGCGCCCGACGGGCACGCCGAGACGCAGGCGGGGTTGAGGCAGTGCTCGCAGATGCGCGGCAGGTGGAACATGAAGGTCTTCTCGAACTCGAACTTCACCCGCGCCGCCGCGTCGGGAGCCATCGCGGTGATGTTTGGGTCGGTGGCGCCGCGTTCGTGGGCACCACCGAGACCGTCCTCCCAGTTGGCGCCCCACTCGAGGTTGATCGGCTCGCCGGTGAGAGCGGAACGGGGCTGTTTGACCGGGGTGTCGGTCAGTCCGGCGGGCGCGGACACGAGGACGTCCTTGTCGAACGTCGCCGGCTCGTAGTAGTCCTCGAGCGTCGGCAGGTCCGGGTTGGCGAAGATCCGGGACAGCCGCTTGACCCGGCCGCCGGAGCGCAACACCAGGCGCCCCTTGGCATCGAGCCGCCAGCCGCCCTTCCAGCGCTCCTGGTCCTCGTAGTGCTTGGGGTAGCCGATGCCGGGCTTCGTCTCGACGTTGTTGAACCAGACGTACTCGGTGCCCTCGCGGTTGGTCCAGGTCTGCTTGCAGGTCACCGAACAGGTGTGGCAGCCGATGCACTTGTCGAGGTTCATCACCATGGCAACCTGTGCGCGGAGGCGCATGTCAGTACTCCACTTCCTGGGCGCGGCGGCGGATGACCGTGATCTCGTCGCGCTGGCTGCCGATGGGGCCGTAGTAGTTGAAGGCGTAGGTCATCTGGGCGTGGCCGCCCGCGAGGTGCGTCGGCTTGACGAGCAGCCGGGTCATCGAGTTGTGGTATCCGCCGCGCTTTCCCTTGCCGCGGCCGGTTTTCTCGGTCTTGGGCACGTTCACGGTGCGTTCCGGCGAGTGGTACTGGAACACCGTGCCCTCGGGCATCCGGTGGCTGACCACCGCGCGGGCCACGATCACGCCGTTGCGGTTGACGGCCTCGACCCAGTCGTTGTCTGCGACCCCGATCTTGGCGGCGTCCTCGACGCTCATCCAGATCACCGGACCACCGCGGGAGAGCGCGAGCATCAGCTCGTTGTCGTGGTACATCGAGTGGATCGACCACTTCGCGTGCGGGGTGAGGAACCGGACCGTCACGCCGCCGTCGGCCAAGTCACCGGGCTTGCCGAAATGGCGCGCCATGTTGAGCGGCGGCCGGTAGCCGGGCAGGTGCTCGCCCAGTTCGGCGACCCAGTCGTGCTCGACGAAGAAGTGCTGCCGGCCGGTGAGCGTGTGCCACGGCTTGAGGCGTTCGACGTTGATCGTGAACGGCGAGTACCGGCGCCCGCCCTTCTCCGAACCGGACCACTCCGGGCTGGTGACCACCGGCTGCGGCGCCTCCTGCGTGGCCGCGTAGGTGACGTGGTCGGTCTCGTGACCCTCGACCAGATCGGTGAACTGCTGCCCGGTGCGCTTCTCCAGCTGCAGGAAGCCCTCGTGCGCCACGCGGCCGTTCGTCGTGCCGGACAACGCGAGGATCGCCTCGCACATCCGGTCCGCTGTGGACAGTGATGGCCTGCCCGCGAACGGGCCGTCGGTCACGACACCGTTCTGGTGGCGCAGGTACTCGAGCTCCGCGGTGACGTCGACCGTGATGCCCCTCGTCGTCGTGCCGAGCTTGTCCAGCAACGGGCCGACCGCACGCATCTTCGCGCCGATGAGGGTGTAGTCGCGTTCGACCTCGACCAGCTTCGGCATGGTCACACCCGGCACCGGTTCGCACTCGCCGCGCTTCCAGTCCCGCACCCGCCCCGACGGCGTCGCCAGCTCGTCCGGGGTGTCGTGCTGCAGCGGCGCGGCCAGCACGTCGCGGCGAGTTCCGAGGTGGATGACCGCCAGCTCGCTGACCTTGTCGGCGATCGAGAGGAAGGCGTCGTAGTCGGTGTGCACCTCGGCGGGCGGGGCGACCGCGGGGGAGAAGGCGTGCACGAACGGGTGCATGTCGGTGGTGGAGATGTCGTGCTTCTCGTACCAGGTGGCGGTGGGCAGCACGACGTCGGCGTGCAGGCCGGTGTTGGTCATCCGGAAGTCGATCGCGGTGAGCAGGTCGAGCTTCCCCGTCGGTGCCTCGTCCCGCCAGGTCACGTCCCGTGGCCGCTCGTCCGGGCCGCACTCGTCAGCCGAGGCGAGGGAGTCCACGCCGAGCAGGTGTTTCATGAAGAACTCGTTGCCCTTGCCGGACGAACCGAGCAGGTTGGCTCGCCACAACGTCAGGCAGCGGGGGAAGTTCGCGGGGTCGTCGGGGTCGTCCGCGACGGCCTTGAGACGTCCGGCGCGCAGTTCGGCGACGATGTGCTCGGCCGTGCTCACCCCCGCCGCGGCGGCCTCGTCGGTGAGGTCGAGGGGGTTGCGGTCGAACGCCGGGTGGCCCGGCGACCAGCCCATCCGCTGGGCGGCCGCGACGGTGTCGGCGAAGGTCATGCCCGCCAGCAGACCCCGTCCCAGCGGGGACGCCAGCTCGTCGGCGGGCACCTTCTCGTAGCGCCACTGGTCGGTGTGCAGGTACCAGAACGGCGTGCTGGCCTGGTGGCGCATCGGGCGCTGCCAGTCGAAGGCGAAGCTCATGTGCTGCTGCCCGGTGATCGGCCTGGCCTTCTCCTGACCGACGTAGTGCGCCCAGCCGCCGCCGTTGACGCCCTGGCAGCCGGTGAGGGTGACCAGCGCGATGAACGCGCGGTAGGTCATGTCCGAGTGGAACCACTGGTTCGCGCCGGCGCCCAGCGCGATCAGGGAACGGCCGCGGCTGCGTTCGGCGTTGCGGGCGAACTCACGCCCGATCTTGGCCGCCAGCGCCGCGGGCACACCGGTGATCCGCTCCTGCCAGGCCGGGGTGTGCGGAGACTCCGCGTCGTCGTAACCGGAAGGCCACTCGCCGGGAAGGTCGCCGCGCCGCACGCCGTACTGCGCCAGGACGAGGTCGAAGACACCGGTGACGAGCTGGTCACCGATGCGCGTGACGGGGACACCGCGCCGCATGGTGGCGCCGCCCTCGGTCTCGCCGACGTCGAACCGCGCGAGGTCGACCGCGACCTGCCCGGTGGCGTGACCGAGCACGCCGAGCGCGGGCACGACGCCGCCGAGGTCGAGGTTCCACCGGCCCTCCCCCTCGGGCCCGTAGCGGAACCCCAGCGACCCGCCAGGCACCACGGGTTCGCCGGACGCGTCGTCGAGCAGCACGGTCTTGTGCTCGGCGCCGGGACCGTCCTCGCCGAGGTCGGCGGCGGTGAGGAACCGGTCGGCGACGTACACGCCAGGCTCCCGCTCCCGCAACGTGACCAGGAACGGCAGGTCCGTGTAGGACCGCACGTAGTCGGTGAAGTACGGCACCTGCCGGTTCGCGAAGAACTCGGTGAGCACCACGTGCCCCATGGCCATCGCCAGCGCCCCGTCGGTGCCGGGGTGCGGGGCCAGCCAGTCGTCGGCGAACTTGACGTTGTCGGCGTAGTCGGGACTGACCGCGACGACCTTGGTGCCGCGGTAGCGCGCCTCGGCGAGGAAGTGCGCGTCAGGAGTTCGGGTGACCGGGATGTTCGAGCCCCACATGACGAGGTAGGTGGCGTTCCACCAGTCCGCGGCCTCGGGGACGTCGGTCTGGTCGCCCCACACCTGCGGCGAGGCGATCGGCAGGTCGGCGTACCAGTCGTAGAACGACAGCAACGTGCCGCCCAGCAGCGCGTGGTAGCGGGTGCCCGCCGCGAAGGAGGCCATCGACATCGCCGGGATGGGGGAGAACCCGACAACGCGATCAGGCCCGTAGGTCTTGGTCGTGTACACGTGCGC
Source organism: Lentzea rhizosphaerae (assembly GCF_042649515.1). Taxonomy (NCBI): domain Bacteria; kingdom Bacillati; phylum Actinomycetota; class Actinomycetes; order Pseudonocardiales; family Pseudonocardiaceae; genus Lentzea; species Lentzea rhizosphaerae. The sequence continues at coordinate 286,326 of NZ_JBHRZI010000004.1, read as the reverse complement.
GGCGGCGACCATGGTGGTCACCTCGTCCCAGGAAGCGCGCACGAACCCGCCGCGACCCCGCTGTCCTTTGTAGACAGCCGCCTTGCGGGGGTCCTCGACGATGTCGGCCCACGCCGCGACGGGGTCGCCGAACCGGGCGAGACCGGCACGGAACATCGTGATCAGCGAGCCACGCACGTAGGGGTGCCGCACGCGCGAGGGCGAGTACTCGTACCAGGAGAACGACGCGCCACGGGGACAGCCCCGCGGCTCGTAGTCCGGGCTGTCCGGACCCGTGGTCGGGTAGTCCGTCGCCTGGTGCTCCCAGGTGATCAGGTCGTCCTTGACGAACACGTTCCAGGAACACGACCCGGTGCAGTTGACGCCGTGGGTGGATCGCACCACGCGGTCGTAGCTCCACCGGTCGCGGTAGAACGACTCCCAGGCCCCGGAGTCGATCTGATGCAGGGTCCGCCCGTGGTCGCCGACCGTCTCCTTGGTCAGGAACCGCCGGACGCCGAGCAGTGCACCGTGGCCGGGAACATGATCGTTCCCGAGCTCCGCAGATGGTTCAGGAAGGGAGGGCACGGGCACACAGCTCCTTCGGGTGGTCCTGGTTGAACCGCAGGCCAGCACCACGAAGGCGGGGGACCGGCCAGGCACCACCAAGGATCACGAAGCAGCGTCGTCACCCCATCAGGCGAACGTCCCGGATCCCGGATGACGAACGTCCCGGTGCCGGCGGGCCCACTTCACGCGGCGTCCGCGTCGGCTCACGGACGGACAACGGTGGTCCACCGCGGACTCTGTTGACCGCTCGGACACTGCCGTACCAACATCAGAACATGCCGATGGGGCCGTCTTCGGAAGATGTTCCGAAAACGGCCCCACCACCCCGATGCTGCCGGTGACCAGCCGCGCCCACACCTGGCTGTAGCCCAGCTCGGCGAACAGGCCGGCAGCGATGAGCAGATGGACGAGCGCCCTGACTTCCCGGCGTTGCGACTAACCCGCCGGGACCACGCCGATGGCGTCGGCGACCTTCGTCGTCACGGAAACGCTGCTGGTCACGGTGCCGGGCTTGATCCACGGGTAGTCCGCCTGCGCCTTCGCGACGGTCCGCTCGCCGATGATCTCACCCTTGTCCGGGTCCACGATCAGGTCGCGGCGCTCCTGGTCGCTCTCCAGGCCGAGTGCGAGACCCTTGCGCCCGTCCGGGGTGGTCGCCTCCTCGACGACCTTCACGCCGTCGATCTTCGACATCGCACGCAGGAGGGAGCTGCGCAGATCGGCCGGGATGATCCCGGAGTTCAGGAACTGGATGCCGAAGTGGAACATCGTGCTCGGGGACGAGCCGCGCTGGGAGGTGTAGTTCTTCAGCCACGCCAGCAGCTGGTCGGGGTCGCGCGGCAGGTTCGCGTAGAACGCGGGCTGCCCCGAGTCGGTGGCGTCGCCGCACACCTTCTTCGGCTGGGACTTGGGGAAGAAGTCGCCGCACGCGCCGCGCCGCTCGCCCGTGTCTGTGTCCTGCGGCTGGTACGCGGGCACCTCGGCCGCGGGCATGGAACTGCCGATCAGCTTCGCGGCACCGGCGATGCGCTTCTCCAGCCACTCCTGCGTCACGTCCGCCGGGATCCAGGTCTGGTAGGTGACGTCGGCGAGGTAGGTGTAGCCGGCCGGGGCGCTCACGACTCCCTGCGGGGTCCCCATCTGGAATCCGCGCAGGTAGGAGCCTTTGACCTCGATGAACCGGTACTGGCCCGGCTTCAGTTCCGGGTCCTTGGCGGCGATCTTGTCCGCCGCGTCGTTCAGGACCTGGGACGCCGAGAGGAGCGACACGTCGCGCTTGGTGGGCTGCGCGGTGGTCGACTGGGCCGCGGGCTGCGCCGGTGCTCCGCCGCCCCCGCCGAGGACAGCGACGCCTCCCACGACCGCGACCGCCGCCGCCGCTGCCACGCCGACGACCAGGCCACGACGGCGAAAGGGCGACTTCGCCGCCGGGGCACCCTCCGCGGACGCTTCCCGCATCAGCTTCTCGCGGGCGTGGTCGAGTGATCGGTTGGACATGCGTGCCTCCAGGTGCAACGAGGCGAGCGCCTCGTCGAGTTCACGATCGGGGTTGTGGTCGCCGCGCTCAGTCATCGCGGTTCTCCTCTTGAGCGGTGCGGAGGTGTGCTTGGAGCTTCTGGCGCACCCGGTGCAGACGTGACCGGACAGTGCTTGCCGGCACGCCGAGAGCGGCGGCCACCTCGATCGGCTCCAGCCCGGCCCACGACGTCAGCAGCAAGACGTCGCGTTCCTGCTCGGTGAGCGAGGCCAGGCCGTCGGCCAGGTGCCTGGACGACCGTTGGGCGTCCAGGCGGTCGACGATCTGCGCGTCGTGCTCGACGCCCGCTTCCTGAAGGGCGTGCACGCGAGCGGAAGCCCGGTAGCCGCGGATCTCCGTGCGGACGTGGTTGCGTGCCAGGTTGGTGGCGATTCCGTACAGCCAGCCGCGGATGGGGGACTGCTCGGGGTCGTAGCTCGCGCGCCTTCGGAGGGCCACCAGGAACGTCTCCGCGACCAGGTCGTCGGCGATGTCGACGCCGACCCGGCCCGCCAGGTAACCGTGCAGGGCACGGGCGTGCGTGTCGAACAGCCTGGCGAACGCGGCGGTCGGCTCCGCGTTGGCGAGGTCGGGACGCGTGTCGTCAACGTCCGGAGCGCGTTGCGCCTGTTGTGCTCTGCGTTCCTCGATCCGGTTCACGTTAGTTGTTGTCCGGGGACCCCGCTCGCGTCCCCGGACGACCGGGCGAAGTGACCGGCGTCACTCCCGCGAGCACCGTGCGCACCGCGGTGAGCAGATCTGTTCCTGCACGACGGGGCCCTCCTCGGAAGTTGCTCCGAGAACGGCCCCGTCGTGACGTAGTAGGGGTAGCGGCGGTCCAGCGCCTCCGGGTCCTCGAGTTCGATTCCGGTGCGGTAGTTCTTGGTCCAGTAGGAAATGCCCAGCTCACGGTCGTAGCCTTCGAGTTGGTGCACCCACCGCTTCCCGACGTACGGCACGTCGCAGACGATGCGCGGCGTCGCGTACCCGGGCAGGTAGCCCATGATCGCGTGCTGCAGCTCCTGCGTGGCGCGACGGGTGCACTGGGCGCGGGCCGGACGTGACGCCGGGGAACGTCAGCTGCGGAAGCAGGGGTGCTTGAGCGCATCGATTTCTGAGCGCACCATTGGCTTGTGGACATGCCGGCCGTTCATGACGAGTTCGAGCGCGTGAGGGCGACCTTTCGTGTGCTGCTCGACGGTGCTGCGGATGAGGAACTGCGGCGCCGCTCGGACGGCACGCGGTGGACCAACCGGCAGCTGCTGTTCCACATGTTGCTCGGCTTCCTGATCATGCGAGCGCTGCTGGCGCTGGCGAAGCTCGTTGCCCGGTTGCCGGCGTGGTTCGGTCGTGGCTGGGCGAAGCTGCTCAACGCGGGCACGAAGCCGTTCGACGTGGTCAACTTCGTCGGCTCGTGGCTCGGCGGAAGCGTGATGCCTCGCAGGGCGATGGTCGTCTTGTGCGACCGCACCATCGCGGCGTTGCACCGGCGGCTGGATCGGGAGAACGACAGCAGCCTCGCGAGGGGGATGCCGTACCCGACGCGGTGGGATCCGTTCTTCCGCGAGTTCATGACCGTTGAGGACCTGTACCGCTTCCCGGTGCAGCACTTCGACTTCCACCGCGAGCAGCTCTCGCTGATCTGAACCGAGTTCACCTGAGCAGTCTGTGCACCACGTGGACGGCATCCCGTCCGACGCCTCGCAAGGTCGCGGAGGAGAGGCTGCGTTGCCATTCCAGGCCGACGAAGCCGAGTCCGCGGTGGTGGCGCGAGACGCCGCGGTCGTGCTCGGTGCCCAGCGTGCCCAGGTAGGGCAGGTCCGGGCGGTACCCGGTGGCCAGGATGATCGCGTCGACGTGCTCGCGCTGCTCGTCCGGCCAGATCACCTTCGAGCCCTCCAGCGCGGTGAACATCGGCCGACGGTCCGGGCGCTTCTGATCGAGGGCGGTGCGGTAGCGGCCGGTGTCGAGGACCGGGGTGGTGAAGCCGTCGGGCAGCCACGGACCGATCGGGAGGTAGTCCAGGCCGGTGCGGTCGAGCCAGAAGTGCAGGTCGCGGCCGAACGGGCGTTGTGCGGAGAACTTCACCGGCTTGCGGGTCGCGAGCGTGACGCGGGCGTGCTCGGCGAGTTCGGCGGCGATCTGGACGGCGGAGTTGCCGGCGCCGACCACGATGACGCGCTGGCCGCGGAACGGCTCGGGCGAGCGGTATTCCGCGGCGTGCAGAACGGTGCCGGGGAAGTCGTCGAGGCCGGGCAGCGCGGGTCGGTGTGGGTTGCCGAAGCCTCCGGTGGCGGCGATGACGATCGGTGCGGTGTAGTTCGTGCCGTCCGCGGTTGTGACGCTGAAGTCGTTGTCGCGCGTGACTTCTAAGACGTGTTGACCGGTGCGGATGTCGGCGCCGAGGTGTGAGGCGTAGCTGCGGAGGTAGTCGACGACTTCGTCACGGTGCAAGTAGCGCTCGGGGTCTCCAGGGAACGGCAGGCCGGGCAGGGCACTGTAGCGGGCGGGGGAGAACAGCGTGAGGCTGTCGTAGTAGTGCGGCCAGGAGCCGACGGGCTCGTCTCCGGCTTCGAGCACGAGTGGGTGCAGGCCTCGGGTGATGAGGGCGTGGGCGGCGGCGAGGCCGGACTGGCCGGCGCCGATGACGATGGCGTCGTGGCTGTTCATGGGCACCTCGAAGTAGCCGTCGCCGTGTCCGGCGACGGTTTGGGCGTGGTGGGGTCTAGTTGGTTGCTCGGCGTTCGAGGAAGACGGTGTCGCGCCACACGCCGTGGTGTTGCGCGATGCGTTCGCGGACGCCGAGGGTGCGGAAGCCCGCGGAGTGGTGCAGGGCGAGGCTCGCGCGGTTCTCGGGGAAGATCGAGGTCTGCAACGTCCACAGACCTGCGGCGTCGGCCTCGGTGACCAGCTTGCGCAGCAAGGCTTTGCCGACACCTCGGCCGCGGAAGTCGGCGGCGACGTAGACGGAGTGCTCGGCCACGCCCGCGTAGCAGTCCCGTGTGGACACCGGCGTGGCCGCCGCCCAGCCCGCGACCGTGCCGTCGATCTCGGCGATCCAGCGGTGATCGCGCAGCCACTTGGCGTCGAGCGCCCTGCGTTGGGGGACTTCGGTTTCGAACGTCGCGTCACCAGTGGCGATGCCCTCGGCGTAGATGCGACGCACGGCGGTCCAGTCCTCGTCGCGCATCGCGCGGACGGTCACGTCGGGCGGCAGGTTCTCCGGGCAGCACGGGCGTGGCGCGAGCACGCCCATGACGACGTCGGCGGCATGGGGCAGGCCGGTGCAGCACGAGGGGTTCACGCTGACGTGGGTGGCGGTGCCTTCTTTGTGCACGCGCACGAAGCCGACCTCGGCCAGCTTGCGCACGTGGTGTGAGCAGGTGGACTGGCTGATGCCGAGCAGTTCGGTCAGCTCGCCCACGGTCATCGTGCGGCCCGAGATGGCGACGGCGTGCAGCAGCCGCACTCGGGTCGGCTCGGCCAGGCACGCGAACCACTCCGCGTAGGTCGCGGCGTCGTCGGTGGGCAGCACGGCGGGGGAGGCCGCTGTGGTCGTCATGTCGTGAAGTATCGACGCAAATCGATGGTTGCGTCAATCGATCCCGGTCGATACAGTCCCTGGCATTGATTCGAGAAACTTCGATACAAGGGGTGTGCGGTGAGCGAGTTGCCAGTCGTCGTTGTTGGTGCCGGACCTGCGGGTTTGTCGGCGGCGGCCCACCTGGTCGAACGGGGCGAGCAGGTGCTCGTGCTGGAAGCAGGTGACCGCGCTGGTGCAGCCGTGTCGCAGTGGAACCACGTTCGGCTGTTCTCGCGGTGGAGCGAGCTGGTCGACCCGGCGGCCCAGCGACTGCTGGTGCCGGCTGGCTGGATGCGCCCGGACGGCGACCTCTACCCGACCGGCGCGGAGTGGGCCGACCTCTACCTGAGGCCGCTGGCCGAGGCGCTCGGTGACCGGGTGCGGTTCGGGGCACGCGTGGTCGGTGTCGCGCGGCGCGGCCGAGACCGGGTTGTCGACGCGGGCCGTGAGGAGGAGCCGCTCACCGTGCACGTACACACCGCGGCTGGTGAGGAGCGCATCGTCGCCCGCGCGGTGATCGACGCTTCTGGGACCTGGGGATCACCCAATCCGCTCGGCGGAGACGGGCTGCCCGCGGCAGGGGAGAAGGCTGCGGCCGCGCAGATCAGCTACCGGGTGCCGGACCTGGCGACCGAGCGCGCTCGCTACGCGGGCAAGCGGATCGCCGTTGCGGGCAGCGGGCATTCGGCGCTCACCGCGCTGGTCGCGCTCGCGGACCTGGCCGAGCAGGAGCCCGGCACGAAGATCGTGTGGCTGCTGCGGCGTGGTGCCGTGGGCAACGTGTTCGGTGGCGGCGAGGCCGACCAGCTGCCCGCACGTGGCGCGCTGGGGCTGCGGGCGAAGAAGGCGGCCGAGGCCGGGCACATCGAGACCGTCACCGGCTTCCGCACAGCCGCGGTCGAGCGTGGCGAGGACGGCACGCTCACGCTGGAGTCATTCGACGGCCATCGCGTTGACGGCATCGACGAAGTCGTTGTGCTGACCGGGTTCCGGCCGGACCTGTCGTGGCTGTCGGAGATCCGCCTGGACCTGGACCCGGTGCTGCAGGCGCCGACGAAGCTCGCACCGTTGATCGACCCGAACGTCCACTCCTGCGGCACCGTCTACCCGCACGGGGAGAACGAGCTGCGGCACCCCGAGCCGGGTGTTTACCTGGTGGGTATGAAGAGCTACGGCCGCGCACCGACGTTCCTCGCACTCACCGGCTACGAGCAGGTCCGTTCCGTCGTCGCGGCCATTGCAGGTGATCACGAGTCGGCGGGGCGGGTGGAGCTCGTGCTGCCCGAAACCGGAGTCTGCGGCGGTGCGGGCGTGTTCGACGCTCCCGAGGAGCAGAAGAACAGCGGCGGATGCTGCAGTGCGCCCGAGACGGTCAACGTGACGATCGGCCTCGCGTCCAGTGCACGCTGAAACAACGGTGCAGTCCGGCGTTGACGCCGGACTGCCCCGCGTGCTGATCGTCCTGCGCACATCGAGATCATCAGCTGGGGCGTTGTCGACCGCCAGCGCGCCGCGTCAGCCGAGCAGTTCGGTGACCAGGCCGCGCACCCGCCGGTCGATCTCGTCGCGGATCGGCCGCACGGCGTCGATGCCCTGGCCGGCCGGGTCGTCGAGCTGCCAGTCCAGGTAGCGCTTGCCGGGGAACACCGGGCAGGTGTCACCGCAGCCCATCGTGATCACCACGTCGGATGCCTCGACGTCCTCCGTCGTGAGCTTCGAGGGCACCTCGGCGGTGATGTCGAGACCCCACTCGGCCAGCGCCTCCGCGGCGGCCGGGTTCACCTTCTCCGCAGGCGCGGACCCGGCTGAGCGGACGGCGATGCGGCCCATGCCGTAGTGCTGCAGCAGTGCGGCGGCAATCTGGGAACGGCCCGCGTTGTGCACGCAGACGAACAGCACCTCGGGGGTCTTGGACACAGCGGTTCTCCTCGGATCGAAGTTCGTCGATGCAGATCACACCGTCTGTATCGACTTTTGTCAATCCAAGCGGCTATGGTCATCACCATGACGAGCCCGGACCAGACGCTGCTCGACTCGGTGACCGCCGCCCGCCTGTTCAAGGCGCTCGGCGATCCGATCCGCGTCGAGCTGGTCGGCCTGGTGCGTCGGACCGAGGGGCAGGAGGCGTGCTTCTGCGACCTCGCCGACCAGTTCGACATGCCGCAGTCCTCGCTGAGCCACCACCTCAAGATCCTCGTCAACGCCGGCGTGCTCGGTCGCGAACGGCGCGGCACCTGGAGCTGGTACCGCATCGACAACGCCGCCATCGACGCCCTCGCCGCGGTGCTGGCGCCCGGAGGACCGCTGCGCGACACCAGTGCCTGCTGCGACTGATCTGAGAACACCTCACGCCGGTGATCGTCATCGGATGACGACGCCTGCCACACCCAGGAGAACCCGTTGAGCACCACGGAAACCGCGGCACCGGACGTGCTGCACCGACTGTCCTTCCTGGACAGGCTGCTGCCGGTGTGGATCGGCGTCGCCATGGTCGCCGGCCTGCTGCTCGGCCGGTTCGTCCCCGGCCTGCAGGGCGTGCTGGACGCGGTCAAGATCGGCGAGGTGTCACTGCCCATCGCGCTGGGCCTGCTGCTGATGATGTACCCGGTGCTCGCGAAGGTCCGCTACGACAGGCTCGACACCGTCACCCGCGACCGCCGCACGATGCTGCTCTCCTTGGTGTTGAACTGGATCCTCGGTCCGGCCCTGATGTTCGCGCTGGCCTGGATCTTCCTGGCGGACCTGCCCGAGTACCGCACCGGTCTGATCATCGTCGGCCTCGCGCGCTGCATCGCCATGGTCATCATCTGGAACGACCTCGCCTGCGGCGACCGCGAAGCCGCCGCGGTGCTGGTCGCGCTCAACTCGGTGTTCCAGGTCGTCATGTTCGGCGTGCTCGGCTGGTTCTACCTCGATCTGCTGCCCGGCTGGCTCGGCCTGGACACCGCGTCCGTCGACTTCTCAGCCTGGGAGATCGCCAAGTCCGTGCTCATCTTCCTCGGCATCCCGCTGCTGGCCGGCTACCTCAGTCGCAAGCTGGGGGAGCGATCGCGCGGTCGGGACTGGTACGAGTCGAAGTTCCTGCCGCGCGTCGGCCCGATCGCCTTGTACGGCTTGCTCTTCACGATCGTCATCCTCTTCGCCCTGCAGGGTGAGACCATCACCAACCGGCCGCTCGACGTCGCCCGGATCGCCCTGCCGCTGCTGGTCTACTTCGCCATCATGTGGGCCGGCTCCTACGCGCTCGGCAAGGCATCCGGACTCTCCTATGAGCGCACCACCACGCTGGCGTTCACCGCGGCGGGCAACAACTTCGAGCTCGCCATCGCCGTCGCGATCGGCGTGTTCGGCGTGACCTCCGGCCAAGCGCTCGCCGGTGTCGTCGGACCGTTGATCGAAGTCCCGGTGCTCGTCGCACTCGTCTACGTCAGCCTGTGGCTCCGCCGCCGATGGGCAGCACGTGCTCAGCTCTGACGTCGTCGTGATCGGCGGTGGCCAGGCAGGGCTGGCCGCCGCCTTCTACCTGCGCCGCGCAGGCATCGACCACGTGGTGCTCGACGCGCAGCCAGTGCCGGGCGGCGCGTGGCCGCTCACGTGGACCTCGCTGCGCCTGTTCTCCGTCGCCCGCCACAGCTCGCTGCCCGGCTGGCCCATGCCGTCCTTTGCGGACGGATACCCGACGGCGCAGCATGTGGTCGACTACCTAACCGCCTACGAGAAGCGCTACGACATCCCCGTCCAACGGCCCGTCCACGTGGCCTCGGTGACCCGCGACGGTGACCGGCTGCTGGTGCACACCGACTCCGGAACCTGGACGGCGCGACACGTCATCAGCGCGACCGGCACCTGGTGGCGACCGTTCCGGCCGTTGCTGGACCTGCCGAGCCGCCAACTGCACACCGTCGACTACCGCGACCCGCTCCAGTTCGCCGGCCAGAAGGTCGTCGTGGTCGGCGGCGGCAACTCCGGCGCCCAGATCGCCGCAGACCTCGTGCCGCACACCGACCTGACCTGGATGACCCGACGGCCACCGCGCTACATGCCGGACGAGATCGACGGCAAGGCGCTGTTCGACATCGCCACCCGGCACGGCAGCGTCAGCGAGCTCGGCGACATCGTGGCCGTCCCGACCGTCCGCGAAGCCCGTGACAACGGCCTGCTCGGGGCCGTACCAATGGATCTTGCAGCCTTGTCCAGGGCCGACGCCGTGGTGTGGTGCACTGGATTCCGGCCAGCGCTGAGCCACCTGGCTCCGCTGCGACTCCGTGACACCGAAGGCCGCGTCGCCGTCGACGGCACGACCGCCGTGGACGAGCCGCGCCTGCACCTGCTCGGCTACGGCGGGTGGACCGGCCCTGCCTCCGCGACCCTGATCGGCGTTGGGCCGACCGCGAAAGCGACGGTCGCGAAGATCACCGCGTCGATCAGGCCGTGACGGGCTGGCGCACGCTGCTCAGCATCGCGGCCATGCGGTCAGTGGTCTCCGGGCGCACCCAGTAGTAGACCCACGTGCCCCGGCGCTCGCAGTCGACCAGACCCGCCTGACGCAGCAGCTTCAGGTGGTGCGAGATCGTCGGCTGCGACAGCTCGAACGCAGGCGTCAGCTCGCAGACGCAGACCCCGCCCTCGGTACGTGACGCGATCATCGACAGCAGCCGCAAGCGCACCGGGTCGCCGAGCGCCTTGAACATCGCCGACAGCTCAGCCGCCTGTTCCGCGGCCAACGGCTCTTCCGACAGCGGCTCGCAGCAGCCCGACTCTTGCTTCGACATATTTCAATATTGACGGCACTTCGGGCTCTGCGCAACACTGCATAGACAGACTTCAATACAGCCTGGAGGTAGACCTCTCATGAGTGAGCAGACCGACCTGCGCGAGACCGTCCGCGCCCGCTACGCCGCAGCCGCGACCGCCGTCACCCAGGGCGGAGGCGGCTGCTGCGGACCGCAGGCAGCGGAGGTCGACGAGACCTTCGGCGCCACGCTCTACCCGGCGGCCCAGCGCGACGAACTGCCCGCCGAAGCGGTGGCGGCATCGCTCGGCTGCGGCAACCCCATCGCCGTCGCCGAACTGCGCGAGGGCGAGCGAGTGCTGGACCTGGGCTCCGGCGGCGGCATCGACGTCCTGCTCTCCGCCCGCCGTGTCGGCCCCACCGGCAAGGCCTACGGCCTGGACATGACCGACGAGATGCTCGCGCTCGCCCTGTCCAACGCGGCCAAGGCCGGCGCCACCAACGTCGAGTTCCTCAAGGGCAACATCGAAGCCATCCCGTTGCCCGGCAACACCATCGACGTCGTGATCTCCAACTGCGTCATCAACCTCTCCGTCGACAAGCCCGCCGTGTTCGCCGAAACGTTCCGCGTCCTGCGTCCCGGTGGTCGGCTCGGCATCTCCGACGTCGTCGCCGACGACCACCTCACGCCCGCCGAGCGAGCCGAACGCGGCTCCTACGTCAGCTGCATCGCCGGCGCGCTCACCTTCACCGAGTACCGGGAAGGCCTCGAAGCTGCCGGCTTCGCCAACATCGAGATCACCCCGACGTTCGAGGCAGCCGACGGTATGCACTCGGCGATCGTCCGCGCGGTGAAGCCGCTCGACATCGAGCTGGTCAGCGCAACTGGTTCGGCGCCGAGCGGAGACTCCTGCTGTGGCGTCAACGCCTGCTGCACGCCTGGTGAGCAGGCGGTCGACTCGAACCTCACGGTGGCTGAGGCGAAGTCGGAGGCCGGATGCGGTTGCCAGTGATCTTGCATGCCGTTGGGGCCGTCGTCGGAAGTTGTCCCGAAAACGGCCCCATCGTGACCCGTCAGGTCTGATCGGCCCACCACTTCTGGCCGGTCTCGCCGAGGATGGAGATCGGGTCGTAGTAGGGGTAGCGGCGGTCCAGCGCCTCCGGGTCCTCGAGTTCGATCCCGGTGCGGTAGTTCTTGGTCCAGTACGAAATGCCCAGCTCACGGTCATAGCCTTCGAGCTGGTGCACCCACCGCTTCCCGACGTACGGCACGTCGCACACGATCCGCGGCGTCGCGTACCCGGGCAGGTAGCCCATGATCGCGTGCTGCAGCTCCTGCGCTTCCCAGACGGACACCCTCCAGTGCTCCGCGTTGGGGATCATGTCGCACATGTAGAAGTAGTAGGGGAGGATGTTCGCTTCCCCTTGCAGCGCAAAGCAAAGATCGAGCAGGTCGTCCGGCGTCGCGTTGACGCCCTTCATCAGCACGCCCTGGTTGCGCACGTCCCGCACACCGACTTCCAGGGCGGTGCGCGCTGCCTCGGCCACGAGGGGCGTCACGGACTGTGCGTGGTTCACGTGCGTGTGGATCGCGAGGTTGACGCCACGGCGGGAGGCTGTGCGGGCGACGCGCTCCAGGCCCTCGACCACTCGGGGCTGGATCCAGTGCTGGGGGAGGCCGGCCAGGGCCTTGGTGGCCAGACGGATGTCGCGGACCGTTTCGATGTCCAGGAGTCGCATGAGGAACGACTCCAGCTGCGGCCAGGGCACGTTCGCGACGTCGCCGCCTGAGACGACCACGTCGCGGACGCCCGGGGTCTTCTTCAGGTACTCGATCATCTGGTCCTGGCGGTCGACCGGCTTGAGCGAGAGCTTGTGCTTGTCGATCAACGGCGTGGAGTTGCCGACGAGGTCCATGCGGGTGCAGTGGCCGCAGTACTGCGGGCAGGTCGAGACCATCTCGGCCAGGACCTTGGTCGGGTAGCGGTGGGTCAACCCCTCGACGACCCACATCTCGGCCTCGTGCAGCGAGTCGCGCTGGGAGTGCGGGTGCGACGGCCAGCGCGGGTCGCGGTCGGAGGAGACCGGCAGCATGTAGCGGCGCACCGGGTCGGCCAGGAAGGCCTCGGTGAACTCGTCGGGCGTCAGTGCCGCGTCGACCGCCATCGTGTTGAACATCTGCGGCGGGATCAGCATCGACATCGTCGCGAACTTCTCCTGGTCCGCGGCGAGGTCGTCGTAGAACTTGTCGGTCAGCAGGTCACCCGCGACCTTGCGGAGTTGCTTGACGTTCTTCACGCAGTTCACCCGCTGCCACTGGGCGTCGCGCCACTGCGCTTCGGTCACGTGCGCCCAGCCGGGGAAGCGTCGCCAGTCGGGTTCGACCAGCTCCCTGCGGACATACGTGTACGGCTGGCGGTCCAGCCGCTCCAGCGCCGTGGTGGCGTCGTGCAGCGCAGTCATCCGTACTCCTCAGCGTCGAGGTCGCGTAAAGATATCCTGTCATACCGCTAGCCCGCCGTAAATATTTCAGATCAACGCCTGGTGGAGGCCTGGTCGGGAGCATTTGGGGGCCGTCGTGCGTTCAACAGGCATGCCCCTCTTCGCGCTGCTGCTGCTCGGGATGTTCGCCGAGATCGCGGTCATGATCGCCGTCGGCAACGCCATCGGCGGCCTCTGGACGATCGCGTTGCTCCTGGCCGGCACCCTCGTCGGCCTGTCGCTGGTGCGCAGGCAGGGCGCGCAGACGATGGCCGCGTTCTCCGAGGCCGTGTGGAGGCGTCAGCAGCCGCACCAGGAGATGGCCGACGGCGTGCTCATCGCCGCGGCCGGTGCGTTGATCATGGTGCCGGGCTTCATCAGCGACGTGGCGGCGTTGTTCCTGCTCTTCCCGCCCACGCGCAAGCTCGTGAGCCGCCGGATCGCGCGCAAGGCCGAGGCGGCGGCGCTCAAGTTCGAGCACGAACGCCGCTTCGGGCGCGGCCAGGTCGTCGAGGGCGAAGTGATCGACGTCGACGCCGGTCCGGTGGTCGTCACCGAGCGGCGCGAACTGACGTGATCCGCGCGTACCGGCCCGCTGACCTGGACGCGCTCTACGACATCTGCCTCGACACCGGCAACGGTGGCCTCGGCGCGCGTCACCTGTTCGACGACCCGCGCGTGCTCGGGCACGTCCACGTCGGTCCGTACGTCGCGTTCGAGCCGGACCTGGCGTTCGTCGTGGAGGACGACCTCGGGATCTGCGGGTACGCGATCGCGGCGTCCGACACCGAGGCGTTCGAAGATCGCTGCGACCGCGACTGGTGGCCTGACCTGCGGGTTCGCTATCCGCTGACGTCGAAGGCGAACCGGGCCGTGCAGCTGATCCACCAGCCGTCGAAGGTCGACCTCATGCTCGCGCGCGACTACCCGGCGCACATGCACGCCAACTTGCTGCCACGCGCGAAGGGCAAGGGGTTCGGCGGTGCGCTCGTACGGACCGTGCTGGAACGTCTCGAGAAGGGCGTCCACGTGCACGTACGCCACCACAACACACACGCGATCGGCTTCTGGGAACACCTCGGTTTCCGCGTGGTCGACTCCGCGGAGAAGCTCGTCCTGGGACTGCGCCTCTAGGCGAGGAGGTCCTTCAGCAGCAGCTCGAAGTCGACGACCTCACGCCCGGCAGGCACCGCGGCGTACGTGGACTCCAGGAACCGGTCCAGATCCTCGGCCGACATGTGGAACACGGCGTGCGAGTCCTCGGTGAAGAGCTCCAGCACGAGCACGTCCCCGCCCTCCGGCCGCAGCCGCACGTCCCCGAGGCCGGTCGGCGCCAGCAGGCCGTCCGCGAGCAACTCCCGCCCGACCAGCCAGGTTGACTCCTGGTCACGTGCCTGAAAGCGCAACGTCACTGCGTGCGGATCGTCTGAGCGGTATTGGAGGTCGACGTTCATAGGCTCGAGGGAGCCGTCCGGCCGAACGAACTCAACGACGGTCACGGTGCCGACACGAGTCTCGTTGAACATCGTCGTTCCTCCTCCGCAGTGAGGGTGCTGCATTCCACACGGACGCTGTCTCGGATCGGTTCAAAGCTTTCTCGAACTTCTTCTTTGGGTACCTGAAGTCGCATGACGGTCTACGGCATCCACGCATCACACGAGCAGATACACCCCGCCGGCCTGCTCTCCGCCGTCCGCAGGGCCGAGGAGGCCGGGTTCGGCGCGGCGATGAGCTCCGACCACTTCTCACCGTGGAGTTCGCGTCAGGGCCACTCCGGGTTCGCCTGGTCGTGGCTGGGCGCTGCACTGCAGGCCACCGCGCTGCCGTTCGGCGTGGTCACGGCCCCCGGCCAGCGCTACCACCCGGCGATCAGCGCCCAGGCGATCGGCACCCTCGCCGCGATGTTCCCTGGCCGGTTCTGGGCCGCGCTCGGCACCGGTGAGGCGAGCAACGAGCACATCACCGGCGACGGCTGGCCGCGCAAGGACGTCCGCACGGCCCGGTTGCGCGAGTGCGTGGACGTCATCCGCGCGCTGCTCGCCGGCGAGGAGGTCAGCCACGACGGTCTGGTCACCGTCGACCGCGCCCGGCTCTGGACGTTGCCGGACGAGGTGCCGCTGCTGGTCGGCGCCGCCGTGAGCCCCCAGACCGCCAGGTGGTGCGCCGAGTGGGCCGACGGGCTGATCACCGTCAACGCGCCGCCCGCCCGGTTGCGCGAGGTCGCGGACGCCTACCGGGACGCCGGCGGCAGGGGCAAGCTCCATCTGCAGGTGCATCTGAGTTGGGCGGAAGACGACGACTCTGCTCTCGCGATCGCACACGAGCAGTGGCGCACCAACGTGTTCCGTCCACCAGTCTGCTGGGACCTGGAGCTGGCGGAGCACTTCGACGTCGTCGCCGAGCACGTCACGCCGTCGGAGGTCGCCGAGGTCGTCGACGTGTCCGCCGACCTGAAGTGGCACGCCGAGCAGCTGTTCCAGTACGCCTCGATGGGCTTCGAGGAGATCTACCTGCACCACGTGGGCCAAGACCTGATGCCGTTCATCGACGCGTTCGGCGAGCACGTCCTTCCGGAGGTGACGAAGTGATCCGCACGTCTGACGTCTGGTGGAAGAACGCCGTCCTCTACTGCCTGGACGTGGAAACGTTCTCCGACAACGGTTTCCGCGGCGCCACCGAACGCATCGACCACCTCCACTCGCTGGGCGTCACGTGTGTGTGGCTGATGCCGTTCTATCCGACGCCCGAACGCGACGACGGCTACGACATCACCGACTTCTACGCCGTCGACCCGCGCCTGGGCTCGCTCGGCGACTTCGTGGAGTTCGTGCGCGCGGCCCGCGACCGCGGCATGCGCGTCATCGCCGACCTCGTCGTGAACCACACGTCCGACCAGCACCCGTGGTTCCACGACCCGGACAAGCGCGACTGGTACGTCTGGGCCGACGAGCCGCAGACCGACGGCCCGCAGGGGGTCACCTTCCCGGACAAGGAGAACTCGCTCTGGGAGTACTCGGAGGAGGTCGGGAAGTACTACCTGCACCGCTTCTACAAGCACCAGCCCGACCTGAACGTGTCCAACCCCGAGGTCCGCGACGAGATCGCGCGCATCATGGGCTTCTGGATGGAGCTGGGGCTGAGCGGTTTCCGCGTCGACGCCGTCCCGTTCCTGCTGGAGCACAACGACGCCGCTGACGCGCTGTCGTTGCCCGACCCGCACGACTACCTCACCGACCTGCGGGCGTTCCTCAACCGCCGCAACGGCGAAGGCGTGCTGCTGGGCGAGGTGAACCTGCCGTACAAGGACACCATGGCCTACTACGGCCAGGGCGTGGGCGACGAGCTGACGATGTGCTTCGACTTCATCGGCATGCAGGCGATGTACCTGGCCCTGGCGCGGCAGTCGAGCGGCCCGCTGGCCAAGGCGCTGCAGGAACGCCCGCAACCGCCCCGCGACGGCCACTGGGCGACGTTCGTCCGCAACCACGACGAGCTGACGCTGGACAAGCTGCCGGAGGACGAGCGCCAGGAGGTCTTCGACGCGTTCGGCCCGGACCCGTCGATGCAGCTCTACGGCCGCGGCCTGCGCCGGCGGCTGCCGAGCATGCTCAAAGGCGACCAGCGCCGGATCCGCATGGTTTACAGCCTGCTCTTCACGCTCCCCGGCACGCCGGTGCTGTTCTACGGCGAGGAGCTGGGCCTGGTGGAGGACCTGTCGCTGGAAGGCCGGCTCGCGGTGCGCGTGCCGATGGACTGGGAAGCCGAGAAGGTGCAGCGCCACGACCCCGAGTCGCTGCTGGTGTACGTGCGCAGGCTCGTCCAGCTCTACCGCGAGTGCCCGGAGCTGGCGTGGGGCGACTTTCAGGTGCTCGACGTCGGCGACCCGAAGGTGTTCGCCCACCGCGCCGACTGCGACGGCGGCACGGTGATCGTCGTGCACAACTTCGCGAACCAGGACATCACCGTGCGGGTGCCGGGGGAGGGAGTGCTCACGGACCTGCTGACCGGCGGGAAGGTGCGGCCGGCGAAGTCCGGTGCCAAGATCGATCTCGCGCCGTACGACTGCCGGTGGTTCCGCCTGACGTAGCGAAAGCGTGCCGTTGGGCGACAAACGAACATGCCGGTTCCCGACACGCCCGCAGCGTCGTGACCAGGATCGTCAAGTGATGCTTGCGGTTTCTTAGCGCTTCACGTGAAGATATTGTCGAGACAGCGTCGTCGACCGAAGGATTTTCAGGTGAGCGCGTACGGACTGCACCGCGTCCTCGAGCCCAGGGGTGTGCTGCCCCAGCAGGCGTGGCGGCTGGACGCGGAACCCGTCCCCGCTGCCGACGAGGTGATCGTCGCGGTCGAGCGGCTCAACCTGGACGCGGCCTCGTTCCGGCAGCTCAGGGAGGCGCACGGCAGCGGGGACGCGGTGCGGCAGGCCGTGCTGGACATCGTCGGCGAGCGCGGGAAGATGCAGAATCCCGTCACAGGGTCGGGCGGCATGTTGCTCGGCACCGTGCTGGAGGTGGGGCCGGAGTCGCCGCTCGGGCTGAAGGCCGGCGACCGGATCGCGACGCTGGTCAGCCTCACGCTGACGCCGTTGAAGATCAACGACGGGCTGCAGGACTGGAGCGGCGAGGACGAGCAGGTGCCGTGCCGGGGGACGGCGGTGTTGTTCGGGCGGTCCATCGCGGCCGTGTTGCCTGATGACATGTCCAACGAGCTGGCGCTCTCTGTTCTGGACGTGTGTGGTGCACCGGCGCTGACTGACCGTGTCGTGCGCAAGCACCCTGGTGCTGATGTGCTCGTTCTTGGCGGTGGGGGTAAGTCTGGGTCGCTCTCTCTCGCGGCGGCACGTCAGGCGGGTGCGCAACGTCTTGTCGCTCTCGTGCCGACGGAGAAGGAGGCCGAGCAGGTCCGGAAGTCCGGTCTCGCGGACGAGGTCGTGATCGCGGACGCGCGCAACCCCGTCGCCGTTGCCGAGGCGGTGGGCAAGCAGGTCGATGTCACGGTCGTGTGTGTGGACGTGCCGGGGTGTGAGCACGGCGCCATCCTCGCTACGGCGGACGGTGGCACGGTGATCTTCTTCTCCATGGCCACGTCGTTCAGCGCCGCGGCACTCGGGGCCGAGGGGCTGGCCGCGGACGTGGAGATGCTGGTCGGCAACGGCTATGTGCCCGGTCACGCCCAGTTCGCGTTGGACCTGCTCCGGACGCAGGCGGGTGTGCGGGCGCTGTTCGAGCAACGGCAGACTGCGTGACGTGAGTACGCAACTTTTGGTCGGCGGCCGCATCTACGCACCGGATGCGACGGCCATGGCCGTCACGGACGGCGTCGTCGTCTGGATCGGACAGGACTCCGTAGGTCGTGCGCTGCACCCCGATGCGGAGGTCGTCGAGCTCAACGGGGCGTTTGTCGCGCCCGCGTTCGTCGACGCCCACGTGCACGCCACGAGCGCCGGGCTGCTCCTGACCGGCCTCGACCTGACGAAGACGTCCTCTGTGGACGAACTGCTCCAGCAGGTGCGCGAGGCGGAAGGCCCTCTGGTGTGGGGGCACGGCTGGGACGAGACGCGCTGGCCGGAGAACCGTCCTCCGACGCGTGCCGAGATCGACGCGGCCGCGCAGGGCAAGACGGTCTACCTGTCGCGCATCGACGTGCACTCCGCGCTCGTGTCGTCGGACCTGATCGCTGACGACGTCCGTGAGGCCGACGGGTTCTCGGACCAAGGCCCTCTCTCGCGTGCCGCCCACCACTACGTGCGCGGCACGGCGAAAGCGGCCATCACGCCCGAACAACGCCAAGCTGCCCAACGGGCGTTCTTGCGTCACGCCGCGTCGATGGGCATCGCGTCCGTGCACGAGTGCGCCGGACCGGACATCTCCGGCGAGGACGACCTGCGCGAGCTCCTCGCGTTGGACGAGGGCCCCGAGGTCGTCGCCTACTGGGGCGCCCACGAGCTGCCCGGCGTCGAGGTGCGCGGCCTCGCCGGCGACCACTTCGTCGACGGCGCGATCGGCTCCCGCACGGCCGCGCTGGTCGAGCCCTACGCCGACGCGGACACGTGCGGCGCGCTCTACCTGGACGGTCAGCAGATCGCGGACCACCTGGTCAAGTGCACCGAGCTGGGTGTGCAGGCGGGGTTCCACGTCATCGGCGACGCCGGCATGGCCGCGGTCGTCGACGGCTTCGAGCGGGCCGAGAAGGTGCTCGGCGCCCCGGCCCTCGCGAGCGCCCGACACCGCCTCGAACACGTCGAGATGGTGTCCGAGGACCAGGCCCGCAAACTCGCCGGGTGGGGCGTCATCGCCTCCGTCCAACCGTTGTTCGACGCGGAGTGGGGCGGCCCCACCGGCATGTACGTCCAGCGCCTCGGTGACGAACGCGGAGTGGGGCTGAACCCCTTTTCCCGTCTCGCGGCGGCGGGCGTGGTGCTGGCGTTCGGCTCGGACGCGCCGGTGACCGCGATCGACCCGTGGGCCGCGGTCAAGGCGGGTGTGCACCACAAGACCGAGGGCTTCGGGGTGTCACCTCGTGCCGCTTTCACCGCGCACACCCGTGGTGGCTGGCGTGCTGCAGGGGTGGACGACGGGCTGACCGGCACGCTTCAGCCGGGTGCGCCCGCGACGTACGCCGTGTGGGAGACCGGCGATCTGGTGGTGGCGGGCAGTGACTCGCGGGTGCAGCGATGGTCGCTCGACCCGCGTTCCGGTGTGCCCGGACTGCCTGATCTCACCGGTCCCGCGCCCGTCTGCGTGCGGACCGTGCTGAACGGCCGGACCATTTACGAGAGGAAGTGACTCATGGCGTTGCTCGACCTCGACCCGAAGGTGGTCGCCACCGCGCGGAAACTCGCCGCGCGGGCGGCCGAACCGGTGGTGTCCATCGCGAAGGCGCACACCACCGTTGCCGTCGAGCGCGCCACACTTCGCCTGGCTGGCATCACCGGTGCGGACTCCACGCACCGCGCCGGTGACGTGCCGTGGGTCAACCGCGTGATCGACACCGTCCGCGAGCAGTGCGGGCTGGAGCACGGGGTGGTGCTTCCGGCGTTCCACGCGCTCAAGGAGCACAACCTCGGCACGCTCACGGAGCTCGCGGAGGCCACGGCGGCCGGTCAGATCCAGTTCAGGATCCCCGAGAAGAAGGACCTCACGGCGGCCAAGAAAGCCGCCACGTCCGCCATCTCCAAGGGGCTCAAGACCGTCGACCGCAACCGGGTCCAGCGCGACAAGCTGGTCGCGAAGCTCGGTGACCCCGCGCAACGGCCGTGGATCTACCTCATCGTCGCGACCGGCGACATCGACGAGGACGTGGTCCAGGCCCAGAACGCGGCACGGGCGGGCGCGGACATCATCGCGGTGATCCGCTCGACCGGCCAGTCACTCCTCGACTACGTGCCCGAAGGCGCCACGCACCACGGGTTCGCGGGCACGTACGCCACGCAGGAGAACTTCCGGATCATGCGGGCGGCGCTCGACGACGTGTCGAAGGAGGTCGGCCGGTACGTGCGGCTGACCAACTACGCGTCCGGGCTGTGCATGCCGGAGATCGCGGTGCTGGCGGGCCTGCAGAGGCTCGACATGATGTTGAACGACTCGATGTACGGCATCCTGTTCCGCGACATCAACCCGATTCGCACGTTCGTCGACCAGCGGTTCTCCCGCCAGGTCCACGCGCGGGCCGGCATCATCATCAACACCGGCGAGGACAACTACCTCACCACCGCGGACGCCGTCGACGCCGCGCACACCGTCACGGTCTCCCAGCTCCTCAACGAGCACTTCGCCCACGAGGCGGGACTGCCCGACCACCTGCTGGGCCTCGGGCACGCCTTCGAGATCAACCCGAAGGTGCCGGACTCGTTCCGGCTGGAGCTCGCGCACGCGCTCCTCGCCCGCGAACTGTTCCCCGACGCGCCGCTCAAGTGGATGCCGCCGACCAAGCACATGACCGGCGACGTCTTCAACGGCTACCTGCTGGACGGGTTCTTCAACCTCGCGGGTGTCCTGACAGGACAGTCCATCCTGCTCGTCGGCATGATGACCGAGGCCGTCGTGACGCCGTTCCTGTCCGACCGCGACCTCGCCCTGCAGAACGTGCGGTACGTGCTCAACGCGGCGGGCAGCCTCGCGGAGGACTTCCGGCCCGCGCCGGACGGGCTCATCGTCAAGCGCGCGCACCAGGTGCTCGGTGAGGCGGTGGACCTGCTCGAGCGGATCGTGGACGACGGTCTGCTCAACGCGATCGCGGACGGCACGTTCGGCCTCATGAAACGCCCTGCGGACAAGGGCAAGGGCGCGGACGGAGTCATCGAGAAGGCAGAGGCGTACTTCAACCCGGCGAGCGAGATGCTGGAGGCCCAGAGCCGAAATGACTGAATCACAGAGCAGGTACGTGAGGCCGTACGGCGACACCACCGGTGACGGCATGATCCAGACGTCGTTCACCCTGCCGATTCCGCACGGCCCCAAGGCGGACGGCGCGGCGCAGCAGCTCGCGAACAAGATGGGCATGGACCCCGCGATGGTGGTCCACTCGAACCCCATCGGCGACGACTTCACGTTCTTCGTCGTCTACGGCTCGGTCAAGCACATCGTGGACCTGGACGAGGTCAAGGTCGTCGAGCGCGAGTACCCGCTGCTGTCACCGTCCGAAGTGAACACCACGCTCAAGAAGGTGTTGCGGCGCAAGCTTGTTGTCGTTGGCGGCTGCATCGGCACCGACGCTCACACCGTCGGCATCGACGCGATCCTCAACATCAAGGGCTTCGCGGGGGAGAAAGGTCTGGAGTACTACCGCGAGCTCAAGGTCGTGAACCTCGGTGCGCAGGTCTCCGTCCCCGAACTGGTCCGCAGCGCTCGCGCGGAGAAGGCCGACGCGGTGCTGATCTCCCAGGTCGTGACGCAGCGGGACGCGCACATCCTCAACACGCAGGAGATGTCCGCGGCGTTCCGCGAGGCGATGGGGGACAAGCGCCCGCTGCTGGTCGCGGGCGGGCCGCGGTTCGACCCGCTGATGGCCGCCGAACTGGGCGTTGATCGGGTTTTCTCCCGGGGTACCACGCCGGGTGAGGTCGCGAGCTACCTGGTGCACGCGATGCAGGAGAAGAAGGGGGTCGCCGCGTGAGCGGGGCTTTGGTCGAAGGTTTTTCCGTGACGCACCGGCGTTACGTGCCGCACTCGCACGCGCACTACGGAGGCAATCTGGTCGACGGCGCCTACGGGCTCGGCATGTTCGGTGACGTCGCCACCGAGATGCTCATCCACACGGACTCCGACGAAGGGCTGTTCGCGGGGTACAGCTCCGTCGAGTTCGCGGCGCCGATCCAGGCCGGTGACGTCGTCGAGGCGACGGCGACGCTGGTCCGCATCGGGAAGCGGTCGCGTGAGATCGAGTTCGAGGCACGTGTGGTGTGCCGTTCGGCGCCCGAACGCGGTCCTTCCGCGGCGGACGTGCTCGCTGAGCCGATCGTCGTAACGCGGGCCCGCGGCACCGTCGTCGCGCCGAAAGCCGCTGAGTAACAACAAAATCTCGACCGAACCGGCGGGCGTCCTGCTCCGAATCCCTGGCTGTTGGAAGGGAGCAGGACAATGCCAACTGGCAACAAACAGCGATTACGCCGGGGTGCGATCGCCGCGGCCGTCATCGCGACGGCGGCGGCGATACCGGCGGCGCAGGCGTCGAGCCACCGCGAGGCACCGCTGATCGCGGCGGACCCCGCCGTCGACAACACCGACGTGTACGCCTTCACCAGTCCCGACAGACCTGACACCGTCACGCTCGTCGCGAACTGGTTCGGGCTGCAGGAACCCAACGGTGGCCCCAACTTCTACCCGTGGGCCACGGACGCCCGCTACGACCTCAACATCGACGCCGACGGCGACGCGGTGCCGGACAAGACCTTCCGGTTCACGTTCAAGACCGACGACCGGCGCGGCACCAAGACCTTCCTCTACAACAACGGGCCCGTCACCTCGATCAACGACGACAACCTGTTGTTCCGCCAGAACTACGACCTCGAACTGGTCGAGGGCAACAAAACCACGCCGTTGGTGCGCAACGGACGTGCGGCGCCATCGAACACCGGACCCGCATCGTTCCCGAACTTCGCGGCGATCAGGGACCAGGCGACCGCGAAGATCCCCGGAGGCGGCCAGGTCTACGTCGGACCGTCGGAGGACTCGTTCTTCCTGGACCTGCGGGTGTTCGACCTCCTCTACGGCGGAAACCTCAAGGAGGTCAACCAGGACACGTTGACGGGCTACAACGTCAACACCATAGCCCTCCAGCTGCCGAAGACCGTGCTCGCGCTGAAGGGCGACCCGAAGCGCAACCCGGTGATCGGCGTGTGGAGCGACACCGAGAAGCGCACCCTGAAGCTCGACCCCGGCAAGGCGACCCCGCAGGGCAACTTCGTGCAGGTGTCGAGGCTGGGCAACCCGCTGGTCAACGAGGTGGTGTCCTCTGCGGCCGTCAAGGACGCGTTCAACGGGCTCGAACCCGTTGGTGACGCGAAGGTGCAGGCGTTGCTGGACCGGGTGAACGACCCGGAGCTGGCCCGGCTGATCCAGCAGATCTACGGCATCCCGGCGCCGAAGACGCCGCGAGCCGACCTGGTGGAGATCTTCCTGACCGGGATCACCACGAAGGCGGGCGGCCCGATCAAGGCCGATCTCAACTCGCAGCTGAACAACGCCGACGTGGATCCGAAGAGGTTCCAGCCGTCGGAGATGTTGCGGCTCAACATGTCCACGCCGGTCACGAAGGAACCGAACCGGCTCGGCGTGCTCGGCGGTGACCTGCAGGGCTTCCCGAACGGTCGCAGGCTCACCGACGACGTGGTCGACATCGAGATCCAGGCCGTGGAGGGCGCGGCGCTGACCGGCAAGCTCGTGCCGGCGCTCGCCAAGGGCGACAAGGTGGACAAGAACAACGTCCGCTTCGGAGACAAGTTCCCGTACGTCGGACTGCCGAGCAACAGAGCGGTCAACTCCAACTGAGTTGAGGGTGGCTGACATGTGGAAAACCATTCCGCTGCTGGCAGCCGTTCTGGCTGTTGCCGCCTGCGCCTGGCCGCAGGCGGCGACCCCCGCCGCCACGCAGACTTCTTCCCTGCAGCGCAACGCGGAGTCGTTGCAGGCCAAGCTCCGCCGGACCCCGAACGACGCCGCGGCCTGGGCTCAGCTCGGCGCCACGCACGTCGAGCTCGCCCGCGTCACGTTCGATCCCCAGCACTACACACGCGCCGAGCGCGCGCTCACCGAGTCGTTGCGGCTCAAGCCCGAGAGCAATGGTGAGGCGTTCATCGGCCGTGGTGCGCTCGCCAACGCCAAGCACGACTTCGCGGCCGCCCGTGACTGGGGTCAGCGCGCGGTGACCGCTTTGCCGGACTCGGCGCAGGCCCAGGGCGTCCTGGTCGACGCACTGACGCAGCTCGGTGACGACGCCGGTGCTTCCGTTGCGCTGCAACGCATGCTCGACCTGCGGCCCGGTGTCGCGTCGTTCACCCGCGCCGCCTACCACTTCGAGCTGCACGGCCGTCTGGACGAGGCGCGCGGGGCGATGCAGCGGGCGCTGGAGTCCGCCACCTCACCGGACGAGGCCGAGTTCTGCCGCCTCCACCTGGACGAGCTGGAGGGTCGGACCGGCACTCTGGAGACCTACCGCGCACTGGTGGCGAAGGCGCCTTCGCCGGAGCACCTCGTGAAGTACGGCAAGGCTCTGGACAAGGCGGGCAAGCCGCAGGAAGCGCGGGCGCAGTACGACCTCGCGTTGCAGCAGTTGCGCGCGTTGGGCGGTGACGACCTCACCGCCGCCCTGATCGCCGCCGATCACGGCGACCCCGCGGAGGCGTTGCGGTTCGCGGAGAAGGAGTGGGCGAAACGGCAGAGCGTCTTCACCGCCGACGCGATGGCGTGGGCGCTGCACGTCAACAAACGATCCGCGGAAGCGTTGCCGTACTCGGACAAGGCGGTCGCGCTCGGGTGGCGGGACCCGGAGGTCCTGCGGCACCGCGAGGCGATCCTGGGGAGCCTGCGATGAGGGTGTTCTTGCTGGTGGTGTTCGGAATGCTGCTGATGGGCGGTGTCGCGCAGGCGCACCCGTTGAGCAACCTCAGCGTCAACCACTACGACGGCCTGCGGGTGTTCCCCGAGCGGATCGAACTGCGGTCCGTCGTGGACAGCGCGGAGATCCCGACCCTGCAGGACCGGGACTTCGTCGACGCCCGCAAGCGGTGCACCGAACGTTCGAAGTCGTTGAACGCCATGGCCGACGAGCAGGCGCTGCGGTTCGAGGTGCGCGACGCCGACGTCGTGCGCCCGCCCGGTGAGGCCGGTCTGCCCACGATGCGGCTGACCTGCGAGTACACCGCCCTGCTGCCGGTGCGCGGCGAGGTCGAGGTGACGTTCAGCGACTCCTACCTCAAGGACAAGCCGGGCTGGCGGGAGATCACCGTCGTCGGCGTCGACATGACGGTGTCGGGCGCGCCGTCGGAGTCGGTCAGCAACGAGCTGCGCACCTACCCGGACGACCTGCTGTCGTCACCGCTCGACGTGCGGGCGGTCCGGTTCGTCGCTCAACCGGGTGAGGGCACCGTCGTGGTCCCGCCCGGCGCACTGGGAGAAGCCACGAAGGCGGCCGTCGGACTGGTGGGTGATCTCACCCCGGTGGTCGGAATCGGTGCGGTCCTGCTGTCTCTGGTGCTGGGCGCGTCTCATGCCGCGCTGCCCGGCCACGGCAAGACCGTGATGGCCGCCTACCTGGCGGGTTCGAGGGGTACCCGCCGCGACGCACTCCTCGTCGGAGCCACGGTCACCATCACCCACACGGCGGGTGTTCTGGTGCTGGGGCTGCTGCTCAGCGTGTCCAGCGTGATCGCCGGCGAGTCAGTTCTGCGCTGGCTCGGCGTGGCGAGCGGTCTGCTGGTCGCGGTGATCGGAGGAGTGCTGCTCCGCTCGGCGGTGCGTTCCCGTGGCCGGAAGCGGCACGACCACGGGCATGGTCATGGGCACGGTCATGGACACGGCCACGGTCATGGTCATGGGCACCGCCGGGCGGGGCTCGTCGGAATGGGAGTCGCGGGCGGCCTGGTGCCGTCGCCGTCCGCGCTGGTCGTCCTGCTGGGCGCGATCGCACTGGGCCGCACGTGGTTCGGCGTGGTGCTGGTGCTCGCCTACGGCCTGGGCATGGCGGCGACGCTGACCGCGGCCGGCCTGGTGCTGGTCTCGCTGCGGGACCGCTTCGGGCCACGTCTGGCCCGCTTCCGCAGGTTCGCGGACTTCTCGCCGCTGGGCACGGCGGCGCTGGTGATGCTCGTCGGAGTCGGTCTGGCCACGCGTGCGCTGGCCGGTTAGTGGAGAAGAAAGAGGGAACCATGAAGAAGCTGATCGTGTTCGTGTTCGCGGCACTCGCGTTGACCGCCTGCTCGTCGCAAAGCGGGGCTACCGCCCAGTTCGACGACGAACAGCAGGGCGACATCGCGTGCATGAGACACCAGGAGCAGACACCGGGGGAGGAGTACTTCGATGAAGGGAACTGGGACACCGTCGTCTCGTTGTCCATCCTCCGCTACTACACGACGAACGGCGCGAAGCCCTACTGTGACGGGAAAGCCGCCACCGAGGCTGACCAGGGCTGGCGCAAGCTCTACGTGCAGATGGGTGCGGACCAGACCAATCTCCGCTGATTCGACCGCAACCTCCGCCGCACTCCTCCGTTGGTCAATACAGAGGTAGTTACACGTCGGGGAGGACGGGACGCAGTGAAGATCGACCACCACGGGGACATGCCTCCGTACGAGCAGGTGCGGGTGCATTACGCGCACGCGATCTCGAACCGAGAACTGCCGGTGGGCGCCAAACTGCCTACCGTGCGCGCACTGGCGAAAGACCTGGGTCTGGCCGTCAACACGGTGGCGCGCGCCTACCGTGAGCTGGAGGAGGCCGGCCTCGTCGAAACGCGGGGCCGGGCGGGGACCGTGGTGAGCGCGAACGGGGACAACAACCGCGAGCGCGTTCGTGCGGCGGCGGCCCAGTACGCGGCGATGTCCGCGGAACTGGGTCTTTCGTCGCACGAGGCCATCGAGATCGTCCGCGCCGCGCTGCGCACCTGAGCCATTGGGGTGTTTCGCCCCCGAACCAGCGGTGCCACGACGCGTGGACGAACGGCTGATCGGCGCGGGCACCACCGTGCGGTTCGTGCTGCTGGTCGTGGCGAGCGGCTCGATGATGCGCGACGTCCTGGCCGGCATCTCGGGTTCGGACGGCATGGCGTGCCTGCTGGCCGGCGGCGCCGATCCGGACGGGAGCATCCTGCAGGTTCAGCTGGTGCTGCTCCAGCAGACACCCGCGTACGACGAGTGCGTGGCCCGTTTCCAGCCGCGGCACCGGCACGGTCGACGTGTCGCCGCTGCGGCCCACCTGCGCGGAGTTCGGGCAGATCGCGCGGGACGCGGAACGGTACTTCCGCATCCCCGACGCCGTCGCCCAGCAGCACTGGAGTCGTTACGTCGAACTCGGGAAACAGCGCAGCGCCCACTGTCTGGACGCTCTGGACCACGGCCAGGAGCAGCTGCTGGTCCGTTCGTCGGAGGAGCTGACGGACGCGGTGTCGGCGGCGAACTCCGCACTGAGCCGGCTGGAGCAGATCAAGGACGGCTGACCAGGCAAGCCGGATGTTCAGCTCCACCTGCCACTTCGTCTTCATCCGCTCGACCCGCGGGTCCGTGAGGAAGGCTTCGTAGCGGCACGCGAAGTGGTCACCGCCTGTCGCGCGTGGCTGACGTACGTGAGACAGGCGTAGCGGCCCGCTGGCAGGACACCGGGGCGCACGCGGTCGTCACCGTCGTGTGGCTCCGGGACGACGAGCATGCCGCGGAACGGGGTGGTCACCCGGATGCCGACGTAGTGGATCTCCGGCTTGGACACGATTCCCGGACCTTCGACGATCTCCACCCCTGGACGCTAACAGTCACCCGTTCGCGTACCTGCCCATTCGTCATGACAGAGCTAGGCTGCCCGGTAGATCGTGAATAACTGACTCGTCAGTCAATTTAGGAGTGCACGATGGGGCGGACCGTCAGAGACGGCCTGCGGCTCACGGCCGACCAGGAGCAGTTCGTCGAACTGGCGAGGGAGTTCGCCGCCAGGGAGATCCGCCCGCGGGCACGTGCCGTCGACGAGGCGGACACCGAGTCGCCGCTCGACCTCTGGAAGAGGGCCTCCGAGCTGGGGCTGACCTCGTTCATGATCCCCGAGAAGGTCGGCGGCGGTGGCGTCACCGACCTCCTCACGCAGGTGCTGATCCAGCAGGAGCTGTGCCACGGCGACATCGGCATCGGCAACCTGATCACGTCCAACGGCTTCTTCAGCGCGCCGGTCGAGCACCTCGGCACGCCCGAGCAGCAGGAGCGCTTCCTCGGTCCACTCGGGACGCCCGAACCGCCGCTCACCGCCGTCGCGGTCACCGAGCCGGGCAGCGGTTCGGACGCGGCGAGCATCCAGACGTCCGCCGTGCGCGACGGCGACTCGTACGTCCTCAACGGACAGAAGACCTGGATCTCCAACGCACCCTACGCGGAGATGTTCGTGATCTTCGCGACCGTCGACCCGGCGCTGCGATCCCGTGGTGTCACGGCTTTTGTGGTCCCCCGCGACACCCCTGGGCTCGCGGTGGGGCCGCCGTTCCAGAAGATGGGGCAGCGCGCGATCGTCAACGCCGAGGTGTTCCTCGACGACGTGCGCGTGCCCGTGGAGAACCGGCTCGGCGAGGAAGGTCAGGCGTTCGCGGGTCTGATGCGGACGTTCGACGCCTCGCGGATCCTCATCGGCGCGGCCACGACCGGACTCGCCCGTGCCGCACTGGACTTCGCGACCGCCTACGCCCGTGAACGGGAGCAGTTCGGCGTGCCGATCATCCGGCACCAGGCCGTGGCGTTCCGGCTCGCGGACATGGCCACGCGCGTCGACACCTCGCACCTGCTGACCGTGCGCGCGGCGACCCTCTACGACGCGGGGTGCTCGGTGACGCAGGAGTCGGCGATGGCCAAGCTCGTCGGCTCGGAGAACGCGATGTGGTGCACGCACGCGGCGGTGCAGACGCTGGGCGGGTACGGCTACTCCCGCGAGTACCCCGTCGAACGCTGGATGCGTGACGCGAAGCTCGAGGAGATCGAGGAAGGCACCTCGGACATCCAGCGCCTCGTCATCTCCCGCGGTCTCGGTGCGAGATGATCTTCTCCGATCCCGCGTCCGTCGCGGTCGTCGGCGCCAGTGACGATCCCTCCAAGTGGGGCCACTGGCTCGCGCGCGGAGCGTTGATCGGCCGCTCACGACGTGCGGTGCACCTGGTGAACCGCAGTGGTGGCCTGGTGCTCTCGGAACCGACCGTGCGGTCGCTGTCCGAACTGGCCGAGCCGCCGGAGCTCGTGGTCCTGGCCGTTCCCGCGGCGCACGTGCCGGCGGTGGTGGACGAGGCGCTGGCGGTCGGTGTCCGCGGGTTCGTCGGCATCCCGGCGGGAATCGACGATCGCGTGATCTGCCGGATCCGCGAGGCGGGTGCCCGCCTGCTCGGGCCGAACTGCCTGGGCGTGTTCGACGCGGCGACGTCGTTGCACCTGGCGTGGGGCCGGTTCCAGCCGGGTTCGCTGGGTGTCGTGTCGCAGAGCGGGCAGGTCGGGCTGGAGATCGCCGGGCTCGCGGCGGCGTCGGGGATCGGGGTCTCGCGGTTCGTCTCGGTGGGCAACCAGGCGGACGTGACGGCGGCGGAAGCGTTGCTGGACCTCGTTTCCCACGACCTGACCACGGTGGTGGGGGTCTACCTGGAGAGCTTCGGACCGGGGATCGTCGACGCCTTGGCGCAGCTGCGCGCCGCCGGGAAACCCGTGGTGCTGCTCACTGTCGGCGCGTCCGTCGCGGGACGGGAAGCCGCTCGCACGCACACCGGTTCGCTGACGTCCTCAGTGGACGTGGTGGACGCGGCGTGCCGAAGAGCCGGCGCGGTGCGGGTGACGACGCCGGCCGCGCTGGTCGACCTGGCGGCGGTGCTGTCCTCCGGTGCACCGCGCGGTGGCAGGGTCGGGGTGATCTCCGACTCCGGTGGTCAGGGTGCGATCGCGGCGGATCTCGTGGTGGCAGCGGGTTTGACGGTGCCGGGTCTGTCCGCTGTGGACGATCTGCCGGTCGGTGCGTCGAGGCGGAACCCGGTCGACCTCGCGGGGGCGGGGGAGCGGGACCTGATGAACTACGCCCGCGCGATCGAGGTCCTGGTGCGCGGCGGTGAGGTGGACGCGGTCGTGTTGTCCGGCTACTTCGGCAGCTACGGCTCGGACACACCGTCGCTGGAGGCCGCCGAGGTGGCCGTGGCGTCCCGGATCTGCGCGCTGGCAAGGGAAACCCCTGTGGTCGTGCACAGCATGTGCGCGGAGTCCGCGGCGGTGCGCGCGCTCAGGGCTGGTGGAGTGCCGGTGCAGCTCACGATCGAACGTGCGGTGGCCGCGTTGGGGCACGTGAAGCGGTTCGGTTCTCCTCCGGTGGTCGTACCGTCGGGTGCCACGCCGGTTGCGCCGTACCGGCCGGGTTACCTCGCCGCCCGCGACCTCCTGAGCTTCGTCCGGTTTCCCGAGGCCCGGGCCGTCGCGAGCCTCGCCGACATCGCGGCCACCACGCTCCGGCCCCCGTACGCGCTCAAGGCCGACTGGCTCGCCCACAAGACCGAGCACGGCGGCGTCGCGATCAACCTCTCCGACCCCGCCGCGGCGTTCGAGGACATGCGGGCCAGACTCGGCCCCGGCACGTACGTCCTGGAGGAGATGGACACGCGCGAGCACACCGTCGAGCTGATCATCGGCGCGAAGCGGGACCCCTCGTTCGGCCCGGTGGTCCTCGTCGGAGCGGGCGGCGTGCACGCGGAGTTGTTCAGGGACACCGCGATCGAGCTCGCGCCGGTGTCTTCCGCCACGGCGAGGGACATGCTGGCACGCCTCGTCTGCGCCCCGCTCCTGACCGGCTGGCGCGGTTCCCCTGCCGCGGACGTGGAAGCGTTGGCCGAGGTCGTCGCCCAGGTCTCCGAGACGCTCGCGGCCAGGCCGGACCTCGCCGAGATCGAGCTCAACCCGGTGCGCGTCGGCCCGGACGGCGTGCTGGCCGTGGACGCGCTGATCGTCCCGTTGAACGACACGAGCGGACAGCGCGTGGCATGAGCATGACCCAATCTCGCCTCAGCGGCGGCGAAGCGCTCGTGCGCGCCCTCGTCGCGCACGGCACCGAGCTGGTGTTCGGCATCCCCGGCACCCACAACCTCGGCATCTACCGCGCGCTGGCCGAACACGGCGTCAGGCACGTGACCCCGCGCCACGAACAGGGCGCGGGCTTCGCGGCCGACGGCTACGCCCGCGTCACCGGCAGACCGGGCGTCTGCCTCACCACGAGCGGCCCGGCCGTCCTCAACGCCATGACCGCCGTGACCCAGTCGTACTCGGACTCCGTGCCTATCCTGCTGATCTCGCCGGGCATGCCCCTGCGCCACCCGGGCCGGGGCAACGGCACCCTGCACGAGGTCCGTGACCAGAGCGCCGCTCTCGAAGCGGTGATCGGCTACTCGCACCGCGTCCAGAGCGTCGCCGAAATCCCGCTGGCCGTCGCACAAGCCTTCGCGCACATGACGTCCGGCCGCCCCCGCCCGGCCCACCTGGAGATCCCGCTGGACCTGGTCGACGCCCTCGACAAGGTCAGCGAGGTCGCCCCGCTCCTGGTGACCCACCCACCGGCCGACGCCGTCACGATCGCCGCAGCCGCCGGCCGCCTGACCACCGCCGCCAAGCCGGGCCTGATCATCGGCGGCGGCGCGAAGGGCGCGTCCGAGGAGATCACCGCTCTCGCCGAACGCCTGGGCGCCCCTGTCGTGGCCACCGCCAACGGCAAAGGCACGTTCTCCGAACACCACCCGCTCTCCATCGGCGCGGGCCTGCACCACAAAGCCGTGGCGGACTTCGTGGCCGACTGCGATTCCGTCCTCGCCATCGGCACCGAACTGGCCTCGACAGACCTGTGGAACGGCCCGCTGAAGTTCCCCGGCGACCTGATCCGCATCGACGTCGACCCGGCCCAGATGATCACCAACGCCCTCCCGGACCACCGCCTGGTGGGCGACGCCCGTGCCACCGTCGAAGCCCTGAACCAACGCCTCGGCAAGGGAAGCCTGAGCGAGGAGGCGGTGAAGCGCGCCGAACGCTGGCAAAAGCTCTTCCGCAAACACGCCCGCACCCAGGGCGCCGTCTGGCTCCCACTCGTCGAGGCCATGCGGGAAGTCCTGTCCCCTGGCGCGATCGTCGCCGGCGACAGCGCAATGGCCTGCTACTACGGCACTTTGTCGAACCTGCCCCTCGAAGGCCCCGCGAGCTTCCTGTACCCCACGGGTTTCGGCACCCTCGGCTACGGCCTGCCCGCCGCGATCGGCGCACAACTGGGAGCCCCGGACCGTCAGGTCGTGGCACTGCACGGCGACGGCGGCGCGATGTTCACGTTGCCCGAGCTCGCCACCGCGGCCCAGGAACGGCTGGCACTGCCCGTGATCATCTGCGACAACGGCGGGTACGGGGAGATCCGCCGCGAGATGGTGGAGCGCAGCGAGCCCGTGCACGGCGTGAACCTCCCAGGCGTCGACTTCGCCTTGGTGGCCAAGGGACTCAACTGCCACGGCGTGACGGTGGACGGCGAGGACAGGTTCGCCGCGGCGTTGCGCAAGGCGTTCGCGGCGGACCGGCCGACCGTGATCCACGTGGTGGGCGACCTGGCGGGTGCCTGACCGTCCTTGTTTTGTCCACAAATGAGCCGTCGTCGCGTGAGACCATCCCCCGATGGCGGATGACGACCTCGTCGGCAACTCCATCAGCGGTGACCCCGGCATCGCGTTCCAGGCGCACACCGTGAACGGCAACGTCTACTTCAACGGCGCGCCACCGGCCGACGACCTGCCGCAGTGCGAACCTCCGCTGTCCTGGGCCGAGACGACAGAGCTCCCCGCGGAGATCGCGCACCTGCTGTGGGCCCAGGACAAGGCGGCTGACCTGCTTCCGTACCAGCAGCTCCCCGGTGCCCGCACGCCGTCGCTCGGCACCGTGTACGTGCGGCAGGGCCTGGGCGGCGGAGTCGAGGACACGTCGCCGGACCACACCAGGCCGGCGCTGATCCCCGACGAGCACGGCAGGCTGGTCGAGATGCCCGCCGTGCCCTCGGTGCGGCTCACCGTTCGTCCCCCGGCCAAGTCGATGCGGACCGCGCTGGACGCCGACCCGCACCTGCTGGTCCTCGGAGGCCCCGGCCAGGGGAAGTCGACCCTGACTCTCCGCCTGACCGCCGACATCGTCCGCAGCTGGTCGGTCAGGTCGGATGACGACGCTCCGCTCGCGGAACCGGTGATCCCGCTTCGCATCACCGCCCGCACACTGGCGCAGCACCTCGGCAGCTCGTTCACCAGGGCGCTGGCGGACTGCGCGTTCGCCGAGTACGGCCGCTACCTCAACGGCCCGCTCGAACCGTCGTTCTTCGCCGAACGCGTGGCGGGGTGCCGCTGGCTGCTCCTCGTCGACGCGCTGGACGAGGTCGCCGACAGCACGCTGCGCGCGACACTCGTGCACACCTTGTCCGCGTGGGCATCCCGTCCGCAGTACCGGGTGCTGCTCACCACCAGGCCGACCGAGGGCGGCGCACTGGCCGCGCTGCAGCGCGCGGGCGCGAGCCGGTACGAGCTCCAGCCGTTCGACCAGGAGGCGTTGCGCCGCTTCGCACACAGCTGGTTCGAGGAGCTGGGTGGTGATCACGCGGACCGCTTCCTGCACCAGGTCCGCGAGGCCCACCTGGAAGAGCTGGCCGAGGTGCCGCTGCTGGCCACCATCGCCGCGATCGTGTTCGAGCAGTTCCGCGACCGTCCGTTGCCCGGCAACCAGTTCGAGCTCTACGAGTGCTACCTGGAGTACATCCGGCGGGATCACGAGACAGCGGAAGCGTTCGACCGCTACCGCGTGTCGCTGATCGAGCACCTGGGCCGCACGCGGCTGGCCACGGACGGCTCGCTGGCCCTCGCGGTGCACGAGTGGGCTCTGCGCCACGACGTCGGGCAGGTCGACGCGCTCATCGCCTACCTGGCGCACGTCGGGCCGTTCGTGCAACGCGGCAACGACATCTCGTTCCTGCACCACAGCTTCGCCGAGCACGTCGCCGCCACGTCCGAAGCCCGCGAGCTGCCGGCGGAGTTCGTCGCGGAACACGACGACTTCGCCGAGCTGCTGCACGCGGCCCGGCCGGACGAGAGCGGCCGGTTCGCCCGCGCGGTGCTGCTGCACTACACCCACCTGCACGTCGCCGAGGCGGATCGCCTGCTCGGCTGGCTGCACACGGGTGGTTCCGACGAACACCTGCTCGCCGCCCGTCTGCTCGCACAGCACGTCCCGACATCCGCCTCGGCCGTGCGCGAGTTCCTCGCCATCGCCCAGGCGTGGGCGATGACCACCAAGCACCCGGCCCTGCTGATCCTGCAACAGGTCAGCAGGGCCACCCGCCATCCCGGCCTGATCGAGTGGCTCGCGGAGCTGATGGAGACAGCCTCCGCTCCCTGGGAGTCCCGCGCGGAGGCCGCGATCGCACTGGCCGTCCGCCTGCGGTGTGCCCACACCGACGCCGCGGTCGCGTTCCTGCGTTCCGCGCTCGACGACGACTCGATCGGCGTGGACGACCGCCTCACCGCCGCGGACGCCTTGGCGCACAGCGGAAGCAGCGAGTCGGAGGCGGCGGAGCGCGGCCTTCGGGCAGTGCTGGACGATCCGTCGGCGTCCGGGGCCGACTGCCGCAGCGCCGCCGTCGTTCTCGCGGCCTTCGAAGGCGACGCCCGCGCCCATGCCGTCGCAGCGCTGAAACGACTCGTCGCGGACGAGGACACCCCGGCAGAGGACATGGTCGAGGCCGCCACGGGACTGCTGGAGATCGACGTCGAGTTCCACGACCTGGCCGCCGACGTGTTCCTCGCCGTGCTCCAGGACACCATGCACAGCGTTCAGGGCAAACGCGACGCGACGATCGGCCTGGCCTCCCTCGGCAGGCGTGATGCCGCGGCCGAGGCGTTGTCGGCCATGTTCGGGAACCGCCTGATGCCGGCGCGCTACCGGTCGGACGCGGCGTCGATGCTCGCCCTGCTGGGACCACAGCAGCGTGCTGTTGCCGGTGAACTGCTGAAGTCCGAGCTGGCGGCCTCGACGACCTCCACCACCGACAAGATCCTGTTCGCGACTGAGCTCGCACGCCTCGGCCACCGCGAGTTCGCCGTGGAGGTGCTGCGGGAGTTGCTCGCACGCCCGGCCACGTCCTGGGGCCAGCTCGGTTCGGCGGCGAGCTCTCTCGCCGCGCTCGGACCGGCGTTCCGGGAAGAAGCCTCGCGGCACTTCGAGGAGATCTTGGAGCACCTGTCGCCGAGTGGGTCTGACTACGCTCTCGCTCTCCGGGAACTGGCAGGACTGGGGGAGCCGCACCGCAGTCGCGCGGTGGCGATGATGTCCGCGTTCGTGGCCGATCCCACGGCTGACGCGGAAACCCGGTGCACCGTCGCGTCGAACCTGGTCCGGTCCGCACCGGAACTCCGCGCCGATGTCGTGCGCGACCTGCTGTCGATCACCAGGACGGAACAGGACAGGGCCGTGTTGTCCCAGGCCTGGCAGGAGTTGCGACGGCTGGGTCCCGATCTGCGTGGTCAGGCCAAGCAGGCGATGCTCGTGCTGGCCGCGCAGGACCGCGAGGGTGGTGACGTGCCGTGCGAACTCGGCACGGTGTTCAGGTGGTACAGCCCTGCCGACCAGGTGGAGGCAGCCGACGTCCTTCGTGTCGCGGCAGATGACGAGAGCAGGGGAGTTCGCACCCGTCTGGCGGCGGTGCACGGGTTGGTCCGGCTGGGCCACAGGTTCCACCGGCAGGCCGCAGACCTGCTCTGCGACCTGATCGCTGCCAACCCCAACATGGATCTGTTGTTCGCCGTGTGTCAGTTCGCTTTCTCGGGTGCGGGCCGCGGTGTGCGGGCGACCCTGGCGGCCGCACTGCGGGACGTGCTCCGGGACCACCGTCAGAGTTCCGGTGTCGCGTGCTCCGCGGTGGCAGGGCTGGACGAGCTCGGCCACCGGGCTGCGGATGAGGACCTGCGCCGCATCGTCGCCGACCACTCCGCCAAGACCGACCTCCGGGCGCACAGCGCGCTCACGTTGATGTCGAGGGGCGTCGACTGCAGTCCCAGCGCGACCAGTCTGGTGTTCCGCGCCGCCGACGAGATGTGGAACGAGGACTGGCACCCGCACGTGGCGCGGCTCGCGGCGAACGGGGTGGATGTCCGCGCGCAGTGCCTCGACGTGCTCGCCGGCCCGGACACACCTGTGGACGCGCGCCTGCTGGTGGCTTCGTTGCTCGGTGACGACGGACGTGCCGTCCTGCGGGAGTTCGCGGAAGATCCCTACCTGACCATCTCGAGCAGGCGGCTGGCGTACCGGTTGCTGGCCGACGTCGACCCGGCCGCTCTCACCGACGCCGTCGAGTTCCACCGCGAACTGATGGACGATCCGGACGAGCAACTGCACGATCGCCTCATGACCGCAGTTCTGCTGTTGAGAGTGGACCGTTCGTTCACCAAGAGCACGATGTCGATGCTCTGGCACGCCGTCGATGCGTTGTCGCTCAGAGAGAACTCGCGCGCCTCGGCGGCACGTCGGCTGAACGCCCT
This sequence comes from Lentzea rhizosphaerae, assembly GCF_042649515.1. Lineage (NCBI taxonomy): Bacteria > Bacillati > Actinomycetota > Actinomycetes > Pseudonocardiales > Pseudonocardiaceae > Lentzea > Lentzea rhizosphaerae. The sequence continues at coordinate 249,723 of NZ_JBHRZI010000004.1, read as the reverse complement.
GGCTTCGTCGCCGTCACCGAGACTGGTGCAGGCCATGATCGGACTGATCCGCGCTCCCGGGCTCGGTGCGAGCTTGCGGCACGTCCTGACGGGTCTGCTCCCGCGTGCGTTGCGCACCGCAGCCGAACGTGTGTTGCTGGCCGACGCATCCAGCGCGTTGGACGTGCGGGTGCCCGATCGGGACGGTTGGGGCGACTTTCCTTTGGGCGCCGAAGCGGAGGCGGTTCTCCGCGATGTTCTGGCGGATATCACGAGTACTGCCGGCGATCGGCGGAAGGCGGCCGTCGTGCTCGCCGAGCTCTCCGCGGAGTTCGTCCCCGAGGCTGTCTGCGTTCTGCTCTCGGACGGTTCGCCGCGGGCGCTCGCCGAGGCGGCGAAACTGGGGGAGTGGCAACGGGTGAGGGACTTCGTGCTCGACGACACCCTTCCACCGCGCGAACGCAGGGCCACGGCTCTCCTCCTCCGCGGCCTGGCGGACGACCCCGCCGTGCGCGAGATGTTGGTCAGGCAGAAGGGTTTGTCGTGGCGCGATCGCGTCGAAGTGCTGGCCTATCTCAAGCACCACGACGAGTTGCGCGCTCTGCGGGACGACCGTGCGGGCATGCCTGTCCAACGGTGCTTCGCGGCGGTGGCCCTGTTCGACCTGACCTCCGCTGATCGCGCGGCCGGAGCCCGCCTGGCCCGCGAGATCGCCAGTGATGCGGCGATGCGGCCGATCCTCCGGCAGGTGGTGGCGGACGACCTGGCCGAGCTCGGTTCCCGCGGCCGTGCGGAGGCGGCCGTCCTGCTCCGGACGCTGGGCACCGACCGGCGGGTCTCGCCCCTGGCGAGGTCGTGGTCCCTGAACCAGGCACGCAACCACGCGCCCAGCTGCCAGTCGGAGCTGGTGGACGTGCAACGGGAGGTCGCAGCCGCGTCGCCCCCGCTGGTGAAGGCCACCCTGCTGAGCTCGATCAGCTGGGCGCCGTGCTGGGAGGCGATCGAGGAGCTGCTGCGGATGGCGGCGGACCGGCGGTTGACGCCACGGGTCCGGTTGTTGTCAGCGAAATTCGTGGTGGACCGGCGGAAGGATCTCAAGGGCCGGTGTGCCGTGGTGGCGCGGGAGATTGCTTTCGACGCGGATGCACCGCGGCACATCCGGCTGCAGGCGGCCAAACACCTGGCCCGGTGGAGCGAAGTGATGCGGGAGGACGCTCGTGCGTTGGTCCTGGAGTTGCGCGGGCTCTGAGCCGTTCGCGTGATTGCCAGGCTCGATAGGTTCTCCCACAGCGATGTGAGGAGGCCTCGATGTTCACCGTGGTGGCGCTGCTGGCTGCTTCACTCGTCCCGCCTCCCGGCCCCGTCACGATCACCGTGGAGAGCGTGGCGGGCTCGGGCTGCCCCGCCAACACGGCCACCGTGGCCATGTCGCCGGACAACGAGGCCTTCACGGTGACCTACAGCGACTTCCTGGTGCAGGGCAACGGGAGCGAGGCCAAGAAGAGCTGCACGATCGCTCTCCGGATCAACCACGCCGCCGGGTACACGTACGGGATCGCGGCCACGGACTACCGCGGGTTCGCCCACCTCACGGACAAGGCCAAGGGTGTCGTGCGCAACGACTACCACTTCCCGGGGTTTCCGACGCGGCACAGCTCGCGCACGTTCCAGGCGCCGATGAGCGACAACTGGCACGTCACCGACACGCCTGACGGGGTTGCGCACGGGCCGTGCAAGGATCGCAAGCCGTTGACCGTCGAGACCGAGCTGAAGGTCACGGGCAAGGGCGGCGGCAGTTTCATGACGATGGACTCGACGGACTCGAGCGTGAGCACCACGTACCGGCTCTCGTGGAAGAAGTGCGCGGAATAACACGCGCGGTCTTGGCGTTGTCTGCTACAGTCCGTTTGTAACCGGCGGTGCGCACCAGGCGCACGTAAGTTCCGATCAGCTGCTGGACCATCCCGGATTCGCAGCGAACACTCCCCAGCTTCTGACGCTGGTGGACCCACATCAGATGCCACCGAAGCATCTGCCCGCGCTCTCCTCCCGCACCGCCTGTGCGCGGAGTCGATGAAGCGCACCTGAAGACAACCCTCCTGAAAGGACAGACCCGATGCACATCGGTGTACTCGACATGCGCAACAACAAGGCATTTCTCGTCGACGGCCCGCAGGTGCCGCAGAGCCTCGTGAGGCAGCACGACCTGCGCCGCGGCGACCAGATCAGCGGCGAGGCCGACGGTGACAGGCTCGTCAGCGTCGACACGGTCAACGGGCGCAAGCCGCACCAGCGGCCCAGGTTCGAGGACCTCACGCCGCTCTACCCCAACGAACGCCTCCGGCTGGAGCACGACCCGGACGAGCTCACCAGCCGCACGATCGACCTGGTCATGCCCGTCGGCAAGGGCCAGCGCGCGCTGGTCGTCGCGCCGCCCAAGGCAGGCAAGACCATTGTGCTGCAACAGATCGCGCAGGCGATCGCGAAGAACGAACCCGACGTCCACCTGATCGTCACGCTCGTCGGCGAACGGCCAGAAGAGGTCACCGACATGCGGACCACGATCCCCGGCGAGATGTTCACGTCGACCTTCGACGAGCACCCCGGCGAGCACATCCGGGTCGCGGAGCTCGCCGTCGAACGAGCCAAGCGGCTCGTCGAGGACGGCAGGGACGTGGTGATCCTGCTCGACTCGCTCACCAGGCTCGGTAGGGCCTACAACCTGGCGCAGCCCAACGGCGGCCGCATCCTCAGCGGCGGTATCGACGCCAGGGCGCTGACGCCGCCGAAGCAGTTCCTGGGCGCGGCGCGCAACATCGAGAACGGCGGCAGCCTCACGATCTTCGCCACCGCGCTGGTGGAGACCGGTTCGCTGGCCGATACCGCGATCTTCGAAGAGCTCAAGAGCACCGGCAACGCCGAGCTCAAGCTCGACCGCAAGGCCGCACAACGCCGGATCTACCCGGCCATCGATCTCCACCAGTCCAGCACCCGCAAGGCGGAACTCCTGGTGGGTCAACAGGAACTCGCCATCACGGACGCGGTGCGCCGGGCGATGGCCGACCGCGACATCGACGTGCTGCTCGAAGGACTGCGCAAGACCAAGAGCAACGCCGAGTTCCTCATCCAGATGTCGAAGTGAGCTCCGGCACCTCACGATCCTGCTCCCGAGTAGGCGCACCCAGCGCGTAGAATGCGAAACCGATGCCGATCACGATCAGCAGCGGCACCACCTGCGACAACGTGTAGGCGGCCCGCGAGCCGGTGAAAGCGGCAGGCAGCTCCAGCGGCCAGACCAGCACGACCACGGTGAACGCCACCAGGCCGGTCGTCAGAACCGCTGTCAGCACCGGGAAAGGCGCGCGGAACGGCCGCGTCGCTCCGGCATCCGGCGGCGCAGCACCAACATCGACGGGAACGTCAGCAGGTAGCTGATGAACGTCGTCGAGATCACCAGCGCGAGCCCGGCGGTGAAGTACTTCTCGGAGTCGCCGCCGGTGAGGTTCAGCGCCGTCACCAGAACCACAGAAGCCAGCAGTCCGGAAAGGACGTTCACGTGCACCGGAGTGCCGTGACGAGAAGACAAACGTCCGAGGTAGGCAGGCCTGGCACCGTCCGCGCACGCGACGGCCTGCGCGCGATGTGCGCCGATCGCCCACGACACGCCGGAGGTCAGCACACCGACGATCAACCCGGCCGCGCACACGCTGCCGAGCACCGCGCCGACACCGGTCAGCGTCACGGTTCCGTCGTCGGCGACGGATCCGCCGTAGACGGTCAGCACCTGCTTGGCCGCGTCGATGAACCCGCCCAGACTCTGAATCCGCGAGGCCGGCACCACCAGCAGAATCCCGAGGATCGGCCCGCCGTAGCACCCGCGATCGGTACCCACTTGCCGATCCGCAACGACGCCGCGACCGCGAGAACGCCGAGCCAGATGAACGCGAGGCCCGCGACGTGCTTGCCCGCCAACCCCAGCGGCAGGAAGAACTTCTCGAACGTCGTCACCGCGATGATCGCCAGCGTTCCGCCCATCCACAACGGGTTGGACAGCCAGTAGAGGACCTGGTTCACGCCCGCCGCGAGACGTCCGAACGCGAGCTTCGTCCACACGCAAGGGCCGCCCTCGATCGGGAACGCCGTGCCCAGCTCGGCAGTCAGGAACCCGTACGGCAGGAAGAACACCACCGCCAGGATCACCATCCAGACGAGGCCTTGGGTCCGTTGGCGGCGACGCTGCCGATGGTGTCCAGGCCGACGAGGGTGCAGAGCAGGTAGAACGTTACGTCCACCCGTCGCAGCGACTCGCGCAGGTGGGTGCGTTCGCTGAGCCAGTTGCCGCTGAGAGGCTGTACTTCGCTCACGGTCCCTCCAGATGGTTGACTGATCCGTCAGTCAGTTATTTGGCCGGACCATGTGACCGCGGTCATACGCTGAAGTCAAGGGGGTGTTTTCGATGAGTTTTCTCCAGGTCACCTGGACCGACCCGGCCACGGCCGCACGTGGCTACCTCGTCATCGACCGGCTGGTGCGCGGGGTGAGCAGCGGCGGCCTGCGGATGCGCGCGGGCTGCACGCTCGACGAGGTCCGCGGGCTGGCCGAGGGGATGACCGCCAAGGAGGCCCTCAACTACGACCCCGGGGCGCGCTACGTGCCGCTCGGGGGCGCCAAGGGCGGCATCGACTTCGACCCGTGCGACCCCAGGGCGAAGGACGTGCTCACGGCGTACCTGTTCGCCATGTCGCCGTACATCGAACGGTTCTGGACGATGGGGGAGGACCTCGGGCTGCGGCAGTCGGCGATCGACGAGGCCATCGAGAACATCGGGCTCCAGTCGTCGATCCAGGCCGTGTACCCGTTGCTGGACGACGAGGACAAGGCCCGCCGACGCCTCGCGGACGCCTTCGCCGTCACGGTCGACGGGGTGAGCCTCGACGAACTGGTCGGCGGCTACGGCGTCGCGCAGGCCGCGCTCGCCGGCATCGACCACCTGAAGCTGTGCAACCCCAAGGCGTTCGTCCAGGGCTTCGGCTCGATGGGTGGCGCCACGGCCCGCTATCTCGCTCGTGCGGGCGTCAGGGTCGTCGGGCTCGCGGATGTCCACGGTGTCGTGTCGAACCCCGACGGACTCGACGTGGAAACCCTTCTGCTGTCCCGGGATTCGCACGGCGGCATCGATCGGACGAAACTTCGTCCAGTGGATCTCCAGCTCGACCGCGACGAGTGGCTCGACGTCGACGCGGACGTGCTGGTCCCCGCCGCCGCGAGCTACGCGATCGACGCCGGCAACGCGAAGTCCGTGCGCGCCAAGCTGATCGTCGAGGCCGCGAACATGCCGGTCACCGCGGAAGCAGAGGCCGAGATCGACGCGCTGGTCATCCCGGACGTCGTGGCGAACTCGGCCACGAACTCCTGGTGGTGGTGGACGTTGTTCGGCGACATCGAGCCCACCGCGGAGTCGGCGTTCGAGAAGATCGGCACGAACATGCGCCGGCTCGTGGCCCGGGTCGTCGCGGCACCGTCACCGCGGGCGGCAGCCGCGGACATCGCCGCCGCCGCGGTGAAGGAGATCGAGCAGCGGTTCTAGACTCGGGCGCATGCCCGGTTTGCAGCACGTCGTCACGATCGCGGCCCCACCCGAGCGCGTCTGGGAGGTCGTCGCCGACGTCGAACGCTGGCCGGAGCGGATCCCGACGGTCGACGAGGTGGAACGTCTCGACGCCGGACCGCTGGCCGTCGGTTCCCGGACCCGTCTGCGGCAACCCCGCCTCCCCGAGGCGGTGTGGACGGTCACCGAGCTGACCGACGGGCGGTCGTACACCTGGGAGTCGAAGTCGCGCGGCGTCACGGTCGTCGCCGCGCACCTCGTCGAGCCGCACCCGGAAGGCAGCCGGCTCACCCTCTCGCTGACGGTGTCCGGCGCGATGGCGGGGCTCGGCTGGTTGATGACGCGCAAGATGACCCAGCAGTACGTCGAGACCGAAGCGGCCTCGATCAAGAAGGCCGCCGAGGGGTCCTAGGACCTGTGTCGAAGTCGGCACCGAGCGCCTGCTGTTTGGCGCGAAAAGCACGTTCGGGCCGATAGATGGCCCGAACGTGCTTTTCGCGCCAAAGAGATGTGTCCGGTTTGACTGGTTGTTCGACTTTGGTGCGGGTCCTAGTCGAGCGGGCCGAGCAGCCACGCTCCCGGCCCCTCCGGATCCTCCGAGAAGTAGTACGCCCTGATCGCGGCCAGCAGGTCGTCGGTGCTGATCAGGCCGTCCCCGTCGTGGTCGAGCCTGGCGTGGACGCCCCGCGCGACGGACGGCGGCAGGTTCATCAGCGCCCCGGTCCAGCGCACGTACTCGTCGACGCCGAGATGGCCGTCGCCGTCGTGGTCGGCGACGGCCATCAGCGAGTCGAGGAACGGCAGGTACACGTCGTCGAACGACTCCGGGCGCTCCAGCAGGCCCTGGGCGAACGCCGCCTTGTACTCGCCGAGGCTGATCCGCTCGTCGTCGTTGGCGTCCGTCACGGCGTAGAGGTGGTCCCAGACGCCCAGCAGCTGCTCCTGGAACCGCTTCGCCCGCAGGTCGTCGTCGCTCAGGCCGAACGCCGCGGTCGTCCGCGCGCCTGCCTGCTCGAAGTCCGAGCGTTCGACGTACCCGTCCTGGTCGCTGTCGTAGGTCTCGAACCTGCGGGTGAGCCTGCGGTCCAGGAACGCCGTGATGTGCATGCGGCCTGTCTACCCCGTCAGCGCTTCTTCCGGCGGGCGGGCGCGCCCACGTAGTCCGCCAGGTGCTCGCCGGTCAGCGTGGAACGGTCGGCCACCAGGTCGGCGGGCGTGCCCTCGAAGACGACCTTGCCACCGTCGTGACCAGCGCCGGGACCGAGGTCGATGATCCAGTCGGCGTGCGCCATCACGGCCTGGTGGTGCTCGATCACGATGACCGACTTGCCGGAGTCGACGAGGCGGTCCAGCAGGCCCAGCAGCTGCTCGACGTCGGCCAGGTGCAGGCCGGTCGTGGGCTCGTCCAGGACGTAGATGCCGCCCTTGTCCGCCATGTGCGTGGCGAGCTTCAACCGCTGCCGCTCACCGCCGGACAGCGTCGTCAGCGGCTGCCCCAGCGACAGGTAGCCGAGGCCGACGTCGGCCAGTCGCGCCAGGATCGCGTGTGCGGCGGGAACCTTCGTCTCGCCCGCGCCGAAGAACTCGACGGCCTCCGCGACCGGCATCGCGAGCACTTCGGAGATGTCGCGACCGCCGAACTTGAACTCCAGCACGGCCTGGTCGAACCGCTTGCCCTCGCAGACGTCGCACGGGGACTCGATCGTCGCCATGATGCCGAGGTCGGTGAACACCACGCCCGCGCCGTTGCAGTTCGGGCACGCGCCTTCGGAGTTCGCGCTGAACAGGGCGGGCTTCACGCCGTTGGCCTTGGCGAACGCCTTGCGGATCGGCTCCAGCAGACCGGTGTAGGTCGCGGGGTTCGACCGCCGCGAGCCCTTGATCGGGGTCTGGTCGACGACGATCGCGCCGGAGTCCTTCGGCATGGACTGGTGGATCAGCGACGACTTGCCGGAACCCGCCACACCCGTGACGACCGTGAGCACCCCCAGCGGGATGTCGACGTCCACGTCGCGCAGGTTGTTCTTGGAGGCGCCGCGAATCTCCAGCACGCCGGTCTTCGAGCGCACCGACGACTTCAGCGAAGCCCGGTCGTCCAGGTGGCGCCCGGTCACCGTGTCGCTCTTGCGCAGCCCGGCCAAAGTACCTTCGAAGCAGATCGTGCCGCCGTTGCGGCCGGCACCGGGACCGAGGTCGACGACGTGGTCCGCGATCGCGATCGTCTCGGGCTTGTGCTCGACCACCAGGACCGTGTTCCCCTTGTCCCGCAGGCGGAGCAGCAGGTTGTTCATCCGCTCGATGTCGTGCGGGTGCAGGCCGATCGTCGGCTCGTCGAACACGTACGTGACGTCCGTGAGCGCCGATCCGAGGTGCCGGATCATCTTCACGCGCTGCGCCTCACCACCGGAGAGCGTCCCGGCCGGACGGTTCAGCGACAGGTAGCCGAGGCCGATCTCGACGAACGAGTCCAGCGTGTGCGCGAGTTTCTCGATCAGCGGCGCGACGGACTTGTCCTTCAGCCCGCGGATCCAGTCGGCGAGATCGGTGATCTGCATGTCGCACAGGTCCGCGATCGACACGCCCTTGATCTTGGACGAGCGGGCGGCCTCGGTGAGCCTGGTGCCGTCGCAGTCGGGGCAGGTGCCGAACGTCGCCGCGCGGTCGACGAACGCGCGGATGTGCGGCTGGAGCGCCTCGCGGTCCTTGGACAGCATGGACTTCTGCAGCTTCGGGATCAGGCCCTCGTAGGTCAGGTTGATGCCGTTGACCTTGATCTTGACCGGGTCCTTGTACAGGAAGTCGTGCAGTTCCCTCTTGGTGTACTTGCGGATCGGCTTGGCCGGGTCGAGGAAGCCCGACTGCGCGAACGTCTGCACGGTCCACTGGTTGTCGACGTTGTAGCCGGGCACCTTGATCGCGCCCTCGAGGATCGACTTGGACTCGTCGTAGACCTCGGTGAGGTCGATGTCGGAGACCTGGCCGCGGCCCTCGCAGCGCGGGCACATGCCGCCCGTGATCGAGAACTCCCGGCGCTCCTTGACCTTCTGGCCGCCCTTCTCGATCGTCACGGCACCCGCGCCGGAGATCGAGGCGACGTTGAACGAGAACGCCTGCGGGCCGCCGATGTGCGGCGCGCCGAGGCGGCTGAACAGGATCCGCAGCATCGCGTTCACGTCGGTCGCGGTGCCGACGGTCGAGCGCGGGTCGGCGCCCATCCGCTGCTGGTCGACGAGGATCGCCGTGGTGATGCCCTCCAGCAGGTACACCTCGGGACGCGGCAGCGTGGGCATGAAGCCCTGGATGAACGCCGAGTAGGTCTCGTTGATCAGGCGCTGCGACTCCGCGGCGATCGTGCCGAACACCAGCGAGCTCTTGCCGGAACCGGAGACTCCGGTGAAGACCGTCAGGCGTCGCTTCGGGATCTCGACGTCGACGTCGCGCAGGTTGTTCACGCGCGCACCCTGCACGCGGATCAGATCGTGGGTGTCGGCCTCATGCGTCATGGCGCAAAACCTAACTCCGCGACCCCGGTCCTGCCTTCTTGATTCCTGATCGGTTACACACGCATCCGGTAGTGGTACGTGCACACCTCACGGAACCCCGTCCGTTCGTACAGCCGGAACGCCCTGGTGTTCGCCTTTTCCATCTGCAGGTACATGTGGTTCGCCTCGCGCGCGGCCGCCCATGAGGCCAGTGCGGCGAGCACGGACCGTGCAGCGCCTTGACCCCGTGCGTGCGGCAACGTCGCCATCCCGAACACCCCGGCCCACCCCTGCTCGGCCACCGCACGGCCCACGGCCACGACCTGGCCGTCGACCTCGGCGTACGCGTACGCGCTGGGGTGCTCGACCCGGCTGAGCAGGTCGCGTTCGGCGCTGACGTCCCGCGTGGTCACCGCCTGCCACGCCGCCAGCCACTCGTCGGTGGGCCTGCCGGTCACCTCGCCGGCGTCGGCCTGGGCGTGCCGCAGCACCTCGGCGGTCGACGCGATCTGCAGGGACATGTCGTGCCCGCGCGTGTAGCCCCTGCTGTCGAGCACGCCGTCGAGGTCGTCCGCGCACACGCCGGGCGTGATCTGGAACCGCACACCGGACCCGCGTTCGGCGCAGAACTCCTCGGCCAGCGCGACCCGGTCCTCCCGGTCGTGCGGCAGGACGGCACTCACCCACCAGGCGTCGCCGGGGGAGTGCCGCAGCCACCAGCCGCCCGCCTCCTCGACGTGCGCGGCGGGCTGAGCCCGTGCCGCGTGCTCCTGCAGCGTCTTCAGCAGCACTTCGGTCCAGCGGTGATCTCCATGAAACCCTTCTACCGCATCCCGGTATGGAGGAGCACGCCCGTCAGCGCCTGCCCAGACCGGAGAACGTGCTCGCCACGATCACCATGCCGATCACGCCGAGCACCGCCGCGACCCCGCCGACGGCCGGTTTCGACACCTGCTGGACGTGGGCGACAGGGCGCGGAGGTGCTGGTTCGTCAGGTGCCTGAGCGGGTGGCGCGGACACCGACTCGATCCGCACGACGGCGCTCTCGCTGACGGTGTGGCCGGCACCCGCGCCGGAGATCGTCAACCGGGAGCTCACCGGTGCTTGGGCCTGGCAGGTGTAGGTCAGGCGCTCGCGGGGCTGGAGGGCGGGAAACGTCCGCCGGCACGCGGCGGGTTCGCCCTCGACCTCCACGTCGTCGATCGGCACGTCCGACGGGTTGCCGACCTTGATCGTGAGCGTGACGGGCTCGCCGTCCTCCGCCCGGTCCTTCGACCAGAGCGCCTCGATGGTCAGCCGGGGGTAGATGACCTCGACCTGCACGGACGCCGACGCCTCGACCCTGCCGCCGATCTTGTCGGCCGCCGCGACGGTGGCGGTCAGCGTGCCGCTCTCGTCGCTGGCGGGTGCCGTGCAGGTCAGGGTGGTGGCGGCGCCGGGGTCGAGCTGGCCCTGCACCGGGCCGCAGCTGTTCGCGCTGAACTTGGAGAGCGGGGTGTCTCCGGTGTTCGTGATGGTCGTCGTGAACCTGACGGCTTGGCCGGGCAGCGCGGTCAGGGGACTCGTGCTGGTGGTGGCGCGCAACGCGGGGTGCAGCACGTCGACGGTGGAGGCTTTGCTCGTCGTGAGCTGGTCGCCCGCGAGGCTGGTGCCGGTCACGGCGACGGTGGTCGGGTAGTCGTCGTCCGCCGCAGTGGACGAGCACGTGCGGGTGGCTTTGGCGTGCGGTGCGATGGTGCCGACCTGCTGGCCGCACACGGTGACGTCCGCGGCGGGAGCGTCTCCGGCGTTGGTGATCGTCGCGGTCTGCACGACGGTGTCCTTCGGATGCGCGGCGGGCTTCTCCGGGTCGACGGCCAGGGTGAGCTCGGGCAGCGGGAACGACCAGGCGATGCTCTGCACGAGGAAGGCGTCGTCGTCCCGCTTGAACGTGAGGTCGGCGGCCTTGGCGCCGGGCTTGAGGACGTCCTCGGCGAGGGTGAGCGTGCGGGCGTCGACGCTCATGTTGTTGGGGTGCGCTGCTCCTTGGGCGGACGCGACGAACGCGTTGCGACCGGCGACGGACGTGCCGTTGACCAGCACCTGGTCGCCGTCGGTCGCCCAGTCGCCCTCGTAGGCCGTGATGCCGAGCCGGATCGCGCCACCCGCGGCGTGGGTCGGCGCGATCGGAGTGTGCAGCGCCGGTTGTTCCGTGGTCAGACGGACGTGTCCGCCGTGCACCGTGACGTGACGTTTTGCGTGGGTCGCGGACTTCCACACGACGGTCAGCGACCAGCCGCCGAAGCAGTCGAACCCTTGCGGCGTCCAGACGTTGCCGACGGTCACCGTGCCGGGTTTCAGTGCTTTGGTGACATCGGCTTCGGCGCTGTAGAAGGTGTTGTCGGTGTGGGCGAGGCCGTCGGGCGAGTCGACCGCGAACTGGTCGGGGGCGATGCTCGTGCCGTTGAGGAGGACCGGGTCCTGGGGCTTGCCGGGTGGCGCGGTCCCGCCGTGACAGGTCGCGTTGCCGGCCCAGCCCAGTTTGGCGTAGGCGATGGTGGCTTGGGGCGGGAGGCTGAGCTCGACGCTGGAGGAGTTGAACGTCGCCGGGTTGCCGTCCGTGTCGACCCACGTCATGCGGTGGGCGTTGTTCTGCGCGGACGGCCCGTGCCCCTTGCGGTTGAGAGCGTCCACACAGGACTGTGCCGGGTACTTGGGGTCCGGCCCCGCCTGCTCGGGCGTCGGACAGGTCAGGACGGAGTTGCCGACGACCGTCACGTCTCCGTGCACCGCCTCGTCGAACTGGACGCGCCAGGTCTCGGCCGCGGCGACCGGAGTCGGCGTGAACAGCGGAACCAGCAGCACGACGGCGATGAGGATCGGTGCACGCATGCCACGCCTTCCGGTCGGGGTCGGCACAGGTTGGCACGCCTGGTCGTGGTTGTCACCGCGCGTTGATCAGACCCTCCTCACTCTCCGTTGAGGACTGTCGTCGTGCGGTTCTCCCATTAGTGTTCAACGGTTTTCTGTGAACGCTCTCATGTGGACCAGCGGTGGGCATGATCAACGGCTCGTTGCTCTTGACGGGCGGCTGAAAACGCCGAGAAGCGTGGAGTTGGTGGTGCACGGGCGCCGGCTGTGGGGAGATTGGAGCCATGTGGACAGCGGTCATCATCGTTCTGGCGTCAGTGGTCGTCACCGCCGTCGCGTGCGTGTTGTTCGGACGCTCACGTGCCCACGAGCAGGCCGACGACCGCGACGCGGACTCGCGCGGCTTCCTCGGCGCGGTGATCAGCGGCCTGTTCATCGTGGCGCTGGCGTTCTACATGGTGATCGTGTGGGAGGAGAGCGGCGCGGCCGAGGACAACGCGGCCCGGGAGGCGGCCGCCGTCGCCGACGTGTACTGGCAGACGTCGGTGATGCCGCAGCCGCAACGTGATCACATTCGGGGGCTGCTCGTTTCCTACCCCGACCTGGTGGCGGACAAGGAATGGCCGCGGTTGGCGGCGGGGGAGTCGGACGCCGGTACGACCTCGGTGCTCAACTCGTTGCACACCGAGATCCTGTCGCTGCCGTCCTCGCCGGATCAGGTGAAGAGCGCGCGGGAACGGGCGTTGGAGCGGTTGCGGGAGATCACTGATCTGCGGCGAGATCGGCTGGACTCCGCCGGTGGGTTGGACAACACCGGGAAGCTGATGCTGGTCGGGACCATCGTCGGGGCCGTGGGGATGGTGGTGTTTCCGATGTTGGTCGGGTTCACGGCGCGGCGGCGGCACGTCCTGCAGATGGGTGTCACTGCTGCTGTGCTGGCGTTCGTGTGTGTGTTGTGCGTGGGGATGCGGCAGCCGTTCAGCGGGTGGTTGCGGGTGGAGCCGGAGGCCTTCACCAGCCTCTCGGAGGAGCTCGCGGGGATTCCCGTCGGCCGAAGCGGATGAACTGACCATGAGTTGGCAATGATTTGTTGCTCCGTTCGGCCCAGTTCCGGTGCAAGATCGGGTGGGTGATCCCCAGCGTCTTCCTGAGCCACACCTCCGAGTTCACCGAGCACGGGTTCATCGACGCCGCGCAACGCGCGTTGCGGCGTGCGGGATGCCTCGGCGTCGAGATGGCCGAGTACCCGGCCGTGGACAAGGCGCCGGTGCACTACGACGCGGAACGGGTGACGGACGCAGACATCTACGTCGGGATCATCGGGTTCCGCTACGGCTCGCTGGTGACAGGTCGCGAGGTGTCCTACACCGAGCACGAGTTCGACACGGCCACCCGGCGCGAGAAGATCCGGCTGATGTTCCTGCTGGCACCGGACGCTGCGCTGCCGGCGAACTGCCTCACCGACCCCCAGCACGGGCACAAGCAGCAGGCCTTCCGCGACAAGATCGCGAAGGAACCGCTGATCTACCAGACGTTCCGGACGCCGGAGGACCTGGCGACGAAGCTGCTGCACTCCGTGCTGGACGCGAAGGAGGTCCTCGACGCGAACCGAGGCCGCGTGTTGCTGGGAACGACCTACGACGACGTCCTCGGCACGATGGCCACCTTCACCCCGCGCCCCTGGCTGACAGGGAAGATCGACCAGTTCCTGACGACGAAACCGAGCGGCTACTTCTTCGTCGAGGGCAAGTCCGGTGTCGGCAAGTCGACGCTGATCGCGCACCTCGCCACCACCCGCGGCTGGGCGTGCCACTTCACCTCCGGCGACAGGGCGCGCCGCACGACGGCGGCGACGTTGCAGAGCCTCGCGGACCAGCTCGTCGTCCACTACGAGCTGGACGAGCTGCGGGACCTGGAGGTGCACGGCACTCTGCAGTTCAGCGCGGTGCTCGCCCAGGCCGCCTCGGTCGCCAGGGCCAGGGAGGACCAGGTGGTGCTGCTCGTCGACGGTCTCGAGAAGGCCGACGACCCGCACCCCATGCCGTTCGGGCTTCCCGCGCGGCTCCCCGACGACGTCTACGTGATCACCACGATGCGCGAGGGCTTCGAGGTGACGGGTCGCGAGCTGCCGTACGAGTCGACGGTGATCGATCCGCACGGAGCGGACGCGATCGGTGACGTGCGAGCCCACGTGCAGTCGTTGCTGCGAACCGACGAGGTGCTGCGCGGCAGAGTCGAGGACGAGGCGTCTTTCACCGAGGCGGTGGTCCGGCACTGCGGTGGTATCTGGATCCACCTGCGCTTCGTGCTCGACGGCATCCGCGACGGCACGATCACGGTCGGCGAGCTGCCGAACCTGGCCAAGGGCCTGTGGCCGTACTACAGCCGGACGTTCGACGAGCTGGCCGAGTCCCACCCCGGCGCCGCACTGCCCGCGATCAGCACGCTCGCCTGCACGGCCGAGCCGGTCGGCCTCGACACGCTGGTCACGCTCGCCGGTGTCGAGGACAAGGAACGGGTGCGGACGCTGATGACGGGCCCGCTGCGCAACTTCGTGCACACGACCGCAGGGGACGATCCGCTGTACTCGGTCATGCACGACAGTCTTCGCGACTACTTCACCGGACAACGGCCTCCGGACGCCATGACGGGGGACGAGAGCCGCATCGACCGGCTGCGGCGGGCCGCCCACGACACCCACCAGCGGATCGTGCACCGCTACTGGCCCACCGACGACGCGCTGACCGCCGTCGGGTCGCTCGACGACGGCTACGGGCTGCGGAACCTGGTCGTGCACCTGGAGGAAGCGGGCAGGCAGGCCGACGTGCATCGGTTGCTGTCACTGGAAAACAGCGAGAGCAACGTCTGGTTCACGGTCCACGACCAGCACGGCGCGCTGGTCGAGTACCGCTACGACATCTCGCGGGCGTGGCGGCTCGCAGCCGACGTGGTGGATCGGGAGATTCACGAGGGCGGCACGTCGAAGGCGGTCGCCCGCGAGATCGCCTGCGCATTGATGAGCGCCAGCGTGGAGTCGCTCATCGCGAACATCACGCCGGCGTTGCTGCGTGCGCTGGTCGAGGGCCGGGTGTGGCGGCCGCGTCAGGCGATCGGCCGGATCCGCGCGGTGGGGAGCAGGCAGACCCGGCTCGACCTGCTCGGCGCGTTGCTGCAGGCGCGCTACCCGAGTGGTCGTCCGTGTCTGTCCGAAGAGGACGCGGCCGGGCTCTGGGACGTCGCCTTCCCGCTGAGGACGGGCCGTGCGCACGAGGTGGCCGGACAGTTGCTGCCGCGCTTGCCCGCTGACCGTCGCACGGCGATCGTGCGCGAACTGCTGCCGCTCGCACTCGATCCTGGATCTCCCGGGCAGTCGCTGATGTGCGCGGTGCTCGCGGGCGCGCTCGACGACGAGCAGCTCGACAGGTGCGTGACGGCGGCGCTGGCGATCGAGAACCCTCAGCAACGACTCGGCACGGCGTTGCCGGCCCTGATCCCGCACGTCTCCACCGCCACGCTCAGCAGACTGCTCGCCGTGCCGCTCAACGCTCCCGGTGCCGATCGCACGGGGGCGGCGCTCGCCGCACGACTGGCCGGAGAGGGTCTCGAACCGGAGTGGGTGGACCGGCACCTGGTCGACGTCCTTCACGGACTCGACGTCGCCGAACCAGATCGTGTTCCACTGTGGACGGTGATCGGCACGCTGGGTGACGACCGCCGCCAAGCGGTGCTGCGGACCGTGCTCGGCCACTTCGCGCGAGGCGAACACTGGAAGATCGCCCTGAAACTGGTGGGGCTGGCCGAGTTCCTCGACGGCGACTCGGTGGACGTCGCCCTGCGCGTCGCCAGGAGCATCGACGAACGCCGCTGGCCAGGTGCCCGCGCACTCGCGCTGGCCGCGCTGACGAAGGCACGTCCGCCGCTGGCTGCCGAGGCGTTGCGTGCTCTCCCTCGCCAGGGTTCGGCTGACGACCACGCCCGCGCCGCCACGCTGCGACTCCTTGCGCCGCACCTGCCCGGCGACCGCACGGTGGCCGCGTTCGTGGACGCACTGCCCCAGAAGGAACGAGCCCTGCACCTGCCCAGCGCAGAGGCGCTCGAGGTCGCGGCGCGCCACCACGGCTGGCAGCGCGCAGAGATCCTCACGGCCGTCGCGCCGCGGCTCAACCACGAGGAGCGGCTGGCAGCGCTGGCGCTCGCGATGGAGGTCTCGCAGCCAGGGCCTCGGTTGACGGCGCTCGACGCCCTCACCTCAGGATCGCTGGACCAGGAGGAGCTGGAACTGGTTCTGCGGACCATGCAACGCATCGGCGACGAGCAACCCCGCGCTGCCGCCATCGCCGCTCTGTCCGGCCAGGCGCTGCGCGGAGATCGTCCCGCCCTCCGCGCACGGGCTCGCGAACTGCTCAAGACCTGCACCGGAGCCGGCCGCGCGGACGTGCTGATCGCACTCGGCGACCCGGAGTCGTTGCGGGAGGCCGCTCTCCACGTCCCGCGCAGGCCGGAGTTCGGTGACCACGCGTTCGCGGCGAGGCTGGCGGCGGTGCGCCCGGTGCTGAGCCCGGACGAGGTGCTGCGCAGGCTGCTGGACACCCTCGAGGTGACGTATCCCGACGTGGTGTTCGACGTGTGGCCTGCACTCGCGCCCGTCGGAACGCTGTCCGACGAGCACTGGGACGTCATCGCCAAGGCGGCGACGAAGGGCAACGACCGCGGCTACGCCAGGTTCCTCACCGTGGGCGCGCCGCACCTGGAGGAGCAGAAGCAGGTCCGCAAGGCGCTTGCGGAAGCCGAAGGCCTGCATCCGATGATGCGCGCGCTGCCGATGGCGACGATCGCCGCCTACCTGGACGACCACACCCGGCGCCGCGTCGTGCGACTTCTGACCGAACGGGGCTTCCCGAGGCTGGACGCGCCGACGGCGGGTGCGCTGGCACGGGCGATGACCGAGGCCGAGCAGGAGCAGCTGCTCCAGCAGCCGCTGTCGGTGGAGGCGCTGGCCGCGGTGCTGCCCGCGCTGTCGCCTCGGTTGCGGGAGCGGGCACTGCGCCTGGCCCAGGATCTGTTGTGGCGGTTCGTCTACGAGAACGGCGCCGACTTCACCCCGATCGCCAGGCAGGCGGACGCGGCACTGCTGTACGCGCTCCTGTACAGCGTCACGAACCTGCCGGACGAGACCAAGTCACGGGCACGGGTCGCGGTGCTCGGCGTGACCGAGCCGGACGCCGAGTCGTGGTGGTGGTCCGAGATCGGGCCGTTGCGGGACCTCTTCGGCGATCTGGGGCGGCCGGGGTTGCTGGCCGTGCTGGCGGCGGGGGCGCGGCACGTCGCGCTCGCTGCCGGGATGGAGGCGGTGGCCGAATGTGCTGCTGCGGTTGACGATGTGGCCCGGTGGTGGCCTTAGCGATTTTCGTAGAAGCCTTCTAACAGTGCTACCTTCAGGTCATTTTGGACCCGAAATGATGGAGCACGGGCCGTCTGCGGCGCTGAACGGTCAGAGTCGCGCCTAGCCTCAGCCCGGATGAGCACGTCGTGTTGTTTGGCGCGAAAAGCACGTTCGGGCCGATAGATGGCCCG